>NZ_JUGR01000001.1:2400000-3000000 GCF_000800015.1 Terriglobus sp. TAA 43
GCCAAAACGCAGGCGCGCCACCAGGACTACCGCAGCGGGCCGGTGCGGCGCATCGGCGTGAACCCATACCCTATCAATCCCTTCCGTTGGTTCGTGGTGGCCGAAACCGCATCCGCAATGGAGATGGGCCGTTTCGACAATCGCACCAACACCTATGACACCGACACCATGCACGCGCTATCCAAACCGCCCGTAACGCCAGCCGTTGCAGCCGCAAAGCAAAGCTGGCTGGGCCGCGTGTATCTCGACTGGGCACGTTTCCCCATGGTCGAAGATCGCGGCACCGCAGAGCAGGTGCATCCTGAGATGGATCTCGATCCGCAGGAACGTACCTGGCACGTGGTGGGGTTCACCGATCTGCGTTTTGGCTACCCGGTACTGGGCATGAGCGGCAGCACCGCCCCACTGGGCGCGGAAGCCTGGGTCGATGCCACGCAGCACGTCCAGCGTGTATTTCTGGGCCGAACCGAACAGAAACTTCCGTAGATCGCGCCATCGCCACTGTGGGAGAATAGAGACATGGCCTACCTGGTGCTCCTGATCGCTATCCTGAGTCGTGTGCTGCCGCGGTTGCTGCACGTCACTGGCGGCAATGTGACCACCGTGGGCGCGTCGCTGTTGTTCTTCGGCGCATGCCTGGCCAGCGGAAAGCGTTGGCACGCAGCCTTAGCTGTAGTGGCCCTTGCAGCCACGGACTGGTGGCTTACTGTATTTGGGTACGGCTACGCCTTCCATCTCAGCGGCTACATCGTCACATGGCTCTGGTATGCCGCTGTGATCCTTGCAGCTTCCGTAACGCTGCATCGTAAGCACTCGTGGCTTGGCGTGGGCATGGCCGCGCTGGCATCTGCCACAAGCTTTTTCCTGTTGAGCAATTATGTGGTCTTCCTGCGCAGCGGCATGTATCCGCATACTTTGGAAGGTCTCATCACCTGCTACACAGCAGCGGTGCCGTTCTACCAGAACGACTTGATCTCCACGCTGCTGTTCTCGGGCCTGTTCTTCCTGCTGCCCACCACCGAAAGCATTCCGGGATTGGCTGGCACGTCCTTCCGCAAGAATGCGGCGTAAACAGGGGTCGTTGTTATGCTGAGCCGCAATCTGTACATTCTGGCGGCAACACTTATTGTGTTCTCCTTGCTCTGTTATGTGCTTGGGTTCACCGGCATCACGCATGAGGTGGGTGCTCCATCCGATAGCAGCCTGTGGCGCACCATCGGCATTGTTCTGCTGCTGCTGGGCCTGTTCGTAGCTCTGTTAGGAGTCTTGCAGGGCATGTTCGAGCAGGCGGAACGTCGCACGCCCGGCGGACAGGCAAACATCCATCGTGAACATCTGCGCCAGCGCGATAGCGGAAAGAACGAGCGCAAGCGCCGCGGCTAAAGCCGCTGCAACAAACGAAACGGAATCCTGCACCTGCACACCACCGCGGTGCATCTCTTGAAGGAACTGCTATGTACGAAGTAACCGTCGAATCTCACTTCTCATCCGGACACTACCTGCGCGACTATCACGGCAAGTGCGAGAACCCGCACGGCCACAACTATCGCGTGCTGGTGACGCTTGCCGGTGAAGAGCTGGAACCGAACGGATTGCTGCTGGACTTCAAAATCCTGAAGGACATTCTGAAGCCCGTGGTGAACTACCTGGACCACCAGATGATTAACGATCTGGAGCCGTTCACCACTGTGAATCCCTCTGCAGAAAACCTGGCCAAATACTTCTTCGACGAGACGAACACACGCCTCTCTGATGTAACCAAGGGCCGCGTGCGCGTGAAGAGCAGCACCATCTTCGAAACGAACACATCGCAGGCCACGTACGCGGAGTAACGACCAGTGCGCCTCATCGAGCTTTACAAATCCGTTCAGGGCGAATCGTCGTTCACCGGCGTGCCATGCATCTTCGTGCGCTTTGCCGGATGCAACCTGCGCTGCGCCTGGTGCGACAGCGAATACACCTTCACCGGTGGCAAGCCGTTCACTGAAGATGAAGTTGTCGCGCAGATTGAAGCACTCGCGTGCCCGCTGGTTGAGTTCACCGGCGGTGAGCCCATGCTGCACGCAAAAGATCTTCTGCCGCTGATGCAGCGACTGCTGAATGACGAAAAAACGAAATACACGCTGATGATCGAAACCAGCGGCGAACGCCCGTTGGAAGAAGTCCCTACGGCAGTACATAAAATCGTCGATGTGAAATGCCCCGGCAGCGGCAGCGCCTTCGGCTCATTCCGCATGAGCAACCTCAACACGCTCACCGCTCGCGACGAAGTAAAGTTCGTCCTCCGCGACCGCCGCGACTACGAATTTGCACGCGACTTCATCCGCGAACATCTCGCAGCAAAAATCGCAGACGGAACGCTGGGCCATATCCTGCTTTCACCGGCATTTATCCAGCACCCTTCCCCGCTACGCACCGCAGACAACATGGAATTGGACGCACGCGACCTGGTGCAGTGGATGCTCGACGACCTCCTCCCCGCGCGCCTCTCCCTGCAGGTGCATAAATTCGTGTGGGAACCGCAAAAAAAGGGAGTTTAGCGACACCCGGATAACCATTTGTCGGTGATTGCACTCAAGGTTCAGATGGGATTGGAAAGGTGCGCTCATGCCATCCTCCATTGGAAACCACATGCTCAATGCGTTCTCACCCGCATTACGTGCGTCCATTATGAAGGCGGGAGAACATGTCTCGCTGGTGCAGTCCCAACACATCGCCTCAGTTGAAGAACTGCAGCCCTACGTCTACTTCATCAACAGTGGCTTGTGTTCCATGGTCATCTCCATGCAGGACGGCAGAACCGCCGAGGTCGCCATGTGCGGCAGGGACGGCATGGCCGGTTCGCTTTCGCTACTGGGTCCGCAATGTTGCTCCGCCGCAACGGTCATACAGATCGGAGGAGGCGCTCTGCGCGTCCCACGCCGCGAAGCGGAAAGATGGTTCGCACAATCCACTGAGTTTCGCTGCTACGTCCTGGCATGGGCGCAGATGGCGTGGAATGTCTCATTGCAGACCAGCGCCTGCGGTCTGCTGCACGACGCCGAATCCCGCCTCGCGCGATGGCTTTTAATGTGCGCCGACCGCGCCGAAAGCAATAATCTCTATCTCACGCAGGAGTTCCTCGCCGAGATGCTCGGAACACAGCGCACCACCGTCGCAACCGTTGCCAGCTGCCTCAAACGCAAGGGCCTGATCGAATATGTCAGAGGCAATGTGACAATCCTCGATCGCTCCGGTCTCATGGATACAGCATGCGAATGTTATGAAGTTGCGCGTAAAGGCATGGCTCACCTGTATCACGCCTGATACTGCTTCGAACACAAACCGATAAGGGTGTGTCGGATACAAGGCAGAGTCCACCACCGCATCACGGTTACAGTCGCGTGCAGACCCGTCACTGTGACGTGAGCGTTTTCGTGTCCTTTTCCCGAGGGCCAACGCCCCGATTGCAGGACAGTAAGGAACCTGCACCATGCCCCCGCGCACCAACCGTCTGCTGGATACTTTTTCGCCTGAGTTGCAACGTACACTCTCATCCATGACGCGCCCCGTGGAACTCCCCCGGGGAAGCATTCTCTTCACTCCGGGAGAAGCGCCATCCGGCGTGTATTTCCTCACCTCCGGAGTCGCCACCACGGTCGTCTCCGTCGCCGACGGCAGCACCGCAGAAGTCGGAGTAGCGGGCCCCGATGGCGTCACCGGCGCTGTATACCTGCTTGGACCACAGGCCGCTGTAGCGCAATGTTTTATGCAGATCCAGGGGCACGCTCTGCGCGTCGCAATAGCCGATGCCCGCAAGCTCTTCACCGAATCCGAAGAGTTCCGCACACGCATCCTCGAATACGTGCAGATGGAAACGCTCCTCACATCGCAGTTGGCCGCCTGCAACAAGCTGCACCAAAGCACCGAACGCCTCGCACGCTGGATACTCACCGCCGCAGACTGCACCGGCAGCGACACCCTCTCCCTCACGCAGGAATCGCTCTCCCAACTGCTCGGAACGCGCCGCACCACCGTCGCCCTTGTCGCTGGTGAAATGCAGCGCAACGGTCTCCTGAAATATCGCCGTGGCATGGTGCAAATCGCCAATCGCAGCGCACTCGCATCCATCGCATGCGACTGCTACAGCGTGACCCGGCGCCTGCTGCAGGGCCTGCACCGCGAACGCGCATAGCATTCGCGCTACCATCAGGTATGCGCGCTATTCATGCACTTCTCGCGGCATCGCTCTTCAGCGGTGTTGCAGCCGCACAGGCAAGGATTCCCGTTAAAGTCGTAGTCGTCACCATGTTTGAGGTCGGCAACGACACCGGCGACACTCCCGGCGAATTCCAACACTGGGTCGAAGGCGAACACCTCACCCATCGCTACGCCATGCCCGCCGCGTATCACGACGCGCTCATGAACGACGACGGCGTACTCGGCATCGTCACCGGCGTCGGCACCGCACGCGCATCGGCCACCATCATGGCGCTCGGCACCGATCCGCGCTTCGATCTTACACACGCCTACTGGGTCATCGCAGGCATCGGCGGCATCGATCCCAAACAGGGTTCGCTCGCATCCGCCGTATGGTCTGACTGGATCGTCGACGGTGACATCGCCCACGAAATCGACGTCCGCGAAGTTCCCAAAGACTGGCCCACCGGCTACGTCCCTCTGCGTAAATCCACACCCTACGAGAAGCCGCGCACCGACGAGAACGGCATCGTCTTCCACCTGAACACCGGCCTCGTCGACTGGGCATACGGTCTCACGCGCGACGTCAAACTGCCTGACAACGCAGAGATCCGCGAGCGCCGCCAAAGCTTCGCAGACGCCGCAGCGAAGAAGCCACCCTTCGTCCTGCGCGGCGACAACCTCAGTGCCAGCACCTTCTGGCACGGTAAGTTACTTAACCAATGGGCGCGCGATTGGGTCAGCTACCAGACCGACGGCCACGGCACCTACGCCATCTGCGGCATGGAAGACACCGGCACCCTGCAATCACTCACATGGCTTGATCGCGCAGGCAAAGTCGACTCAAAGCGCGTCCTCGTCCTCCGCACCGCCAGCAACTATGATCAGCAGCGCGAAGGCATCACCGCCGCGGAATCATTGGCCGAAACCAAGATCACCAAGTACTCGGCCTTCCTGCCATCGCTCGACTCTGCATACCGCGTAGGCGACGTCGTCGTGCGCAACATCGTCACCAACTGGCCCACACTTCGCGAGCGCATGCCGCAGTCCAAGCCGTAATCACGGCTAGCGCCCAAGAAAATTAATCGCCGCAGTATTCCAAACGCGTTGCTGCGGCGTTTCTCTTGCTGCACGCAACATCGCGCGTCCCACCGTCTCCGTATCCGTAGACAACTTAGGAAACTTACCTAACAACCACACCAACGGATACAGCGCGCGATAGAAGAAGTTGTAAATCGCAACCTTCGATCGAATGCCATTCCTGGCCAGGATCAGCCCCGGACGAAACGCATACGCCGCACGAAACGGCATGGCAAACAGCGCATTCTCCACGCCACCCTTCACATGCGCCCACATCGTCTTGCTGTTCGCGTCCGTGCCTTCGCCGGACACATACACAAACACCATCGAAGAATTGCGCACCACCAGCACATTGGCCACCGCCAACGTCAGGTCGCGTGTAATGCGCGTGTATTCCTCTTCCTTCATGCCCACCGACGACACGCCCAGCGGAAAGAAACAAGCGTCGTAGCCCGTCAGCGCTTCGGCTAACGAAGTGAAATCAAGCGAAGCAAACTCCTTCGGACAAACCAGCTCGCGCAACTTCGGACTCTTGCGATCCACAGCGCTATCCACAGATGCATCCAGCGCACGTCGGCTCACCGACAACACCTCAGAAACACCCGGATCCACAAGGCATTCGCGCAACACGCCCTGCCCCACCATGCCGCTGCCGCCGAACACAATTACTCGCATATGAAATGCGATGCCGAGAAATCCAGTGAAGATTCCCCAAATTCAGCAACATGGCGATTGGCGCAGACTTCCCCGGCGTTCTATCATCGCGCCTATGCGCTGGCTAACCTGCAGTTCAACTCGGAAGATCGCGGCTGCGGCCCTTGCTCTCTCAATCAGCCCCTTCGTCTTCGCGCAAAAAACCGTGTCCACGGAAAGCGGCGACCTCATCGGTAAATCCGAAGGCAACGTACGCGCATTCCTCGGTGTGCCCTATGCCGCGCCGCCTCTCGGCCCCCTGCGTTGGAAGGCTCCGGAGTCGGTAAAGCGCAGCACCTCAGCTCTGGCGGCCGACAAGATCGGCCCAGCCTGCATGCAGAAACTTTCGCGCAGCCATCTGCCCTGGACCGAAGCCTTCATGGTGCAGAACGATATCAGCGAAGACTGCCTCACGCTCAACGTATGGACCGCCGGTTCGTTCAGCGGCCATCGACCTGTGCTCGTCTATCTGCACGGTGGCGGCTTCGTGGAAGGCAGCGGCGGCATCTCCAGCTATGACGGCACACAACTCTCCAAGAGCGGCCTCATCGTCGTCACGGTGAACTTCCGCCTTGGCATCTTCGGTTACTTCGCCAGCTCCGCTCTACGCACTGACAGCGGACACGACAGCGCAGGCAACTACGCTCTCGCCGATCAGATCGCGGCACTCGACTGGGTAAAGAAAAACATCGCAGCCTTCGGTGGCGACCCGCAACGAGTAACAGTCGCAGGCCAGAGCGCAGGCGCGGAATCTGTCGCGGCACTACTCGCATCACCGAAAGCAAAGGGCCTGTTCCAACGCGCCATCCTCAACAGTGATCCGATGCTGTGGCCCGCCACAACCGTTAGCTCGCTCGACGAAGCAGCGAAGCTCGGCGATGCCTTCACCGCCAAGTACGGCGGCACGCTGGACGCTCTGCGCGCGGTCCCCGCAGAGACACTGCTCAACGCAACCGACGCACCACCCAAGCGTCCTGTCGTCGATGGCTACTGGCTCACAGAACAGCCCGGCGACGACCTCACACACCCCGTAGGCAGCGACGTTCCCGTGATGATCGGCTGGGTAAAAGACGAAGGCTTCCCCACAACAAAGCTCTCCGCTGAAGCCTTCCGTGCCGACGTCGCAAAGAAGTACGGCGACAACGCCGAACGCTTCCTCAAGCTCTATCCCGCCGATGACGACGCACAGGCATCCAAGAGCCAGATGCAGGCAGGTCGCGACCGAAACATCGCCATCGCCACGCTCTACGCAGACGCCTACCAGCGCCGCCGCCAATCCTCCGTCTACCTCTACTGGTTCGCACGAACACCACCGTGGAAGGCGCATCCCGAGTTCGGAGCACACCACACAGCAGAAGTCCCATACTTCTTCGAAACACTCGATCAGGTAAAAGACCGCGACTACGAAGACGCCGACTACGCCGTAAGCAAAATCGCAGGCGGCGAATGGCTGAAATTCGCCTCCACCGGCAAACCCTCATCCACATGGGTTGCCGCACAGCACGGCGGCGGCCCCTTCTACGTCATCGACACCGCACCAAAACCCCAATCACAACTAGACGCAGCCCGAGCCGCCCTCTGGAAAAGCATCCTGCTTAAGCACTGAGCACTAACCCCGCTCAAGCAGTAAGCCTTCAGCAGAAACTGCAGCAAAGGCCTGAGATCAAGAACCAGATTTGCGAATGCCGTTAATGCAGCTCATCGCAAACTACAGCAAGGGCCAAAGGCCCGACGAGATATTAGCCTAGGCCGAAGGCCTAGGTACGACCGCAAATCAAGAACAAAAGGGCCAAAGGCCCGCTCTATAGCTCTATAGCTCTCCAGCGCAACCCGCGATCCTACGACGAAACGCCGTCATCAGCGAAGCTCATACGGTCGAAGACCGTCATCCTGAGCGAAGTCGAAAGACCTGCATTCTTCTCGCACCACTACGATGCCCAACGGAACCGATCCATCTCTGCAACCCCGAACAGCGTCCTATCCCATATAGAAGAAAGGTCAAAGACCAATGGCAGAGCAGAACGAAGATTTTGTAACCGTGGCCAGCTACTCCGAAGTAGGCGAAGCATCCGTAGCGCAAAGCGTACTCGACGGAGCCGGCATCGACTCCTTCCTCAGCGGTGAAGAAGCCAACATCCTGCTCCCCGTGAGCGGCGCCCGCCTCCAGGTACGCGCGGAAGACGCCGAAACCGCCCGCGAACTTCTGAACAACGTCCCGGTTTTCGTAGAAGACGGAGTGGCCGTGGGCGAAACCGCAAAGGGTGCCTCCCTCGCCGACAACGGCGACGACCTCTAAAACCTGTCAAGCCCCTGAACAAGGCATCTGTAACAAACAAAAGCAAATATCGTTGGCATGGTATTTCCGTCAAACCTCTAAAATAAAAATAGAAGAGAAAGCGGCCGCCGTCGCGCGGCCCTAACTCGTTTAGAAAGAGGATTTTGCCCCTAACCCCAATGGGCAGACGATTTTAGCGATACCTAGGCCGTAAACTCAGTAGAAAGACGATTTTAGAAAAACAGGGGGAGGGGGTACCCCTGCCTGGATAGGCGTTCATACAAGCAACTTAGAATGAAATCCATGAGCAACGAAACACGCCAGAAAGCAGTGGTTTGCCTGAGCGGCGGCATGGATTCCACCGTATGCGCTGCGCTGGCGGCACGCGACTACGACGCCTACGCCCTGCACTTCTCCTACGGCCAGCGGACCGAAACCCGCGAGTTAAAGAGCGCGCAAGGCGTAGCAGAAGCACTTGGATTCAAACAGTTCCTCCAGTTACGCATGGACCTCTTTCGCCAGATCGGCGGATCGGCGCTGACGGATACTTCTATCGCCGTTCCGGACGCTCCGGAAGACGAAGGCAAGATCGGCGACGCCGTTCCCGTCACCTACGTTCCCTTCCGCAACGCCCACTTCCTCTCCGCCGCCGTGAGCTGGGCAGAGGTCATCGGAGCGAAGACCATCTTCATCGGAGCGGTCGAACAGGACAGCTCCGGATACCCCGACTGCCGCCCGGCGTATTATGACGCCTTCAACGAATTAATCCGCCAAGGCACTGCTGTGGGCGATATTCGGGTTGAAACACCACTCATCCAACTCCGCAAGCGCGAGATCGTGCGTCTGGGTGTTGAATTGGGTGCTCCGTTACATGTAAGTTGGTCGTGCTACTCAGGCGAGGAGTTTGCCTGCGGAGTGTGTGAAAGCTGCGTTCTACGGCTGCGGGCTTTTCAGGAGGCTGGCAGCACAGACCCGATTCCCTACGCATCCAAGCGCTAGGCAGTGATTCGCAACTTCGGCAACCCATTTACGTTTGCATTCAGAGATACCGGTCTAACCGCCGGTGACAAGCAAGGAGCAGGACGACCATGAAGTCTCGCATTCTTTCCGTAGCCGCGATGGTAGCGGTTCTTTCGCCGGCAAGCCTGGCATTCGCTCAGCAGCCCCAGGACCAGCCCGGTAGCATCCACGGCCACGTGCAGAACGCCGCAGGCTCGGCCCAGAACACTGGTGACGTGAAGCTGACGACCGACCGCACCAGCACCGACGACAAGACCCGCAAGTACGAGTACAGCTTCCCCCTCGATGCGAACGGCGACTACAAGGGCTCGGGCATCAAGCCGGGCAAGTACGTCCTCTTCTACATCGTGAAGGGCGCCACGGTGGACTACATCGCCGACGTGGAGATCAAGGCCGGCCAGGACACCGCACAGAACGACGACATGACCCGCGAAGAGTTCCTGAAGGCCATGACGCCGGAGCAGAAGAAGCAGCTCGAGGAGTTCAAGAAGGCCAACGCCGCAACCGTTGCTGCCAACAAGACCGTCGCCAACCTGAACACCCTGCTGACTGGCGCGCGTGACGACGAGAAGGCTGGCAAGTACGACGACGCCATCGCCAAGATGACCCAGGCCACCCAGCAGAAACCGGACGAAGCCATCCTGTGGCTGGAACTTGGCAATGCTCAGCTCGGTGCCAAGAAGTTCGACGATGCCGCAACCAGCCTGCAGAAAGCAGCAGACACCAACGCGGCATCCAAGAAGCCGAACCCATCCATTTCCGGCAGCGCCTACAACAACCTGGGCCAGGCCCTGGTTGGCGCCAAGAAGCCGAACGACGCACTTGCCGCCTACGACAAGGCTGCTGCTGCTGAACCGGCCAAGGCTGGCGTGTACTACTACAACGAAGCCGCCGTGCTCTACAACAGTGGCAACCACGAACAGTCCGCACAGGCTGCCGACAAGGCAATCGCTGCTGACCCGACCAAGGCTGAGGCCTACTACATCAAGGGTCAGAGCCTGATCGACAAGGCAACGCTGAACGCGAAGACGCAGAAGATGGAAGCTCCGGACGGCTGCCTGGATGCTTACCTGAAGTATCTGGAACTGGCTCCAAGCGGTCCCCACGCCGCCGACGTGCAGGGCATTGTCGCCGCTTTCGACCAGAAGCAGGTCGCGGACTTCAAGGCCAACAAGGGCAAGAAGAAGTAACTGCCAGAACAAGCAGGAAGCGGCCTCGGTACATCCGGGGCCGTTTTCTTTTGCGGGATAAGGTTAGTTATCGCGGCATCGTTCTCGAGGCTGCGATAATCTAAGCGACTATCATGCGCTTGTTCCGCGCCACCTTCGCCGCTTTCGCAGGTGCCTTTCTGGCACTTGCGCTTTACCTTGCCTGGTTCTTCCAGATCACACATCACGACACGCCGTGGGACGGTGCGCCGGCCAGCTTCATCACCCTCACGTCTGTTGTCGCAGCAGTCTTCGGATTACTGGGCGGATGGGTAGCAGCACGCATCTCCCCGGAAACCTCACGCGGGTCGGCAGAGGGTGCGGCAGGATTCATGGCGTTGGCGGCGCTGTTCGCCGAAACCCATACCCCCGGACAACACCACTACGCGCAGATGGTAGCGCTGTTGGTGATGGCGCCAGTCGCATTTTTCTTTGGCCGTCTCTGTGAGCATAGAGCCGCAGCGCGCAACTGATATCACCGGCATTCCTCACTGCGTGACCAACTTGGTAGGCTGTCGGCATGCGTTTGTTTTCCCGGCGTGACTTTGTTCTGACTGGCTCCGCGACTGCTGCTTTTCTGCCGACACTCCTGCGCGCACAAACTCCAGATGCGATCCCAACCGCGACACTGAGGGTTGGCACCGAAGTTGGCGCGAAGGTTCCCTCAGACTTCATCGGCCTCTCGTACGAGAGCATGCAGTTGGAGGATCCATCGTTCTTCTCGCCTGAGAACATCAGCCTGGTACAGCAATTCCGCAATCTCGCCAGTAAGGGAGTGCTTCGGCTTGGTGGCAATACAAGCGAGTTCAGCTGGTGGAAAGCGACGGACAGCGCAACCGCACCTGCACGATCGGAATCGCCTTGGAAGGCGGAAAGCGAACCTTCAACAGCAACCGTGTTCGCGATTACACCCAAGGCCGTCGACAACCTGGATGGTTTCCTGAAGGCCACTGGCTGGAACTGCATCTACGGCCTGAACCTTGGCTATGGAACGTCCGAAGCGGATGTGGCCGAAGCAACGTATGTGATGAAGCGTCTCGGACCGCGTTTGCAATACTTCCAGCTTGGCAACGAGGTCGACCAGTTCAAAGGACATCTACGTGATCCGCAAACGTGGAATGTCGGTGCATACCTGGACGAGTGGCTGAAGATTGCTCGTGCTGTGCAGAAGGCTCTGCCCGAGGCGAAGTTCGGTATGCCGGATGTGGCTGCGGACATGACATGGCTGGCGCAGATCGCCGATCGTTGGGGAGCTATCGAAGACAAGCCCAACGTAGTAACGCTCAGCCACCACTACTACTGGAGCGGGCCGCCATCGAACCCGGACGCAACGATAGAGAATCTGCTGAAGCCCGATGCGAAGGTCGCTGAAGATGCTACAGCAGCAAAGGCAGCAGCCACGAAGATCGGCGCGTCTGTGACGTACCGAATGACCGAAGGCAACACAGTCTATCGCGGCGGCAAGCCCGGCGTAAGTGATGTGTTCGCCGCGGCGCTCTGGGGTGCCGAGTACCTCTTCCTACTGATGCAGGCGGGTTATTGCGGTGTCAATCTGCACGGTGGTTCTGGCCATGCGCAGGCAGTCAGTGTCGGCGGAGTGTTTCACGGCGAGGCGCTCATGAAAGATTCCACGGTGCCTCACCCCAAGCCTTTCTATACTCCCATCGCCAACGAAGGCACGCTGGCTGGCGCAGGTGTGGATGGCAAGCTGAGCAACAAGTTCCTGCTGGAGCCCGTGGGATACGGTATGAAGTTTGCCGCCGCATTTCAAGGCGTCACCATGCTGCCGGTAACGCTAGATGCAGGCAAAATAAATATCACCGCGTACGCCGGCAAACGCACGGATGGCAAGACGATCGTAGCCATTCTGAACAAGGAAGCCGCGACACCGGTTCGCATTACCGCGCCCTACTTCGACACGATTCAGATACTCGTTGCGCCCGCGCTGGATGCGCACGAGGCGCATGTGAATACCGTAGTAAGCGAGACCAGCAGCCGAAGAACAACAGAAGGCCAGGTGTTTACCCTGCCGCCGCACATGGCGACATTGATCGTGCTGCATTGATGCCAAGCGTTGAGGGAAGCAGGTAAGCTGACTGCATGGTTTCGCATGTCGATCGCCGCAGCTTTCTACGTAATTCCGCCACGCTTGCCGCAGGAGCACCTTTTATTGCAAAGACAGATCTCCTTGCGCAGTACACGAAGCGCGATCTGACTCAGCGCCCTGCAGAGAGTGAACGGCTGTTTCGTTCGCAGGCCGTGGAAGATGCGATCGTATCCGTAAGCCGCGGTATCGCCGATCCGCAGTTACGCACCATCTTTGCGAACTGCCTTCCCAATACCCTGGACACTACAGTGTTTCCCGGCACACGCGACGGCAAGCCGGATACATTCGTGATCACTGGCGACATTGACGCGCTGTGGCTGCGCGATTCTTCCGCACAGATGCATCCGTATCTGCAGTTTGCAAAGAGCGATGCGAAGCTGGCGACGGTTATTGAAGGCCTGATCCATCGCCATGCGATGTGCATCTTGCTCGATCCATACGCGAATGCGTTTCGTCGCAATCCGACGGATAAGCCGCTGGATTGGGCCGTGCAAGATGCAACCGATCATAAGCCCGGCGTGGGCGAACGTAAGTGGGAAGTGGATTCGTTGTGCTACCCCATCCGCCTGGCACATGGGTATTGGAAGTCCACAGGCAGCACAGCAGCATTCGATACCGAATGGATTGCAGCGATGCAGCTTGTGGTGAAGACTTTCCGCGAGCAGCAACGCCTGCATGATCGTGGACCGTATCACTTTCAACGTCGTGCAGAAAATCCGACGGACTCCGTGATCCTGAGCGGCTATGGCGCACCGACGAAGCCGAATGGCATGTTGCACTCCATCTTCCGGCCCTCAGACGACGCGTGCACCTATCCGCTCTTTGTTCCTGCAAATCTGTTTGCGGTGACCGCGTTGAACATGCTGGCAGAGATCGCAAAGGCAATTGGCAATACACAACTTGCAAACGATGCTGCCTCGCTATCAGGTGAAGTTGCCGTCGCAACGAAGGCGTATGGGCAATTGAAGCATGCTCGCTTTGGTGAGATGTATGCCTATGAAGTGGATGGATTTGGCAACGTGAACTGGATGGATGATGCCAATGCACCTGGGCTGCTGAGCATTGCGTACCTGACCGGCATTTCGGTGAAGCAGCCGGAGTATCGCAACACGCGGGCTTTTTCGCTGAGCAACAGTAATCCCTATTTCTTCAAGGGATCTGCTGCAGAAGGCGTCGGTGGACCGCATGTGGGCATGGATTACATCTGGCCCATGAGCATCACGATGCGTGCATTGACGAGCACAGAGGATGCGGAAATCCTCAGCTGCCTGAAGATGCTGCGCAACAGCACTGCCGGCACCAACTTCATGCACGAGGCGTTTCACAAGGATGATCCCGCCAAGTTCACGCGACCGTGGTTTGCATGGGCGAACACACTGTTCGGTGAATTAGTGTTGAAGATTCATACGGAACGGCCTGCGCTTCTACGGCAAAGCTTCGCCCAAAAGACCACAGCCGCTTGAGAAGCTGTGTGGCCGCAGCATACACTTTGGTATGAACCTGAAAGAGCGCCGCGACATTGCCCATCTGCATGGACACACGCCGCGTGGCGTTCTCTTCACGCTCGTGGAGATGCGCGGTAGTTCGTCTCATGCTGCAGGGGCGCGTGTTTACACCGTGGAAGATGGCCGAAGAGCGGGCTCTGCATTGGTCGAAGCAGAATTGCTGCAACGCGCTGATTTATTTGCGAATGCGGATGCGCAGATGCATATCGTCAGCGCTGCCGAAGGCACAGAAGCATATCTCTTGAAAGAGTCTTCTGAAACGCCCGAGGCTGCGGCTTTAATCGAAGCCTTCAAAGCAACGCTACAAGGCGAAGCGCGTTCGGTGGTCACCGCCCTTCCTGACACGGGCGTTGCCCTGCTGCGATTTGTCATGGATGCACGCGGAGACGTACTGTTCGCCAGCGAACTGTTAGAGACAGAGGACATTGTGCCCATGCGTCGTGTCGCACGGAGTTCTGCTCATGGCACGCTGCACGTACTTACACAGGGACGCATATTTGTGGAGCACATGGAACCAGCAATTTCGGAACGTGACATGACAGACGACACACTGCACACGGAGGCGCGATGAGCCGGAGAGTTGCAGCGCTGGTGCTGGCGGCAGGCGCATCCGAACGATTGGGACAACCGAAGCAGCTTGTGCAGTATCAAGGCGAATGCCTGATGGACCGCGCGATTCGCATGGCGCATGAAGCGGGCGCCTCGCCTGTCTTCGTCGTGCTCGGCGCGGGTTATGAGGCGTTTCTGGAAGGGTTGCAGAGCAATCCTTATGAGCCACGCATTCTGATTAACAAGGCGTGGAAACGCGGTATGTCCACTTCCATTGCGCTGGGTGCCGCTGCAGCGGAACGTGTGGACGCGGACGATCTGCTGGTGCTGACCTGCGACCAGGTGACGGTAACCGCAGAACATCTGCGACGGTTGATGGAAGCTTCACATCGCGAACACGTGGTCGCTTCACATTATTACGAACGACGTGGCATTCCTGCGCTCTTCCCCGAGTTCAGCTTTCACGCATTGCAGGAACTGACTGGCGACACGGGAGCGCGCGAGTTATTGCAGGATGACGCCGTTTTAACCGTCCCGCTGCGTGGTGGTGAATTCGACGTGGATACACCAGCAGATCTTGAACGTCTGCAGGCAATGGAAGCAGACCACTCACACGTTCCCAGCACAATCATGTCGCTGGAGTAATCCAGCGATCTATGGTCTTTGCAGAATATATATTCTGCGCTGGAACGGCGGTAACCAGGCTGTATAGTCCTGTGGCTGTTCATCAGAAAGCACAAGGCATGCGGGCTCACCCGGCGTGAGTGATCCCTCCGTTTCGCTTGCAGACAAGAAATAATGCGGGTGCAATGCAGGTGTATGCGGATTCAGAATTTCGCGGCATCCGTGCGGCAGATCGGGCAACGACCACGGGCGAGTATCGACCTCCGCGGGGTAATGCACACGCGGATCAATCACCGCACCTGCGCGATCGATCTGCGCCATGCCGTCCATCTGATAGCCCGCTTCAATCTGCAAACGATCAACGCCCTGCGACTGCAATCGCTGCACCACCTCCACACGTGCACGATGCATGGCGATCCAATCGTGTGTTCCTGTAATCGCAAAGAATGCAAACAGGCCGAGCAGAACATAACTGATTGCAGGAAGACGAGGTCCAATGCGCTCCTGCGTTAGGCGCAATAGAAACAGGATTCCAAACGCGATGGGCGGCAACAGGTAACGATCAATGACAATGCCCCACATGGCGCGCGGACACAGAAGCACGAAATAAGTCGCAAGGAATGGCACGATCAGAATGAGAAGCGGATGCCATGCAATGACTTCATTCTGTTTCGGCTCCTTAGGCCTGTTGCTCGCCACAGCAAACGCAAACCACAGTGCAAACGCAACAACGGTGAACGATAGGAGTACGCGTCCCCATGGCGCAAGTGGCGATGGCTCGATGCCGAGAGTCCATGCATTGCGATAGCCGAGCATCCCAATCTTGTCGAGAATGTCTCCTGTCCACGGTGCCCAGCCCCCCTCCACGGCATGCGCAGCAAGGAAGCGAACAACAAGTGTCACTACTACCGTACAGACCGCAACGATGGCGACCTGCGCTGCACGTAATCGCTTCGCGGTCCATGCTGCGAGCAATGGAACGAGCATGAATAACAGACAGAAAATCGCCGCCGTCATGTTGCCCAAGAGCTCACGGAATGATTTGCCGCTGACAGCGCCCTGAATGATTCCTTCCGGAACGGAAAGAGGCTGGTGGGCAAACCATCGCATGCTGCCGAGCATGACGGCTGCGGAGAGCAGCCAAAGAGCAACAGCGGTGGGAACAACACCTCGCTTGCGACGCAGCAGCCACGCTGCGGAAGGCGCCATGACTAGAGGCGACATCCATGCAATCTGTCGCGCCGTAGACCCGACGATGCTCAACAGGCTCGCTGCAATCAGCCAGCCCAACACATGCCTGTCTTCGTCCGATTGCAGGGCACGCAAGCAGCAGTAGTAGCAAACCAAAATGCTGAACAGGCCGCTGATGTCCGACATGAATGACACGGACATGGGAAGAAACAGCGGGCACAGGGCCAGCGCGAGTGCTCCGATTGCGGCGTTGCGCCGCGAGAGTCCGCTGCGGCGAAGGGCAGCTTGCGCAATCCACACCGTTGCGAACGATGTCACAAAATTGGCGAGGCGCACAGCAGTGTACGTGTGGCCAAAGAGATGCGCAAAGATGCCACCCCATGCAATCTGCCAGCCGATCGTAGCCGTGGCCCATCCATTGTAGGCAAGCCGATGCGTATCTGCGAAGACGAACGCGGACTTCACATACGAAAAGTCGTCAATAAGGCCGGACTCAACAAAGGGCCGCGTTAACAGCGCGGCAATCAGCCAGAGCAGGGCGCAAAACAGCCCGTCCCATCGTTCCAATCCATTTTCTGTTCTAGCGGAGTGCACAGACATCCTGTGGGTGACGTTACCAAACCCTCGTGACAATGGCGAGTGCGTTAGACTCAGCCGCATGTACACACGCGAACGCGCCTGGGAATTGCTGAATGAATGGACGACCTCACCCAGCCTGATCAAACACGCACTTGCAGTGGAAATATGTACCCGTAGCTATGGAGAACGCGAGGCGAAACGGTTGGGACTGAATGGCGAAACCGCCACAGAATTTATTGCGAAATACAGTATGGCCGCCCTGCTGCATGATTTTGATTACGACCGTCATCCATCGTTGGAGGAGCATCCTTTCGTGGGCAATCGGGTGCTAACCGAGCAGGGATGGCCTGAAGAGATCCGGCATGCCATCCTGGCACACGCCTCTTATACGGGCGCCGCGCGTGCAAGCCATCTTGACCGCGCACTCTTTGCCTGTGACGAGCTGGCTGGATTTCTTACCGCCTGCGCCCTGGTGAAACCCACGAAGAGTATTCACGATGTGGAAGTGGCCAGCGTGAAGAAAAAAATGAAGGACAAGGCCTTTGCGCGTGGGGTGAATCGCGAAGACATTGTCGAAGGTGCAGTGCTACTTGGCATTCCGATGGAGGAGCACATTGAAAACTGCCTGCGCGCGATGCAGGCAAACGCGGCCGAGCTTGCGCTGGAGGGCGTAACTGCATCCAACTAAGGCATGAGCCTGCTTGCACAAGCGCCCGTTCTTCCCATGTTGGCCAAACGCGTGGACTCCATTCCTGAGGATACTCAGCACTGGAGCTTTGAACCGAAGTGGGATGGATTTCGGGCGCTAGTCTTTCGCGATGGCGACGAACTGTTGATTCAGAGCAGAGATGGCAAGCCACTTGATCGCTACTTCCCGGAACTTCGCGAACCGCTCTTGCAACAGTTGCCGCAGCAATGCGTTCTGGATGGCGAAGTCGTCATCGCAATAAAACATGGTCTGGACTTCGATCTGTTATCACTGCGCATTCACCCTGCCGCGTCGCGGGTGAAGATGCTCGCCCAGCAGACACCTGCGTCCATCGTTTTCTTTGACATACTCCAGAATGGAGATCACCAACTCCACGATGTTCCATTTCGGGAGCGGCGCGCGAGGCTGGAGCAAGTGCTTGCGGATGCTAAGCCTCCGATCCACCTGACACCCGCCACACAGGATCGTTCAATAGCAGAAGACTGGTTCACCCGCTTTGAAGGTGCCGGGCTGGATGGAGTCATTGCGAAACCACTGGAAGGCGCGTACACGCCAGACAAGCGCACCATGCTCAAGGTGAAGCATGAACGCGATTGCGATTGCGTCGTAGCAGGTTTCCGATGGCATAAAGATGGAGAGAACGTAGCTGTTGGATCGCTGTTGCTGGGTCTGTATGACGATGCGGTGGCGCTGCAACACGTGGGTGTATGTGCAAGCTTCACTGCGACCAAGCGTAAGGAGCTGACAGAGTTCCTCGCACCGTATCGTGAGGATGCGTTAGCTCATCATCCCTGGAAAAACTGGGCCGATGCCGCAGCGCAAGCGGGTGGCCGCATGCCCGGTGGACAATCGCGATGGAGTGGCGGCAAAGATCTTTCGTGGGTGCCGCTACGAACTGAGTTGGTAGTAGAAGTCGCGTACGAACATATGCAGGGGGATCGCTTTCGCCATCTTGCACACTTTCGCAGATGGCGGCCAGACAAGGCGCCGAAGGACTGCACCTACGCACAACTCGAAACGGTACCACCGGCCGAGCTCATGCAGATCTTTCCCGAACGCACGTGATCAACGGTTGCGAAGCAGGATCCAAAGCACAAGCACTACCACCAGCGTAATGAGGGCACCCCGCTGCCAGAAAAAGAAACCCGTGCGTGTGGAATAGCCCACAACAACACAGCCCGTAAGCGACATACATCCGAGGAACAACGCTGACAGGACGGCAATCGGCTTCATTGCTTACCCTCCGCTTCTGTACGCCACTCGCGCGTTGGATCGTCATCGGGGTCGGGCGCTTCCTGCGTTGGCCGCATCTCCTCTGGCACGTTTCGCAGATTCACCCGAATGCGATACCAGACGTAAGCTGATCCGCGCATGCGGTCGACAAGTACGTCGTCCTCCGCCAGATGCTTCGCGGCTTCCGGGTATTTTTGTTTCCAACGATCCAGCCCAGCCTGTGCTGCTGCTTTATCCGTCGACTGCGCAATCACCAGCAGCGGCATGGTCGACTTTCTTCGTCCCGTGGCACGTGGCTTCTTTGCAGACGCGGCAGGGTCAACATCTTCTCCTTCTTTTGTGTCAGGCTTCTTCGCTTTGGATGGTTGAACCCGCTTGCCTTCATTCCACTGCTTCTTAAAGTGCGGAGGCCAAGGTGCGTCACCGATACCGTTCGCTTCATCGCGCGAAGCCATCTCAAGCAAGGCATTTAGTGAACCCGCATTTTGATCCATTGCCGCCTGCAGATCGCCGATTTTCGCGAAGCGCTCAGGCACCGTCAACACAGTGAACTTTGCCGGGTCACATTGCATGACCTCATCCCATGCAAGCGGCGTGCTCACACGCGCATCGGGCAGCGGACGCACGCTGTACGCACTGCATGTAGTGCGATCCTTCGCGTTCTGGTTGTAGTCCAGGAACACACCGTGGCGCTCTTCCTTCCACCATTTGCTGCTGGCCATGGGATGTCGCCGTTCCACCTCGCGAGCCAGTGCAGGCGCAGCACAACGAACATCTGTAAAGCTCCATTGCGGGTGGATGCGCACGTTGATATGAATGCCACGTGAGCCGCTGGTCTTGGGCCATCCCACCAAACCTGTTTCATCCAGAAGCGATTTCACCTGCATGGCAACGGAACACACATCATTCCACACGACGCCGGGCTGCGGATCGAGATCAATGCGGAGTTCATTGGGATGATCCAGATCGTCCGCAGTCACGGCGTGGGGATGCAGCTCAATGCACCCAAGGTTGACGATCCATGCAAGGCCCGCAGCATCGTCCACCACTACTTCCTCTGCTGTGCGACCGGAAGGAAAACTGAGAGTCACCGTGCGCAACCAATCCGGTGTATCCGACGGCGCACGCTTCTGATAGAAGGGCTCCTTCTCCGCACCATCCACAAACCGCTTCAGCACAATAGGGCGGTTGCGGATACCGTTCAGCGCACCATCTGCGACGCTCAGGTAGTAGCGGACAATATCAATCTTGGAAAGCTGCACACCGCTTGTGAAGTATGGCTTCTGCGGATTGGAGATGCGTACACTTCGGCCCGCGACCTCAATCCACTCCTCTTCCGACTTAGCCATGTGTATTCCTCTTGTGATTCATGGGATGCGCAGGGGGCACAATGGGGTTTGGTTGGCATAAGATTCCGACACAACTGGTAAAACTTGGTACCTAGGTGTAATGAACGACGACACAGCACGCGACGTAACACTGGATATGTCTGCGCTTAACGCGAAAAATGTGCAGGCATATACCGACGGCAACACACCGAAGGATCTGCGGGTTGGCAACGGCAATAACGGATCGCTGCATCTTGCTGCAGGTGGCGGCGCGTTACTCATCTTGCAACCGGAGTAGAACGAGGTTCACCACCGAACGGAGCGGCCGATGATACTGGCGTGGTGCATCGCGACAACAGTTTGTGCGGCGGCGATGGCAGCGATTCTGTTGACTCCGTCTGTCCTGCGCAGCAGCGGGAAGCTGTCCATTGCGAAGTTGTGGCTGCTAACTCTGCTTGTGATCCCAGGGCAGGTGCTTCCGCCCATTCTGCTGTGGCTTGCATGGAAAAGAACCTACTACATCATCCCGTTCCTGGGGCCGCCCATCCGAGTTGGGATGGCAGCCGTAGTGTGGGCAGTCTGTGCGCTGTTTTTCAGCTATCTTCCGGCCGCCGTCTACGCGTTATGCGGACGGTGTCACTGGTTCTGGCTACTGGTGCATCCCATCGAAACCTTCAGAATGCTCTGGAGGCAGTGTGGCACCGACCACGAAATTAAGTTGCAGAAAAACGTCGATTAGACGGAGTGAGCGCCTCGCTTGGCTGCATCGCGCAACACACTGGCGATGAGACAAGGAAGGATCACCGTAACTGCAACACCTGAGAAAAGCAGAAGCAAAGCATCCATAGGAGCCATCCACCCCTTTAAAGTCATCTGCCTGGCTGTACGCCAGAACAGCCAACAGCATCGCGTCGGATTCACACGATGCGGAATCGCACAAAAGCCTACCGCGATACACCATCCGTAATCAACTGCTAACACCTTCGGGGCACCACATTCTGTGAAAGACCGAAGATGCGCCAATCCTGTAGCCGCCGATACAATGGCGGGAGTGCCGATGATCCAGCTTTCGTCCCGAATCCGACCCCTCGTGGCCATAGCGGCTTCGGCATGCACCGTATTCCTGCTGGGATGTCCGCAACAGCAGACAGCGGCAAAACCTCCCGCGAACTCCACCGCGCCGGCGCTTCCAAAAACTGTGGGAGGCAACAATGCGCAAACGGCCGAGCAGACGAATCCTCGCATCGCAAGCCTTATCCAGCAGGTAGATCGCTCGTATCGCAGCGGTGTGCAGAACTATCGTGCGGGCAATCTGGACGGGGCACGTAGTGATTTCGATCACGCCGTCGACCTGATGTTGACCAGCGGCCTTGATATCAAATCTGACTCCACGCTGAGCGACGAATTTGAGCGCACAGTAGACGCGGTCAACTCCCTGGAAATGGACGCGTTGAAGCAAGGCAACGGCTTCTCACCCAAGCAGGAAGAGACTCCGTTGGAAGCCGCCAACGACCTGACCTTCTCAGACGCCACACCGGAACAAACCGCCAGCCTGAAAAGCACGCTGAACACGACATCGGATTTGCCGCTGGTCATCAATCCCGAAGTCGCGGGCTACATCAACGCCTTTGCCAATTCCCGCTCTTTCACGGCTCATATGCGCGCCTCGCTGGAGCGCCTGGGCAAGTACAAGGACATGATGCAGGGAGTGCTGCGCGAACAGGGCGTCCCGCAGGACATGATCTATCTGGCCGTCGCGGAATCCGGCTTCCAGCCGCAGGCCATGAATGCTTCCAGCGGAGCGGGCGGCATGTGGCAGTTCATGCCCTTCAAAGGCGCTTACGGCCTGGAGCGCAACGGCTACTTCGACGAGCGTTTTGATCCGGAAAAGAGCACGCGCGCATACGCCAAGTACATGAAGGGTCTCTACGATCAGTTTGGCGACTGGTATCTGGCCATGGGCGGGTACGACTGGGGCCCAGGCAACATGCAACGCGCCGTGCAACGCACCGGCTATGCCGACTACTGGGAGCTCTATCGCCGCAACGCCATGCCGCGCGAGACGAAAAACTACGTTCCGCAGATTCTGGCGGCAATCCTGATGGCGAAGAACCCGGAGAAGTATGGCCTGACCGATCTGCATCCGGCGGCTCCGGTCCTCTACGACACAGTCACCGTGGATTACGCCATGGATCTGCACCTGGCGGCTGATATCACCGGTGCCAGCATGACAGACCTAGTTGGCCTGAACCCTGCGCTACTGCGGCTGAGCACTCCCGACGGGATTCCGTTTGACCTGCACATTCCGAAGGGTGCAAAGGACAACTTCAACGAGCGCATCGCCGCCATTCCCGTGGAAAAACGTACCTCGTGGCGCTTCCACGAAGTCGTCGCCGGGGAGTCGCTGGACAAGGTAGCGCAGCTTTACAAGGTGAACGGCGCGGACATTCTGGCAGCGAACGACCTACCAGCGAACTCCGCTGTGGAAGAAGGCGATGATCTGGTGATTCCTGTGGTCTCCGCCACCTCCAGCAATCTGCATCCGCTGCAGTACACCACGCGCCGCGGAGACACGCTGGTGACCGTGGCCGATCGGTTCAACGTGACAACGGAAAATCTCCGCCAGTGGAATCACCTGGGTTCCAGCACATTGCCTGTGGGGCGCAAGATTTATGTGGCAGAGCCTGTGCGCCTGGCGCCGGGCGCTCGCGGACATAAGGCAAAAGCCGCGCCTGCAAAGGGAAAATCTACGGCATCCCATTCAACAGCGAAGAAGACAAGCAGCCGCAAGAAAACGAAATAAACGCCACAGTTAGGAATCCGTGTCGTTTACGGAGTTCCCTCAGGCTTGCCGTTGCCCGGCACGTGCGATGTAAGTTGTTTGGTGACAAATTCCCGGATCAAGTTCTGCATCGCACGTCCACCAATGCCGATGGCAGCATTCTGGAAGATCAGGCCAGCTCCCCGATCGTTCGCGGGATAGTACAGGTTCGATAGAGCGCCCGAACTGAGATTGCCCAGCAGATAGGCGTAGTTCGGCATCGTCGTGCCTTTGTCGCTTCTCGCAATGAACGCAGAGCCTATCGCATGAAATGCGCGCGACCGTGTTGATCCGGAACCCTGATAGAAATAGCGGGGATCCTGACGAAACATTGAGGCAAAAACCGCCCGGCCTAACAATTCGCCGGTACGCCCGTTTGCAAACTGCGCTCCCCAGCGTTTGGCGTATCCCTCTGCGCCTTGACCAAAATCGGAGTGGGTATCTGCCGCCTGCTGAATCCCCGCGGCAATGCTGACTTCGACAAAAGTCATGGGATCGAACATCTTATGCAACGCCAGCTTGTACTTCTGCTTTGCGTTCATGGGCGCCGCATCCCACACAAAACTGACGTAGAAGTTAGGAAAAAGACCGAACACGCGCTGTTGTTCCTGCGCGCGGATCTGTTCTTCGGCAATAACTTCTGTCGGCCGCACAGTAATCTCGGTTGCGTCGGATGCCACTGTCAGCCGGACCGGCGGAGCCTCCAGAGCCTCCCCCTCCGCCACGGTGAGGCGCTCGGTAACAGTCTGGGAGAAGCCCTTTCGTTCCACGAAAAGTCGATAGTTTCCTCCTGGGATGCCGTGAAACTGGAAAACGCCACCTTCATCCGTCGTCCCACTCTTGTAGAGCTCGCCTCCCTCTCCCAGTAGTTCGACCGTAGCACCCGGGATTCCAGCCATATCGCTATCCGTAACCGTCCCGGCAAGGGTCGCATTGCCTTGTGCAAGAGGTACGGGAGCCGGCCGGCGGCTTTGGTCAGCTCTCGAGGCGTTCTGTGGTGCAGGCGCATCAGGCAGCCCCTTAACGACGGCTCCGGCGATTTGCGTCTGTGCGTGTACCTGCAAGACGGCCGTTCCAGTGGGAACCAAAGCCAACAGAATCAGCATTCGAAGCGTACGGTACGCAGCCAGTTTCGACTGCTTCTTCACTGCGTTAATGTGCCGCATCTTTGTCTGCAAACTACTTCTCCCGCTGGGCCGATTCAGATAGACCGCTCCTTTATTTTGACGTACTGCGTCGTATTTTGGCGTTTTTTGACGTCACATCATCCAAGTTTTCACCAGAGATTTGTTTGGGCACTACCAACGTTCAAATAAGGCGCAGGAACAGAGGTTTCGGTGTCGAACGAGTCAAAAAGGGGAAGGCGTACTCTAATATCAGGGCGTGGACCAAGGTCTACGCGGCAGCCGGGCCACCCGGGAGAACTCGTGGCATCGGGTCTGCGATCTGGAGAAAGATTCGTGGCAGAGACCATCTTTGATGTGGCCGTGATCGGCGGCGGCCCTGCAGGTTATTCGTGCGCATTTCGCGCGGCACAGTATGGATTGAAAGTTGCTCTGATTGAGCTAAGCGACAAGCTGGGCGGTACTTGCCTCCACGTGGGCTGTGTCCCAACAAAGGCAATGTTGCATTCCGCAGAAATCTTCGACCACGCCAACGAAGCCACCGTGTACGGCATCGACGGCATTGGCAATGGCACCGTGAACTGGCCGCAGGTGCTGAAGCGCAAGCAGGCCATTATCGACAAGCATGTGGGTGGCCTGCAGTACCTGGTCAAGAAGAACAAGGTCACGCTCGTCCGCGGCACCGGCAAACTGACCGGCCCAGCGAAGAACGGCGTGCACACCGTTGATGTGGAGTTTGAAGGTAAGAAGCAGCAGGTACAGACGAAGAAGATCGTTCTGGCCACCGGCAGCGACGCTCGCATGATCCCCGGCTATACCGCCAGCGACAAGATTCTGACGAACATCGAAATCCTCTCGCTCGACAAGCTGCCGAAGTCGCTCGTCGTCATCGGCTCAGGCGCTGTAGGCGTTGAGTTCGCTTCGGTCTTCAAGAGCTTCAACTCAGAAGTGACCATCATCGAAATGGCGGAACGCCTGGTTCCCGTGGAAGATGCCGATATCTCGAAGGAGTTTCTGCGCCAGTACAAGAAGCGCGGCATGGACTGCCACGTATCCGCGAAGGTTAACAAAATTGAAGAGACCAAAACCGGCGTGAAGGTCCACTTCACCACCAGCGACGGCAAGGACAACATCAAGGAAGCCGAAAAGGTTCTCGTCGCCATTGGACGCGCACCTCGTACCGCCGCTCTGAACCTGGAATCGACGAAAGTCGAACTGGACCGCACCGCCATCAAGGTTGACCAGTATCAGCAGACCGCTGAACCGGGCATCTACGCGATCGGCGACATCGTCTCAGGTCTGCCTCTGCTGGCCCACTCCGGTAGCATGAGTGGCGCAGTTGCCGCAGCACACATCGCTGGCAAGTATGCCCGTCCGGTCAACCGTCTGCGCATCCCCGGCTGCACTTACTGCGAACCGCAGATTGGCAGCGTTGGCCTGACGGAAGCAGCCGCCAAGGCCGCTGGACACGAAGTGAAGGTAGGCAAGTTCCCGCTCGCGGGCAACTCCAAGGCTACAATCCTCAACGCTCATGACGGTTTCGTGAAGGTCGTCGCGGATGCCAAGTACGGCGAAATCCTCGGCGTACACATCATCGGCCCCTTCGCCACGGAACTCATCGCGGAAGCAGTCGTTGCCATGGACGCTGAGATGACAGTGGAAGAACTGATGTACACCGTCCACGCGCATCCCACGCTGAGCGAGAGCCTGCTCGACGGCTACTCGGCTGTGTACGGCATGTCGCTAAACGCATAACGCATAACGCATCGACAGAAACAGTGAAGCCCGCATCGCAATGGTGCGGGTTTCACTATTTCTATTCGGCGCTGTAGCGCTTCTCACCCGCAGGAATCGCCACAGGCAGACGATTCTCCGGCGGTGCAATCGGACAATGCGTGTTGGGGTTATAAGCGCAGACCGGATTCACCGCTTGATTGAAATCCAGCATCAGCTTCGTTGGCTTCGCGGAATCAAATTTATAGCCCTTCGGAAACTCCAGTGAACCATCGCGCACGTACAAGAACCGGCTGGCGGGATATGTCTCGGTGGTGGATGTCTGATCGCGAAAGACGATGAAAAGCATAGCTGGATCTTTGCCGTCAGCAGGCAGCGTTTCGCCATACAGACGAAACGGTTTGCCATCTAACGAGAACTGCACATAGCCGTCCATATGCGCCGGAATATCACTACCTCCGTTTGTGCGGTGATACTGCATCTCTCGTACAGCAGGAACCCAGTCCGCAGATATCCGGTACGCCGCAGTTGGCGCATAGAAGTTGGGCGCATGAATCGCTTGGAGCGGCTGCGACTTGCCATCAAACGCCTGGAAACGCACGCGCTCGCCGTTTTTCAATAGATGAAGACTCAAACTTCCATTTGTGATCCAGGTTGCACCCGAATCCGGCAGCGTCTGCCCGACCGAGATTGGTTTGCCGTCCTGCAAGGTCTCTGACCCACTACTGACTGCAACGACTTGGGCACCTTTGCGATCTATGCTGAATGGTTTGCCTTGCCAGTGATCCAGCGCAATCCCCTTGCTCTCAGAGTCTCCGATGACAGTATTGCCAGTAATCTCAATGTTCCGCATAAAGGCAAGATCGCCGCGCGGGTCCGCCAGATTCTTACTTTCATCCGCGCGAATCCGAACCTCATCGGCTTCACTGTACGGAGCAAGCCCATCGTGACGGCACCCCACAGCAAACAGCGCCATTGAGATAAGGAAACAATTCGCGGCATACCGTCGAAGAGCGTCTTCCATCGCTTCAGACCCCATAGTTTGAGAAAATGTATCAGGCTGTACTGGTATCTACGTTGTGATTGTCCATCTGGTTCAACTCGGCCGTGTTTCATACGAAGAAGGCCTGCGCGTGCAACTGGAGCTCGTAGCCGCGCGCAAGGCAGGCAGCATCGCAGATACGCTTCTTCTGCTGGAGCACCCGCCCGTCCTCACTCTCGGCCGCAACGCCCATCGCGAAAACATCCTTGCGTCCGACGAAGTTCTGAAGAACAAAGGCGTAGAAATCCACGAGATCAACCGAGGCGGCGACGTGACGTATCACGGTCCCGGTCAACTCGTCGGCTATCCCATCGTTGATCTCCGCGGCGACCTTCCCGGTAAGAAAGGCCCGCACCTCGGCCCGGTCGACTTCGTCCGCTTACTCGAAGAAGTGCTCATCCGCACCTGCCGCAACTTCGGCGTACAAGCACAACGCATCAAGGGTCGCACTGGCGTATGGACAGTAGGCGGAGGCTCTGTGCTCGAAGGCAAACTCGCAGCCATCGGCGTTCACGTCTCGCAGGGAGTCACCTCGCACGGCTTCGCCCTCAACGTCACGACAGACCTGCGCGACTTCCAGTGGATTGTCCCCTGCGGCATCACCGACCGCATGCCCACCTCACTCGAAAACGAAGTGGACGATCCGGCCTTGCTCGCGCCCACGATGGAGAACGCGCGCAACATGGTCTCCCGTAACTTTGGCACCGTCTTCGAACGGCAGATGCTCGCAGTCGAATCACTCGAGTCATTATTCCAACAACCGATACTCGAACCAAACGTGCGATAACCGCTCAAACATGCGCGGCCCCTTGCTGTCGCTCTATAATCTTCTGGTCTGGAATAAAGGCCCATCAGTGGCCATAACGATCACTTTTACAAAGGAATCTCATGGCAACCGAAGTCGTCATGCCCCAGATGGGCGAGTCCATCACCGAAGGCACCCTTACCAAGTGGCTGAAGCAACCGGGCGACACGGTCGCGCGCGACGAACCTCTTTTTGAGATTTCGACGGACAAAGTCGACGCGGAAATCCCCTCGCCCGCAGCCGGTGTGCTGAAAGAAATCAAGGTGAAGGAAGGCGATACCGTCGCTATCAACACGATCGTGGCGATTCTGGACGCGGAAGGTTCCGCCGCCGCTCCGGCACCTGCTGCCACACCTGCTCCTGCAGCCGAAGCGCCCAAGCCAGCAGCCGCTGCTGCGCCTGCCGCAACGACCGGTGCGAGCACGGACGTTCTGATGCCGCAGATGGGCGAGTCAATCACCGAAGGCACCATCACCAAGTGGCTGAAGAAGGTCGGCGATACCGTCAAGCGTGACGAGCCCATCTTCGAAATCTCCACCGATAAGGTCGACGCAGAGATCCCGTCGCCCGCTGATGGCGTCCTGACTGAGATCAAATCCGCAGAAGGCACCACAGTCGGTATCAACACGGTAGTTGCCGTCATCGGCGGAGGCTCAGCCGCTCCCGCAGCGGCACCCACTGCATCGGCTCCAGCCGCAGCGCCCGCTGGTGCAGCTACCGAAGTCCTGATGCCGCAGATGGGTGAATCCATCACCGAGGGCACCATCACCAAGTGGCTGAAGAAGGTCGGCGACAAGATCGAGCGCGATGAGCCGATCTTTGAAATCTCCACCGACAAGGTCGACGCGGAAATCCCATCGCCCGCCGCTGGCGTTCTCACTGAGATCAAGGCTGCGGAAGGAACAACGGTTGCCATCAACACCGTCGTCGCCCTCATCGGCGGCGCGGCAGGCGCATCGGCTCCAGCTGCTGCAGAACCGGCCGCAACTCCTGCGGCTGCACCTGCTCCCGCTGCCGCTCCAGCCGCAGTTGCAACCTCGGGTGAAACACCACGCTCCTCGCCGCTTGTCCGCAAGATTGCGAAGGACAACAACATCGACCTCGCCGCAACCGGTATCGCCGGCTCGGGTTCCGCGGGCCGCATCACCAAGAACGACATCGTCGGCTACATCCAGGGTGGCGCAAAGCCCGCTGCAGCCCCGGCACCTGTCGCTGCACCGGCGAAGGCCGCAGCTCCCGCTGCACCGCCCGCTCCCATGCCGGGCGATCTGGTCCCCATGTCCAAGATGCGTTCCATCATCGCCAAGCGCATGGTGGAATCCAAGGCCACTTCGCCGCACGTCCACACCGTCTTCAAGGTGGACATGACACGCATCGTGAAGCTGCGCGAAAAAGAAAAGAACAAGTACGAACAGCGCAACGGCGTGAAGCTCACCTTCATGCCCTTCATCACCCGCGCCGTTACGGAAGCTCTGCGCAAGCACCCCATCCTGAACGCTGCCGTCCAGGGCGACGCCATCAAGTACAACAAGAACATCAACATCGGTATTGCCGTCGCGCTCGATTGGGGCCTGATCGTCCCTGTCATCAAGCAGCTTGAAGAGAAGAACTTCCTGGGCATCGCACGCGGCATCGTCGACATCGCTGATCGCGCCCGCAACAAGAAACTGGCTCCGGACGAAGTGGCAGGCGGCACCTTCACCGTCACCAACTCCGGCATCTTCGGCGAACAGTTCGGCACGCCCATCATCAATCAGCCGCAGGTGGCCATCCTCGGCATCGGCGGTCTGAACAAGGAAGCACTCGTGGTCCAGGACAAGGATGGCGGCGACGTCATCGCCGTCCGCAGCGTCCAGCGCTTCACGCTCGGCTTCGATCACCGCATCGTTGACGGCGCAGATGCGGGCAAGTTCATGACCGACTTCAAGAACTTTCTGGAGAACTGGTCCGAAGACATCGGCTAACCCTGATCTTCACGACAAACACAACGGCTGCCACACTTAACGTGGCAGCCGTTTCTCTTTCCTACCCCGCATTCATCGAGAAATAACCGCTCTCCTCCACACTGTAAGCGCTGCACCGCATCAAACCTTCAGTTTCAACCCGAAAGAGAGATTTGCCATGATGACAGAGGAAATGCAGAACACAACTGAGTTTTTCCCAATGGGAAGCCTGCAGGATGAAATCGACAACTCTCTCGCGTTCGCCAGCGAAGATGACGAGGACGAGTTGGAAGACGAAGAAGAAGTCGAAGACGACGAAGAGGATGACGAGGACGAGCTGGAAGACGAAGAAGAGGCTGAGGCAGACGAAGACGAGGAAGATGACGAAGATGAAGACGAAGTAGACGGCGCGGAACAGGAATAGACTTCGCTTACTTCAACCGCTGCGAGGAAAGCTGCGAACGCCTGGGTTTACAGCCTTTCCTGCGTGGCCTGTTCATTCGCCGCCATCAGCGCCAAGCCCTGCGCTACAGACGTAAACGCCTCGCCGCTCACCACCCGCTCTTCACCAAATCGCGAAGCAAACACCCTCCGCACCGCTGGCACCAGCGAAGTTCCGCCCGTAAGAAAGACGCGATCCACCTGCGCAGCCGCAATACCAGTCTTCTGCAAAACATCGTCCAGCGAACGTTCCATCCGCTCCAACTCAGGAGCAATCCATCCTTCGAATGCTGCGCGGGTAACCGACTCGCGCAGTGAGACTGCGTCTGTCTCCAAAACAAACTCTGTCGTGTCGTGTGAAGACAAATCAATCTTCACGCGCTGCACAGCCTGATGCAGGCGATAGCCGAGATCATGCTCCACCACGGCAATCAACGCGTCGATCTTTTCCGGTTCCAGCGCGCGCTTCCGCGTGGTGCGCAGCAACTCCATCACCTGACGCGTCCGTAGAAACGACAGCGTATGCCAGCGTTCCAAATTCGCATAAACCCACGCTGGCAATGCAGGCAACACCTTGTTCAACGACCGCGCCATCGAGTCTGAACCCAGCGCGGGTGAAACAAGATAATGCACGATCTTTGCATCAAACGCATCGCCCGCAAGACCCACACCAGTCGTGCCAAGTACTGTGCGTTCAGTAGGCGAAACACGCAACAACGAGAAGTCCGTAGTACCACCGCCAAAGTCGCCAATCAGGACAGTTTCTTCCCGCTGGATACCTTCCGCGTATGTATGCGCCGCAGCGATCGGCTCCATTGCAAATCGCACATCGGTAAACCCGGCTTGCAAGAAGGAAGCCCGTAGCCGTTGTTCGGCAAACTCGTTATCGCTCTCGTTATCTGCGTTAACAAATGCAACTGGCCGTCCAACAACCGCCCGCGTCACATCGAATCCAAGCGCGGCACTCGCACGAAGACGTAGATCTCCCACCATCTTCGCAACTAAATCTTCTACGCGATAATGCCGCCCAAAGATCTCCGTTCCGTTGAACGATCGCGCAGCCAGGTAGCTCTTCAACGACTGAATCAGCCGCCCATGAACCTCATCCTCAAAATTGTCGGTAGCAAGATAACGCTCAATCGCCTCTGGCCCACTCCAAACAGAAGCAGCTCGCGGAGCACCCATCTTCTTCTGCAGATACAGCACCGATCGCGAAGACCTCGTCAGCGCACCAGCAAACGGAAACTCGACAAAACGCACCAAACCATCCGGCAACGCTAGCGCTACCGAACTATTCGTCGTGCCAAAATCAATGCCCACAACGGGCGATGTATTCACTGAAGCCACGATTCGTTACAACGCAGCCTTTGCCGCCAGCACACGCTCGCGGGCCTCGTCCGCAGTCTCGCCCACCGCGCTTAGATGCCCCATCTTGCGCCCCTTGCGCGGCTTCAACTTCTCATACAGAGTCAGCCGCACACCGGGAACAGCCAGGGCTTTATCAAACGCGGGCTGCTTTTCCTTGCCCTCATCGTCCAGCCAAACATCGCCCAGCAGATTCGCAATCGCCGTAGGCTGCACCAACGACACATCGCCGAGCGGCAGGTTACACGCAGTTCGAATGGCCTGTTCAAACTGTCCCGTCGTGCATGCGCGTTCGCTGCCGTGATAGCTGTTGTGCGGACGCGGTGCCAGTTCATTCACCAACAACTGACCATCGGTGGTCAGGAACATCTCCACCGCAAGCAGACCTTCCAGCCCAAACGTATCGGCAATCTCGCTCGCCACCGCCTGCGCCTTCGTCATCAACTCATCAGAAATGCTCGCCGGAATCACGCTCCAGATAAGAATCTGGTTCTCATGGAAATTCTCCGCCGCAGGATAGACCTTCACCTCACCATTCGGAGCACGGGCCACCATCACGCTAATCTCTTTCGCCAGATCAAGCGCACGCTCCGCAACGCAATCTGTGCCGCCAACACCTTCCCAGGCCTGACGCAGTGCAGCATCATCCACAGCAGCGCCGCCAAATCCCAGTTTCGCCTGTCCGCGGCCGTCATAACCACCACGAGCAGACTTCACAAACACTGGCCCATTCAGTGCCTTCACTGCCTCGGCCAACTGCTCAGGCGAACGCACCGAACGATACGGCCCCACAGGGAAACCATGTTTCTGCAGCCAGTCCTTCTGCTCCACGCGATCCTGAATCACTGCCATCATCGCCGCTCCGGGCCGCATCGGCGCCCATCGCGAAGCCTCGTCCAGACTCGTAATCGAAACTTGCTCAATCTCCAACGTTACCGTCGAAGATTCACGAGCAAGATTCGCAGCAGCCCAGCGATCATTCCACGAAGCCTCAATCACCTTGTCAGCGATATAGCCCGCCGGGCAAGCGGGATCAGGATCCAGCACGTGAACCTTATAGCCCATCGAACGCGCTGCGATGCCCATCATGCGGCCAAGCTGGCCGCCACCAAAGATGCCAATCGTCGCTCCCGGCAAAACCGGTCCGCGTAGCTTTTCCAACAGGTCAGCAGGAGTAGTGTTCATGCAGTCGCTCCATCTTCCAGCGTCTCTGCGCGAACAACTGTCTCGCGCTCCTTGCGCCATTTCTCCAACCGATCACCCAGCGCAGCATCCGTCGTAGCCAGCACTGCAATCGCTAACAGCGCGGCATTCACCGCACCCGCTTCACCAATCGCCAGTGTCCCAACAGGAATGCCCTTCGGCATCTGCACAATCGACAGCAGCGAATCCATACCATTCAATGACGTCGCATTCACCGGCACACCAAACACCGGCACGATCGTCTTCGCCGCCAACATGCCAGGCAAATGCGCTGCTCCGCCCGCACCAGCAATGATCGCCCGCAGACCACGAGGCCGGGCCTGCTCTGCATACTCAAACAGCAGGTCCGGCGTACGATGCGCGGAAACCACACGCGCCTCGTGCGCCACACCAAATTCCTTCAGAATGCGGACCGCCGCGCCCATGCACGCGTAGTCGCTCTTCGATCCCATCACCACGCCAATCAGCGGACTATCAGCCATACCATTGATTATATTGGCGACACTACTGGTGGCGGCGATGAGTTTGCTGGATCATGCGTTACTTAGCCCAGATGCTCGCATTCAGGCACGCCACAACACCGTCAATCACCAGTCCTAGACCACTGGAAAAGCCATCCGCATTGACAATCGTCTTGTTCGCAACGGCATCCGTCATCTTCACCGCGGCACTCACAATCTCCAACGCGGCACTCTTCTTCTCATCACCAGTCTTCGCCCCATAGACCGACTCAATGCCCTGAATCAGACTCGGCAGCACAGCAATCCCGCGCAGAAACAATTTCAAGAAATTCATCCTCTTCTCCTAAAAAATATGAGCCGCCCCATCCGGAGCAGCCCTTGTCATCCAAACCTGGTTGTTGCCAACTAACGTCGCATCACATCCAGTGCCACGTGAAACAGCGTCATCAACACACTTAGCGCGCCGCCCACACCCTTCATCCGTTGCACTGTTCGTTCATGCCGCTCCACACGCTCCTCCAGTAAGCTCAGCCGTCCCGGCTGCCCCACACCTAGCAGCGCATGCATCTGGCTTTTCAGCGCGCTAAGATCACCCAGGACCTGCGCTTCAAAGTCCGTCATTGCAATCCTCCTTCGCCCACGCGGAATATCCGGCACATCGCCTAACTCACCGGCAGGCTCGTCAACACAACACTCGATACAGCGGAGTATTTCGCAGGCACCGAGTTGTCATACATCCGTACAAAAAAGCGCTCGGCAAAAGCCGCACGCGGAATCGAAAAACCGCGCGCCGCACTGCGCAACACAAGGTCCGACGTCGTCGTCAAACCAAAGTTCGCATCACTCCGCCGCACCTCAAAGCCACAACCATCCGGAGCATCCACGCCGCTATCCACTTGCAACGCAGCGGTGGTTGCCGCTGTCACCTGCAGACCAGCGAGGCTCACAGGCAACGCAACATCTCTCACCACAGCCACATTCCCCGGAACATCCGCAGCAAGTCCGTCTCCCACATGGAAATCCAAACTCACATCGCGCCCCTGTCGAAATGCAGCCGTATACGTCACCTGCTCTGGATCGCAGTTGCCATCCACCATGCGCACACTCTGCACAGGCAGTGTCTGTGTGCCTTCATCACTTGCAATCAGCAACGTGTCGCCCGGCGCCACATCCGCAGCCAATGCGGCATTCCGCAACCAGGTCACCGATCCCGAAATCCCCGTTGCAGATCCAGCGGAAAGCGCCAGGAGTGCCTTCGCCGCAGATTCGCAATCCGCCGAACTACGCGCCAATGGTGATCGAACTTCGCCTGACCACGCAGGCATACCCGGCAAGCCAAGCGACTCTCTCACGAACTCCGCCGTGTCATCGATCACTCTCGCAACAGCGCGACCACGGCGACGATAACGCACCGTCACCAACTCGCCCGGTTGTGGCAGAAGTCCCGCAGCAAAAGTCACCACACCCGCAGCACCCACAACATAGTCAGCTCCGCTCGTGGAAACACCCTGCCTGCGCGTCCGCTGCGTTCCATCCGCCGCCGTCGACACCACAAGGCATGATCCAGTGCGCGTTAACGTCACACGCCCTACACTGCCGTTCAACGCAACACTGTTCACCGGCGCAAAGACACACTGATACGGCGAAATCGCCATGGCCCCGTCATACAAAACGGTCGGCAGCGTGCTCGAAGCCAATCCCAGGTCAGCAACTTCAATCACTACATGCATCGGCGCGCCCACCGAATCGCCACCAAACTGCTGCAGGACACCATCCACCAACACGCCGTAACGGCTACGAATCCTTTGCATCTCCGCACAATGCAAACGCACACGCAGAACATAACGATGACCATTCGCAAAGTCATAACTCGACGTCTGCTCCACACCATTCACAATCGCAACCAGTGAATGCGAACCCGCCGTCCCACGCACCCGCACACCGGCGGTGCAATGGTTGCGCGTTGTCGTGCCGTCATAGAAGCCCAGCAAAACACCATCGCTGCCAGCCGTCAGCATTACATCGCTTGCCTCTGCAACGAGACCGCCCCCAAGCTCAACCGGGGTTTTACTGCTTAGCAGCGTAGCTCCGTCCGCCCCTGTCCCACCGTTCATGCGAAGACCGCCACTGCCCAGAGACAGATAGCTCGCCACATCCACCCGCGACCAGACATTCGAATCGAACACGCTACCATCGAATGCATCATCCAGCAGTGTGTCGTTCCCACTCTCGCGGAACGGCGCGTGTTGCAGAGCGAAACTAGCTGTCGCACCATCACCGCGAAACAGCTCGGTGACATACTGCGTCGGTTCATACTCACCGCTCACCATCACGTCCTGCGCCAGGTCTGAGAATAAGGAAGACGTCGCGTCCATCTTCAATGTCACGTCGTGCAGGGCCATTGCGTGTTGCATCGACGTTGCAGGCTGCAACGCATCAGAAGGGGAACCCTGTGTGAGCCACGCCATCTCCACTGCCCGAAGCACCACGCAATCATCAGAACCGTTCGTTCCTGCCATCGCGCAAGATGCTCTCGATGTGGCTTCCAAAATTCCATGAAATAACACGGCCCCTGAAGAATCGAGAACTCGCATCTGCGAGCGACTCTGCGGCATCACCAGGCCACTCCCCGCCAAATCCAACCCGGCCGAACACACCGTCCATTTCCCGCGATTTCGAGTAATTTCCAACGGCATATCTGTACGCACCGCCGGTGTGTAATCCACTTCACCCGCACCATCGTTGTTATCAATCCGCAGAATCATGCCTCTCCTTTACACGCGTCGCATCGCCGCAGGTAGATAACTTCGAAAACTAACCGCGCCCACACCATCCACTGCATCGACCACCGGCAACGCACGCATACGTGCCACGGGTCGCCATCGCGCAACGCCCTTCGCAATCTCCAACGCATTTTCCGCAGCGCCTTCACCAGCGGGTTGCAACCTCGGATAATGCAGAATCAAACGATCGCCTTGAAATCCATCCACAACAAACAGCGCCGACCATTCCTGCGCGAAACTACCGCCGTTGCGATCGACAAATCCCACAACAATAGAAACCTTCGTGCCTGGATCGGGTACTCCATCAGGCAGCGCCGAAGCCAGTGTGACCACACCTGCGTCCACACTCAGCACACGCGCGACGTTGAAGCTCACTCGGCGGATAAAATCCACATCCGGTATCTCCGGAACAGTCGCAACATAAGCGCCCGCAACGCCGCTCCCCACATATCCCGTCGCACCGGCATAATCGACGTCCACCACAACAACATCCCCAGGCTGCACCGCCGTCGTCGAACCAAGTCGCAAGACAGTAGCCGTCGACCCACTGCCAACAACGTCTGCCCCGGCACCCGCGCCACCTGAGGGATTCGCACCAGCACCCACTGTAGTTTTCAGCAGGTTCATCGCCTGCGTGCCTGCCGATAACGCCACTGCCAACCGCGTCCATCCAGGCAGCAACACCTCAACGACCTCTTCTACCTTCGATCGCCCTTGCGACTTCACCATCGCAGGCGCACCACTCCAAACAGCCTTCCAACTCTCGCCCGTGTCACGCTTCACGCCGGAGACAACACCTGCGTCGATCCATCCCGCAGGAGGCGTATCCAGGTTGAATCGCCCCATGGAAGCCGCGTCAAACGCCATCGGAGTACCCGTCGCCCGATCTACAGGCGCAAAGTACGCACGAATATCTCCGGCAAACAGAGAACCCGCCTCCAACACACTCGTCGAATTCATTGCTCTGTCTCCTCCAACGCAAACACAGTCAACTTCGCCACGCGCTGCAACGTATCACCATCCACCGCAGCCGGCGACGACTCCATCTCTGACCACCAGACACGCGTCGTACACGTCACAACGGAGCTTCCAGAAAAGTCCTGCAACACCGTAGACCGTGGCTGCAACATCTGCGAGAACTCCGCATCCAGAGCAGCCAGCACACGTCCGCGATCCATGCCCGCCAACTCCTGTGTGCCACGCGTTGCATAACGCACCTCGCACTGCAATGCATGGAGAGGCAACGGCTCGCTGAGATCAACTACCTCATCCAACCACTGCAGCACAAAACAATCCATCGGATCGCTTTGCGCTGGCACAAGCTCCACATCATCCGCAATCACCGCGGGCCGCATCGCACCGCGAATGCTCACAATCCTCGCGGCATTCACTACAGCAAGACGATCGCGCAACGCCAACAGAAACGTATCCTTCACACTCTGCATCGCTACACCACCTCCGTACCATTCGCAGTCAGCAGCAATCGATATAGGCAAGCCTCGCTCTTAGCCTTTACACACTCCGTCGCTGTCATGCGATAACGCACATCACCAATCACCACGCCATACACCGCTGTCATCGCAGCCGCGACGGCGCCATATCCACGTACACCCAGCCGATCCTCCAGCACATCCGCAGCCACCAGCACTTCCGTGGCATTCTTTGTATTGCGGACCGCAACAGGCGCTAACGACTTCGCCATGAACTCTGGAGCGCGCAATCCAAGCTGCTCACCGTCATCGCCTGCAACAGGCGGAGCCGGCATCTCCAATCGCGCTGTATCACCACCAACAAACTGCACCATCGCGCACACAGCTCTGCGCTCTGCCACATACATTCCCTGCATCGCGGCTACCCTACTCTCTCGGCAACGTACGGCTGCAGCAGCCGCTGCACCTCTGCGTCCAGCAACGCGCCCTGGAAATACTCCATCTGCATGCCATCCAGAGCCTGACGTTTCACATTCAGAGCAGGCATTGCTTGCGCATTCTTCACAATCTGCGCACACGCAATCTTCACCGGCACCGGCACATCAACATAGCCAGACGTATAAGTCACTTCAGCTTCTAAATAAGGCACACCCAGCAGATGAGGCAGCAGTGTGAATACACCATCCTCACTTACAGTGACAGTGCTTACATCCACATCCACCCATTGCCCCGCAAGACCAAAGGCACACAGCGCTTCAGCCATCGGAACACCTGCAACCGCACGCCCCAACCGAACACGCACACTCACCAGTGCGCTCGCAGCACCATTCAATGGTGCAATCGGCAAGAAGCTCAACTGCGCCTCGCACCCTCGGCGCAACCGCATGCGCTCCACATACTGCATCACCGCAAGTGAGGTCCGGCGACAGAACGCATCGATCATCGCCGACGCGGCCACCACCAGCTCATCCGCGGTATCCTCTCCCAGCCCAAACGTCACATACTCAGCTGCGCTCAGATACTGCATCTGTCTCTGTCCTTTCCACATTCAAAACATCGAGAACAAAAGGGCGGGATGGTCATCGACCATCCCGCCCTCGAACCGATCGCCATCATCCTGAGCAAGACTCAGGCGCTTCCTAGCGATCCACCAACACCTGGTAATGCGCATAGCTCGCGCCCTTCACCACCACGCCGCCAAACTTCACAACGACATACTGCGAAGCCAACGAACCCGGCGTGCCAAGCTGGAACACACGCGGATTCGGATCGGTCAACCAGTGATACTCAATTAGATCTTCCGTCACGATGTATGCCGGCAGCACTGCCGAACCCGAACCAGGTGTGCCGGTATAACCCAGCGTCCACTCCGGAATCAGCGGAATCTCACCCGCCTGCGTCGACAGCGTCTTCACCGTCACACCTGCAGAGATCTCCTTCGTGTTCAGCACAACGTTGAACTCGCTCTTCATCTCGCGATCAATCAGGTCCAGCAGAACAGGATTGGCATAGATCGCCGTGGGACGCACGGCATAGTTGCTGTTCGCAACCATCTGGGCGACGGTCGACTTCAAACCATCCACGATCGAGGCCGTCGTGCCAATCGTCGTAGTATTACCGCCCGCAACAATCTGCGCAGCAGCACCGTAATACTGCGTGCTGGTCGGAGTACTCAGACTGGTATCAGCACCATTCCACAGCGCAACATCATGCGTGCGTATCACGCCCTCAACAGTGTCCGCCAGATCCTTCGCCTGCAGATACGCAAACTGGCTCTGCTGCTGGCCAATCTCCATATCAAACAGGTTGTAATTCAGCTGTGCCACCAGAGCCTTCAGAGGAACACTGCGCTCCACACGCGTGGGCGAAACCACCGGTGCCACAATGTTGCGCGGATCAACGAACCCCGCCGCAGCCGAAGGAGAGGGGATACCCGTTTCCTCAAAGAAACGCGAAGGATGGCCCGTCGCAGGCACCTGCTTCATGCGCTGGCCGAACACGCCGCGACGGCGAACAATATCGGTAATCTCCTGCTGATAGTGTGGAACTTCAACAGCACCAGGTCCGATAAAATCCGCTGCTGCATGAATGTCCTTAAACTGTGCGATCATCTTTTCCCTTTCCAAAAGCAAAGCGCGTGGCTCGAATCGCCACGCGCATTTAGATACATCGGACATCGCCATCATCGAGCGAAGCGTATTCAGCGCTCCCTCACATAACAAGACGATGCAACTCGTCCACAATCAAAGTGGCCGTTCTAAAGCAAGCCAGCCCTAATCAGGCCGCTCTTCACCGCAATGCGCTGTTCCACACTGAGCGAACGAAACGCCGCATCCATATCTGGACTATCTGCACCTTTCGCCATCATCGAAGCCGAAGTCTTACGGCCCGTCGCAGCAGAAGCCTTCACACTGTGCATCTCCCCCATCGCAGACTCCAGCTCACGAATGCGTCGATCCAACTCCGCAATCGCTACCTCCTGCGACTCCTCCGCAGTAGCCTCAATCACATCCGGCTGACTTGCTGACTCGCCAACTTGCTCAATCGCCAAGTTTGCCTCTTCCATTTCACTCTCCCTCATCGAGTTCCTTCCTTCACAGCACAACGCCGCACCGGCATCGGCTCCATCGCAGGCGCACGGCGAACACTCTTACGTGCTCCCGTCCTCGCCGAACACGCCGCCATCTTCTCTCGGACCACGCGAAAGCTGGTATTGCGATAAGCTGCCTTCGTCCGCAGCAGAATCGCCGCGCCCGTAAACGTGGCTTTCGTCAATCGCCACGTCTCCGCACGCATATCTTCCACATGCGCGTCGGCCAATTCGTAACTCATGCCCAGCGCATCATCACCATGCGCGTGCATCTCCTGCATCATCTCGGCAAAATCACGCGCAAACAGATATCCGCTCACACGCACGGCATCACCTTCAATTACGGCCGACGTGATGATGCCGCACTTCTGTTTCGCATCATGTCCATCCCAACCCGCCTTGAAATCCACCGCCATCCCCAACAGACTTGGCAATGCCGCCTCCGCAGCATCGCGCGTTAACACCACACGATGCCCACGCGCACCGCTCGGAGCCTTATCACTCGGCGCGTCCACCCGCGTTAGCACACCTTCAAACGGCACACGGTTCGGATGCCCCATTACCGCCGGAAACTCCACAGCCATTCCCTGAAGCTGCACCTTCCCTCCTTTCAGCAACCACTCACATAACCTCAACAACCAGGCTCACTAGCTGACCTGCTGGCTCGCTGCTTCCAACATCGGCAATCCACGCAGCGCCCGTACTTCGCCCACGGAAAGCACACCAGCGTTCAACAGCTTGATCTGCAGGTCTGCCTCATCCGCCGAATCTCGTGAAAGCAAGTCATTAAAGACAAACTCAACATCCGTCCATCCCAGTGCCTTCGCAATCACGTCGCGCGTCAGATGCTCCGCAACCAACTTTGCAACCGGCACAATGGCACTCTGAAACGCCTGCTCTGCCAACTCGCCAGCAGTCGAGCGATTCACATCATGCTCTAAACCCAGCAACATCGGAGGCAGATCAAACGCATTCGCCATCACGCGAAGCAGAAATTCCTGCCACTGCAATCGCAAATCCGCATCCGTTCCACCTGCGAACCGCAACACCTCAGGCTTTGTCTTAGTAGAAAGAATCGGCACCTGCGCCGAACCCTCCACTTCGTCCTGCCACCAACGCGTCAATCGTTCCTGCTGCTGCGGCGTCACCTCGTCCAACCACAATGCATACTGCGCCACACCATTGCTCGCCAGCTTCGCCGCATAGCGATGCGCAGAGAGGAAGTGATTGATCGTCTCGAACGCAACTTCCAGTCTTCCAAGACCGAAAGGCGTGTACGATCGCGCATTCAACCGCACGTACATCAATTCGCGATCCAGCAACGGAACACTCTTCGCCGCACCAATCACAGTCTGCAAATAGCGCGGCTGTTCCGCATCCCCATTCCACGAACCATCCATGGCAATCGTCGCGCCATCCACTGACCACAACCGCACGGGAGAATCCGCATCGCCGGTAGTCTCAATCTCGGCAGCACCAAAGCCACCAACGATCACATCTTCCAGTAGCGGCTCCAACAGCGTACGAAAACTATCATGCGGATTCGGCGCAGCAAACACATTGCGAAGGGCCTGCAATCGCTGCTGTAGCTCCTCACTCACAACCGCATCCGACTTCGCTCTCACCTGCCAATCCATGCTCGCAATGCGATCCTTCACCACATTGATCGCGCGCCGCGCCATCGGCATCTCAGCAAACCGACGCAGATTTGCAGGCGTAGGTTTCGGCAACGCATTCACACTTGCACCTGGCCGCCACGGACTCAGCACCGCTGGCAACATCTGAGTCTTACGCTGGCCCTCGCCTGTCGCATCCACATCACCCTTCCAACCACGCATCGCCCCACGCACCCGCTCCACAACTCCCACGCCCACCTCCTCGTCACCCAAAACAAAAAGGCGCAGCCAAATGGCCGCGCCCTCGTATAAATCTTCTATTTCTAGCTACTGGCTCAACACCTTCACGTGATCCACAAGCACATGCAACGACATCTTAAGTTCCTGGAGACTAAGCCGGATGCCATACACATTGTTGATGTTTTCGATCAGCACCTCAGGATCAGCCATTGAGCAATCGAGGATTGAAGCTTCGTCTGATATCCAGTAGCTCTCAATAAACTCGTGTTCCTCCTCGGGGAGTGTCTTCGTCAAAAACGCATCAATCGCCGGTCGGTCTATCTCTGTATGTGTGTCGACCGCGAAGTCGATGGGCTTACGCTTATCGAACCTTCCGAAAAGTCTCTTGAGGCTGATCACACCAGCAACTCCCGACGTGCTGTCTCCGCAACACGCGAAAGATCATTCACCGTCAGTACGCGAAGCCCTTGCTCTTCCATAGTCTCCACGCCAAAGCGATACCGATCCTCTGCCTCACCACCATCACCCGCAACCAACTTCAAAGGCTCCACGATCGCCGCAAGATCAAGCTCCGCAGCTTCCACCTTGCGCACTCCAACCCGCAAACGATCCACAGAAAATGCCAGCACTTTCGCGGCTTCCAAATCGCCTTCCAACGACACCGCCTGGAACATCCTCACCAGTGCAGCCGAACGATAGCCACAATCCAACTTCAACGGATCACCCGCGCGCGTGTACTGCGAAGCAGCAATTCTCTTACGCATCAAATCCCAGGCACCCGCACGCTCAAACTCACTTCGCATCGAAGCCGCAATCGACGCACGCCCACTCTTCTTCCGCGAGACCTTCTCGCGCATCGGCTCCACATACAGCCGCATCAGCTGTTCCAACTCAGCGGGCATACTTTCGGCCAGCGCACCACGCACTTCCGTAATCTGCACTGAGGTTGAAAGCGACTCCTCCAACAACTGCATCGCAGGCTTCGACGCATACCCACCATCACGAACGCGGCCCGCAATCTCGCCTTCCATCGCTTCCAGCAAAGCGGTATCCGCATCCGGATCCATGCAGCGAACACGGCTCCAGTCGCGCGTAAATCGCACCCGTGTCGTCTCGATGCGACCCGCCTCGCGCAGCATTACACCAATGTTCACGAACTCGTTCTTCACCGCATCCGGCACATACCGCAGCAGAAAGAACTCGCACTGTATCCGTTCAGGCAACCGCTCTCCTTACCGTACTCTTACATAACAAACTTAGACGCCGCTTCAACTTCCGCAAAAGCCCCCGGCACCACAATTCTTCCTACCTTTCCCCAATTCGGGAAAGGATTTCGCGAGCTCTCACGAAACGAGGTAATCAACTCCCGCACACGCGAACGTCGCTTCAGCATGGCCTCCATCAGCGATTCCAACTCTGATGGATCGCCGTACCACTCCGGTGGCACCACCTCTGCAATGGCCCACAGCGTCTCCGCCTGCATCTCTTCCACACGCGTGATCCAGGGCTCAAAACTATCCCAACCTGTCACCCACTCATACACACAGTTACGCATGTACACACCGCGCAACGGCGAGTCAGGAAATTTCCACTCCGTCGCATGGAAGCAATACCCCTGGTCAATAAACACCGCGCGATACTTTCGCTCTCTAGGCTTCCGCGTAAATACCGCCTGACGCCCGTTGCTATTGCCAGTCCATTTATCAATGCACAGCATCCCCGCGAACTCGGAAAGATTCCGAAGTTCCGGCAATAACTCTTCCGGCAGGTAGTCCACCACCTGCCCCGGCATCAATCCACCCACAAACTGCGAACCGAACGCCAACCCCTCCGAACATGCCGTACGCTCACCGCGGCCAGCATCCACCCACATCTCGGGCGAGTTCCGAATCAGCCATCCACTCACATCCACCGCGTCTGACAGAGGGACCGTCAATCCGACCGCCTCAGCCATGCGCGTCGCAATCAACTCATTCGCCAACACGCGCTCGCCCTGCGGATTATTGCGAAACTTCACCACCCACAGGTTGCCGTCTGCACCCAGCATCAACTGGCTCTGCGCACCGCCTCGCATCCTGCGAATCGCCTGTACTGCCTGCACCGCCAACGAATCACCTCAACCGGAAGCATACTAGAGCCAACGCCTAAGCTATCCTCGCGCGTACAGCCTGCGCAATTGCCATACTCATCACCAGGTCATCATGACAGCCGACCGCAGCCGCAGGCCGCCCGCGTTCATCCACAACAAAGCTCCGCATCTCCGCCAACAGCCGCTCACCTTGGAACAACGACCGAGAAGAAGACAACAACACCGCCAACGCGCTCAACATCCGCGGTCGCGAAGCAACATCCGTCAACCACCCCGGCAACCCATCGCGATCCACAAACACATTCGCGCCACGTTCCTGCTCCAGATAAGCCAGCACCGCAGCCCCATGATTGTTCCGTTCCACTACGAGCATCGCGCCGTTATACTCATGCGCAATCTCCGCTGCCGCCTTGGCCAGATCACGCGGAGACATCTTCATCTGCAACTCCGCGCACTGCATTCCTGTGGCAATATCCACTACCTGCACTGCGCTATAGTCGCCTCCACTGCCACCGCCTGCGACATCCACCGCAGCAATATACCTGCGACCAGGCACCGCAGGCAGCCATACCTGCAGTGCTCCGTTGCGGCGCACATCCATCGGCGCATTCATATCCTTCGCGCAAGCAGCCAATGCATCCCGATCGAAGAAGCAATCACCACTCTCGCGGAAGCAGCTAACAGCGTCCTCTGCGAACTCCTGCACACGCATCGCACCAAATCGACGCGCGAGCTCACGGCGAAACCCAACCTGCTCCGCCGTGAGCCCTTCGCGCTGCACCAGCACCTCTTCCTCCTCCGTGAAGTCCGCAACCCGCGCACCCACATACGCCGGCTCATACCACCACGGAAAGAAGTGCCGCACCATCCCGCTCGTCTCCGCCTGCTGCCACTGCTCATAGAAGCAGCCATACGCACCATTCGGAGTACTCTCTAACACCAGCTCACCGCCCGGCGCCAACGCCGCACGCAGCCCCGCCAATGTTTCCGACGAATCGCCCTGCCATCGCGCCATCTCGCTACAGTGCAGATTGGTCACACTCAACCCGCGTCCCGCATTCGGCTCCCCTGCACTCGCCACACGAAACTCAGAATCCATCGCGGGGAACGTCATCTGTCGCGCATTCGCACGACCACGTTTTCCAATACCCGACTGCAACGGAGTGGGCAGGTTCTCCCACATCCGCTGCACCATCGCAAAGAGGGCTTCCGCACTCTCCTGCGTATTCGCCACCATCAACGTCGTTGTCCCCGGAATGAACAACGTTTTCAGCAGAAACCGTCCTGCGATCCAGGTACTCATCCCCATCTGCCGCGCCTTCAGCACAATGTTTTCCGCATCACGCCGCGCTTCATATCTACGTTGCGCAACATTGGCTCGTAGTGGTTTCAGCAGACCAGAACGATCCCGCACGCACAGCATGTGCTCTGCAAGGAAGAGCGTGCCCTTTGGCTGTTGCAGCAACGAAGCAAATTCACTCCACTGATCCATGCTTCGATCTCCGGAACCGACTCAGAAAGCGCTCAATGCAGCGCGCGACCACGTATTCGCCGCGCGGCACACATACAGATAGCTCGCGTCCCACGCCACGGTGCCCGTTGTACAAGTCGCACTGGACGACGCCGGCGTGTACAGAGGTGCGTTGAATCCGCCCGACGTTGCACTGCTGTTCACGACTTCGTTAAACATCGCTGAAACAGGCGCAATGCCGTTACGTGTAACGGTCAGCCACGAATTCGCACTACTGTTCGCATCGTTCACCATGCGGAACATCAGCGTGTTGGTGCCTGCGAGCGCATCCCACAATTTGGCATTCGCTGCGCCACCCGATGTCTCCCACCCAATCTGTCCACCGCCAGCAGCAGACGCAAGAAACTGAAAGGTCGTCGGACAGGTCACAGACGCTCCGAGCTGCAATCCTGCGCACAACACGGATCCCCCACTCAAACCGGCCTTGCCAGATGCCTGGATTGTTGTGAACGATCCGGTGCTTTGCGCCGTAGCACCAATCGACGTTCCGTTGATCGAACCCCCTGTAATCGCCACGGCAGAACTTACCGCAGGAACGGAAGCCACCGCAGACCACGCGCCCGTGGAAGGATCGCAATAGTAGTACTGAGATTGGGTGCCCGAGCAAACCAGCGCACGTCCCTGCGTCGCTGTCGCCGCCACAATCTGGCCCAACGCATTCGTCGCAGCGATTCCAGCGGTCGTCGGAACACTTGCTCCATTCACTCCCGTGACAGTGGAAGTTGCAACGCCTGCCGCCTTCGTCACATCTCCTGTAATTGCGGACATGCGTGCTGCTGGCAATGTCCCACTCGAGATGTTTGCAGCATTGGTAGTGTCAGTCGTAGCAGAAGCAGCAAACGCGACTCCATTGGTCTTGGTGCAGGTCGCCACACCATTGCTTGCTACGCTGCAATCGCCACTCATCAGCGGCGCCACACCAGTTGTCTGTCCATGGACTCCGGCGGCGAACAGTCCCGCAAATAAAAGAGGCAGCCATTTGGCTGCCCCTCTCACCGTGTTGCGTGTATCGATATTTCGTTTACTCATTAATCGCTCCAGGATTCAAAAGCGTGACCCCATCGGTATCCACTACCAGTTGTTGCACAAGATACTTACCTGCCTGGGTATAACCTGCTGCGCCGCTCGTGCCGTTGGTCACAAACCCTCCATGCACTTGCGATGACCACGCCACCGTATATCCCGGGGTACTACCCACTTGGAAGATCAGCGTTATGCGTTGCCCCGCCGTTAAACCAGTGAACGTCTCGTTCGTCACGTTTCCTGTCAACGGCATGTGAAACGTTGCATTAGCGCAAGTCACAGCGAAGGTCGGATTTGCACTATAGGACACGTTGCTCGCACAAATACCCGCATTTGCCGGCAAACGTGCAGGATCCAGCGTTCCACTCGTCAAATCACTTGCGCTACCACTCGTCGCCACATTCGCCAGCACCGAGCTGGAGGCCATTGGTCCCAAGGTCACGCCACCCACATCAGAAGCGGTCGCTGTTTGCATGCCATTGATGCGCGAAACATTCAGTGTCGTCGCGTTAATCGTTCCTGCAGTCAGACCCGTCGGGGAGATGACATACGGTGTCCCACGCATCGAGAACGTTAGCGTCGAAGTCGACGGTGAATAGTTCACCGTATCCGCACCAGCGCTGCTCTGCAGGTTCAGCAAACTAAAGGTGGAGTTCCAGTTCGCACATCCATGCGAATTGCAACGCACATGAATAGCGGATGTCTCGCCCGCCTGCATGTCTAATGCATCAGTCCAAACGCCTTTCACCTGCAACGCAGCCTGCGGAGGTATGTGTGTTCCTCCACTGCCGTAGTACTGGTTTGCATTCGCACTGTTATTTACCATCCATCCGGTAACACCCGCGCCCACGACTCCATCGAACTGAATACCAGCGTGCTGTTCCAACATGCCACGCGGCATGTACTGTGTGACGAAAGAGACGTCGCTATTCTCACGCAACTGGAAAAAGTGCGGTTGCTCCACGGGATCGCCCGCCGCCCACGCTACCGTATTCGGTGCAAGAACAAACGTCCCATCCACCGTGTTCGTCGACGCGTTCATCACGCTCAGCACTTCCGCCATCGGATAAAGAACATAGCCACCATTCTGGTAGCTCGCAGTACCTCCGGAACTCGTCGCGTTGGGTCCCGTCTGTGCATAAGTAAACTGATTCGCTGCTGTCGACGTAATCGCAAACGTGCCATTGAAACTCGCATCGGTCGCGCCCGCAATGGTGAGCTTCAGACTGTTCAAGTCAGCGGGAAAAGCCGATGCAATGGTCGCGGTCACGACATTGCCACTTCTCTGCAACGATGTGATTGTCGAAGTGATATTTGCAAAAGCGCTTGGCCCCTGTTGCTTGCCCAGGTTGGGGGTCGCAAGCGACGAATAGAGAAGCATCGTCGGTGTGATCGAACCAATCACCGGGAACAACTGTCGTATCGTGCCCGCCGTATCTGCAGTCTGCTCGATGCCGTAACCACAAAGGCCACCGATTGCAATCGTCGCTCCGGCAAACTTCGGCTTATTCAGCGTGAGCTGGATGTGGCTACCATCCATCACCGTATACGGCGCCATCTCAAAGCCGTCGGCACTTGCCGTCCCAAGAGGATCCACAACGCAGGCAATGCCTGACCCCGCAGGCGCATTTGCAGTGTTGGTCGAATATCCTGTGCTCACACCGCTCGTAACGATAGGAAGCGTCACCGTCCCAGGAGCCATGTTATTGCTCTGCGAAAGCGCCGCCGATGCTGTCGTGAAGAAGGTGCTCAGTGCAAACGATGTCCCACTGAACTGCACTGAGGAATGTACGGTATTCGAACCCTGTCCCACAATCAGTCCTGCAGACAGTGTCTTCGATGGCGCCTTATCAATCAGATATCGTCCGTCACCCTGTGTCCCGCCGCCCGTAGTAGCCGTTGTCGTCAACTGCGTCGAACCGCTTGTGCATCCAGTGGCACACGTGCCTGTAAACACGCTCGTGTCTTCCGAAATCTGGACGTCGTAAGGATGCGATCCTTCATCACCATCATCACGAACGCCACCGGAGTTGTAGAGATACTGTGAACCCATAAGGCAGTCGCCCACGCCGTAGCAGCGTTGTTCGCGGCTCTCCAGCACATGCTGCCCCTGCGTATTGTTCCTTCCCTGGATGCTCACCGCACCGTATGTCGTCTTGAAATACGGCGTAACGGTAGAACCTTGCAGAAAGGTATTGTTGCCACCGGCGAGAGCATTCGCCGTGATCGAAAGAGCGAACTGATTCGCCAGGTTGAAACCGTTTACCTTTCGAGCAGACGCGCCCATCGTCCACGTGGTGTTCAGGCTATGTCCATAGCCACCGCGGGCATTCAGTGTGTACTCGTCGTTGTTATTCAAACGTTGATCGATGACGCGACCGCCGTCACGTGTCACCGTCGCTGGCTCAGTGCCGCTATACGACGGATCAGCCACCACGGTGCATGATGTTGAGCAATCGCTGCTTGCAAACGCGTTTGCAATACCATCAGAAGCACCCTGCGTCTGGTACGACTTCGCATAGACGCTTCCATTGAGCAGATTCACTCGCAGTTGGGTTCCCGCAGGCTGTGTCACCGTCTGCGTCGCCTGCGGTATAAGCGACACTTTCTGTGCCATCCCCGCCTGCAGGCCAGTTGTTGTCGCGTCCACATAACTCTTCGTCGCGGCCTGCAATCCTGAAGTCGGATCGCCCGGCAGCACCAAAGCACCGGTCATCGTATCGCCGGTCTTCTGGACGTAGGGCGAAGCATCCTCTGGCACAGCGCCAGTAAGCGCTGCACGCGCAATCGCCTGGTCCACATATTGCCTTGACACCGTCTGCATCGCCACGCTGGTCGGCAGCACTGTGTTGCGCACAGCAGTCAACTTAACCGGCGAACTATTCACCGGCACCACCCAGTACTCACGGCTCGTCGAGCCATCGTTCAGGTGATACACCACGGTGTAATAGGTGCCTGCCGGAGTCGCCGATACGTTCGGTGCCAGCGACACAGTCAACACACCACCCGCACTCAACGTCACGGACGTGCTTCCCTTCGGCACACTCTGCCCTGAGGCAGTTGTGAACGCGGGCCAACTCACCAGCACCGTTCCCGAAGCCGGAGTTCCATCTGCCTGATACACCGTGTCGCTCACCGTCGTCGTAGCCACCTGCGCCAACGCTCGATGCTCAACTCCCAGCGCCAACACCAGCCACAGCAGTACCCACGTAGGCGGCCATCCGGCCCGCCACAGGCTTCCGCTTGATCTCTCGCGCATTCTCACTCTTAGTCTCCTCAACAATCCCGCTTCAATTCCGTCTCGCGGGCCTCCCACGCTCGGAAGCCCGCCAACATCTTTCGCGCAAACCCTGTCGTCCGCTTACTCCCGGACTGTTCCGCCCCACCCGTCTCCAGGGCCATCTGCATCAGCAGCTTCAACGACGCCAGATCGCCATCTTGAATCGTCCGTGTCAGCAGCATCGTGCAAATCTGTGGAAGCGCATCCGCTATCTCGCGCCGAACAAATTTTTGACAACCACTTGGTCTCGGCGCTCGCCGCACTGCAACGATTTCCTTCACCGACGTCACAGAGTCCGACTCGGCTGCTTCTGTTTTTCTGCGGACACGACTGCACACCGGTCGCACACTCTTGCCGTTTGCTCTCTTTACCTTCGCCACGCTCTCACCAACATCGGGGAGCCACCACAAAACAAAACACGGAGAACGCAAGCGTTCTCCGTGTCCATTACCGCCAGATTTTGACGAGTGTCTCGCAGTGGCTCGGCCCCCGCTTTCTTTCTCGCCTATTCAGAATAACAATTGGCACGGAAATTACATGCCAACAAATTTTGGCTCGCAACTCTCGTCAGGAGAGTGACTTACCAGCTTCACCGTAGCCTCGCCCTCTTGACAAGGATCAGAGGCAATTCTTTCCAACAGCTTTTTCCGCAGGAAGATTGAGGTCAGTTCATCCAGCGCCTGGAAGTAACGCCGCTGCACCGAACGAAGACTCAAACGGAACATCGACGCCGCTTCTTCCAACGTGTACTCCTGCACGCCGATTCGAAGGATCAACCGCTGCTGTTCCGGCTCCAGCTCTGCAATGCAGCGATCCACGTCATGGACAAAGATCACCACGTCGTCGAACGCATGCACCCGATAGCTCGTCACCTTGCCACGAAACATCTCGCGACCCAGCAACGAAGGCACACGCCCGCTCTCCATCGACAGCACACCGTAGCGTCGAAGCATCGCCTCGGTGTACGACCGGTAGAAAGCCGTGCCCGGTGCCAACAGTTTGCGGAACACAGGAGCTGCGCGCTCCTCCTCCGTCTGCTGCGCCACTGGAGCCGGAGCCACCGCATGCGCAAGAGCCCCGTCCGTCGCCCAAACATGCGTGAGAACGTTCTGCTGTTCGTCCGCGCCAACACCCATCGACTGCCTCTTGCTTGGCATCTGCAGAAGCTTCATGCTGCACCCCCTTGTTTGTTTGTCTGCACCATTCGCGAGGCCCGGCACGGCCGTCCCGGACGCAGCTTTCGCCGCGCTGGAAGTTCGGCCATTCGGGGGGTGCAATGCCGGCAGTAGACGCCTGCAGCCACTCCAGTGCGGACCCAAAGTCCTCCGCACCCCTCACACACCTTCAAGTCCCTGCGCAAGTAATTCATGCTTCTGTCTCACCTTCATCACCGGTACCCGCCTCGTTTCTCCAAGGTCGATCTCCGGTCTGTTGTGCCGCGAATGTGGCTGGCTCTCCGGCCAGTCGGCCACCTTCGCAACGGGTTGTCGTCATACAGATTTCGCGTCTCCCGGGAGAAGGCATAAGGGGGCTTATGCCCGCGCGAAACCCGCAGGTTCTCCGCACATCGTGTGCGGCGTCTCATGGCGTCATGTTGGTTTTGAGAAAGTAAGTTCTCGCAAAAAACCAAGTCAACGCGAATTCAATAGAGAAAAAATCGAAAGTCGTAAGTCTGTATTGAAAGAAGTGGCAGGGGTATACCCACTATCCTAACGACTTTTTCTTCGCCTTATATTCGCCCCAGCTCAAGACGTTGGCAAGCTTTTTCTTTCGTAAATCAGTGGATTTCCCAATCTGGTATCTGCTCGAAGGACTTACAACTCCCAACCATCTGAAACGGAAGCAACATATCGAACCAACTCACAATGGATTCAAGCAACGAAGTATGGCAAAGACGTTACATAGCCACTTGCTCCGCCGTCATCAAACTGCGAACCTAACCACGTGAAGTTCCTTGGCTTCCTTCTCCTGCTCGTCCTCATCGCCTTAGGCGGTGCCGCTTACCTTGTCTACGCGCCGATTACGCCGTCGCAGGAAACCTTCGTCGATCTTCCCGTCGGCACCGGCACGCAAGCCATGGCGCAAAAGCTTCAGGACGCGCACGTCATCCGTACGCGTTATGCCTTCCTGATTCTTCGTGTTTGGAAAGGTGGCAACCTCAAAGCAGGCGAATACCGCTTCGCCGATCCCGCCTCCGCACTCACGGTCTATCAGCGCATCGCACGCGGAGACGTCTACACACGCGCCGTCACCATCCCTGAAGGCTTCAACGTCTACGACATCGCCACAGCCATTGAAGCTGCAGGTCTCGGCACCCACGCCGCTTTCCTGGAAGCCACGCAAAAGAACACAGACCTCATCGCTGATCTGTCACCGAACGCGCAGACGCTCGAAGGTTTTCTCTACCCTGATACCTATCGCTTCAGCCGACACACCACGATGCGCACCATGCTCGACACGATGGTCCGCCGTTTCCGTAAAGAAACAGCGCTGCTCGATCTTCAACAGCCACAGGCATGCGCCGGCCTCTGCACCTCGCTCGCACAGACCGTAACGCTCGCATCACTTGTAGAAAAAGAAGTTCACTTCGACGACGAACGCACGCAAGCGGCAGGCGTCTTCATCAATCGTCTAAACCGCAACATGCCATTGCAGACAGATCCAACGGTTATCTACGCCGCGATACTCGCAGGACATTGGACTGGCGTCATTCATCGCAGTGACCTCGACCGCGACTCCCCATACAACACCTACAAACACCCAGGCCTGCCGCCCGCGCCGATCTGCTCACCAGGAGCCGCAGCGCTTAAAGCCGCATTGCATCCGGTCGACACCGAAGCCCTCTACTTCGTAGCGGACAACACTGGCCACACTCGCTTCTCCAGCAACATCAGCGAACACAACGCCAACGTAGCCGACTACCGCAAAGGCCAACAATAAGTTGTAGGGATAGGGCTGCTAGACCTTAGCAGTCTTCCGCCCTTCCACCTCAATCAACAGGTGGATCAGCGTAACCGCTGCAGGCGTAACGCCGGGAATGCGGCTCGCCTGCCCAATCGTCTGCGGACGCACACGCTCCAGCTTCTCCTGCATCTCGCGCGAAAGCCCACTGATACCGCGATACACAAACGAAGCCGGGATCACGTGCCCCTCGGCCTTCTTCAGCTTTTCAATCGACCGCCGCTGCTGCTCCAGATAGCCCGCAAACTTGATCTCCGTCTCTACTGCACGAAGTTCATTACGCACACGCGAAGTCATCGCCTCATCCGCATACTCGCGCAAGTCAGCAATCTTCTCGATCTCCTCGCGCAGAAACGGAACCAGCATCTCCACACGGACTTCAGGCCGCTTCAACAACTGAGCGTAAGTCTGACCCCGGACCGAAGCAGTGGACACAACCTCAGAACCATCCACCAACTCAGTCAGCATCAAGCTAACCGGCTGACTCGCTGATTCGCTAACGCGCTGCGTCTCCAACAAAACCGTCATCGCAGCCATGCGAGCCTGACGCGCTTCATAATCCGCCCACGCGTCATCCTCAATCAATCCAAGCCGACGCCCATGCGGAGTCAGACGACGATCAGCATTATCAATGCGCAAATGCAAACGAAACTCCGCCCGCGAGGTGAACATGCGGTAAGGCTCATTCGTTCCCTTGCTGATCAGGTCGTCAACCAGAATGCCGGTGTAACCCTCTGTGCGATCCAGCGTGAACGCAGGTTCATCCTTCACTGCAAGCGCCGCATTAATACCCGCCATCAAACCCTGACACGCAGCCTCTTCATAGCCGCTGGTGCCATTGATCTGCCCAGCAAGATAAAGCCCATCAATCGACTTCACCTTCAACGCACGATCCAGCTCCGTGGGATCAATCGAGTCATACTCAATCGCATAACCCGGTCGCAGCATCGTCACATTCTCAAGACCCGGAATCGAACGCACCATCTGCAACTGCACATCGCGGGGCAGCGACGTGCTCATGCCGTTGATGTACACCTCATCGGTGTTCAGTCCTTCCGGCTCCAGGAAGAACTGATGCTGCTCCTTATCCGGAAAGCGAACAATCTTGTCTTCAATGGAAGGACAGTAGCGCGGTCCAATGCCTTCAATCCGTCCCGAGTACATCGCTGACCGATGCACGTTATCGCGAATCAACTGCAACAACGCAGGCGTGGTGTAAGCAATGTGGCAGGACACCTGCCGCAACTGCGGAACCTGCTTCGAGCGGAACGAAAACGGCGTGGGATCGTCATCGCCCGGCTGCTCTTCAAACTTCGACCAGTCAATGGTGCGGCCATCCAGCCGAGGCGGCGTTCCTGTCTTCAAACGGCATCCACGCAACCCCAGCTTCTTCAGGTTCTCGCCAAGAAAAACACTCGCAGCTTCTGTTGGAGTACGTCCCGCGCTGGTGCGTTCTTCACCGCAATGAATCAGGCCGTTAAGGAACGTACCAGTAGTAATAACAACAGCCTTAGCTCGGACCTCAGACCCATCGCGCAGCTTCAATCCAACACAGCGCCGCGGCGCTGATTCGCCACCGTCCTCCAGAACCACGTCAACAACTTCCGCTTCCACCACGGAAAGATTCGGCACACGCGCCAGCACCTCGCGCATCTTCACGCGATACATCGCCTTATCGCACTGCGCACGCGGCGACCACACAGCAGGGCCGCGCGATGTGTTCAACAGACGGAACTGAATGCCACAGGCGTCAGCCACTTCGCCCATCACGCCACCGAGCGCATCCACTTCGCGTACAAGATGTCCCTTTGCAATGCCGCCGATCGCGGGGTTGCAGCTCATCTGCGCAACCATCTCCACGCTCAACGTGAACAGCGCGGTGCTCAGGCCCATGCGTGCCGAGGCAGCAGCAGCCTCACAACCGGCATGCCCAGCACCCACCACCAGCACATCGAACTGTCCCATCACGCCCACACCCTTATTCTACGAGGGTTTCGCGCATTACCGCGGGGCCTGCAGATCGCCTGTAATATCTGTGGGATCCGGCTGTGGAGATTTCGGCGCGACCGGCCTCGCTACATCTGGACCAGTACTTGGCGGAGCAGCGGCAGGCGCTGGCAAAGCAGCCGGGGCCACGGGTGCTGGCGGTGTCGCAGCCGTCGGCGGCTTCTCCTCGTCAAAATCCTGTGCCGACCCATGCGAAGCCGCACCGCTATCCGCGGCAGCCTCTTTCGTTGCCATCAGCGTGCCATGCTCCACAGTGGGATCCTGCATTTCATTCGGCGCTGCAATCGGGACGGAAATTCCCGCAATCCGAATGAGATCGCGCGGATGCCCGTCCTCCACCTGGATGTAATGAATCCCGGGTGGCAGCTTGTCCGGCCGCGGAAATTCGATGATGTACCGGCCGCGCGCAAAATCCACTGGCTGCGCCAAAGACTTCCCGAACCCTTGGGTTGAAGTTCCCAGCAGGATGCCACCACTTAATTCAGCCTGCGTCGTCATCGCCTGCACTGCGTCTGTATCGACACCCGGATTCATCGACGGCACAATCTGGGTCTGTCCACGGCCTTGCCGTCCCACGCTATAAGGAATGTTGATGGTCATCGCGGAAGAGTGGACGATGGGAAACATCGTAATGCTGTTTTGTGTAAGCAGCCCATGGATGTCCTGCGCCAGTCGCTGATCCAGCTTGGCGCCCGGGCCAAGCGTCACCAGAATCTTTCTTCCCGGAAATTGCGAAAGCTTCTTGGCCGCATAGGTCACCATCTCCCAGTAGGTAAGCGGCCTCGGACAGGTCTGCTTCTTTCCGCTAAACGGCACCATGTCCGTGACCGTCTTCGCCGTCTGGCGTATCCAGTCTGCATCAAACGGCGCCATGTCCGGTCCGTATCGCCGCGCCGTGCATCCGTCCATCGCCAGAAAGGAGATATGGTCACGCGGGCGCAACGACTCGATCAACGGCTCTACCGATTTCGGAAGGTCATTCCACAGTGGGTCATCTTTCACGCTGCCGCGGTCCACAAGCAGCGTGAGGTTGATAGGGTCTTCCCCCTCCAGGCGAATCCGTGCAGGATGTATCTGCCCAAGCCCGTCAATGGTGACTCGGAAACTGCCGTCTGGAATACGTGGAATCTGGTGCAGCGAACCGTTCAGAATCAGCACAGGAATCTGCACCAGGTTCACATAGACATGCAATGTGGATTTGTCATCGTCCATTTTTGCAGTTTGAGCACAGCAAATCTGGGCTGACAGGAATCCCGCAGCGCATACCGCCGCCGTTCTGGCAATCCATCGCAGCATGACCGTGGAGACAAACTAGCACGCTGCATGGACGATATGCACGCGCTCTAATCGAAGCGGGGCAAATGCCGGAGCTCTCCGGCAGGCACTAACTCTGTCGGCCAGCCAGCCTTCAGCCACGCGCGCAGCCCACCTTCAATTACGTGTACCTTTGTGCCACGCGATTCCATTGCGTATGCAATCCGAATGCTTGTGGCATCCCGCACACACGAACAGTACACGTAGATATCGCATTCCGGCGCCAGCGTCTCGCGCAAAGCGTCCAGCTCCACCCCCAGCCGATTCGGTTCCACCCGAATGCTGTTCTTGATCCGCAGCATCCCGGGGTCGTAATAACCGTGGGAACGCACATCCGCAATCACAATCGGATGGCACGGATCAGGATTTTCCAGCCGCCGCACCACCTCATCCGCAGAGATACGATGCACATTACGGTAGCGGCGGTCGCGCAACGAAACAAAGACCCAAAGCGCTGCATAACCTGCCAAGATCAACAACACAAAGCCGACGGCAACATGGCCCACCACAGCTAGGGCATTCGTCACCACTTTGATGTAGCGGCTGGCGAAATATCCAACCCCCGTCCACACACACACATGCAGTGCCGCGCCCAACACGTCCAACTGCCAGAACTTCCAAAAACGCATGTTCAAACTGCCTGCAAGCGGCGGCGCCATGCTATTCAATCCGGGCAAAAACCGCGCAATCAACAGCACCCGGGGCCCGCGTTCATAAAAGAAATCCGCGGACCGGAAGATGCAGTTTTCTGGGTCCATCGTCAGCCGACACAGCCGCCCCAACAGCCACCACCCCGTCAGCCGGCCGCCGGTGTAAAGAATGCTTGCGCCAAGATTGTCAGCGAGTATCGCCAGTGGGATCAGTACCCCAGCGCGCAACAACCCACCATGCGCGGAAGCACCGGCCAGAATCAGCGCGAGCCCCGCCGGTAGCGGCAATCCCAAAGAGGACAGCATCAGCAGCCCCAGCACCGTCACGTATCCGTGCGCCGCAATCCACGCCGCCAAACTCATCTACTGCCCTGCCTCCGGGAAATCTTGCAATGTGCCTTTGCTTGGATGCAGGGATCGGGAAAGAATCAGCTGGAGAGTTTGACGCAGCCAAGCCCGGCTTGAGAAACAATCACCTCATCAACACGTCGTTCCAAAGTGGGAAAACAGGCCATGCGGAGGGACCGCGTAACCGGAAACACCCGTCGCCAGAGCTTCGCTCGAAACGAAATCGCTTTCTTTCCCAAGACTTGCAAAGGAAGGCGTGTTTCGCTACTTCCCCTTCAACTTCCGGTCAAAGAAATCAGCCGCAGCCTGATACGCCGCCACCCAGTTCCGGTGCAGCAGAAAATCGTGTACCTCATCCGGAAAGATCTTCTCTTCTACATCAACGCCTTCGGCACGCAAAGCCGCGGCCAGCCGCACTGTCTGCCCGAACAACACATTGCGATCGTCATCGCCCTGCATCAACAACACGGGCGACTTCCACTTCGCCACATCTGCCATGGGCGAAGCAGCAAACGCAATCTTCGCCCGCGCCGCCGCATCGTAATTCGGATCGCTGGTCTGCTTCCACGAATCCATCTCAAACGACCAGTCATGGACACCATGCAGATCGACACCGGCTACAAAATCCGCAGAATCACGCGCAAGTGCAAGAGCCGTCATGTACCCGCCATAACTGCCGCCCCATGCGCCGATGCGTTTCGCATCCACATTCGGCTGCGCCTTCAACCACTTCACCGCACCTTCAATATCGCGATACTCCGAGCCGCCGAAGACGCCATAATCCTTAGCCTGCCGAAACTCCATGCCATAGCCAGTGCCACTGCGATAGTTCACACTCAACACCGCATACCCACGCGACACGAAGTATTGATTCAGTTCATAAGCCTGCGCGTAATACTGCATGGCGTTGTAACCCAGCAGCATCTGCCTCCGCGATCCACCATGAAAGAAAACAATCGTCGGTAGCTTGTCGCCCGGCTTCGCGTTCGTGGGCAAAAACCACTGTCCATGAATCGAAAGCCCATCACTTGCAGGAAACACGACCATCTTCGGTTCAACAAATACCGTGGATCGTTGCAAATGAGCAGGGCTCGCGTGGTAGGGCACGAGTGGGGTTAACCCTGCTCCTGCTTCACATCGATTGATGTCACGTTGAAGTCCATTGATCGCACAAGTGTGGAACAGAGGTCCTTTTTGAAAAGGGCGTGGCATGAGGAGGACAGGCGCGAATGACACACGCCAGTTTGCCTGCATCGCAGCCATCTGCCCGTTCGCAAGGATTGTCGGATTCGTCTCCAGTCCCGTCCCCCATGTGGCTGGCTCAGGAGCAGGGCGATTCTGTTCCACAGACCAGATGTGTTTTCGGTCGATGTCGTCGGACTTTTCTGCTACTTGATTACTGCTGTAAACGATCCGTTCGCCATCCGTGACAACGTCATCGATCTCAAACTCACCGGGTGTCAGTTCCTTTGCCTGCTTCTCCCCAGGCAGCAGTGAGTAAAGGTGTAGCCATCCCGTCTTCTCCCACGCAAAAACAATCCGGCCATCCTTCATGCCCAGCAACTGGTTCGTCGCCACCATCTCGTGAAACAGCGAACCCGTACCCTTGTCCGCCTGCCAAATCTGCCTGCCTTCACCGCTCGCAACATCCGCCATCCGGATCGACCACGGCACCGGCACACTTCGCATCCAGCGCAGATCAAGTTCCGTCAACACAGGCGACTCACGGATGAACGCGATCCGCCGCGAATCTGCGGACCACACCGGATCATGATCTTTTCCGGTGCCTGGATCGACATACTCCAACGTCTTCGTTGCAAACGTAAACACGCCGATGAAACTGTGGTCGCCGCGCTCTGAAACAAACGCCAGCTTCGCGCCATCCAGAGAAGGCCGAAGTTGCGACGCATGACCCTCCGCAATCACAAGCTGCTCCGGCTGCTTTGCGGCATCCGTAACATCTGCGGCATAAATCTTTCCTTCATGCAGATAAAACATCCGCCTGCCATCCACAGAAAACACAGGCTTATGCCCCGCGCCCACAACGCGCACAGCACCATCCCACGTAGCAATATCCACCCGCTGTTGCACGTCCTCCTGCAGATGCGCCGGATTCGCCGCCACCGGATGCTCACTGCCGTCCGGACCGGTGCCATGCGTGTAAGCCACGCGCTCACCGTCCGGCGACCAAATGATGTCGTCAATATCTTGTCCATCATCCTGCGTGTAATGGGTCAGCGAACGTGCCTTCTCTGAGGGCGACGCAGCCCACACGTTGCGCTTCCCCTCGTCATCGACAAACCACGCCACGCGGCTTTTCGACGGCGCAGCAGTCAGTTGATTCATAAACGGAGCAGACAGCGCATCCGCCACGCTGAACGGCTTCTGCGCGATAGCAACAGAGACGGAGACACACAACGCAACTACGGCGGGGAGAATTCGCATGGTCGGTGCTGTGAGCATAACGCGATTTCCAGCGGATTTTGCGCAGCATGCACACGAACCGCAGTAGAATGAGTGCCGAACGTCGGCGGCCCCTCCGCCACCATCTCAGCGGCACAGGATACACACGTCATGCATAAGGTACTCTGTAGCACCCTCCTAGCACTCGCCCCCGTGATGCTTTACGCACAGGCTCCCGCGGGCGCTATGCAGCACGAAGAAAAAGCGACTCCCATCAAGGACGGCGGCGTCTTCGTTTCCGGATGGAAGGCAACCGTGGACGCTGGCGCCATCAAGCAGGGCCAAAGCGAAAAGGACTCCAGCTTCAAGGCCGAAGCCGGTGGCTTCCACATTATGACCGGCCCCGCGCTCACCTACTGGGACAGCAAGAAGGCCCTCAAAGGTGACTACACCGTTTCCGCAACGTTCACGGAAGCGCAGTACATGAACCGCAACGACCATCCGCATCCCTACGGCATCGCTATCGCAGGTGAAGGCGGCAACGGCCTGTATTGCGCCGCATATGGCAACGGCACCTTCATCGTGCGCGGATTCTCGCCCGATGCCTTCCAACTGGGTGGACGCCGCCCCACAGCAAACGATGCCGTGCATAAGGCTGCAGGCCCCGGCGAGCCGGTAACCCAGATGATCGCCATGCAGGTGAAGGGCGACTCCGTTTCCTGCATGATCAATGGCGCAACCGTCGCCACCTACAACAAGTCAGAGGTCGTAGGCGATGGCAAGCTGAAGTCGACTGACGGCTTCGCTGGCATCCGCATGGCACACAATACCGACGTAACCGTGAAGGACTTCAAGGTTTCGAAGTAACGATCTAGTCATAAGGAAAGGGCGCAGCCAAGGCTGCGCCCTTTTTCATTGCTCGAAAGCGATCTCTCTAAGTGATGGGTGCGGGATTAAACAAAGCGAACTCATTGTGCAAACCGTAATGGTCCGCCCACGTTGTATGTTTCCCGCTCGCCGTATCCAGGATCATCTGGAAGATGCGCTCGCCCACCTGCGCAATCGTCTCTTCACCCGTGGCAATCGTGCCCGCGTCGATATCAATCAGGTCATGCCAACGCCGCGCCAGCGGCGTCCGTGTGCTCAATTTGATCACCGGCGCCATCGCCAAACCATAGGGCGTGCCACGACCAGTGGTGAACACGTGCATGTTCATCCCAGCAGCAAGCTGCAGCGTGCCGCACACAAAATCACTCGCAGGCGTTGCGGCAAAGAGCAATCCTTTTGTCGATGCACGCTCCCCTGGCCCAAGCACACCATGAATCTGCGAACGCCCACTCTTGGCAATGGAACCCATCGCCTTCTCCACAATGTTGTTCAACCCACCCGCCTTGTTTCCGGGAGTTGGATTCGCGCTACGATCCATGCCGCCATGCGCAAGATAATCGTCGTACCACTGCATCTCGCGAACTAATGCACGCGCTACATCGTCGTTCGCCGCGCGTGCTGTCAGCATGTGGATGCCATCGCGCACTTCAGTGACTTCACTGAACATCACCGTAGCGCCCGCACGCACCAGCAGATCGCTGGCGTAACCCACTGCAGGATTCGCCGTGACTCCGCTGAACGCATCGCTTCCGCCACACTGCATACCCACGACAAGATCGCTTGCAGGGCACGTCACACGTGTGCGCCGATTCAGCTCTTCCAAACGCTTCTCTGCCATCTCCAGAATGGCAGCGACAATCTCCATGAATCCGTGATGTTCTTCATCCTGCAATGTCACAACATAGGGCGCTTGTTGCAGCACAGGCAACGTCGACGCAGGCAGCATGGACGAAGGCTGCATCTTCTCGCAGCCAAGGCTAACCACCATCGGCGCGCCACCAAGATTCGGATTCAACGCAAGGTTCCGCAACGTGCGAATAGGAATCTCAGAACCCGGTGCGTAAAACGCAATGCCGCAACCATAGTTATGAGTGATGGCAATGACGTCGTCCACATTGGGATACTTCGGCAGCAGGTCCTGCTTGATGCGTTTTACCGCATAGTCCACCGTGGCCGAAACACACTGCACCGTGGTGCTGATGGCAAGAATGTTTCGTGTTCCCACCGTGCCATCGGCATTGCGATAGCCCTGAAACGTAATGCCTTCCAGCGGAGACATATCCGGAATCGGCGCGCCACCAAACGGAGCATCGTGCAACGAAGGCGCGGCAGGTTCTTCCATCAATCCCTCATGCACCCACGCACCGCGCGGCACATCCGCATTCGTGGTGCCGATGGTGACACCATAGCGCGTCACCGGCGAGCCCTTCGGCAGATTCACAAGTGCAACCTTGTGCGCCTCCGGCACATGCTCCACCAGCATCAATCCATCGTCAAAGACTGTGCCTGCAGGCAAGCCGCCTTCGTTCACCACGATGGCTACGTTGTCTTCCGGCTGAAGCTGTATGCGTAACGGTTTCATGCGGTGTACAACTTTCCATCGACAAGGCGCGCATGTTCCGAAAGATGCTCATCCTGCAACTCCGCCGGCAACAACTCTGCCGGAAAATCCTGATAGCAGACAGGCCGCAGAAAGCGCTCAATCGCCATCGCTCCGACGCTGGTGGCACGCGCGTCTGATGTCGATGGAAACGGGCCACCATGCACCATGGCGTAACTCACCTCAACGCCCGTGGGGAAGCCATTGATAACGATGCGTCCCGCTTTGCGTTCCAACACCGGCAGCAACTGCGCAGCCAGCGCATGGTCTTCGGCTTCCAGGTGCATCGTCGCCGTGAGCTGTCCTTCAAACTGGTTCGCCAGCTTAACCATTTCGTCCGCATTGCGGCATTCAATGACGAGAGCGGCAGGCCCGAATACTTCTTCTGACAACTTCGGATTCGCCGCAAACTCTGCAGCCGTCGTGGCGAACAAAGCAGGCTGCGCCGCTGTGGGATGAGTCGCCTCTGTACCTTCGCCCAGCTTCTTCACACCATTCGCTTTGCCAAGTGCACCTACGCCATGTGCAAACGCCTGTTGAATGCCGCTGTTCAGCATGGTTGCGGAAGCAGCCGCAGAGATCCAATCCGTCGCCGCGACCTTGAACGCATCAAACGCAGGCCCAGCGATGCCGAAGATCAAGCCAGGCTTGGTGCAGAATTGTCCAACGCCCAACGTTGCAGATGACACCAGCCCCGCAGCAATTGCAGCACCGCGTATCTCCAGTGCAGCAGGCAAAAGAAACAGAGGGTTGATGCTGCTCATCTCTGCGAACACCGGAACCGGCTGTGGACGCGCGGCAGCAAGCGCCATCAACGCCTGCCCGCCTCTGCGTGATCCGGTGAAAGCAACCGACTGCACCGCAGGATGCTGCACCAATGCCGCACCCACTTCATTGCCCACGCCGACAAGCAACGAGAACACACCTGCTGGCAATCCCAGCGAAGTCACAGCCGACTGAATTGCACGTCCCGCGAGTTCCGACGTACCTAAGTGTGATGGATGCGACTTCGCAATTACAGGACATCCCGCAGCCAACGCCGCAGCCGTATCGCCACCCGCTACGGAGAATGCGAGCGGGAAATTACTCGCGCCAAACACTGCGACCGGACCTACCGGAATCTTGCGAGAGCGCAGATCGGAACGCGGCAATGGCTTGCGATCGGGGAGCGCCGTATCAACCGTGACATTCAGGAAACGCCCCTCACGCACCAATGAAGCGAACAGACGAAGCTGTCCGCACGTGCGTCCGCGTTCGCCTTCCAGCCGTGGGCGAGGCAACCCACTCTCTGCCATTGCGCGTTCGATCAGCTCATCACCAAGCGCCATCAGGTTGTCGGCGATGGTCTCCAGCAAAAGAGCACGCGTTTCGAGCGGCGCGCTCCGGAACGCATCGAAATCCTGCGCAGCAAGCGAGCAGGCGCGATCGACATCTTCCAGCGTTCCGCCACCAAACACAGGGTCCAGCTCTGCGTTTGTTGCTGGATTCACCGCACGCTGCGTTCCCGCGGTGCCGACGATTTCTTCATTGCCAATCAGTATGGATCCCGTGATCGCCATATCTCTCTCCTGCACCAACGTTACGAACGGCCTTCCAGCAGCTTCGCCAGCATTGCCATCTCTTCTTCTGTCAGATCACTCAGCGGCGTACGCACCGGGCCACAATCATGTCCCTTCAAACGCACACCCGCCTTCACAATAGACACCGCGTAGCCTTTGCGACGATCACGAATGGCAAGGTACGGCACAACGAACTCGCGCATCTCCTTCGCAACATGCGCATGGTCGCGCCGACGCACCGCAGCATAGAACGCTGTGGCCCACTTGGGCAGGAAGTTAAAGATGGCCGATGAATACGTTGTTACGCCCATCTCCAGATAGCTCAATGCAAACGTTTCTGCCGTGGGCAAGCCGCCAATGTACGTAAGCCGATCGCCCATACGCAGATAGATCTTCATCATCAACTCAAGATCGCCCACGCCATCCTTAAACCCAACCAGATTCGGGCACGCATCGCACATCCGCGCCAGCGTTACATCCGTGGCGATTGCATTGTCGCGGTTGTAAACAATTACACCCAGCGATGTGGAGTCGCACACCGCCTTCACGTGGCGAAACAATCCATCCTGATCCGCATTCACAAGATACGGAGGAAACAGTAGCAATCCCTGCGCGCCCGCTTTCTCCGCGGCCTTTGCATACTCAATCGCTGTGCGCGTGCCGTAGCCGCAGCCGCTCAGAATCGGCATGCGACCTGCGACTTCACTGACTGCAGCGCTCACAACGCGGCTGTACTCGTCCAGAGTCAACGAGAAATACTCGCCCGTTCCACCTGCCGCAAACAACGCAGCCAATGGCGTCTCGCCCAACCACGCAAGATGCTTGCGGTACGAATCTTCGTTGAAGTCACCATCTGCAGTGAAGTGCGTTACAGGAAAAGAGAGAAGGCCGGAGCCAACCCTCTGCGCAAGTGCTTTGGGATCCATGGTCATTTCGATTCTCACTATAACGTTGAAACATCAACGAACAAGGCACGCCTTCTTCGGGTCAAACTTCCAATTCGGGATCAGGTACTGCATCGCCGCCGCATCGTTGCGAGCACCTGCAGGCAAGCTGTTATACACGGCATGAGCCTGTTCCACTTGCTCCATATCCACTTCCACGCCCAGCCCCGGCTTGTCCGGCACAGTGAGCAAACCATCCTGAATTCGCAACGGCTCTTTTGTCAGACGTTGCCCGTCCTGCCAGATCCAGTGTGTATCAATAGCTGTAGTGTCTCCTGGCGCAGCCGCGGCGACGTGCGTAAACATGGCCAACGAAACATCAAAATGATTATTCGAGTGTGAACCCCATGTGAGCCCGTGCATCTGGCACGTCTGCGCCACACGCACAGAGCCTTCCATCGTCCAGAAGTGCGGATCAGCAAGTGGAATGTCCACAGAATGCAATTGCAATGCGTGCTGAAGCTGTCGCCAGTCGGTTGCAATCATGTTCGTGGCTGTGGGCAAGCCGGTTTCCTTACGGAACTCAGCCATGATCTCGCGGCCACTGAAACCATCTTCCGCACCGCACGGGTCTTCTGCATACGCGAGTACATCATGCTTGCCACCACACAGCCGCACCGCTTCTTTCAGTGACCACGCACCATTCGGGTCCAGCGTGATGCGTGCTTCTGGGAAGCGTTCTGATAACGCGGTGACTGCTTCTATTTCATCGTCGCCCGCAAGCACGCCGCCCTTCAGTTTGAAATCGCGAAAGCCATAACGCGCATATGTGGCCTCAGCCAAGCGCACGATACTTTCGGGTGTCAACGCTTCTTCATTGCGGAGGCGAAACCATTCTTCTTCAGCCTGATCTTCATTGCGATAAGGAAGATCGGTCTTCGCACGATCGCCGATATAGAACAGGTATCCCAGTACCTCCACCTGCGAACGCTGCCTGCCTTCACCCAGCAAGTCCGCCACAGGAAGGTTTACAAACTTACCCATCAGGTCCAACAGCGCCGCTTCCAGCGCTGTGACCGCATGGATCGCCACACGCAGATCGAATGTCTGCAATCCGCGTCCGCCTGAATCGCGATCTGCGAAAGCTGTATGCACGCGTTGCAGCGTGGTGCGATACGCCGCAATGCTGCTGCCAACAACAATTTCGCGCGACTGCTCCAGCACTTCACGAATCGACTCGCCGCCAGGCACTTCGCCAACACCTGTGTTGCCCGCGCTATCCGTCAGCAGCACCAGATTGCGCGTGAAGAACGGAGCGTGCGCGCCGCTTAAATTCAGCAACATGCTATCCTGCCCCGCCACAGGGACAACGCGCATCTCCGTGATTACCGGCGCGCCTTTCAATTCACTCATCCCGCTCTCCCCTGCAACTGCTCCGGCGTAAACTCCACGCGGCGAATCTCACCCACAATCAGCAGATAACTAATGATGGCTGTCAGCGCCATGAAACCCACATACACCAGCGCCATCTCAAACGATCCAGTCTTTTCGCGGATGTAACCAATAATGATCGGCGTCGTGATGCCCGCGGTATTGCCAATCAGATTGAACAGTCCACCATTCAATCCAATCATGTTCTTTGGCGAGACGTCTGAAATCACCGTCCAGCCCAGCGCACCGAAGCCCTTGCCAAAGAATGCAAGCGCCATCAGCGCCACCACCACAGTGCTGCTATCCGTGTAATTGCAACCGATCATCGTCAGCGAACACAGCATGCCCGCCACAATCGGCGTCTTGCGTGCAATAGTTGCACTCTTCGTTTTGCGCAACAAAATGTCGCTAACCACGCCGCCAAGAATACCGCCCACCACGCCACACAACGCCGGCAGTGCTGCGAGAAAGCCAACCTTTTGCATGGACATGTGCCGTGCCTGGCTCAGGTAGATGGGGAACCATGTGAGGAAGAACCACGTTAGCGCCGTAATGCAGTACTGGCCTATGTAAATGCCTACGAGCATGCGGTTGCTAAGCAAGAGCTTCACGCCAGACCACGTCAGCGTGGACGCACGCTTTGCCGTACCGGAATCCATGGAAGCAAGACCGCCACCAACCTCAATGTGCTCAATCTCAGCCTGGCTGATGCGCGGATGCTCTTTCACGCTGTAGACCGCGCGAAACCACAGCGCACTCAGCAGCAGACTCATTACACCGCCGAGCCAGAAGCACGCCTCCCAGTTGCGCTTGGTCACTAGCCAGCCCATCAGAGGACCGAAGAACACCAGTGCAAAGTACTGGGAAGAATTAAAGATTGCCGAAGCACGACCGCGTTCCGCAGCGGGAAACCAGGCAGCCACGATACGTCCGTTACCCGGAAAGATGGGCGACTGCACAGCCCCCGATAGCAATCGAAGAAAGAACAATGCTCCAAACGCCATCGCAACGGGCAGATATCCCACAAAGCCCGCCGCGAGCGCACAGATGGACCAGCCCACGATGCTGTAGCCGTACACGCGCTTCGACCCGTAGCGATCCAGCAGGCTGCCTGCGGGCAACTGCATCACCACATACGCCCAACTGAACGCAGACAAGAGATAGCCAAGCTTCAGCGCATTCAGATGCAGGTCCTTACTCAATGCCACGCCGACAATCGACAACACCACGCGATCGCCATAACTAAACGAACTGGCGAGGAAGAGCATCAACACAATCAGGTAACGGATCCGCGTCTGTCGCGATGTGATCATGCTGGCTGGAGTTCCTCCGGGTGGACTGCGTGCAGGCACCAGAACTATAGCGGGTGGCACGGACAATTGGCCATGCACGGTGGGAGCGGTAGGATGGCAGCAGGGAGTTCGCCGCCGACGTCATGAGCACCACCTCGCCATTTCCCATCCTTCAGCAAACGCTCTCCGACCCTCATCCCCACGAGCGGTTTTCTGATGCCGCGCGCCTGGAACAACGCCTGCGCGCCACGGTTCAAGGTGAGGTGCGATTCGACGACGCCTCGCGAGCACTCTACGCTACCGATGCTTCGAACTATCGCCAGGTGCCCATCGGCCTCGTCATTCCTAAGACCATCGACGATGTGGTTGCAACCGTTGCTGCTTGCCGAACCTTTGGCGCGCCGGTGCTGTCACGCGGCGGTGGCACCAGTCTTGCAGGCCAGTGTTGCAACGTGGCCGTGGTGATGGATTTTTCCAAGTACCTGAACCACATCGTCTCGCTCGATCCGGATGGCCGCATGGCACAGGTACAACCCGGCATTGTGCTGGATGCACTGCGCGACGAAGCCGAAAAACACGAGCTCACCTTCGCACCTGATCCTGCAACACATTCGCGCTGCACGTTAGGGGGCATGATCGGCAACAACTCTTGCGGAGTGCATGCGCTGATGGGTGGCAAAACCGTCGACAACATCGAAGAGCTAGACATTCTTCTTTACGACGGGACGCGCATGACCGTTGGCCGCACCAGCGAAGAAGAATTGGAACAGATCATTGCTGCAGGTGGCCGCAAGGGCGAGATTTACGCAGGATTGAAGCGCCTTCGCGACATGTACAGCAATCTGGTGCGCGAACGCTTCCCGGATATTCCGCGCCGCGTCTCCGGCTACAACCTGGATCAGCTACTAACGGAAAATGGCTTCAACGTAGCGCGCGCACTCGTAGGCACTGAGGGCACTTGCGTCACAATTTTGGGCGCGAAGTGCGAACTGAAACAAAGCCCGCAGAAGCGTCGTCTCGTCGCACTTGGATTTCCTGATCCGTACATTGCGGCCGATCACGTCCCGAACGTGCTGAAACACAATCCCATCGGCCTGGAGGGCTTTGATGGCCTGCTGGTCGACTTCATGCTGCGGAAGAATCTCGCGGTGGATGACGTGAAGCTTCTACCCGAAGGACGCGGCTTCCTGCTCTGCGAATTCGGCACCAACGACGACGCAGAAGTTGACGCCATCGTGGAGCGCTTCCTGGAAGATGTGCAGACGTTTCCTGTAAAGCCCACCATTGGCCGCTACAGTGAAAGCGAAGCCGCGCGCGTGTGGAAGGTGCGTGAATCGGGCCTTGGTGCCAGTGTATTTGTTCCCGGTGAAAAGAGTGGATGGGAAGGATGGGAAGACTCCGCCGTTCCGCCAGAACATCTTGGCAACTACCTGCGCGATCTCTTCCACTTGCTGCACGAATATGACTACCGCACACCCATGTATGGCCACTTCGGCCAGGGATGCGTGCATCTTCGTATCTCGTTCGATCTGCGCACGCACGAAGGCGCGGAGAAGTATCGATCCTTTATTGATCGTGCTGCAGACATTGTGTTGAAGTACGGCGGCTCATTCTCCGGAGAACACGGCGATGGGCAATCGCGCGCATGCCTGCTGCCAAAGATGTTTGGCGACGAATTGATGCAAGCTTTCCGCGAATTCAAGCGATTGTGGGATCCCACCAATCACATGAATCCGGGCAAGCTCATTGATCCTGTTGCGGTCTATGACGCCATCGACAATCTGCGCATTGGCCCCGGCTACGAAGCCGCTGCAACAAAGACATGGTTCACCTATCCGAATGACGAAGGCTTTGCAGGAGCCACGGAACGTTGCGTTGGTGTGGGTGCATGCCGGCGGCACGATCACGGCACCATGTGCCCCAGCTATATGGCCACGCACGAGGAGAAGCATTCCACGCGTGGCCGCGCCCACCTGCTGTGGGAGATGCTGCACGGCAATACCATCAGCGAGGGCTGGAAGAGCGAAGAGATTCACGATGCGCTGGACCTCTGCCTGTCCTGCAAAGCATGCAAGACAGAATGCCCTGTGAACGTGGACATGGCCACGTGGAAGTCAGAGTTCCTGGCGCACTACTACGAAGGCAAGCATCATCCGCTGGCGCACTATGGCTTCGGATACATGGATAAGTGGGCATCGCTCGCATCGATTGCACCCACACTGGCGAATCTGCCGATGAAGATTGCGCCATTGGCATCGGTTGCAAAGCGGGTGCTTCACATAGCACCGCAACGTGAACTTCCGCAGTTCGCAAAGAGCAACTTCCGCGACGACTTCAATCGCACACACGCATGGAAGCCACAGCAAACCGACGCGATTCTGTGGGCCGACACGTGGAACAACTACTTCCATCCATCCGCGTTACACGCCGCTGCCGATCTGTTGAACGATGCCGGTTACACCATCACCACGCAGAAACGCCACATCTGCTGTGGACGCCCGCTATACGACTTCGGCTTTCTGGATGAAGCCAAGAAGTACCTCCGCCGCGTGCTGGATACCTTTGCCCATGAGATCGATGCTGGAATCCCCGTCATCATGCTGGAACCAAGCTGCGCCACCGTCTTTCGCGACGAACTGCTGAACTTCTATCCGAATGACGAACGTGCAAAGAAGTTAGCAAAGCAAACCATTCTGCTAAGCGAGGCACTCGCACGCAAACAATGGCAGCCACCGCAGATGCCAGACCGCCGTATCGTTGTGCATGGCCACTGCCACCAGAAGACACAGCTCACCATGAAGGACGACATGGCCTTGCTTCAGGCAACGGGAGCACGGATAGAACTGCTTGACTCCGGCTGCTGTGGCATGGCCGGTCCATTTGGGTTTGAGAAGGATAAGTATGAAGTCTCGCAGACACTCGCCGAACGAGTGCTGATGCCCGCGGTACGCGCCGCATCGGAACAGGACATCATCGTCAGCAACGGCTTCAGCTGCCGCGAACAAGTTGCGCAGAATGGCCCTCGCCGCGCTGTGCATCTATCGGAGGTTCTTGCTGGTCGCTGTGGAGGAAACTAAGCGCTGAGTTGTACCAGCGCATCCGCAGGCTTCTCTGGTTCTACAGTGCGCTTCAACTGGCCGCAGGCTGCGTAGATGTCGCGACCACGTGGACGGCGGATGTAGCAGGGCAAGCCGTTCTGGATCAGCGTCTGCTGAAACACATCCACGTCTTCTGGGGTGGGTTGCGTATACGGCATGTCCGGCCCTGGATTCCACACGATCAGGTTTACCTTCGCGTGCATGCCTTTCAGCAACGCAAGAACTTCATGCGCGTTTGAAAGCTGATCGTTGATGCCGCCCAGCATGACGTATTCGAACGTGACCCAGTCGCGCTTGCTCAACGGGATGGTATTCACCGCGTCCAGCAGCTTTTCAATGTTCCATTTGCGCGTGATGGGCATTACCTGTTCACGCACCGTGTCGTTTGATCCGTTTAAGGACAGTGCCAGATTGGGCCGAACCGTCTCCTGCGCAAAGCGGCGAATGGCCGGTTCAATGCCGCTGGTGCTCACCGTCATACGCGACGCAGGAATGCCGATGCCCTCTACGAGCAGCAGAACAGACTTCATGAAGTTGTCGTAGTTCAGGAAGGGCTCGCCCATGCCCATGAAGACAAGGTTGATACGGTCCTTGCCCATCTGAATTTTGTGACGGTTGAGCACCGCCGCCACCTGCCCCGCAATTTCGCCTGCCGTCAGATCGCGCTTGATGCCAAGCTTTGCCGTCAGACAGAATTGGCAGTTCACCGCGCAGCCTACCTGCGACGAAATGCAGATGGTGGAACGTCGATATCCCAGCGGAGCGAGTGCGCCCCAATTCCGCTTATCTAGAAATTTCGCGTCGGCGCGATTGTCGGCGGCCTCTTCGGAGTCGTCAGTATTCTCCACGCCATCGCCATCCGGCATCCAGACGGTTTCCACCGTTTCGCCGTCTTCCATGCGCATCAGGTAGCGCTCGGTGCCGTCCACGGAAACCGCAGTCTGCACAATCTCGGGCATGCCCACTGTGTGTTCCGCGGCCAGCGAGGCGCGCAATTCCTGCGAAAGTGGCGTGATGGCGTCAAAGTCCGTCACACGCTGTTTGTACAGCGCATCGAAGATCTGCCGCGCACGGTAGGGCTTCTGGCCCAGCGTGGCGGCCAGTTCGGTCAATTCCGGAAGCGATTTACCAAAGAGCGCAGACATCGTCTTCTAGGATAAATCCTTTGCACAGTGCGCCGGTTGACCCGTTCGGAGCGGTAGAGTCTAAAGCAGCGAGGTACATGTTCGTTTTGAAAGCACGCACGCCGCTCGTTCTAGCCGCCGTTCTGTCCGTTGCCGTTTCTTCTCCGCTGTTTACCATCGCGCAGAAGAAGCCCGCCGTTGCCAAGCGCGCCTCCACGAAAACGCTGGCAGACGGCCCTAATGTGACGCGTGAAACACTGCCCAACGGCCTGCGCGTGGTGATTGTGAGGAACCGGCTGGCGCCCGTGGCCACGGTGGAGCTGAACATCCTTGCCGGTGGCAACCAGACGCCCGTCGGCTTCCCCGGCACCGCACATGCGCTGGAACACATGGCGTTTCGCGGCTGCACCGGCATGACAGCCGACCAGACTGCGGCCATCTACGCGCGCCTGGGTGGCGACAACAACGCCGACACGCAGGGCAATGTCACCCAGTTTTACGCCACCGTTCCGTCGACTGACGTGGAAGTAGCACTGCGTGCTGAAGCCGCCTGCATGGTTGGTATCGACAACGCGGATCATGAATGGGAGCAGGAACGCGGCGCGATTACACAGGAAGTGCAGCGCGACCTTTCCTCGCCCACGTACAAGCTGATCTCGCGGTTGAATGAAGGCATGTTCGCCGGAACGCCCTACGCGCATGATGCTCTGGGCACCAAGGAAAGCTTTGAAAAGACGACCGGTGCCGATCTACGTGCGTTTTATGACAAGTGGTACGCACCGTCGAATGCCGTGCTGGTCATTGTCGGCGACGTCGATCCCGCACAGACCATGACGCAAGTCCGCGAATTCTTCGGTCCGGTAAAGCGTCGCGAAGTGCCGAAAGAAGCCGCATTTACGTTAAGCCCCGTGAAGACGGAGACCTTTACGCTGGACAGCAATCTCCCTTACACGCTGGCGGTCATTGGCTATCGCCTACCCGGTACTGAGAGCAAGGATTACGCTGCGGCGCAGGTGCTGGCTGACGTTCTTAGCAGCCAGCGTGGTGATTTGTACGCGATGGTGCCCGCAGGCAAGGCCCTGGGTACGCAGTTCGGCATGGCAGGCAGCTATCCCAAGGCCAGCCTCGGTTTTGGCATGGTGGCGGTAGCCAGCGAAGCCGATGCAAAACCCGCGCTGGACGAGATGCGCACGATCCTGAACCGCTACGCACAGGATGGCGTTCCCGCTGACCTGGTAGATGCTGCAAAACGCAGCGAAATTACGGAAGATGCTTTCGGCGCAAACTCGATCCCGGGACTGGCACAGCAGTGGTCGCAGGCTCTGGGTGCGGATCGCAAGAACTCCCCGGCAGAGGCGACGGAAGCCATTAAGCGCGTAACCGTAGCCGATGTGAACCGCGTGGCAAAGCAGTATCTGCTTCATGTGAACACCATGACGGCAACGCTGAAACCCGTTGCCAGCGGCGCGCCCACGGAAGGCAAGGGCTTTGGTGGTGGCGAGAAACTGACCTCAACTCCTACCAAGGAAGTGGCGCTGCCTGAATGGGCGGCAAAGCCGCTGGCAGAACTTCGCCTGCCGCATCCCATGACGTTGCCCAGCGATGAGAAGCTGCCGAATGGCGTGCGCCTGATCGTCCGCACCGATCACACCAGCCCCACCGTAACGCTCACCGGCTCTGTGCAGCACAATGAGGATCTGGACACGCCGAAGGGTAAGGAAGGCGTCGCCGACGTTCTGGAAGAGCTCTACGGCTACGGCACCACGTCGCTGGATCGCATCGCGTTCCAGAAAGAACTGGACGACATTGGCGCAACGGAAGATGCTGGCTTCAGCTTCGGGCTGAAGGTGCTAAAAGAGAACTTCGCCCGTGGCGTGGAACTGCTGGCGGATAACCAGCTTCATCCCGCATTGCCCGCCGAAGCCTTCCCCGTGGTGCAGAAGCAGACGGCAGAGTTGACCGCCGGCAATCTGACGTCGCCCGGCTATCGCACGCGTCGCGCACTTAGCGAAGCTCTGCTGCCGAAGAACGATCCTTCGCTCCGCCAACAGACGCCGCAGACCATCACCGCACTGAAGCTGGACGACGTGAAGAGCTACATGAAGTCCACCATGCGGCCTGACCTGACGACCATCGTCGTGGTGGGTGACATTACACCTGCAGAGGCTCGCGCGCAGGTCGAGAAGGCCTTTGGCGCATGGACGGCAACCGGGCCCAAGCCACAGGTGGACCTGCCTCCCGTACCGCCGAACAAGCCAACGGCCGCAATCGTGGGTGACCCTGAAGCCGTGCAGGATTCTGTCACGCTGTCGCACACGTTGCAGATGAACCGCTTCAGCCCGGATTACTATCCCATGCAGCTTGGCACGTACGTGTTGGGTGGAGGTTTCTACGCCAGCCGTCTGTATCACGACCTTCGCCAAGTGGCAGGCTATGTCTACACGGTAGACGTGAACCTTCGCGCTACGCGGACACGCGCCACATACACCGTGGACTACGGCAGTGAGCCGGTGAATGTCTCCAAGGCCCGCGCACTGGTGGAACGCGATCTGCAGTCGATGAAGACCACGCCTGTTACGCCCGGTGAACTGACGTTGGCCAAGAGCCTGATTCTGCGTCAGCTTCAGCTCAGCGAATCCAGTCAGGCCGCGGTTGCGGGTGCCCTCCTGGCACGTGCGCAAATGGGGCTACCGTTGAACGAAAGTGACAACGCCGCAAAGACCTACCTGGGCCTGAGCGCAGAAGAAGTACAGGCGTCCTTCGCAAGAAATCTGCGTGTGGAAGACCTGGTGCAGGTGGTACGCGGACCGGCACCGCAGTAAGCCGATGGCGGCAATTGCACATGGGACCGTGCAATTGCCGCTTCCTCCTTCGCTTTTCAGCTTTCCATGTTTGATTGCGTCGCTATAGGCTGAATCAACATTCCTGCGAAGGCAACAGAACCATGTCCTCAGCCGCACATCCCTCTTCTCTCATTGGTCTTCCGGAAACGGAGATTCACACCGCGGTGCGCGCCACAGAGTCCGCCACTGTTCCCTGGTACATCTGGACATGCGTCGCCGGGGTCACCTCCGCGTTCATTGGTGGCCAGTGGGATGTCTCGTGGCACCGCTCCATTGGCCGCGACACCTTCTGGACGCCCGCCCACCTGATGATCCAACTCTGCGGCGTGATCGCAGCGGTGGTGGGACTGTACCTGGTCTACCAGTGCACCTTCCGTCGTGAATCGGAACTTGCTGCTTCCTCCGTCAGTGTCTTCGGACTGCGTGCGCCGCTGGGCGTGTTTGTGGCGGCGTGGGGCGGCGTGGCTATGATCACGTCCGCGCCGTTCGATAACTGGTGGCACGACGCCTACGGCCTGGATGTGAAGATCATCTCGCCACCGCACACGCTGCTGATTCTGGGCATGCGCGCAGTATCCCTGGGCGTCTTCTTCCTCATCCTGGCCACTATGAACCGCGCCGCGGACGAGGGGTCGGAGAACTTCGCGCCGCTTCAGCGACTCCTGCTGTACGTGGGCGGACTCACCATCTGCGGGCAAATGTTCTTTCTGCAGGAATACACCACAGAAGTGGCGATGCACCGGGTACTCGCTTACCTCGCCCTGGCCATCGCTGTGCCGGTTGCGCTGGCCATGGTTTCGCAGGCATCGCGCTTCAAGTGGGCAGCCACGACCGCAGCCAGCATCTACACGGTCCTGCTGATCGCAGAAATCCTGATCTTCCCGCTGGTGAAGGCGGAACCCAAGCTCGGGCCTGTCTACTTCCCCGTCACGCACCTGGTTCCCACGAAGTTTCCTGTGCTGATCCTGATTCCGGCATTTGCGCTGGATCTGCTGTGGCAGCGCACGCAATCGTGGAGGCGTTGGCAGGTTGCGCTTGCCTCGGGCTTCCTCTTCATCGCCGTGCTCGTCGCTGTGGAGTGGCCTTTCACGAATTTCCTTATGACACCTGCCGCCGCCAACCGTTTCTTCGGCACCACCTATTTCAGCTTCTTCCAGAACCCAAATAGCTTTGACGTCCGGCGTCAGTTCTTCTCGCCGGACAGCGGCGTCACGCTTTGGATGGGTCTTCTGAAGGCATCGATCTACGCTTCGCTTTCCGCGTGGTGCGGTCTTGCTTTCGGCAAGTGGATGCGTGGAGTGCGTCGTTAAAATGCGTCGTATCATTCTGCTTCTTCTCTTTTGCGTAGGCTTCGTCCTGCCTGCACGCGCACACGTTGGCTCTAAGGATGTCTTCGAGCACGTGCAGGCCGGTCCGTACAAGCTTTACGTAACGGTGCGTCCACCTGACGTCATCCCCGGCGTAGCCGTGGTGGAGGTGCGTGTGTCCGGCGATGCCGTACCCGACACGCTCCGCGTAACCCCCATTCCCATGACCGGCGACGCCAGCAAGCATCCACCGACGCCCGACTCATTGAAGGTCTCCGGTGCTGACGCGAAGTTCTTCACCGGCTCCGTCTGGCTCATGGCTCCCGGCTCGTGGAAGGTGTCGCTTCAGGCGGATGGCCACGCTGGCTCCGGTGGTGCCAGTGTTCCTGTTCCCGCCGTGGCTCTGCAAATGCTGCGCATGAACCGCTCCATTGGAATTGTGCTCGGCGCTCTGGGATTTCTGCTGGTGATCGGTGTCGCAGCCATCGTTGCTGCGGCTGCCCGCGAATCGCGCCTGACGCCGGGAGAGAAGCCATCCACCAGCAACAACCGCCGCGCATGGATTGGCGGTGGCGCGACGCTTGCCATAGCGATCATCGCCGTGTGGCTTGGAGCGAGATGGTGGAACGTGGAAGCTGCGGATTACGCGGAGGCCGTCTACCATCCGCTTTCGCTGACGCCCACGCTTCAGGGTGACAATCTTGCTCTGGCCATCGGAACGGATGCGGCGGACGATCGCCGCTGGCACCGCAAAAATTCCGACCTGGTACCAGACCACGGCCACCTGATGCATCTGTACGCCATCCGCGAGCCCGGCATGGATGCCGTCTTTCACCTGCATCCGGCCCCCGCAGGAGACGGTGAACTGAAGATGGCTTTGCCAGCCATGCCCGCAGGGCACTATCGCCTGTTCGCGGACATTGTCCACCGCAGCGGATTGCCTGAAACGCTCACTTCGACGCTGGATATTCCGACTGATTTTCACGGCGGCGCACTTGCCACGGAAGACGCCTCTGCGGCACCTGCTCCAGTATCCGCAGGCGAACTCGGTTCACAATTCCACCTACCGGACGGTTACACCATGGTCTGGGACAAGCCCGCCTCGCTGAAGTCCGGCGAAGGAACTACCTTCCGTTTCCATTTGCAGGATGCCAGCGGCAAACCTGCCACAGACGTGGTCCCTTACCTCGGCATGGCTGGTCACGCTGCCTTCGTGAGTGACGACTTCTCCACCTTCGCGCATACGCATCCTGAAGGTTCCGCACCGATGCAGTCCATGGAGATTGCCAACGGCGAAAGCGACATGGCCATGCAGAACATGGATTCCATGGCAGGCATGCCCGGCATGAATATGCCGGAAACGCACATCGCCCCTACCGTTGAATTCCCCTACGGCTTCCCGAAGCCCGGACGCTATCGCATCTTCGTCCAGATGAAGCATGGCAGCACGGTGGAAACCGGCGTATTCGACGCCGACGTTCAGTAAATCTCACCAGCAAAGCAAAGGGCATGGCGCAAGCCATGCCCTTTCTGTATCTTGCGAAACCGAACTAGTCGCCGCGACGCAGGCGGTTGAGGCCATTGAACGCTGCCACCTTGTAGCACTCGGCCAGAGTCGGATAGTTGAAGACCGTCTCCACGAAGTAATCGACGTTGCCGCCCAGCGCCATCACAGCCTGCCCAATGTGCAGCAGTTCGCTGGCACCTTCGCCAATGATGTGCACGCCGAGGATCGACTTGTTCTCACGATGGAAGATGAGCTTCAGACGTCCGGTGGTATCGCCGCGAATCTGTCCACGCGCGATCTCACGGTAGTACGCCACACCCACTTCGTAAGGCACATCCTCTTCGGTGAGTTGCTCTTCGGTCTTACCGAGGAAGCTGATCTCAGGAATGGTCCAGATGCCGTACGGGTAGAAGCTGGGGTTGGAGAGGATCGTTTCGTCACCAAAGGCGCGAGCGCCTGCGATGCGGCCCTGCTCCATCGATACCGAGGCCAGTGACGGGAACCCGATCACGTCGCCCACGGCAAATACGGTGGGGCACTTCGTGCGGTAATCCTTGTCCACGGGGATACGGCCACGTTCGTCGGAGTCCACGCCAATGTTCTGCAGCATCAACTCGTCCACGTTGCCCTGACGGCCAACGGCGTACAGCAGCGCATCGCCCTGCACCTTCTTCTTCGATTCCAGGTTCGCAGTCACCGTGCCGTCTTCGTTCTCTTCGACGGACTCCACCTCTTCGTTCAGGCGCATGGTCACGCGACTGTCGCGCAGGTGGTAGCTAAGGGCTTCCACAATTTCCTGATCGGCGAATTCCAGCAGGCGCGGACGACGCTCAATCAGCGTGACGCGCACACCCAGCGCAGCGAACATGCAGGTGTATTCCACACCAATGACGCCGCCGCCCACCACAATCATGGTCTTGGGAAGCTGTTTCAGGTCCAGCACCAGGTCGCTGTTGATGATGGTGTTGCCGTTAATCGGCACCTTGTCGCTGCTGGCCGGCTTGGTGCCGGTGGCGATGATGATGTTCTTCGCCTCGTAGACGTTCGATCCGCGGCTATTGGTCACGCGGAGATGGGTCGGGTCTTCAAAGGAGGCGACGCCGGTAAACATCTCGATGTTGTTACGGGAAAGCTGAGCTTCGGTAACGTCAATTTCGGTCTTGATGACGTGCTGCACACGGAAGGCCAGGTCGGCCATCGTGATGCGCTCCTTCACACGGTAGTTCATGCCGTAGATAGAGCGGTAGTTATAGCCCGAGAGGTGCAGCACCGCCTCGCGCATTGTCTTGCTGGGGATGGTTCCGGTGTTGATACAGGCTCCGCCCACCACTTCGCGCATCTCGACGAGGGCGACCCTCTTGCCGAGCTTTGCGCCGTAAATGGCAGCGCGTTGTCCGGCGGGGCCGGAGCCGATCACGATCAGGTCATACACACTGGCCGACGATGCACTGCTCATTGCGATGGCGCTTTCCTCTGGTTGGCAGGACGCTGCGCGCTCTGGCGGTTCGTTAAACGCTTTCTAGCGAGTGGAAATGTGCCGCCGTTGTGCAGCTCCGCTCGCCCCTGTTCGGTTTTCAGGCTACCACAGCACGGGGGCCGCGTCCGCGCTCCCACTTTCGTCTATCGGCTGGCGGCAACCGAAAGGTTACCGCTTACAGGTTTCGGCATTACCATCATGTCCGCGTCATGACTCTCGCCTAAACTAATGCTGCTTTCCACGCAGACGAGTTTATGGGGATGAAAAACGTGCAGGAGTTTCGTCGTGAGTTTTTGAAGATGGCCGGGTTGGGCATGGCCGGTGGCGCGGTCACACTCGCCGGATCGATGGAGGCGCAGCCGCGTAAGGGAGCTGCCACGGCCGCGCGCGAGGTCTACTATGACGTGCGCCGCTTTGGGGCCACGGGCGACGGCCAGACCATCGACTCACCCGCCATCAACCGGGCTATTGAAGCGGCTGCCAACGCTGGCGGCGGCACGGTGATGTTCCCGGCGGGCGTGTATGCCAGCTACTCCATCCGCCTGAAAAGCAATGTCGCCCTGTATCTCTCACAGGGCGCGACCATTCTTGCCGCCACCGTTCCCATGGACGGCCTGAAAACCGGCGGATACGACGCTGCTGAACCGCAGAATCCGACCATCGAGAAGTTTCAGGACTACGGCCATAACCACTGGCACAACTCGCTGATCTGGGGCGAGGATCTGCACGACATTGGCATCTTTGGTCCGGGATTGATCTGGGGTAAGGGGCTGGCGCGCGGCGAGAAGGCAGAAGTCGACCTGCCTGCCAGCACGTCACCCGGCGTGGGAAATAAAGCTATTGCCTTGAAGAACTGCCGCAACGTGATCCTGAGCGACTTCTCCGTGCTGCGCGGTGGTTGGTTCTGCATTCTGGTGACGGGCGTGGACAACCTGACCATCGACAACCTGAAGATCGATACCAGCCGCGATGGCATTGACGTGGATTGCTGCCGCAATGTGCGTATCAGCAACTGCACCGTGAACTCGCCGCAGGATGACGGCATCTGCCCCAAGAGCAGCTATGCACTGGGCTATCGCCGCGACACCATCAATGTGACCATCACGGGTTGCTACGTCACCGGCGGTTATCAGGTCGGCACCGTACTGGATGGCACGTGGAAGCCGCACGTGAACCCCGTCCGCTTCTACGGTCATGGCCGCATCAAGTGCGGGACGGAATCCAATGGCGGATTCCGCAACATCACCATCTCCGACTGCACCTTCGACACCTGCCGCGGCTTCGCGCTTGAGACCGCCGATGGCGCAAACCTGGAAGACATTACCTTCACCGGCATCACGATGCGCGGTGTGCGTGGTGCACCGCTGTTCCTGCGCCTGCAATCGCGCATGCGCGGACCGAAAGAGATTCCCGTTGGCACGCTGAAGCGCGTGTTGATGAGCAACGTCACCAGCCATGACGCCGATCCCATGCCGAGCATCTTTGCGGGCATTCCCGATCACGCGATTGAAGATGTGAAGCTCTCGGACAGCTACTTCCATCACGCGCCTATTGAGAGTGTTGCCGCAGCCTCGAATGTGCAGATGAGCGCCATCGACAAGGGGCATGCCTCATCCGGTTATGGGCAGGCCGGACCTGCACCGTTGGGGCCCGATGGCATTCCACAGGAACTTCCACAGGGTTATCCCGAACCGAATATGTTCGGCGATGTCCCGGCCAGCGGCCTGTACGCGCGACACATCCGCAACCTGGAACTGACGAACGTGGAGTTCGCCAACCAGTCCACCAGCGACACACGCCCCACCATGCTGCTGGCTGATGCAGACGGTGTGGACCTGTTCCGGCTGCGTCTGCCGCGTCGTCTGCAGGAGAAGCAGTTCCGCCTGCACAACGCGCAGGACTTCCGTCTCTTTGGCTGCCAGTTTTACCGCGACGAGAAAGTGGACCACGCGACGGACCAAACCGTGTAAGGCATACTCCCGCGCGCAAATCCTTCACCGGCTTTATGTTGGTGAAGGATGCAAACAAAGGAACAGGCTCGACTACAACGGCTGCAACTGGCGGCAGCGATCGCGGTCGGCGTAGTCATGCTGGTTATCGTGGTGCTGCGTGCGTGGCGTGGGGGAATGCTGCCGTGAGCACACTTCCTCTGCTGCCCGTCATCGTCGGCCCTACTGCCAGTGGCAAGACGGCACTTTCGCTTGCGCTGGCGGAAAAGCTGGATGGTGAAATCGTCTCCTGCGATTCCGTGGCGGTGTATCAGGATATGGAGCTAGGGACAGCGAAGCCATCGCGAGAAGAATGCGCGCGAGTGCCGCATCACATGATCGACGTGGTGTCACCCAACGTGGAATACACTGCAGGCGAATACGGTCGAGCTGCGCGTGCGGCAGTGCAGGACATTGCCAGTCGCGGCAAAGTCCCCATCGTGGTCGGTGGAACAGGGCTCTATCTGCGCGCGCTGCTGGATGGCTTCAGCCCGGTACCGCAACGCGATGAATCTCTTCGCGACAGGCTGCGTGCGGCAATGGAACGTCGCGGACCATCCGTACTGATGCGTGTCCTACGAAGACTGGACCCCGCTGCAGCTTCGCGGATTCATGAGAACGACCATCCCAAACTGATTCGTGCGATTGAGGTCTCCGTACTTGAAGGCAGGCCGATGAGCGATACGTGGCAAGCCCGCTCCCCTTCACCGCTGGAAGGATTTCGTGTGGTGCAAATGGGGCTGGCTCCGGATCGCGCCGCGCTGTACGAACGCATCAACGTGCGCTGTGCAGCGATGTTTACGGATGGACTCGTAGAGGAAACACGCGGACTGGTGGCGAAGTACGGAACCGATTGTCGCGCATTAGGTTCGTTGGGATATGCAGAAGCACAAGCAGTATTGCGTGGCGAAATGACTGAAGCCGAAGCCATTGAGAAGGCGCAAACTGGCCATCGCAACTACAGTAAGCGGCAGGGTACGTGGTTCCGTCGCGACACACGCGTGCAGTGGCTGCACAGCTTTGGTGGCGATGCGGTGGATGACGCATTGCACTTGCTCGCGATCTAAAGCCTGACTCTGCGCGATTTTTTTATCAATGCTGGCGCGCCATGGCGATACATTGAGAGGCGTCTTCTGCGACTTCGAGATGGATGAGGCATCTGAGGGAAATATGGAATTTCGACAGCTTGGCAACAGCGGTCTGATGGTTCCCGTGCTCTGCTATGGCACCGGGACCTTTGGTGGTGCGAACGAGTTCTTCAAGACGTGGGGTTCCACGGACGTTGAAGAAGCGCGGCAACTGATTGACCAGTGCATGGACGCTGGCGTGAACTTCTTTGACACAGCCGATGTGTACTCCGAAGGCCGCTCAGAAGAGATTCTGGGTGAGGCCATTAAGCATCTGCCGCGTGAGAGCGTGTTGATCAGCACGAAGTCCACCTTCGGTTTTGGCCCCGGACCGAACGAGAGCGGATCAAGCCGTTACAACATCACGAAGCAGCTTCACGGCAGCCTGAAGCGCCTGCAGACGGACTACATCGACGTCTACCACATGCATGCGTTCGATGGTCTAACGCCGATTGAAGAGACGCTGAACACGCTGGACAAGTTCGTGCGCGAAGGCAAGATTCGCTATATCGCCTGCTCCAACTTCTCCGGCTGGGCGCTGCAGAAGTCTGTGGACATCAGCGAAAAGTATGGATGGGCAAAGTACGCTGCGCACCAGGTGTATTACTCACTCATTGGCCGCGACTACGAGTGGGAACTGATGCAGGTGGGCGATAAGGAAGGCGTCGGCGCACTGATCTGGAGTCCATTGGGATGGGGACGCCTGACGGGTAAGATTCGTCGTGGCCATCCACCTGCCGCTGGCACCCGCGCCAAAGAGGGCACCGCCGGTGGCCCTGTGGTGGACGATGAATATCTCTACAAAGTGGTAGACGCTCTGGACGCCATCGCCGCTGAAACCGGCAAGACCGTGCCGCAGATCGCTCTGAACTGGCTCCTGCGTAAACCAACGGTAAGCAGCCTGGTTATCGGCGCGCGCAACGCTGAGCAGTTGAAAGGCAATCTGGAAGCCGCCAGCTTCGTGTTGACGGAAGAGCAGGTAGCGAAGCTGGACCAAGCCAGCGAGTTACCGAAGCCCTATCCCTACTGGCACCAGGTGCAGTTCTATCACCGCAATCCGCAGCCACCTGCCTATCGTTCGTAATACCAGCGGCAGTATCAGTCAAAGAGAGGCTTCGGGAAACCGAAGTCTTTTCTTTGTCATTGGCACGATATTTCCCAACCAAGCGTGCGTAACGATCATTAAAATCATCTCGACCTAAAAGAGTCCTTGTTCTTGCTGCGCCCTGCACCACTTTTCTGCTGCTTGGAGTACGTCTTTCTTTTCCGGTGATTCATGAACGATCGTAGTTGCACGATGTGTCAGCGCGGCATGCTGAAGCGAAGCAAGCGCCGCGGCCTATTAGAGCGCTATTTCTGGCCACTCTTCGGCCAATATCCATGGCGGTGCAATTTTTGCCGCATGCGTGTACGACTGTCGGAGCGTGGAACGAAACAGGAATACGTACGTCCCGACGAATAGGATCACCTTTCAGACCGACAACGCATGAGGACCCATGGGCGTGGCAAAGCTGCGGCGTCCGTGCTGTACTGGAGTGGAATGAGTCCACGTCACAGTGATCCTGCGCATGGCCGTCGTCTGCTGCTGTTTGTAATGAGCAGTCTTGTATTGTCGAACTTCGTTCCTCGCATTCTGTTCAAGCTGTTTGGATGGGGTAACCCCGGCACACTCGGCGGCATGTTGCACGACTTCTGGACCGTTCACACATGGACGGATTCCTGGCTGCCCATGATGCGGTCCGTGGACTACTTCCTGCAACACCCCACGCTGCCCATCTACTACGCACCGCTGTACGACACGCTGATCTACTCGCTGGCCAGCATTCTGCCGCTTTGGGCGTTAAAGAAGCTGGGCATGGGTGATGTTGCCATGCTGCGATTTCTTGCGATCACTTCTTGGCTGGCGCTGGTGGGCATCGCGGGTGTGGCGCTGGCAATGGGACACCGCTATCTGAAAGCGCGCGGCGTACGCATGACATGGGAAACCATTGTCGCCGTATTCGCAGCGGTGCTCTTCTGCTATCCGCTGCTGAAGGGCTACTCCCTGGGCAATGCGCAGACGTACCTATCGTTTGAATTCGCGTTACTGCTTCTGCTGTGGTCTGAGGGTAAAGAAGCTGCGGGAGGAGTTGTAGGCGCGCTGCTGGCTTTTGTGAAGCCTCAGTATGGACTGTTGTTGATCTGGATGGCCGTGCGCAAGCGCTGGAACGCTACGATTGCATTTCTGGCCACATCGGCAGTACTTCTGCTGCTTTCCGTGATTGTTTTCGGAGTTCATAACAACCTGGACTTCCTGCACGTGCTGGCGGGACTGAGCAAGAAGGCGCAGTCTCACTACGGCAACCAGAGCATGTTCGGCACGCTGAACCGCGCCATCGGCAATGGCGAAAATATCTCCTACACTCCCCTGCTCTACACGCCGTACATCCGCTGGGTGTACCTGACGACGGTTACGACTGCGCTGGTGCTAATGGGCGCAGTGCTGCTGTTTCCGTGGGGTAAGCTGCGCGCATCCGCGGCTGATCTTGCAGCGATGGGCATTGTGTCCGTAGCCGCTTCCCCCATGGCCTGGGAGCACCACTACGGCATCGTTTGCGGGGCGTTCGCGTGGGTATGGTTCGCCTATGGATGCTGGCAGCAGAAGCGTCCCTGGCTGCTGGGCGTGGCGTCGCTGTTCACCATGAATGCGTGGCTGGCGTTCAACAAGGCCGCGCCGTATCACGGATGGAACATCATCCAGAGCTACATGTACTTCAGCGCGCTGCTGCTGGTGGTGGTGCTGATGGTGCTGGCGCGGAAGGTGACTCACGGCGAGGCGGAGCCAGTGATTTAGGGCTGTTGCGGGCGTATACTGGTGAGTGATGCACACTTCCTCTGGCACTCGTTCTGAGCTGTCTTTACGCAGCGATTCCATGACAGAAACCACGCACTCCGCACAGCCCGCGATGCACCCGTACGACACGGGAGATGGACGCCGCATTCGGTCCACAACCGTCCTTTGCGTTCGTCGCAACGGAAAGGTCGTCATGGCCGCCGATGGACAGGTGACTCTTGGCTCAGCCGTGATGAAGTCAGGCGCTAAAAAGCTGCGTCGGCTGTATCAGGACAAGGTGCTGGCCGGATTCGCGGGATCGACGGCGGATGCGTTCTCGCTGTTCTCGCGCTTTGAGGGCAAGCTGGAGCAGTTTGCCGGAAATCTGCCGCGCGCCGCTGTAGAGCTTGCCAAGGATTGGCGTACAGACAAGATGCTGCGCCAGCTTGAAGCGCTGCTGCTGGTCGCCGACAAGGAACACATGTACCTGCTGGGCGGCAATGGCGACGTCATTGAACCGGACATGACCGGCGATGGCGCCATCATGACCATCGGCTCTGGCGGATCGTTCGCGCAGGCTGCAGCACAGGCATTGCTTGAAAACACAGACCTTTCCGCACGCGAAATCGTCGAAAAAGGCATGAAGATTGCCGCAGAGATCTGTATCTACACAAACAGCAACATCGCCGTGGAGGAGCTCTAATGGCCATTTACCTTCCCGGAATTGCAGAAGACCAGGCCGTCGCGCTGGAAGAGATGACGCCGCGCGAGATCGTTGCGGAGCTGGATAAGTATGTCGTGGGCCAGTACGCTGCGAAACGCGCGGTAGCCATTGCACTGCGCAATCGTCAGCGTCGCCAGAAACTGCCTCCTGAGCTTGCCGACGAAATCATGCCGAAGAACATCATCATGATTGGCGCGACGGGCGTGGGTAAAACAGAGATTGCGCGACGGTTAGCTAAGTTAACCAATTCGCCGTTTCTAAAAGTGGAAGCCAGCAAGTTCACTGAAGTGGGGTACGTGGGTCGCGATGTGGAATCCATCGTGCGCGACCTGGTTGAAACCGCCATTGAAATGGTGCGCGAAGAGAAGCTGGAAGAGACGGAGGACAAGGCAGAACGCAACGCCGAAGAGCGTTTGCTGGACCTGCTGCTGCCGCCTGCTCCTGAAACGCTGAAAGCTGCGCAGGACAAGCCCGTCCATGTTGCGGGAACGCCTGCCGTTGCGATTGATTTTGATGCGTCGGCTGAACCAAAACCGGAAGAACCGCATACACAGGAGCGCACACGCGAGAAGCTCCGCCAGCAGTTTCGCGAAGGAAAGCTGGACGACCAGATCGTGGAACTGGATGCGCGCGATCGCAACCAGCCACAGTTTGAAATCGTAGGCGTGGGCGGTGCCGAAGATGCCGATGTCAATCTGAAGGACATCCTTCCCGGACTCTTTGGGCCACGCAAGAGCAAGAAGAAGATGAAGGTGAACGAAGCCTTCGAGTACCTCATCAGTGAGGAAGAAGGCCGCCTGATCGACATGGATCTGGTGACACGCACTGCCATCGAGCGCGTGGAAGATTCGGGCATCGTCTTCCTGGATGAGATCGACAAGATCGCCGGACGCGAAGGCGGCCATGGTCCCGATATCAGTCGTGAGGGCGTGCAGCGCGACATTCTGCCCATTGTGGAAGGCACCACCGTGAACACGAAGTATGGCTTCGTTTCAACGGATCACATTTTGTTCATCGCGGCGGGTGCGTTCCACGTTTCCAAGCCCAGCGATCTGATCCCCGAACTGCAGGGCCGCTTCCCTATTCGCGTGGAGCTGCAGTCGCTCACCGTGGAAGACTTCATCCGCATCCTGACAGAGCCGAAGTCGTCGCTGGTGAAACAGTCCATCGCTCTGCTGGAAACCGAAGGCCTGAAGCTGGAGTTCCAGCCCGATGCACTGGAAGAGATGGCATCGTTTGCCTTCAATGTGAACGAAACCACTGAAAACATCGGCGCGCGCCGCCTGCACACCATCATGGAACGCGTTCTGGATGAGATCAGCTTCCAGGCGCCGGACCTGATCAAGAACGCGCAGCCTGCCGTGAACGGCGTCGTCGCCCAGGTGGAACCCAGCACCGTGCAGCAGCCCCGCGGCGCCGCACAGCCGGAAAACGCACATCCTCTGCCAGTATTGGAACGGCAGGTGGAAGGCGGCGTGGAACGCGTGGTGCTGATCGACCGCGAATACGTTCGGCAACAGGTAGCAGGAATTGTGAAGAACCAGGATCTGAGCCGCTACATCCTGTAGCTTCTCCAGCTCCTGGGCAACCAGTAAGGACAGCTTTGTTCTGCTTACCATAGCCTCTTGTCCCAAGAGGCGGTACTCTCACTTCTATTGTCTGCAGCGGCTCTCTTAAGAGGGCCGCTTATTTGTTTGAGGAGCCGTCATGCGATTCCGTACTCGCGCCCTGCTTGGTTTTCTTGTCCTGAGCACCACTGCCTTTGGCCAAAAAGTCCCGGGCGTGGTGATTGACCATCAGCCGGTTGCGAGCCGCGAATATGTTGGTTCCCCTTCTATTGTCATTGCGCCGAATGGTGACTACATCGCGTCGCATGACCTGTTCGGCCCCGGATCCACCAGCACCGTATCTGCCGTATCGCGAATCTTCCTTTCTCATGACCGTGGCGTAACGTGGACGAAAGTCGCCGAGGTAAAAGATCAGTTCTGGTCGAACCTGTCTGTGCTGAAGAACCACATCTATCTGATGGGCACCAGCTACGAGTACGGTCGGATCGTCATCCGCGAGTCAGACGACAATGGCAAAACATGGAGCGATACCCACTTTCTTACGGAAGACACGGGATACCATACGGCGCCGGTGCCTGTGGTGATTCATGACGGCAAGATCTACCGAGCGTTTGAATTCCACCCCAAAGGGCCGTGGGGTTCCTTCCAGGCATTCATGATGTGGGCGTCCGTGGACAGCGATCTCACCAAACCCACAAGCTGGACCATGGCAGATCGGCTGTCATTTCCCGTAGGCGACTTCGGCGATACGTGGCTGGAAGGCAATGCCGTAGTTGACCGTGACGGTTCGATGCTGGACATTCTGCGCGTGAACAACGCGTCGCGCGCCGCCGTGCTGAAACTCACCGACCACCGCATGAAGCTGAATCGCTTTGTGAACTTTCCCGGTGGCGCAACGAAGTTTTCCATTCGCTTCGATCCTGTGTCGAAGCTGTACTGGACGCTGTCAAACCCCGCGCTGCCGGGAGAAGCCATGGCCGTGAGTTCCCCTGCAAGTGTGCGGAATACCCTGGCCCTGATGAGTTCCCCCGACCTGACGCAATGGACGCCTCGCGAGATTGTGCTGCATCACCCCGAGTCGCGTGTGCATGGCTTTCAGTATGTCGATTGGCAGTTCGATGGCAGCGACATCATCGTAGCCTCACGCACGGCGTTCGACGATGACCAGGGGACCGCACACAACTTTCACGATGCGAACTACCTGACGTTTCATCGCATTGCAGGCTTTCGAAAGAAAGGCACGATCAAGCTGACCGGTGAACCCTTCACCTCCGCGGAAGTATTCACCGACCAACAAATGCAGAACTGGACCAAAGCCACGACAACAGACGCGGCAAAGGCAGAGATGGGCGTGTATCCGCAACCCCTGGGCGGATATGGAAACCACTCCCTGGGAATTACGACACGCGCAAAGACAGGCGAAGCTGAACAGCACCGCGATTGGGTGGATGTGTTCGTCGCCGTTGCGGGTGAGGCAACGCTGGTAAGCGGAGGGCACCTGGAAAACGCGAGGACCACGGCCCCCGGCGAACAAAAGGGGACGGGCGTGGCTGGCGGTGTTTCCAAGGTTATGAAGGCGGGTGCGGTAGCTCACATTGATCCAGAGATCGCTCACCAACTGATCATTCCCGAAGGTGGTTCTTTCACCTATTTTGTGGTGAAAGTGAAGAAGGATCCCCTGCCCAGCCGTAAGTAGAACGGGAACATCCTCCAAAAGTCGGAAAATAGCGGGTACGGCTTGCCGATTATCGCGCGGCAGGCGTATGCTGCGCGGCAGGGAGGTGTCATTCGCCTTCAGCCCGCCCCTCTGGGCCTGGCCGACCCCGGTTGGTATTGCCGCTCTCGACCGCACCCTCTTGGACCCGCTCAGACGAGCACCTCTGACGTAGATCGAGGACGTTAGGAGGTTATCCCCATGAGTTTTCTCTCGCACAACTCATCCAACCACAGCCATCTGTCGCGCAAAATCGGCAAAAAGCACAACTCGCTGCATACGGTGACCGCAACCAAGCACGAAGAACACGCAACCGATGAACATCCGCGTCCGTTTGCACCAATTCAGTACGATAAGGACGCTCCCCCACCCGCAACCCCCTTTTCCAACTCCATTTTCAAACTGTAAGAAAACAAAACCTTCCCGGGGGATGTGGCGGCTGGCAGTTATTCAGGACTGCCAGCCGTTAAATTTTTCTCTATATATGAGCGTATCGCGCTCATATAATCTGCAACTTCATGCTACTATCTGCATCAGATAGTACAGAGGCCCGACTCCCCGTGAGATGCTACTGGCCTCGCAAGTTATGCAGATTTAAGGAGATAGAGAAATGACGATCACCCGTTTTACACCGTTTTCCGATGTAGCCGCGCTGCAGAACCGGCTGAACTCCATCTTTCATGACTTCTCCCGTCCGCAAACAACGGAGGGCGAGAGCCTGCAAGCTGGTTCGTTCGTTCCGGCGGTCGATATCTATGAGGACGCGCAGAAACTGGCGCTGACCTTCGAGATCCCCGGCATCAAGCCCGAGGGTGTGGATGTGCGCGTGGAAAACAACGTGCTGACCGTAAAGGGCGAACGTGCCTGGGCTGGTGAGCAGAAGGAAGACAACTTCCGCCGCATCGAACGCCGGTTCGGGTCGTTCGTACGTAGCTTTACCCTGCCCCAATCGGTAGACACGGAGCAGGTGACGGCACAGAGCGAGAACGGCGTGTTGGTGATTGAGTTGCCGAAAAAGGCAACCGCACAGCCGAAACAGATCAAAGTTTCGGTCGCTGCAAATCAGATTGAGGCGAAGGAAAACCAGCCCGCCTCAGCCGAGCAGAAAGCCGCGTAAGACGGCGATGCAGTTTGCACTCCGCGGAGGTGAGCAGGTCGCGTTGAGTGCTGTGGGGTTGCCGTGAATTGTCCCGGCAACCCCGATTTTTCCGGGGACAGTAACGCCTAATATTTCGAGTAACAGGAGACAGTTCGATGGCGATCAAGTGGGACAAGATGACGGTCAAGAGCCAGGAGGCGGTGCAGGCCGCTGGGCAGATGGCCGCGGAAAACGGCAATCCGGAAGTGATGCCGCTGCACCTGTTGGCGGCTCTGTTGGAAGACCGTGAAGGCATCGTGCTGCCAGTGCTGGAGAAAATTGGCGTGCCGGCGCAGCAGCTGCTGGCGAACGTGAATGCCGCAATTGAGCGTTTGCCGAAGATCCAGGGAGTGCAGCAGAACCCCAATGCTGGTGCGGCGCTGACGAAGGTGCTGGAGCAGGCGTTCAAGGAAGCCGACAACTTTAAGGATGAGTTTGTTTCGACGGAGCATCTTCTGCTGGCATTGGCGCAGCAGAAGGGCGACCCGACGCGTGACGCGTTGAACGCGCTCGGTGCATCGCATGATGCGATTCTGAAGGCGCTGACCAGCGTACGTGGAACGCAGCGCGTGACGGACCAGAATCCTGAGGGCAAATTCCAGGCGCTGGAAAAGTACGGCAAGGATGTGACCAAGCAGGCGCGCGAAGGACGTTTGGACCCCGTTATTGGCCGCGATGAAGAGATTCGTCGCGTGGTGCAGGTACTCTCGCGTCGTACGAAGAACAACCCTGTTCTGATTGGCGAACCCGGTGTGGGTAAGACAGCGATTGTGGAAGGACTCGCGCGCCGCATTGTGAGCGGTGACGTCCCTGAATCATTGAAAGACAAGCGTCTCATCTCGCTTGATCTTGCGAGCATGCTTGCTGGTGCGAAGTATCGCGGCGAGTTTGAAGAGCGTTTGAAGGCGATGCTGAAGGAGATCGAAGAGTCGCATGGGCAGATCATTCTGTTCATCGACGAGCTTCACACTCTTGTCGGCGCGGGTGCGAGTGAAGGCGCTGTCGACGCAAGCAACATGCTGAAGCCTGCGCTGGCGCGCGGTGAACTGCGTGCGATTGGTGCGACCACGCTCAATGAGTTCCGCAAGTACATCGAGAAGGATGCGGCACTGGAGCGGCGTTTCCAGCAGGTGTATGTAGGTGAGCCGAACGTTGAGGACACCATCGCCATCCTGCGCGGATTGAAGGAGAAGTACGAGGCGCATCACAACGTGCGCATCAAGGACTCCGCCATTATTGCTGCGGCAGAACTTTCGCATCGTTACATCAGCGATCGCTTTCTGCCAGACAAGGCGATTGATCTTGTGGATGAAGCCGCGGCTTCGCTGGCAATCCAGATCGGCTCAGTTCCTGAAGAGATCGACGCGATTGATCGTCGCGTGATGAGTCTTCAGATTGAGAAGACGGCGCTTGCGCGCGAGACAGATGACAACAGCAAGTCTCGACTGGAAGATGTGGAGCGTGAACTTGCCGAGTTGAACGAGAAGGCGAGTGGTCTGCGCGCAAAGTGGCAGCATGAGCGCGAAGCAATTGGCCGCATCACCGACCTGAAGAAGCTGGTGGAGAATCTGCGCTTTGAAGCAGAAGACCAGACGCGTCGCGGCAACTATGAGCGTGCGGCTGCGATTCAGTATGGTGATCTTCCGAAGGCTGAAGCAGAACTGAAGTCGCTGGAAAGTGAGCAGGATGCCATCAAGGCAGGCGCTTCCGCACGCATGCTGAAAGAAGAAGTGGATGAAGAGGACATTGCGGAGATTGTTTCGCGGTGGACCGGCATCCCTGTCAGCAAGATGCTTGAAGGCGAAGTGCAGAAGCTGGTGCAGATGGAGAAGCGTCTGCAAGAGCGCGTCATCGGTCAGGACGAAGCACTGGTGGTTGTTGCAAATGCAATCCGTCGTTCGCGTGCAGGTCTCAGTGATCCGAAACGACCGATTGGCTCGTTCATCTTCCTCGGGCCCACGGGCGTGGGTAAGACGGAGACTGCGCGTGCGCTTGCTGAGTTCCTGTTCGATGACGACCAGGCGATGGTGCGCATCGACATGAGCGAGTACATGGAGAAGCATGCGGTGGCGCGGTTGATTGGCGCACCTCCGGGATATGTCGGCTTCGACGAGGGTGGCCAGCTCACCGAAGCGGTGCGTCGCCGGCCTTATTCGGTTGTGCTGTTCGACGAAATCGAAAAGGCGCATCCCGATGTGTTCAACGTGCTGCTGCAGGTTCTGGACGATGGCCGCTTAACCGATAGCAAGGGACGTACGGTGGATTTCAAAAACACTGTACTTATTTTGACCAGCAACATTGGTGCAAGCGCTCTAACAACCGCATGGGCAGAGGGTCCGCAAGGCTTTGATGATGCGAAAGGACGTGTACTGGAAGAGTTGAAGAAACACTTCCGTCCTGAGTTCCTGAATCGCGTGGACGATATCGTTGTCTTCCATGCGCTGGGCGAGGATCAACTGACACGCATCATTGATTTGCGTCTGCATGAGCTGGAGAACCTGCTGAAGGATCGCAAGATCACGCTGGAACTGACGCCGGAAGCACGGCATCTGGTCTTCGCAACGGGGTATGACCGAGCGTATGGTGCGCGACCGTTGAAGCGTGCGATTCAGCGACTGGTGCAGGATCCACTGGCTATCAAGATCCTCAATGGTGAAGTTCGCCACGGCGACCACGTGCTAGTGGAAGCAAAGGGAGAACATCTGGCGTTCAATGTCACCGGACACGAGGCCCAGACCGTGGAAGCGTAGTCACTCGTCAAACAAAGCGAACCGCGGCAACTGTTCAGTTGCCGCGGTTCACTTTTTCCTACCAGTTGTTGCGTGTCTTTTTCAGAAGCATCAAGGTTGAGAGCTCTGAGCGAAGGTGACGGAAACGAGCTCGCCTCCCAATGCGGGACCTAGCGGTGTGATTGTGACATGGTCCTGTAGCAATGCTGCACCCAGCCAATCCCATCCGCCAGCGCGATACAGAATCATCAAATGAGGACCGGGTTGGCTGCGGAGATCTTCGTATCGTTCGACATGGTAGCCGGTGAAATACCGCATATGTTCCGCGGTCAGCGACTGCGTATCGTGATGCGCGAGTGCAATCTCAAGCGGCGAAGAGTAGACGACAGCAATGCGACTGCGCACCGTGGGATCCGCGATAGCATTTCCCAACTCATCGAAATGGCCCATGTTCTGAATGTAGATCGGCCCGGGCTGCTCCGCCGCGTGTGCAATCGTCAACATCTCACGCGTCGGTCTTTGCAGCCGCGCATTTGCTGCACGTGAAAAACCCGCGCCGACAACCAGCACCAACACGATTCCAACCAGAGCACGCGCACGAAATGCATTGCGCCCGAGCGGTGTGACCGCAACTGCAATGAGAACGGAAAGTCCCAGTATTGCTGGCAGAATGTAACGCACCTCAATGGAATGCGTCACGAAGCGTGCCAGCAGAAAACCGAAGAAGGGAAGTATCGCAAGCACCAGAAGGAATGCCTTCTCCGCCAGCGGCACGTTCGGATCGTTCGCGCGAAAACGCACCAGGAGCGCGCCAACAAAAATTAGCACCGCTACCACGAGCAGCGCGATGAGGATGTGCTGCGTCCGCAACGAATACGTCGTGTAATTGATGAAGAGTGCACGGTACGACTGCGTGATGGCATGTAGCCCAATCTTGCCCACGTTGTAGTAGTGCTTCCGAAATTCTCCTGCGCCCTTTTGAAACGGCAACGTAAGCAAAGCCCCTGCAGAGCCGACCACAATGGCGAAGATCATGGGCCAGTCAATACGACGACGCTGCATGATGCGTACGAGTTCAGCCGTATACAGCGGCAGCAGAAGCAGGATCGCGAAATAATGCGTATTCAACGCAAGTGCCAGTGATGCAGCAAGGGCAATCAACCAATAGGTCCGCCGCGTATCGCGTGTGCTGTGCTGGTAGGCGAGTAGCAACAAAGCGCCGAGGCCAAGGAGAACACCGTAAGGTCGCGCTTGCTGTGCGTAAAAGAGCGTTGTAGTAATTGCAGGGACAGCCGCAGCAACGAGTCCTGTGAAGTTTCCCGCGATGCGTTTCGCTACGGCATACAGGCAAATCTGCATCAGCAAAAAACCAAGCAACGAAGGCAGGCGGATAGCAAACGCTGTTGCGCCAAAGAGCGACGTCGATGCGTGACCCAGCAGGTGGTAGAAGAGCGGGTCCAGCGAGATGGGGTAATGTCGCTGGACTTCGACAAGCTTGCTGATGGAAGAGACTGTGTCCGTCTGAAAGACGAACCATTCATCCTGATCAGGCGGACGATAGTGACCCCAGGCGAGCGCGCTGGCCGCCGTAAGGATGAGAAGAACAACTAGCAGGGTGCGGCTGAATCGGGTCTCAGACGCTGCTGTCATGCCACCTCGCCGTTGAAGCCCATATCATTTCGCAACTGCGCCTGGGGAACGGGTGCGGTCACCGCAGGCGAAGAGGGAAGCGTGGGATTGAAGAATTCCTCAAGCCGCGGCATGCGGATGAAGAGCAGAATCGCCATCACCAGCGACGTGGCAACGAACGACGCCATCAGCAACGGTTCACGGTACAGCTTTTCCGGATTTTGCACGGCCGACTGCGGCTTGAACGCAATCTGCAGATAGATGGCCATGGTGAAGGCCACCAGCGGGAAGCCAAGTATCAATTCCATGCGGTAACGGATGATGAACGCACCCAGGAAGAGCATGGCAGTCGACGCATAGAACAACACCGACACCAGCAGGCGTTCCGGTGTGTAGTGCTGGAAGCTCTTGCGATACGATCCAGCCACTGCGCGGTCGCCGATCTCGTTGAGCTCGCTGAACCGCTTCAGCGCCATGAAGTAGCAGCCGATCATCCAGTATGCGACGAGCAGCGAAACCGGCGGCACCAGCACGGACGTCACTGCATACCAGCCCAACAACATACGCAGAGGATTGTTCACCGACTCGGTCAGCACGTCCACGTAAGGCTTGTCTTTGGTGCGAACCGGCGGGAAGTTGTACAGGCAGCCCATGATCCACAGGATCAGTGCCACCAGGGTGAACATTTTGCCGATGAAGAACCAGCCAATGGCCAGTCCCACCAGCATCATGCAGAGCCACTGAATATAGGCTACGGGGATGTTCACCAGGCCGCGCGCTGCCGGACGGTTCTTTTTAGTGGGGTGCAGACGGTCAAAAGGCGCATCCAGCACTTCATTGATGACGTAGTTGCTGCACGCCACCAATGTGATGGAAAAGAACGCCAGCACCAACCGAACAATAAGGTCGCGATCGAGCAGCGCGGGGTATGAGCTGAGGGGGACAATCACGCCCGGAAGGACGAAAAGGTTTTTGATGGAGTGATCCAACCGCGCAATAGCGATGTGAGCGCGCACGCGCTCTCCAAGGGACACGGTCGGTTTCAAGGCGTCATTCATGATGGCGTAAAGACTCCGATCTTTCGCCTTAGGCTACCATCCCACCGTTGTGCCCTTGTGAAAAGTGGTTCGTCTAACAGGCCTGAGATAATGAAAGGATGTCGATGTTCCCTCGCACTACGCGTCTTTCCGCAATTCTTCTGCTGGCTGCCAGCACCATTCTTAGCAGCGGTTGCCGTGCCCAAGCGGGCGCGGATGCCATGAAGATGTCACCGGAATTAACGCGTCGCATCGCTCTGCTCATCCGCACGAAGGCACAGTTGCCCTTTACTTATGAAGTGAAGGTGAACGATCGCCACCCGAGCCCCGTTTCCGGCTACGACCAGATCACGGTGTCCATTGGCGAATATGGCAAGCCCCTCAAGCCCATGGCCTTCCTCATCAGCAAAGACAATCAGTCGCTGGCGCAGATGAACACGTTCGACCTGTCGAAAGATCCCGCGACCCTGACCAGCGATGCAGGCCGTCCTGCACGCGGCGGCAGCGAAAAAGCTCCAGTCAAGATCGTGGTCTATGACGATCTGGAATGCCCTTTCTGCGCGCGCATGCATGCACAGATGTTTCCGGCCATCACGAATCGGTATGGCAACAACGTCCGCATCGTATATAAGGACTTCCCTCTAACCCAGATTCATCCCTGGGGCTTGCACGCCGCAGTAAACGCCGACTGCCTGGCAGACCAGAGCGACAAAGCCTACTGGAACTACGTGGATGACATGCACAGCCATCTGGATACGATCGGCATTGATCCCGACGCAAAGACCAAGGACAACAACAAGACGCTGCCCGTGGCTCTGAAGCAACTGGACCGCGCCGCGCTGGATGAAGGGGCAAAGCAGAAGCTGGACATGAAACGCCTGAATGCCTGCGTGGAGAAGCAGGATGAAACCGCTGTGAAGGCCTATATGAAGGAAGGCGAGGGCCTGAGTGTCAACGGCGTTCCAGCCCTGTTCATCAATGGCGAAATGATCACCGGCGCGGTGCCAATCGAGTTTGTCTATCGTGCCGTGGATGACGCCCTGCTGGCTCAGGGAGTCACGCCTCCACCGGCAGTTCCACTACCTTCGCTGGACGCTCCCGCGGCCTCCACCGAATCTCCGGCGGCTAAATAATGTTTCGTGAATCTGCACAGCTTCTGCCGCAATCGTGCGCTCCGGGCGCGAAGGCGTTACCATTGCACCGGATGCTTCTAAAGACCGCACATCGCGCCACCTGGGTATTTTCTGCCCTCAGTCTTTTCACCGTTGTTGCCACCGTAGGGTGTAAGAAGGAACACGGAGCGGACGTGGTCGCCAGCGTGAATGGCCATGCCATCATGCGTTCTGAGCTGGACCGCACCTACGACGATCAGGAGCGCGGCAAGCAGGACCAGCAGCCCATCACGGAAGAACAGGCAAAGAGCGACAAGCTGACCATCCTCCGCACGCTCATCGATGCGGAGATTACCGAACAGCGCGCTGCCAAGATGAACCTGACGGCCACTAATGAAGAAGTGGACGCCAAGTTGACGGAGATGAAGAGCCACTACACCGAAGAGCAGTTCAACCAGATGCTCAAGGAAAGTGGTCGGTCGCTGGATGAGGTTCGCCGCGACCTGCGTAAGCAGTTGACGCTGGAAAAGCTGTTCAATAAAGAGATCAACAGCAAAATCAATGTGACCGACGGCGAAGTTTCCAGCTTTTACAACTCGCACAAAGCGGACTACAACCTGATTGAAAACAAGATTCATCTGGCGCAAGTGATGGTATCGAGCCAGCCTCTGCCACAGGGTTCGGCTTCGCCTAACCTGCAGGGTAGCAAGGCAAACAACGATGTTGATGCGCGCAAGAAGATTGCCACTCTGAAGGCGCAACTGGATAGTGGTGCGGACTTCAGTGCGGTTGCAGCGAACTACTCCGAGGATGCGCAGACGGCTTCGAATGGCGGGGACATGGGCTTCGTTCCTGAATCCCAACTACGGCAGGATCCGCAGATCTGGAACGCTGTGAGCCAATTGAAGGCTGGTGAGAACACGCCTATCCTGCCAATTACTCGTCCCGGATCAAAAGAACCGGTTGGGTATTGGATCATCCATCTGGTAAGCCGCGAAGCAGCAGGGCAGCGCGATCTTAACAATCCTGCGGTTCAACAGAGCATTCGCGATCAGATTCGCAACACCCGTAGCCAGCTACTGCGCAGCGCTTACATCGAAATGTTGCGCGATCAGGCGAAGGTGGAGAACTATTACGCGGAAGACATCTTCAAAGCAGGTTCAGGCGCTTAGAGATCACGATTTTTCACCCCATACAAAAAGGCTCGGCATATGCCGAGCCTTTCTTTTACTCGCTTGTTTTGATTAAAACTGCAGATCGGCAGCGTGCGCATCGAACTTCGCGGCATCGATGCCCGGCACTTTCTTCAGATCATCAATCGTTTTGAAGTTACCGTTCTTATCGCGATAGGCCACGAGTGCCTTCGACTCGTCGTCGGTCAGTCCCAGATCTGTAACAAGCTGGGTTGCCGGTTCTGTGTTCACAGCAATCTTGTGTGCTGCAGCAGCAGCGGGTGCGGCCGCGCCAGCGCTATCCAGACCGTAGTTCTTCGTGACGTAGTCCAGAATGGCCTGAAAATCTTCATCGGAGCCGGTAGCACCGTAGCCCACCATCTTGGTGATGGTAGCGGTCCATCCATCGCGGTCCTTGTGCTGGCCGGTGATGTTGGTGATGGAGTGGCACTTGGTGCAGGTGGCCACGGTAATGTCTTTACCGGGACCGGCGGGCATCTGGTCTGCCGCAGACTGAGCGGAAACCGCGTTGCCCAGAGAAACGCCCCAGACCAGCAGCGGAAGGCCAAACGTCAAGCTAAGTAGTACCGGCTTTGCATGCTTCATGTGTTCTCAGTCACCCGTAAAAAGAAGTTACAAACAATGAAGACCCGGGGCGCGGACGTGCGTTGCGGTCAGCGGGCCAAGCGATGCAATGCACCATGCCTCCGCCTGGCAAGCAAGCGGAGAACTTCACGGTAAGATTGCAGCGGTTATTCCGACGCGTCCAGTGTATCGCGTTTTATCCGCGCTTTTTGCTACGGGGACGCGCCGTTCCGCGCTCTGCATGGGGTTCGCTGCTGGATTCTCGCACCACCAGCGTCGCTGGCAGGCGAACTGTTTCCAACGGCAACGGGGCTTCGCCGCTATTGCGAATGCGACGCAAAAGAACCTGGACGGCGCGTGCGCCGATATCTGTTGCGGGCTGAACAATGGTGGTGATGCCGGGACGAAAAAAGTCCTCGCCGTTGAGTTCATCAAAACAAACCACTGCCACATCACGCGGTGTTTCCAGCCCCAGCGCATACAGCGCCTTCAACATACCCAGCCCGGTGACGCCGTTGGTGGCGAAGATGGCGGTAGGACGTTCCCGAGATCCGAGCAGGCCTTCCTGACAGACGCGCGCGATTTCACCCTGCTGGAAACCGGCCTGCCAGACGAGACGTTCGCGAACCTGAAGACCATGGTGCTGCATGGCGGTGCGGTAGCCGCGAAGGCGCGCCTGTTCGTTGCGCAGCGTGGGTGGGCCGGTGATGACGGCGATCTCACGATGTCCACGCTCCACCAGATGCGAGACGGCCATGGCCGCCGCGCGCGCATCGTCTACGCAGACGGAATCTACAGCCAACCCTTCCGGCAGACGATCAAGACAGACCAGCGGTGCCTGTGCGGTCACAGCTGTGGCCTGTTCCTTTGTCCAACCGTGGCCACCCGCGGCTACCAGCAGGGTGCCTTCGCTACGCTGTGAACGCAGCAGTTCCAGCATGGCGCCTTCGCGTTCCTGATCGTTTTCACTATCGAGCACCATCAGGAAGTAACCCGCTTCACGCGCAGCGGATTCGGCGCCGCGAATAATGTGCGGATAGAACGGCACAGTGATGTCCGGCACAACAATGCCGAGGGTATGCGTTCGATTGGTGCGGAGGCTGCGTGCGATCAGGTTCGGCTGATAGTTCAGTTCACGGATGGCCGCAAGCACGCGCTGGCGCGCTGCTTCACTGACGCCCGGGACGCCGTTGACAACATTCGAAACCGTTCCGGCGGAGACGCCTGCCAGCTTAGCCAGCTCTTTTTGCGTAGGTGCCATTCAGAAGGGAATTGTAGCGTCTCAGAGCACCAAAGCCACATTTGGTGCTCGAAAGAAGGGCGAACATGGCGTTCGCACCTCATTGGTTTTCGCTTTTAGAAGGCTGTCCGCAGTGCAGACGCCCATTCCGCAATGCTTTGTGCGTCGGCGGAGTTTTCCAATGCGGCCATCTGCACGGCGAAATTGCCCAGCGTGGACGACTCCACGGCGCCGCGGACAACTTCCAGTCCGGTCGCCTGCGCCGTTAGGCGGTTCAGCACTTCATTGCGGCTGCCTCCGCCCACGATGTAGACCTTCTTCAGCTTCTTGCCGGTGATGGATGCGATGGCATCCAGTACTTCTGCATAGCGGAAGGCGAGACTGTGCAGGATGAGCGCGGTCATCCCCGGTGCATCTTCGGGATAAGGCGAAAGTGTGGGATGGCCGTTCTCTTCAAGCTGCCGGTTGATGCGCGCGGGCATGTCGCCGGGCAGCAGAAGGTCTGGCGCGTCCACATCGATGAGGTATTGCGGTTTGCCCAATGCTTCGGCCAGCGGCAGCAATTGTTCAAAGCTCCAGTCACGTCCGGCGGCACGCCACGCGTCCAGGCAGTTGCGCAGCAACCACATGCCGTTCACGTTCTTGTGGAAGAGGATCCGTCCACCCGCGCCACCAAAGTTGGTCAGGTTTTCGTCGCGTGCGGGTTGCGAGTTGTTCGGCTCTTTCAACAACGTTCCCACCAGCGACCACGTACCGCTGGAGATGTAGGCCCAATCCTCTGCAGCGTCGGGAATGCCTGCGATGGCCGACGCTGTGTCATGGCAGCAGGGCGCGATCAGTTGCGTATCGCGGAATGCAGGCAGCGATGCAAGCGGCCCGGCAAGTTTGCCTACGATGGTTCCTGGCGGCACGATGGGCGAAGCCATCTCAGGATCAAGATCGAGCTTTTCAAAGATGCCAGTGGCCCATTCGCCACGGTGCAGATCAATGAGCTGCGTATGCGTGGCATTGGTGTATTCGCTGACCGCCTGACCACCCAACCGATGGAGAATGTACTCAGGAAGATGCAGCCATCGTGTCTGCGGCAAGCCCGCCATCTTGTCCGCGTAAAGCTGGTAGAGCGTATTGATACGCATGATGCCGATGGCAGTGAGCACGCGCATCTGCGACGCGGGGAGAATCTCGTGAACAGCTCTCTCGCTGGCAATATTGCGCACATCGCGATAGCAGTACGGATCGCCAATGGCCGCGCCGTTTTCGTCGAGGCGAGCATAGTCTACTGCCCAGCCATCGACGGCGATGGAACGGATGCCTTCCGTGGCAATGTCTGCGCACTTCTTCAGGCCTTCGATAAGGCCAGCTTCAATGTTTGTAATGTCCCAGCGGAGCCCTTCTGAAGTTTCCACCGCGTTATTCAGGAAACGATGCACCAGTGTGCTCTGCGGGCCATTCGCGGTCCAGCGCAGCAGCGAGACGCGGCAGCTTTCCGCTCCAAGGTCGATGGCGACGAGTGCGCGTGTGTCGGTGGGTGTCACTTGGTGCTTCTCCATAAGGGGAACAGACACGAGGAGCGTGGCAGATGGCCACGCTCCTCGTTTTGGTTAGGTCTCCGAACTAACGAAGGAAGGCTTCCGGCAGCCCGCCATCCACAGGGATGAGGTGGCCGCTGGTCACCGGAGCCTTGGGGCCGCCGATGAAGAGGATTGCCTCTGCGTTGTCCTTCGGATCAATGGGGACATGCGTCAGCGTACGACGTGCGTAGAACTCCGCCAGCTTGTTGCGCAGGTCGTCATCGCTATCGTTCTCTTCAAAGGCGATGTTGTACTTGGCAAGCGAAGCCTTCACGCGGTCACGTGGGAACATCGTCGACCCCTTCACAACCGTCGCCGGGCTGATGCCGTTCACACGCACGTCAGGCGAGAAGGTGATGGCAAGTTCACGTACCAAGTGGCTGAGCGCCGCCTTGGAGATGTCGTAGACCTCGCTTCCCTTCTTCGGTACGACGGCGTTGGCCGAGCTGGTGAGCACGATGGACGAACCCTGCAGACCCTGTGCCTTGAAGACCTTGTTCGCTTCATCGCCCAGCAGCCAGTTGGCCGTCACGTTGATCTCAAGCGTGGTGCCCCATTGCGCGTCGCTGATAGCGCCCGTGGGTGACGACGGGAAGATAGCCGCGGTGTTCACCAGGATGTCGAGACCACCGAAAGCTGCAACCGCCTTGTTCAGCGCTTCACGAATCTTCTCGCGGTTGCGGATGTCGATGGTGACACCAATGGCCGCTTCCTTGCCAGCAATCGCCTGCGCCTCCGCAGCAACCTTGTCTGCGCCTTCCTGCGTGAGGTCGGCAACGACGATGTGTGCTCCACGTTGTGCTGCAAGCAGAACCGTCTCGCGACCGATGCCCGAAGCCCCACCGACAACCATCACGATGCGACGGCTGAGTTCCTTCTCGGGTGGCTGACGCTGAATCTTGGCTTCTTCCAACGCCCAGTATTCGATGCGGAAAGCTTCGCTGGGCGGCAGTGCAACGTAGTTCTCTTCCGTTGCGAACGCCGACGTGTCCGCAGCAGGACCAGACTGCGGCAGCACCGGCGGGCACTTGCCTTCGCCCAGTTGGCCTGCGCCGCCCATCACGTGGATGGCGTTGGTATAGAACTCGCCCGTGATGCGGCTTTCTGCCTTGTTCTTGCCGAAGCTAAACATGCCCACGCCGGGAATCAGAACTACCGTCGGGTTGGGATCGCGCATCTTGGGCGACTCAGGCAGAGCATGGTTGGAGTAATACTGCGCGTACTCCTTGCGATACGTTTCCAGAGTGGAAGCGATGGCCTTCTTCAGACCCTCCACGTCGCCGCCCTTCACGTCCCACTCGACGTACATGGGGCGAATCTTGGTGCGGATGAAGTGGTCCGGGCAGGAGGTGCCCAGGTGCGCCAGCTTCTTTGCGAACTCGGAGTTCACAAACTCCAGCACATCTTCCTTGTCGCTGAAGGTGCCGATGAGGCGCTGCTTCTGCGAGACGCCACCACGGATGATCGGCATCAACTGCGCTGCCAGAGCCTCGCGCTCGGCGTGGTTTGTATGCTTCGCTCCACCGAATGCCGGTGCGCCCTTCTTCAGGTTGTGCGCTTCAATGAACTGACCGATCTGGTCGATGATGGTGACGGTGTTCAGATAGCTCTCACGCTGCGTTTCGCCCCACGTGAACAAGCCGTGCCCGCCCAGAACGATGCCGTCGCAGCCGGGATTGTCAGCGACTGCCTTCACCAGCATCATGCCCAGTTCAAAGCCCGGCCGCTGCCAGGGAACCCACACGATCTTGTGGCCGAACTCTGCGTTGAACTGCTCCATCTTGTCCTTGCCGTTGGCCGACGCAGCCAGGGCAATACCCCAGTCGGGGTGCAGATGGTCAACATGCGGGAAGGGCAGATAGCCGTGCAGCGGCGTGTCGATGGACGCGGGTGTGGGGTTGTTGTTGAAGGTGCAGAGGGGGTACATGGCCACCATCTCATCCTCAAGCTCCACGCCGCGGTAGCGCTTCACCAGCGCCAGCAGCTTGTCGAGGTACAGCGTGGCAAAGCCCGCGCGCTTGATGGAACCCAGGTCGCCGCCGGAACCCTTCACCCACAGCACCTTCACCGTGTCGCCGGTGAGCGGATCGATCTCATCGAGCTTCGAGGAGGTGTTGCCGCCGCCAAAGTTGGTCAAGCGCAGGTCCGAGCCGAGCAGGTTCGAGCGATAACGGAGCAGTTCCGCAGGATCGAGCTTTGACGCAACGGCGTCGTCCCAGCGGTCTTCCAGAAACTTCAGCTTTGCAGTGCTTTCCATGAGGTCCCTTCTCAACATTCCAAGCGCCGTCAGACTGGCAAAGAAGGCCACGCCGTCTTTACCCAAAAGTCCGCGGACGCCGCATCATCGCACAGCGAAAGTGGAGTTGGCCACGGTCGCGGTGTGAATTTTGAATCGTCTCAATTCTACGCGCAAATTTCTACGGCGCGTCCGCGGGGCCGGACAAATTCCCTGCGCTTTCATGGTGACCGTGAGCAAGGCCATGCCGTTGCAAAGTACATTGGTTGGCAGAGGAAAGCTGACCGACCATGAAACTTGTTCGTTATGGCCGTCCGGGACAAGAGCATCCCGGCGTTGTGGCTCCGGATGGAACCGTGCGTGATCTGACCGGCATTGTGCCGGATATTGCTGGCGATACCCTGCGTCCGGAGGCGCTGGCGGAGCTGGCTGCGCTGGACCTGAACCGCCTGCCCGTCGTTGCTGCCGGGACACGCATGGGGGCCTGCGTGGGCCGCGTGGGCAAGTTCCTGTGCATCGGCCTGAATTACGCCGACCACGCCGCCGAATCGGGCATGGAAGTGCCTAAGGAGCCCGTGCTGTTCATGAAGGCCACATCGTCTATCTGCGGCCCAGATGACGGCATCGTCATCCCGAAGGATTCGGAGAAAACCGACTGGGAAGTTGAGTTGGGTGTGGTCATTGGCCGTGAAACCCGCTACGTTTCCGAAGCAGACGCGCTGGATTACGTTGCCGGATACTGCGTGATCAATGATCTGTCCGAACGCGCTTTCCAGCTTGAGGGCACCGGCCAGTGGGTAAAGGGCAAGAGCGCCGACACCTTCGGTCCCATCGGCCCATGGCTGGTGACGAAGGACGAAGTTCCCGATCCGCAGAACCTGAAGATGTGGCTTGAAGTTGACGGCCATAGCTACCAGGACGGATCAACGAAAACGATGGTCTACGGTGTGGCCCATCTCGTCAGCTACCTGAGCAAGTTCATGAGCCTGCAGCCGGGCGACATCATCTCCACAGGCACACCGCCGGGAGTGGGCCTGGGACAGAAGCCACCGGTGTATCTGAAGCCCGGACAGGTGGTGAAGCTGGGTATTGAAGGTCTGGGCACGCAGACGCAGAGGGTCTCGGCTTACAGCGCGTAGTCGATCGGTATCGACAGCGTTTGAAAAACACACAGAAGGCGCATCATGCCACTACCGCGATTTCGCATGTGGCGTGATGCGCTTTCTCGTTATTCCTCTTCATCAAGAAGTGCTCCCAATCGGTCGAGCTTCTTCTCCCAGAGAGACTTACGGGCAGCCATCCAGTCAGTCGCTGGAGCAAACCCTTTCGCCCGGAGCGAGCAGGTTCGCACACGACCGACTTTCCTTGTGCGGACAAGACCACTGGCCTCAAGCACCTGGATGTGTTGAACGACCGCTGCCAAGGTCATCTTGAGTGGCTTCGCAAGATCAGAGACCGAAACAGGCCCCTCACTCACGCGCTCGACGATGACCCGCCGAGTCGGATCGCCAAGCGCATTGAAGACGCGAGCATAATCGTGTGCGGTTCCCATTAGCCGTTCCTATCCAATTCTTCACCTAGTTTGCTGAGGACGTCGTTTGTGCCTATTTCGCGACCGCGACCAGCTTCTGGATCGTCGAAATATACGCCCTGCTCAGTGAATACAAGCTTGGTGCCCTGTCCTTCTCGAATAAATTCAACGGTGTTTTGCGAAGAAGACATGCGGTGGTCGCCACAATCCATCGTGTACACGAAGACGATGCTGTGGTTGGGAATGATCCGGTGATAGCGGGTGTCGTTGCGCATCAGTTCGCCTCCCGGAACGCGGAAGGTCCACCGCTCGAACTCATCCTCCTTGAAATTCATCTCAAAGCTGACAATTTCAAAGTCCTGTCCGTGATGTTTGCGCGCCGCGGAATTCGGATCGTCCTCGCCTCCCATCCAACGACGCTTCTTAACGGGATCTCGAAATGCGTCAAACACCTTTTCCGGTAGATGTGGGTAGTGCCTTTCGATGGTGAACGTGCCGAGCGTAATTGCGCCCTTATTCATTGCAATTCTCCTGAATTAGTAAAGTCATTGCTTTACCATTACGCGACGTGAAGGAATATTTGTCAAGTTTAAACTTAAGTATTCGCACGCTCGTTTATGCGTCTTCTGTCCTGATCCGACATCTCATTCCGCAGGAGAGATTATGAGCACACTGATCGTTCCGCCGTTCACTGATCCAGACCTGGCTGCGCAGAAGGTGCAGATTGCAGAAGACCTCTGGAATACCCGCGATCCTGAAAGGGTTGCTGCCGCATATACCGAGGACACGCAGTGGAGAAATCGTGCGGAGTTTCTGACCGGGCGTGAGGCAGTGGTGGAGTTTCTGCGCCGCAAGTGGAACCGCGAGCTTGATTACAAACTCAAGAAAGAGCTTTGGGGATTTCGGAACAATCGGATGGCGGTGAAGTTTCACTACGAATGGCACGACGATAGCGGACAATGGTTTCGCAGCTATGGAAATGAGTTGTGGGAGTTTGCACCGTCAGGGCTGATGCAGCGGCGTGAGGCCAGCATCAACGATATGCCGATTCGAGAAGCGGACCGCACACTTCGGTAAACCACTTGGAGTCACGCACATGTGAGGTAGCGTGTGTCCGATCCAACCTATTGAGTAGATATTTTGAACGGCAATAAGGATCAAGACCGATGTTAAGTTCTTCGCTGCGAAGCATGTTTCGACTTGCAGTTATTAGTACCGCGTTTACTTTGGCGCTTGGCGTGTTTACAACGGCACACGCACAGGAACTGGACGCGCCAAGCATCGTGGGCAGCACACCGCTCCCTTCGCTCGCTAAGGCCACTGGCTGGATCAACTCGAAGCCTCTGACAGCGAAAGACCTCAAAGGCAAAGTGGTCCTCGTCGACTTCTGGGATTATTCCTGCATCAACTGCATCCGTGCCGTGCCTTACATCCGCGCCTGGGCTGAGAAGTACAAAGACAGCGGTCTGGTAGTTATTGGTGTCCACAGTCCCGAGTTTGATGAGGAAAAGCTGCAGCCGAACGTGGAGAAAGCCGTGCAGCGGTTCGGCATCACGTATCCCGTCGCCGTCGATAGCAACTACGCCATCTGGACGGCATTCCACAATCAGTATTGGCCCGCACATTACTTCATCGATGCAAAGGGTAAGGTTCGCTTTGAACATTTCGGCGAGGGCGAATATGACAAGTCTGAGCGTTGGATTCAACAACTGCTGAAGGAAGCCAATGCAACGTCCATGCCCTCAGGTATCGCAAATGTGCATGGGCAGGGTGTGCAGGCCGCTGCGAATACGAATGAGATCGAATCGCCCGAGACCTATGTTGGTTATGCTCGTGCCGCACATTTTGCTTCACCGGGAGGCATCAAGCGCGATACAGAACACCTGTATGCTGAGCCCGGAAAATTGCAATTGAACGACTGGGGATTGGTGGGTATGTGGAACGATCATGGCCAGAGCGCAGTACTGCAATCTGCGGGCGGGAAGATTGTCTTCCGCTTCCATGCGCGCGATCTGCATCTTGTTCTTGGGCCCGGTACCGCTGGCAAACCGGTCCGTTATCGCGTGACCATGGATGGCAAGCCCTTAGGCGCGAATCACGGCGTGGATACTGACGCTCAGGGCAATGGCGTAGTGATGGAGCATCGACTGTATCAACTGATTCGCCAAAATGGTGCGCTTACCGATCACACGTTTGCGATTGAGTTCCTTGACCCTGGCGTGCAAGCTTTCTCTTTCACATTCGGATGAGGAACTACTTCGGTTGCGGGGTATAGTCGGGACTCTGGCTATACCCAACCGCCATCGACAACGAAACTTTGATTCGTAATGGCTGAGCTGTCATCTGCAGCAAGGAACAACACCGTGCGGGCAACGTCATCAGCATAAAGATGGCGTTTTAGCGCCTGCCGCGACATGACTTCTGCGGTGTACTCGGGTGTCATCCACAGGCGCTTCTGCCGTTCAGTAAGAATGGCTCCAGGGAGCACGGCATTCACGCGGATGTTGTCCTTGCCTACTTCGTGCGCCAGTGTCCGTGTGAGGCCAACGATCGCAGCCTTTGCCGTAACGTACGCGGGCAGTCCTGTGGACGGAATCATCCACGAGATAGAGCTGAGGTTGATGATCGATCCGCGCTTCTGACGCTGCATGGACGGCAACACTGCCTGCGACAGGAAGAACTGGTGCCGCAGATTCACCTGCATGGCCGCATCCCACATCTCGGGCGTGACATCTTCGATGCGATGGCGCGTGTCGTTACCTGCATTGTTTACCAGCACATCGACAGTGCCGTGCGCTTGTTCAATTTGAGCGGCAACGCTGCGTAATGCCGCGACGTCTGTAAGGTCGCAGTGATAATACGTGGGTTGGGTGTGGCGAGCGGATGCGATGCGTTCGATGAGCGCCTGCGCTGCTTCATCCTGAATATCCAGGAACGCCACCTGCGCGCCCTGTGCGGCGAACGCCTCTACGATGCCTTCACCAATACCGCTGGCACCACCTGAAACAATGATGGAGCGGTTACGAAGACTTGGGTAAGTGGCGAAGGCCGTGGTTTCCATTGCCGTCCATTGTAAGCAGTCCGTTGCTACGGTACATCGATCACGGCAACTTCAAAAGGCTCCAGCGCAATCTCATTGCCGCTGACGGCCTTCATTGCTGGAGGATTATCACCTGTGCTGGGCGCTACGTATGTGATGGATTTTGCAGTGTCAGTGCCAAGATTCAACGTCTGCGGAACCGCGCGTTTGTTCAACACGAGAATCTTCTTGCCCCGCGACATGTCGAACGCCTGCACCGTCATATCGCTACCTGCGCTGGTGGTAGCAACGAGCTTGTCGCCGGGCCCAAAGTTGTCATGTAGCATTTTCAGCGTCCGGAAGCGCGGGTTGGGCTGGGCGGTGTTGTAGTTCATCATGCTGACGGACGGATACTGCGTGGGGTAACCAACGAGTTGCGATTCGCCCACCACGTCAATCCCCATCTGCGCCGACTTCACATAGAGATACGCATACAGCGCCGATGCAAGGTTCCAGTAGCCCTCAGGTTCCGCCACTGAGCCTTTGCCATTGTTGCTGTCGTTGTCCGTGGGCAAGATTACGCCGAGTTCGTTCAGATCGGTCTTCGTTGCGGGTGTCAGGCGTTGCTTGATCTGCTCAATGAACTTGGCGCCCGTAAGAAAGCCGTCGGCCTGATCGAAAAACGTGTACTGCATAGCTGCAATGGGTTCGCCGCGTGGCGGTGTCGCATAAAAGTGATAGCTGATGAAATCCACATCCACACTAGCCCTGTGGTTTTTCGGATTCAAGAAGTATTCCCACATAGCGCCGTCATCGCGGGGTGCTGCAGCGCCAATCGCAACGAACTTCAGATCCGGCTGTACCTTGCGCATGGCTTCCACCACGGCGTCGAAGAACTTCGTGTATCCCTCCGGCGTCCAGTGGTGCTCAAAGTCGATTTCGTTGAGCACCTCCCAATACGCGATCCTGTAGTGGTGGCCGCTGGCATGCCATTTGCCGTTCTCATCGGTGAGTCCGCCCTTGGTGTACCAACTCAACAGGCGCGCGTAGTAATCAGCGGCTTGCTTGTAGGTGGGATCTACGATCTCCGTCCCCTTGGTGTAATCCCAGAAAACCTGGTTGGGATCAGTCGGGTACGTTACAGGCTTTTCCGTCTTCCACAACCACGCGGGCATGGTGCTGAAGTTCAACATGACGCTGTGGCCCGCGGTCGCCTGCATAAAGTCGTCCAGCGTGGGGTCAATGTATTGGAAGTCCCAGCTTGTCTGTTCTTTTGTGGGTGGCTCAAGCTCTGCCACCGCCTGCCTGGGGTAGGGAAGCCACGGAACATACCGCACATAATCCGCGCCCAGCAGCTTCAATGCAGCGAAGGAACCGTCGTGCAACTTTGCGCCACGCAGCAACTGCGGATTCACAACCACCTGCAGGGTGGGCGTAGTGCGCGATACGGTGACGGTCTTTGTCCAGTCGACATGTACGGTCGGAGCGGCGGGTTGCTGTTGCGCACTCGTAAGCAGAGGAACGGCCCCAAGACTGACTACAAGAACAGAAATCCGGTGATGGATACGCATCCATTTCTCCTTCGCTGCGCGCAAATACCCTGTCAGTGAACGCCATGAGCCTAACGTGCGTCCCGGATGTGCGCAAGTTGCAAACCGGGGCCGTAGCCGCCTGACACAATCCGGTAGTAGCATGGCTGGTGAAAGATTCTGTACGGACTGAATCGTTTCATATCAGGGAAAAACTGCCTTGCGCATTCATTTGTTCATTGCCTGCTACAACGACACGCTGTTCCCACGCACGGGCATGGCCGTGGTCAACCTGCTGGAGCGCCTGGGCCACGAGGTGGTTTTCCCCACTAGCCAGACCTGCTGCGGCCAGATGCATTACAACACCGGCTACCACGCTGAGGCATTGCCCATTGTGCGAAAGCTGCTGCATGAGTTCCTTGATGCGGAAACCATCGTCGTGCCCAGCGCAAGCTGCGTGGCCATGATGCGCGACCACTATGAACTGATGGCGCACGACGCGAATGACCTGCACATGATGGGCGACGTGAAGAGTTTTCTGCCGCGTGTGTTTGAGTTCAGCGAACTCCTCACAGACAAGCTGGGCATCACCGATGTGGGCGCATACTTTCCGCATCGCGTGACGTATCACCCAAGCTGCCATTCGCTCCGACTCCTCAACGTGGGCGACCGTCCGATCCGTTTGCTGCAGGGCGTGGAAGGCCTGGAATACACGCCGATGGAAGGCAGCGATCAGTGCTGCGGTTTCGGCGGAACCTTTGCGGTGAAGAATGCGGAAGTGTCTTCAGCCATGCTGGCGGACAAGATCGGCTGTGTGAAGAAGTCGAATGCAGAGTTTGTGGCGGCGTTGGACAATTCCTGCCTGATGCAGATTGATGGTGGCCTGCATCGCGAGATGGGTTCGCGCGATCGCATTCGTCCGGTGCATCTTGCCGAAATTCTGAACAGCACACGCAAGAATCCTTTGACCGCTGAAGCACTGGCATGGGAAGGAGCCACCGCATGAGCGTTCGTGTGGGTCACACCGCAGAGAAACCCGCGTTCCCAATCCTTGCGCATGAGTTGCTGCAGGACGACCAGACGCGGCGCAACGTGCGCCATGCCACGAATGTCATCCGTAACAAGCGCGCGCTTCGCGTGGAAGAGATGCCGGACTGGCAGGATCTGCGCACATCCGCGCACGCAATCAAGACACATACGCTGTTGCACCTGCCGCATTATCTGGAAGAGTTTGAACGCAATTGCATCCGCGCTGGTGGACAGGTGCACTGGGCTCGCGATGCCGATGAAGCGAACACCATCGCCATCCGCCTGATCCGTAAAGCAGCGGAGCGACTCGCGGTGGAACATCCTGAGGTCATCAAGGTGAAGACCATGACCTCCGACGAGATCGGGATGAATCGTGCTCTGGAGCGCGAAGGCATAACGCCGTGGGAGACCGATCTGGCCGACATGATTGTGCAGATGGGTAAAGATGAACCATCGCACATCGTCGTTCCGGCGCTGCACAAGAATCGCCATCAGGTGCGTGAACTGTTCCTGCAGAATATGGGGCTTACGGAACTTGGCACTGAGGCCGAGGATTTAACCGGAGCAGCGCGCCATTATCTGCGCAAGAAGTTTTTGGAAGTTGGCATCGGCATTAGCGGCGCGAACTTTGCGATTGCAGAGACAGGTAGTGTTTGCGTCGTTGAATCCGAAGGCAATGGTCGCATGTGTGTCACCATGCCAAAGACGCTGATCACGCTTATCGGCATTGAGAAGGTGATCCCGAAGTTCGACGATCTGGAAGTGTTTCTACAATTGCTGCCGCGCTCCGCGACCGGCGAGCGCATGAATCCCTACAACAGCATCTGGACGGGTGTAACTCCGGCCGATGGGCCGCAGGAATTTCACGTGATCCTGCTAGACAACGGCCGCACACGCATGATGGCCAACGTGCGTGAACGCGAAACGTTGAACTGTATCCGTTGTGGTGCATGCCTGAATCAGTGCCCTGTATATCGCGAGACAGGTGGCCATGCCTACGGGTCCATTTATTCCGGCCCCATCGGTGCGATTCTTTCACCTCAGTTGAATGGCATGAAGTATTCACGCTCATTGCCCTACGCCTCGTCGCTGTGTGGTGCGTGCTATGAAGTATGTCCCGTAAAGATCAACATTCCAGAGACGCTGATTCATCTGCGCGGGAAGATCGTTGCACAGGATCAGAACACGCTGTCAGGCAAGCTCTCGCAGGAGAGCATGGGCATGAAGATGGCCGCGCATCTCTTCGAACATCCGAAGCAATACGAAGCTGCACAACGTCTTGCTCGTACCGGACAAGGTCTGTTTGAAAAAGATGGCAAGCTGGTGAACCTTCCTGGCATGGCCGCAGGATGGACGCAGTATCGGGATCTTCGCGCATTGCCGAAGCAGAGCTTCCGCGAATGGTGGAAGCGAAGCCACACGGATCGCGGAGATGGCAGCAGTGGAGTGGGCGATGAGTAATGACGCACGTTTTACAGTACTGGACACAATTCGCCGCCAGCTTGCCGCTGATCCTGATGTGGAAACGCTGATCGACGATTCGCCGGAAGAAGCTTACGCACGCATCCCGCGCAACTATCAGCGCACCGCGAAACTGAATCGCGAAGAGACGTTGGAGCTGTTCTACGACCGACTACGCGATTATGATTCGGAACTTGTCTTCACGGATGAAGCAGGTATTGCAAACGCTGTTGCCCACGCCATGCGCGAGGCAAACGAGACGCTTCTCCTAGTCCCCGCAGGCGTTCCCCAGGAATGGCTGCCCCAGAATGATGTGGAAGTACGCCGTGATTTCGATCTGCCCCTGCAGCCGTTGGAGGAACCTCGCGTTGTCCTTACGCCGTGCACCGTGGCCATTGCGATGAGCGGCACCATCATTCTTGAACATGGCGATGAGCAGGGCCGTCGTGCTGCAACGCTGCTACCGGACCATCACATCTGCGTGCTGTGGCGCGACCAGGTAGTGGAGACGATTGCAGAAGCACTGCAACGCATCACACATCGCACCTCGCCCATTACCACCATCGCAGGGCCATCCGCTACCAGCGACATTGAGATGACGCGCATCCGCGGCGTACACGGCCCACGGCGATTGACGGCCATCATCCTGTAAAACAATGGGCATGAGATTTGTCTGTCTGCTGCCGCTTCTGTTCGCTGCCGCGCTTCCTGCGCAACAATCGGCAACACCGCCGGGCGGTGCGCCAGTGCCGTGGGAGACCACCTCCATTCATGTCACAGACCCGGCGCATGCTGACAATGGCTTCGAACACAACGTGGCGAATGGCTTATCGCAACATGCCATGACCATGGACTTCTTCATTGCAGCGGCATATACCTTCACCATCTTTCCCACGAAAGACCTGATTGAGGGTCTTCCTGACTGGGCAAAGGATACGAAGTATGACGTGGAAGCGCGCGTGGCCCCGGAGGATGCGGCGGCATAAAAGAAGCTCACGAGCCTCTCCATTCCAGATACCGCGAAGGCATTTGCCACGCGGCAGTACACCGGCGAAATGCTGATGGACCAGGCGCTGCTGGAAGATCGTTTTCACTTGAAGGTGCACACAGAACTACGGGAACGCAGTGTGTTTCTGCTGACTGTGGCGAAGGGTGGCCTGAAGATGAAAACGGCTGCGAATCCGGCGCATGGCTCAGCGAACTTTGATCGCGGCCATATGTCCGGAAAGGGCATACCAGTCTCGTTTATCGGCAACCTACTGAGCATGCCTGCGGGCGGCCTAGTGGTAGATCAGTCAGGCGATGTGGGGCAATATGATTTCGAACTGCATTTTGCTCCGCAGAACATGGATACAACAGCATCCGGCGCCAGCAACGATCCGGATTTCTTCACAGCCATCCAGGAACAGCTCGGGCTGAAACTGACGCGCGGCAAGGCGCAAGTGCCCGTGGTCGTAATCGACCACATCGAAAAGCCCTCCGATAACTAGTTACCAATCAAAGAGAAACAACGACACACTCTGAGCAGGCAGCGAAACATTCATCGTTAGCGTTGCGTTCTTCACCGCGACACGATGCGCAGGGCCCATCGATTGAAGACCATCTATAGACTTCAGCTTGCGGAGCTGATCCGGTGTGGGATAAGCAGGAGATCCAAGTTGCTGCCACACGGTGTAGGCATTGCTGTGCGTACTGTCAATGCGATATTCCGTTACGCGCACGGCATGTACCGCGCTGGGCAATTGCGCGATCGTGAGTTGGATTGATGCTGTCGTTGTAGATGCCGCAGCGTCGTTGTAATTCCACAGCATCGTGGCAGCGCTGTGAGAATCTCGGGTAGCCATGGCTGCGATGTCGGAATTACCACGAACTCCATCAGCGAGAGCTTTATCGAGCGCAACTTCAGCGCTACTGGTGGCTGACACGCGTGTGCCGCTCATCTTCGCAGCCATTCGGAAGAAGTTCAGGATCGGCTTATCCACACCATTAGTGGAAAGATCGCGAAAGCCCTCAAACGAGTCGCGGTTCTCAAACTCGAACGACCAGCTCAACATGCTGATGAGGTTGACGCCATGTTTGTCCGCAAGATCGAACAGCCGCTTGTACGCTGCTGCTGTATAGGCTGGGTATAGCGTGCCATTGCGATAGTTGTTTGCAGGATTCACTTTGCTGGAGCAAGCTGCGCAACCCTCTGGATCAGCCTCAGACAGAATGATGGGCAATGCCTTGAACTGCGGATAACTTGCGATGAGTGAAAAACCGCGGTCTACATCGCGCAGTTCGCTGCGGATGCCCATCGTGACTTCACCATTCTGAATAACGGGCTGCCCTTTTGCATGAAAACTGATGAACTGCAGCGGGATGGTCTTGCCATCGGCTGCGCTACGATCATCGCGAACATGATCCAGAAATCCCTTGAGAAATGCGTAAGCTTCATCGGAGCGCGGACCAGTAGTCGCAGGGCCACCAACGATTGCATTCGGAAGAGCAGCACGAACACCAGCAACGGCATAGTCATACAGCTTGAAGTAGTCCTGCGGCGAACCGTGCCAGTAATCAATGTCGGGTTCGTTCCATACCTCGAAGTACCATTGCTGCACGGTGTCACGGCCATAGCGCTGCACAAGATGCTCGGTGACGGTGCGACACAACTCACCCCACTTCACATAATCCTTCGGAGGATTGTTGCTGCGGCCGCTGATGGTGCTGGCCGGATAGTGCACCTGGTAGGCTTCGGAGCGTCCCGGCACATCTGCAGCAAGGTCTTTCGGCATGAAGCCAAGCTCCACCATCGGCCTCACACCCGCATCGCGATACGCGTCGAAGATACCGTCGAGCAGTGTGAAGTTATATACCGGCTTTCCGTGCTCATCCTCGCTGTAGACGCCAGTGGAACTCCACTTCAGCTCCGGTACACCGCTTCCGCTGGTCAGCAGGTGATGAGCACGGATCGTAACTGGCACAGGGCTGAGATCGTGGAGCTCCTTCATCAAAGCGCGACCGTCATGCATCGTGGTGAAGTTTGATTCGTCGTACCCGAACCATGCATAAATCGGCTTGTACGCGCCTATGGCTTGGTCGAGATTCACCGTGATGTTTACCGGCTGCGCCGTATCTGCAGGCAGAGTGCGGTGAGCAACAGCAGAAGGTGCAATAGCAAATAATCCGGCTACGACGCATGAAACCCACCTCATACATTTGCGATTCACGGCAGCACTCCCTGAGTGAAGACTTAGACAGCAAGCCTACTACTGACCGAATCGCCTGCGCATGAACCTGCCTCCCGCGTGAAGATGTTTGCATAACGTTAGGTGGCAGCCGTATCTTCATAGAACCCATGACAACTCCTTCACAACGTATTTCTGCTGACACCTGGGCCGTGTTGCTTGCATTAGCGCTGGCTTTACTGGTTCGCTTCGGCGTGCTCAACGTTGTGCCCTGGTAAAGGTTCAGGAGACCACTCTTGTCGAATACTCGTGCAGTTCCTGATACCTCTGGCCCGCTTGTGAATCTGTTCCGCACTTTGCCCGGCATCCTTTTGCTATTTGCTGTCGGCTACGCAGGAAAGTTTCTAGAGCAGTTCATTGCTCGCTACGGCAAGGCGCACCATCTTGTCTTGCCGAACATCGAGTATGTGTTGTGGGCAATCCTGATCGGTCTGTTGATCTCCAACACTGTTGGCGTACCGAAAATCTTTCGCAGCGGAGTAGCCACCTACGAGTTCTGGCTGAAGCTTGGCATTGTGCTGTTGGGTGCGCGCTTTCTGATGGGCGACATCCTGAAGCTTGGTGGATTGGCGCTGGTACTGGTGTTTGTTGAGATCATTCTCGCGTTGGCTTTCATGACATGGCTGGGCAAGCGGTTCCGTCTGGCGCCCAAGCTGGTTTCGTTGTTGTCCGTCGGAGCTTCGGTGTGTGGTGTGTCGGCCATCATCGCCACGCAGGGCGCGATTGACGCCGATGAGGAAGATTCGTCTTATGCCATTGCCGCGATCCTCGCGCTGGGTGCGGTATCGCTGTTCCTGTTTCCGCTCATTGGTCATGCGCTGCACCTGAGCGATCAGGCTTACGGTGTGTGGACTGGTCTCGCCGTGGACAATACCGCGGAGACCGCCGCTGCAGGCGCGCTGTATTCCGATGCTGCGGGTAAGGTCGCTGTTCTGGTGAAGACATGTCGCAACGCCATGATTGGCTTTGTGGTTCTTGGCTACGCCATCTACTGGGCATCGAAGGGACAAGCTTCAGGCGTAGAAAACAAAGTTGCGTTTCTGTGGAAGAAGTTCCCGAAATTCGTTCTTGGCTTTCTACTGATTTCCACGTTGGCTAGCATTCAGTTTTTCTCCAAGACAAACCTGGTAGCGCTTGGTAATCTCTCGCGCTGGGCGTTTCTACTGACCTTTGCAGGTGTTGGTTTACGTACCAGCTTCCGTGATCTGAGCAAGCAGGGTGTGCGCCCGTTGATGGTAGGTGTCATCGGCGAAGTAGTGATTGCGGTGATGACATTGGCGTTGGTGTGGGGTGCGGATCGCGCCTTCCATCTCTGATGGAACGGTCTCATTCACTGGAAATAAACAGCTAAGAAGCAAGCTATTCCGCGCTACACTGGCAGCCCCCGCCATTTCAAATCGAGGCTGCCTCTCATGGCGACGCTTCCAGCATCGGCTGCTCACGCAACACCGATACGTCGTCTGCGTCCGCATCATTATCTCTGGATACTACTGGGTCTAATGGGACTCAGTGTTCTGGCTTACACCGACTATCCAACCTTCTTTGGCTCCGATCCACTTCATGCGCGGGCCCGATTTCTGAAAGAACTCGTGATCCTGATTCCGCACGCCGTCTCCGGAGTAACGGCGACGGTGTTAGGTCCGTTCCTGTTCTCTACGCGCTTCCGACAGCGGCACTTGCTGCGGCACCGTGTGATGGGTCGCGTGTATGTGATCTGCATTGCGGTCGCGGCCCCCACGGCATATCTTCTGGAGCCGAACATTGCGAATGGTGTTGGCGGATTACTGTGGGCAGCATGCACTTTCGCCGCTTATCAGACTACTCACAATCGACAGATACAGGCGCATCGGCAATGGATGGTGCGCTCTTACCTGTTCACGCTGAACTTCATCTTCACGCGCGTGGCAAACCCTGTGCCTGCGTGGGTACATCTCAGCGATGAGCGATTCTTCCTGATCCTCGTGAGCCTCTTCGCGGCTTATCTATTCTTCCCAGACATCTACTTCAACTGGCGTGAACTCACGACAAGCCGTAAGGCCGCGGCTTGATGAGTCCCGACATCACTGAATGTTTGCGATCGCTCAGGCATTCCTGGCGAGCATCTTCGTGAAGTAGAAGGTCATGCGGGTGGTGCCAGTGTTGACGATGCCGTGTAGCATATTGGCTTCGGCGTACATCATGTCGCCGGGGCCTACGTGGGTGGTGACACCATCCACTACGATTTCGCCGTTGCCTTCCGCGATGATCACTAGCTCCTCTTCCGGATGACGATGCGGCGGATGCGGGCGTGCACCGGGTTCCAGAGTCACCATTCCTGATGCCAATGCTGCCAGCTGTCGCGTGGGGCCGTTGAAGTGTGTCTTCGCCTTCGCACCGGGACTATCGCCAGTGGCTTGCAGGCTGGAGGACTTCACCACGGAGCTCTTGAGTGCCGGACCAGTGCGCACGGTGTCTACATGCGTGATGCCCTGCGAATGCTGGACGAGAGCGGAGGGCAACACGCCAGCCGCTCCCAGAAAGTCTCTCCTGTTCATTCCCTCTCCTGACGACACTTGGGTTCGCTACACGAGCACCAGCATACGACGCTTATTGGTCGAAGGTGCGCAGCCAGATATCGCGCACGCTGATCTTGCACGGTTGCGACTCGATCTCGAAGCCGATGTTGCCGATCTGGTTGTTGGCATCGTTTGGGTTGTCGTCAATGAAGATGGCCATCAACTGGCCGTTCATGATGTGCATCATCACGCCGCCGCGCGCGATGATTTCATAATCGTTCCACTCGTTGGTGCGCACATACCCACCCAGGCCCTGGCGGTCGCCGATGTTGGCTACTAGGCGGTTGGCGTCGCCGGGGAGGGCCTGAGTTACCTGGCCCCGGTAGGCCAGGATGCCCTGCATGGTGTTCTCGGAGTACCACTGGCCGGTGTGCTGCTGCGCGGCTCTCCCCACAGGGAACCAGAAGTCGGCCTGCGGGCCGGTGAGCAGCCACTTGGTTGGTGTGCCGTTGGGGCCTGCTGCAGCTGGTTGTGGACGCGTCCAAGGGGTCCCGGCGTGGGAGCGGTACTGGATGCCGCCTCCGCCGCCCTTCTCTATCTTCATCTGGAGCTTCAGGTCGAAGTCCTTGGTCTTCTTGTCGGTGTAAACGATGTAGCTGTTACCGCGCGGCTTGTCCTGCAGCGTCTCGCCGATCATGATGCCGTCTTCCACGCGCCAGATGGTGGGGTCACCGTCCCATCCCTTGAGGGAGGCGCCGTCGAAGATCTGGGTGTAGCCGGTGTGTGCGTCGATATCGTAGGGCAGCGGCTCGTGGAACTTGGGCATGCCGATCAGGGTTTCACCGTGTGGTCCGGTGACGGGCGGACGCGTTGGTTGCGATTCCAGTTCCTTCGGGACAGATTGGGCGGCGATGGAAACGGACGTTGCAAGAAAGAGAATGGCGATGGCAGTGCGCATGGGTACCCCCTCCCCCCTGTTTTTTCTAAAATCGTCTTTCTAAACGGTTTACGCCGGAGGGTGGGCGTAAATCGTCTTCCCGTTGGGGTTACGGGCAAAATCGTCATTCCATTGGAGTTACGCAGGAGGGAGGCTGGCGCAGGTGTCTGCGGATCCGAACCTTCTTCTATTGTAAACATCCGGAACGGGAAACATGCCACGTCTAATTGATTGATTCAGAAAGAGTTGCAAAATAAGGGGCTTGACAGATTTTCTGCCAAGCCCCTGAGGAGTTATGACGTGAATGGTTAGAACATCGCCTTGAGGGCAAACTGCAGACTGCGGTTGTCCATCGAGGTGCCGGTGATCTTGCCCACCGAAGTCGGGGTAGCCAGAGCGCCCGAGGGGTTGGAGAAGATGCCGTGGTTGATGATGTTGTAGGCCTCGGCACGGAACTGCAGGTTCAAGCGCTCTGTCACATGGATGTTCTTGATGCCAGAGAGATCGAACGATACCGTTCCGGGTCCGCGGCCAGTGTTACGTGTGGCCCAGCCCTGAAGAAACGGCTGAGGACGAGTTGCAGAGCAGTAGATAGCGCTCTTGGTGCAGTCGAGCGATACAGTCTGTCCGTTGGAAGCGACGCCTGAGCAGGTTGCGCCGGGCGCGCAGACGGTGGCCGTGTTTGGATCCTGCGAGTAAGCGGTTGGGTCAAACCAGCTGCTGATGCCGCGGTTCGAACCCTTAAAGGAACTGGCAACTGTGCGGCCTGGCGCGAGGAAGGCACGGCAAGTGTTGTAAGAGGCGAAGCTGCAACCCGAACCCGTGATGTTGAACGGGTAACCCGTACGGAGCTGAATTGCAGGCTGGAAGGTCCAACCACCCAGCACTGCAGTGGCTGCCTTCCCTTGCAGGAAGGACTTACCCTTACCGAACGGAAGTTCGTATCCACCCGAGATGACAGCGCGGTTGCGAACGTCGAAGTTCGAGTAAGAGTGATCGAATGCGGTGGTGGTTGCGTACGACGAGTCGTTTGCGCCAGCCTCACCCGAGATGTTGTCGAGGTTCTTCGACCACTGGTAGCTGCCGAGGTAGTAGAGGCCGTTGCTCTGGCGCTTTTCTACCTTGATGGAACCACCGTTGAAGTTGGCTGCACCCAGAGTGGAGCTGGTCAGGATGCCGTTGCCGAACTTCGGGTTAGCACGGGTGCAAACGGAGATATTCGTCGGGACGACGAACGGATACTGCTGACACATGTTCTGGTCATACCGCTTCCACATGTGGTGGGAGTTGCTGCCGGTATAGGCCATTTCCATCAACAGGCCGTGACCGAGATCCTGCTGCAGACTGGCGTTCCATTCCTGGGTGAGTGGCTGCTTGTTGAATGGGAAGATCGAGAACGGCGAAGGAATCTGCGTCGTCGTGAGCGGATCCGGATAGAGCTGATTGGTAGTTACGTTACTGAACGCCTGCTGGAAGTACAGCGGAGCTGCATACCGTGTGAACTGCAGTTCGTTGGTGTTCAGGTTGTCGAAGTAGATACCGTAACCGGCGCGGACAACGGTTCCGGGATGAACTTCATACGCGAGACCAACACGGGGCATGAAACCCTTTTTGAAAGGCTGGATGATGCCCGGCTGATACGTGTGCTGCGTGTCAATGATCCCCGCATTCAGATACGCCTGAGGAATGTTTGCCGGAATCTTGCTAAAGGTAACCAGATGAGTGGTTGGATCGAGTGATCCTTCCAAGCCATTCTGTTCGTGGAAGGGCTGATTATATTCCCAGCGGAAACCGAGGTTTGCAGTCAACCTGGGAGTGATCGTCCAGATATCGCTGACAAAGACACCATAAGTGTTGTCACGATAATGTCCGAGGGTAGTACCCGCGTTGCCGTTGCAACCCGAGGTACACAGGCCACGAGCATAGTTCTGGAATTTGTTGTAAAGGTAGAAGGTCCCATTGAGGTTGAAGCCTTTGTTACCGACCGGGCAGTTGCCGCCGGATGCACCATGGGACGTGTCATTCGGATCAGTGGGAACATAAGCTTTACCGGTCGTCGGATCGATCGCGTAGGACGCAACGGTGCAGTTATCGAAGGTAGCAGCGCCGCGAGAGTTGTTATCTGCAATCTGCCAGAGACGGCGGTTCTGGAACTGGAAACCCGCCTTGAGGGTATGTTTACCAAGAACATCGGAAATCGAGTCGCCGATGCTGATCACATTTTCATGACCACCCTGATCGCCCGATCCATCGCCCACGTTGCCAAAGCCGGCGATGCCGAAGCTTGCACGGCCATTCTGACGCGGCGAGGTGAGAGCAGTGACGTTGGTCAGACCTTCTGCGGATGCCCAGTTACCGTTGGGACCAGCACTCTGCAACACACCAAGGGTGATGTTGTAGAACTCGTTCCAACCGACACGAACTTCGTTCACGATCTTGTTCGTGACCAGGTACGTATCACCGAAGACCGCGTTGCGGCCCAGCAGCGGGTTTGACGTGGAGCTGCCAGTTGCCGTCGGAGTGACCTGGCTAGCGTTGTAGTTGGCGTAACGGCCAAAAAGAGAGTTCTTTGAGGTAACGTTCCAGTCGCCGCGAACAGTGTACGAGTCGTAGTTATCAGTGAACGGCAAGGTGAGGCCGTAGTTCGCGGAGCCGTTGATCGTCGCCGCGTCCGAAGTCACCGCCGGATACGTTGGATTCAGGACTGTGGCCACCTTGTTCGTCACGCCGAAACCGGTAGGGTTGACGTGGCTATAACCAAAACCACCGCTCGGCGTTAGAACCTGGGTGCTGTTGGCGTCCCACGTACCTGCGAGTTCGGTCTGCGTGGGAAAGAGAGCCGTGTAGAGGTTTTGCTTGGACGAACGTTGACCTTCATAACCACCAAAGACGAAGAGATGGTCCTTGATGATGGGCCCGCCGAAGGTGCCACCAAACTGCCAGCGATGGAAGTCCGGCTTGGGTCCGCTGGAGACAGGCTGGAAGTAGTTGCGGGCATCGAAGATACCGTTACGCGCGAACAGGTAGCCCGATCCGTGGATCTTGTTGGTACCGGACTTGGTGACCATGGAAACCACTGCCTGCCCCTGGCCATACTCCGTGGAAAAGGTGGAGCGGAGGAGGTTGAACTCCTGCAGCGTATCCGTGTTGGGCAGCAACGACATGTTGTTGAAGCGAACCGAACGGACATACGTACCGTCGAGCACGTAGTTGGTCGAGTTACCGCGACCACCATCAACCGTGATGTACAGGTTGCGGGAAGATGACGCGGTACCGGTCTGCGCGGCTGAACCACCCTGCTGACCGCTCTGCGGCGGCGAGACGCCTGGGGCCAGTGTGGCGAGCTGCAACACGTTACGGCCGTTCAATGGGAGGTCGTTGATCTGCTTCTGATCGATGACCTGGCCGACTGTGGCTTCCTGCGTCTGGAGCTGTGGCGGAAGCGTGCTGACTTCAACCGTTTCATTGGTGCCGCCGACGGCGAGCGTTACAGAACCATTGGCAGTCTGGCCGATCTGAACATCCAAAGACGGGATGACGGAAGTCTTGAAGCCGTCCTTCTCTACGCGGATGCTGTAGTTGGCCGGAGGCAGGTTAGGAATGGACCAGTCGCCAGAGCCGTTGGACTTGGTGGTACGTTCGGCCTTCGTGCCGTTGTTGATGAGGTGGATCGTGGCTCCCGGGACCTTCGCACCGGTTGCGTCCGTAACGGTGCCGGCGGCGTCGGTGGATGCAGATGCCTGGCCCCATGCGGAAGGTGCGCCTACGGAAAGCAGGGCGACGGGAGCGGCCGCCAGCATGAGGGCGAATGCGCTACGTCGGAATGTACGCAGGATGGCGTTATGGGAGATCTGATTCAAGGTGGACTCTTTCGTCGTTCCGGAGTCCGGTGCGGGGACGCGGGGTCCTATGTTCTTGTTTGGTCCATGCATGGTGATGTTGGCCTCTCCGTGTTCAGCACTATGACAACGTTTGCGCGGATTAATTCTTTTTCGATCTGAGACGTTTCAAAATCCGCGATATTTTTTTGCCGCTGGGACACCCGCCGATGCACTTCTCCCCGATCAGCGTGGGAGGCTTTCAGTGCAAACGAACGGAGTTCTCTTCGACGGCGGGACTTATATCACACCGAAATGAAGAAAAGAAACATGCTTTTTGCAAGTTTTTTGGAGAGGTTCCGGGGTACGAAACTGCCCTCAACGGATGCATGGGGAAAATGTGGTTGTTTTGTCGACAAAACGAATGAATCGAATCAAATCTGTCGAGAGGTCAGACCAGAGTCAGAGGATTAGAACCGCTCGAATGTCATTCACGTTGGTCAAGGTGGGGCCGGTCATGACGAGGTCGTCGATGGTAGCGAAGAAGGAATAGCTGTCATGACGGCGAAGGAAGTCAGCCGCGATGGCAGATGCCTGCTTTGCCCGAGTGAGCGTGTCGGGGGTGACGATGGCTCCGGCGGCGTCATCAGAGCCGTCGATGCCGTCGGTGTCGCCTGCGATGGCATAGGTGCCGGGCGCGCCTTTCAGGGCGATGGCGAGTGAGAGTAGGAATTCGGTGTTTCTGCCGCCTCGGCCGGGCTTTTCGCGGCCCAGCGTCACCGTGGTTTCGCCGCCGGAGAGAAGGACGGCCGGTTTTACGATGGGGTGTCCGTAATGGCGAACGGATGCTGCGATGCCAGCCATCACTGTGCCGAGCTGCGCGCTTTCGCCTTCGATGGCGTCGCCCAGGATCAATGGGTTCCAGCCGAATTCTCTTGCTTTGGCGGCTGCGGCCTGGAGGGCCTGGAGCGGCGAGGCGATCATACGGACGTCTGCCTGGAAGCTTTTGGGGGCTTCTTCGCTTTGCGATTCCAACACGCTGAGCACACTGGATGGGACTTCCATGTTGTATTCGCGGATGATGCGCAATGCGTCGGCTGCGGTGGTACCGGAGGGGACGGTGGGGCCGGAGGCGATGATGGCCGGGTCGTCGCCGGGGACGTCGCTGATGACGAGTGTGACCACGCGGGCGGGTGCAGCGGCCTGCGCCAGTTTGCCGCCCTTGATGCGGGAGAGCGCTTTGCGCACGGTATTCATGGCGTGGATGGGTGCGCCGGATGCGAGGAGCGCTGCGTTGACCGCTTGCTTGTCTTCGAGGGCGACGCCTTCGACGGGCAGCGTTAGCAAGGCTGATCCGCCACCGGAGATGAGCGCCAGAACGAGGTCGTCGGGTGACAGATTTTGGACGGCGGCGAGGATGTCTTCGGCGGCTTGCATACCGGCTGCGTCGGGTACTGGGTGCGACGCTTCCACGATGCGGATGTGGCGGGGGGGGACGGCGTGGCCGTAGCGGGTGACCACGACGCCCTCCATTGGGACCTGCGGCCATGCCTCTTCGACGGCGGCGGCCATGGCGGCGGAGGCTTTGCCTGCTCCTACGACGATGCACCGGCCTTTGGGCGGTTCAGGCAGAGAGGATGCGAGGACGACGTGAGGATTGGCGGCCGCTACGGCAGTGTCAAACAGGGAACGGAGTTGCTGGCGGACGACGGCTTCCTCATGGGCGGGCATGGTTCCATGATCCACTATAGTTTTCACAAAAATCTGTTGTGTTTGTATCGAAACGTTTTTGGGAGGATGATGGTATGGCCCGCGTGACGGTGAGGCTGCCGCCGCGAATATTCCAGGAGGACCACCTCGATGCCCCTGCTGCACGACGACCGCCTTTTTCCGGCAGATCCAACCACTCGTTCCATTGCGCAACGCTTGTTTGCGACGGTGCGCGATCTGCCGATCGTAAGCCCGCATGGACACACGCAGGCCGGTTGGTTCGCCACGAATGATGCCTTTCCTGATCCGTCGAAGCTGTTTATTCAGCCGGATCACTATGTCCACCGCATGCTGTACAGCCAGGGCGTGAAGCTGGAAGACCTGGAGATTGGCAAGGCGGTCATTGAGAATCCTCGCAAGGTTTGGAAGATTTTCGCGGACCACTACTATCTGTTTCGCGGAACGCCTTCGCGCCTTTGGCTGGACTATGCGTTTCAGGAGCAGTTCGGTCTGACGGAGCGCCTGTCTTCAAAGACGGCGGACCTGTATTACGACACCATTGCTGAGAAGCTGCAGACGCCGGAGTTCCGCCCCCGTGCGTTGTTTGAGAGCTTCAAGATTGATGTGCTGGCGACGACTGACTCTGCGATTGATCCGCTGACGGATATTCAGACGTTGCGCAAGGGTGATTGGAAGGGACGCATTGTCCCCACGTTCCGTCCGGATTCGGTTGTTGATCCTGAGTTTGCGGGCTTCCGCGAGAACATTGCGAAGCTGGGTGAGATTACTGGCGAGAACACCGAGACGTGGGAAGGCTATTTGAATGCCCTGCGCAATCGTCGTGCGTTCTTCAAATCGCTGGGAGCGACGGCTACCGATCATGGGCATCCGACGGCGCGCACTGCCGACCTTGATCCGGAAGAGTGCGCGCAGCTTTTCGATGTGATCCTGAGCGGCGAAGCGGATGAGGATGATGAAGAAGTCTTCCGTGCGCAGATGCTGACGGAGATGGCGCGGATGTCTGTCGAAGACGGGCTCGTCATGCAGATTCATCCGGGCAGCATGCGCAATCACAACCAGATTCTGTTTGAGAAGTTTGGCCGCGACATGGGTGCGGACATTCCTACCGCCACGGATTATGTGCATGCTCTGCAGCCGATGCTGGACCTGTTTGGCAATGAGGCGAACCTGACCGTGATCCTGTTCACGCTGGATGAGACCGCTTTCAGCCGTGAGCTCGCACCGCTGGCCGGACACTATCCCGCGCTGCGCCTGGGACCGCCGTGGTGGTTCCACGATAGCCCGGAAGGCATGATGCGTTTCCGCGAAACAGCTACGGAAACCGCAGGCTTCTACAACACGGTTGGCTTCAACGATGACACGCGCGCGTTCCTGAGCATTCCGGCGCGGCATGATGTAGCTCGCCGTATTGACTGCGCGTTCCTGGCGCGGCTGGTGGCGGAACACCGTATTGAAGAGGATGAGGCGTTTGAGCTGGCTCAGGATCTGACGGTGAACCTGGTGAAGAAGGCTTACCGGCTGTAGGTTCGTCTTTTGCAATGCAAGATAGCCCGGCTAGGCCCGGGCTATCATTTTTGTTCTTTCGACGGGTCAGCTTCGTGACGCTGGAGTGCTCGTTTTGGCTTTGGATTTTGCCGGGGTACGCTTTCTTGCCTTGGGCTTGGGAGGCAGGTCGTCGTCGGCTTCTGCGTTGGTGAGATGTTTTTCCATGGCTGCACGACTGGTGCGCGAGTTGCCGCTGCGGATGGCGCGGTAGATGTCGCGATGGAATTTTGTTGTCACGTTCAGATCGGCTATCTGCTCGGTGGTGGAGCGACGCACTTCGTAGAGCGCGCCGGTCAGGCTTTCCATGATGGCGGCCAGGATGGAATTGCCCGCGGCCTGCGCAACGATGCGGTGGAAACGAACATCGTGGATGAGGTACTCGTGTGGCTGGTCGATGGAGGCTTCCATTTCTTCCAGCTCTTCAGCCATCTGCTGCAGGTGGCGTTCTGTGGTGCGTTCGGCGGCGAGCGATGCGATGTGGCCTTCAAGAATGCGCCGCGCTTCGAACAGCTGATGGATGTCGTAACCGTGCAGGGCATCAAGAAACGGCAGCGATGCCGCACCGAACTGCGTGGGAGCTTCCGAGATAAATGCGCCCACACCATGCCGCACCTGCAGCAGGCCCATCGCCGCGAGATAGCCCAGGCCAGAGCGCAGGCTGGAGCGACTGATGCCGAGGGTTGTTGCGAATTCGCGTTCGGGCGGTAGTTTATCGCCTGATTTCCATGTGCCATCCTGCAGCGCCTCGCGGATGCGTTCCACCACTCGCATAGCGATCTGGCGGTCGGCGGCTGGGGGACGGTGAGCGGTGTTTGACATGGTCAGCACCCATTCTGCACACAGAACGAGGCATTGTGAAGCTGAATGTAGTCAAAAACGTTTGACAGTGGCTCGAGAGCAGGCGTACACATACAGAGTGGTCAGACCACTTGCAGCCTGATATCTTTATCGAAGCGTTTTTATAAAGGGCGTGCCAATAACGCGCAAATCACTGTAAGCTTGTCCGGCATATCTGAACGCCCTTTTTCGGAGCGCGAGTGAGCCCCTTGGAACCGACTGCTGACCTGTCGCCCGGCCAACGCCGGACGCACGTGGGGAATGTCCGCTGGACAATCTGCGCCATGTTGTTTGTGGCAACCACGATCAACTATATGGACCGCCAGGTCCTGAGCCTGTTGAAGCCTACGCTGCAACACAGCATTGGCCTGAGCGAAGAGGGCTACGGCAACATCATTGCGATGTTCCAGGTGGCCTATGCCGTTGGCCTGCTTGGCGTTGGACGATTGATCGACAAGGTTGGGACGCGCCTGGGCTACAGCCTGGTGATGGCGGTGTGGAGTCTGGCTGCGCTGGCACATGCTTTTGTCAGCACGGTAACCGGCTTCGGCATTGCGCGTGTTGCGCTTGGTCTTGGTGAGTCCGGTAACTTCCCTGCTGCGATCAAGACGGTTGCCGATTGGTTTCCGCGTAGTGAACGTTCGCTGGCTACGGGCATCTTTAATGCCGGTGCGACAGCAGGAGCGATCATCTGCCCGCTCACGATTCCGTGGATCACCATTCATTACGGTTGGCATGCCGCGTTTCTTTTCACGGGACTAATTGGTATGCCGTGGATCATCTGGTGGTGGTTCTACTATCGCAAGCCGAAGGAACACCCGACGCTTACGGGCGAAGAGCTGCGCCACATCTACGAAGAAAACGCTGAGCAGATGGATGCCGCGAATATTCCGTGGCTGAAGCTGCTGACGTATCGCCAGACGTGGGGCATTGTGCTGGGCAAGGGTCTGACCGATCCTATCTGGTGGTTCTATCTGTTCTGGATTCCCGGCTACCTGGATTCGCGCTTTCATGTTGACCTGAAGAACCTTGGATTGCCCATCATTGTGGTCTATCTGACTTCAACCGTTGGCGGTATTTTGGGCGGCTGGCTGCCCGCGCTGTTCGAGAAATTTGGATTGCGCGGTGCGAAGGCACGCTACGGCGCCATGTTCTTCTGCGCGCTGTTTTCGCTGCCCATGCTGTACATCAGCCATGTGAACGACATGTGGACTGCAGTGGCGCTGCTGAGCCTGGCAACTGCTGGTCATCAGGGTTGGAGCGCGAATGTGTACACCTGCGCCTCTGACGTTTTCCCGAACAGCGTTGTTGGTTCTGTAGTGGGCCTGGCTGGCATGGTGGGTTCCATTCTTGGCACGCTGCTATCGGTTGAGGCAGGACGCATTCTGCAACTGACCGGCAGCTACAACACACTGTTTATCCTTGCGGGTTCTATTTACATGGTTGCGTTTGTTTGCCTGCAGATTTTTGCGCCCGGCCTGCGCCGAGCGGACGTACCTGTTACCACGGAGAGGTTGGGAGCATGAAACATCCTTTGAGTCTTGAAGGCCGTGTTGCGGTCGTAATTGGTGGCACCAGTGGTATTGGCCGTGCGATGGCGATTGGCCTGGCGCAGGCTGGTGCGGATGTGGTGAGCACCGGACGTCGCGCAGAGCAGGTGAATGACGTTGCCGCAGAGATTGAATCGATAGGTCGCAAAACTATCCGTCAAACGTGCGACCAGACCGACCGTGCACAGATTGAAGCCCTGCTGGCTGCTGTGCTGAAGGAGTTTGGCAAGGTCGATATTCTGATCAACTCTGCTGGCATTATCAAGCGCCAGCCGACACTGACGTATCCGGAAGCAGAGTGGAACCAGATCATGGATACCAACCTGACCGGCATGCTGCGTAGCTGCCAGGTGTTTGGCAAGCAGATGATTGAGCAGAAGTATGGCCGCATCATCAACATTGCTTCGTTGAACAGCTTTGTTGCGTTGAGCGAAGTGGCAGGCTATGCAGCAAGCAAGGCTGCTGTGCTTTCGTTGACGCGTTCACTTGCTGTGGAGTGGTCAAAGCATGGCGTGACGGTGAACGGCATTGCTCCGGGTGTGTTCCGCACTGAGTTGAACGCGGCGCTGCTGGATGGTTCGCCGCGAGGACAGGAACTGCGTATGCGTTGCCCGATGGATCGTTTTGGTAAGACGGAAGAGCTTGTTGGCGCAGCGATTTATCTTGCAAGTGATTCGGCCAGCTTTACCAACGGACACACGATTGTGGTGGACGGTGGATTTCTTGCAAGTGGTGTGAATCAGTAATCTTTTACGTAAGAACGTGTTCAATCAATGCGCAGAACGGATGAGCGCAGACAACAAGAGCTAAAGGCTAAGAGCTGAATAGCCGGGAGAGGAAACATGCAGCTACCTAAATTTTCGCTCGGTATGGGCGATCGTTTCGCACATCAGGCAAAGGCTCAGTTGCAGGCATGCATCATGGCCGCTGAAGCCGGTGCGGATATTACGCCGGTGTGGAACAAGTCGAACCGTGAGCATTTGATTATTGGTTCGGAGCCCAGCCAGACGCGTGCTGCGATTGATGTTGCCGTGAAGGAACTGGGTTGGACGAAGCCCTACTTCGCCGATGCGGATCACATCAATCTGAAGACCTATGAACGCTTTGTTGCGCCGTGCGATTTCTTCACGCTGGACGTGGCGGACAACATTGGTCAGAAGAGCGATGAGAACGAAATTGCGCAGTTTGTAGAACGTCATCCGGAACTCATTGGTGAGATCACCATCCCGGGTATTGAGAAGCCGTTCTCGCTGGACAAGGCGTTTGTTGAGAAGACTGCGAAGACCTTCCTGGCTGCTGTGCAGGAAGCTGCTGCGATCTACAAGGCAGTGGTGGCGAAGAAAGGTTCTGAGGATTTCGTTGCGGAAATCTCAATGGATGAGACCGAGAATCCACAGACGCCGCCAGAGTTGTTGATTATTCTGGCCGCGATTGCGGATGAGAAGCTGCCCATTCAGACGATTGCTCCGAAGTTCACAGGCCGTTTCAACAAGGGTGTGGATTATGTGGGCAATGTGGCTCAGTTTGAGAAGGAGTTCCGCGAGGACATTGCGACCATTGCGTATGCAGTAAAGACGTATGGGCTGCCAGCGAATCTGAAGCTGAGTGTGCATTCGGGGTCGGATAAGTTCAGCATCTATGAGCCGATTCGCAAGTCGTTGAAAGACACGGGCGCGGGCGTTCATGTGAAGACTGCCGGCACGACGTGGCTGGAAGAATTGATTGGACTGGCGGAGGCCGGTGGCGATGCGCTGGCGCTTGCGAAGGAAGTGTACGCAGAAGCATTTGCGCATGCGGATGAGCTTTGCGCTCCGTATTCCACAGTGATCGACATTAAGACGGAAAACCTGCCGACGCCGGAGACGGTGAACGGATGGACGAGCGAGCAGTATGTTCGCGCGTTGCGTCATGTTGAGGGTGATCCGCAGTACAACGCAGACCTGCGCCAGCTTTTGCATGTTGGCTTTAAGGTGGCGGCGAAGATGGGCAATCGCTACATTGATGCGCTGGAAGCGAATGAAGAAGTTGTGGCGCGCAATGTAACGACGAATCTTTTTGACCGTCACATCAAGCACCTGTTCCTGGGATAGACGGAACCTCTTTCTCCCGCGTTTCGTATTGCTGAGAAAGAACATTTCTTGAAGGGGCTCGGCTTCCACCGAGCTCTCCAAATCAGTTGGAAAGTGCGGCATTCGCCGCTGAAGGAAAGTCACCGTGGCCTGGTTTACCGTACAAGCACCGCACGTCTCGGACGCACAGATTAAGGAAGCCTGCGACCGCCTTTTGAGTGAAGCGCGCACACGCATCAACAAGGATCTGAAGCGCGTTCTGCTGCTGCCGCCCGATCTTACTCGCGCACACTCCGGCGTTGGCTGGATCACCGAGTATGTTTACAACGCGCTGCCGGACGCGCATGTGGAAGTGATTCCCACGCTGGGCCAGCATGTGCCGCACACCGAGGCGGAGAACAAGTGGATGTTCGGATCGATTCCGAATGACCGCATCTTCCCGCACGATTGGCGCAACGGTGTGACCAAGGTGGCGACCATTCCTGCTGCGCTGGTGAAGGAAACCACGGACGGCGCGGCGGACTGGGATATTCCCGTTGATCTGAACAGCAAGCTGATGGATGAGCAGTGGGACCTGATCATTAACCTGGGTCACGTGGTGCCGCATGAAGTGCTTGGTTTTGCGAATCACAACAAGAACTACTACATCGGTCTGGGTGGCAAGGACACTATCTGCGCGTCGCATATTGCGGCTGCGGTGTATGGCATTGAGAACAACCTTGGCTGCCTGATTACTCCGCTGCGCGCCTGCTACAACTGGAGCGAGAACGAGCATCTGCACAATCTGCCTGACGTGTATCTGCAGATTGTGATGCAGCGCGATGCGGACAATAAGCTGGTGACCAGCGGCATCTTTGTGGGCGACGATCTGGATACGTATCTGCAGGCTGCAAAGCAGAGCCGCGAACAGAACATTACGCTGTTCGATAAGCCGATCAAGAAGGTCGTTGCGGTGATGCAGGCGGATGAGTTCCGCGCGACGTGGGTGGCGAACAAGGCTGTTTACCGTACGCGCATGGTGATTGCCGATGGTGGTGAATTGCTGATCATTGCGCCTGGTGTGGAGCGCTTTGGTGAGCAGCCGGAAGTGGATGCGCTGATCCGCAAGTATGGCTACAAGGGAACGCCGCGCACGCTGGCTCTTTATAAGACAGAAGCTGACATGCAGGAAATTCCGCATGGTGTAGCTCACTTGATTCACGGCAGCAGCGAAGGCCGTTTTCACATTACGTACGCGCCGGGTCATCTCACGAAGGAAGAGATTGAGCAGGTGGGTTATGGTTACGCGGACTGCGAAGAGATGCAGAAGCGCTATGACCCTGCAGTGATGAAGGAAGGCTGGAACACGATGCCGGATGGCGAAGAGGTGTTCTACATCAGCACACCTTCTGCGGGTCTGTGGGCTACGAAGGAAAAGCTGGATAACCCGTCGCGCAAGGACCTTTCGCGCGATCTGCCTGAGGCGAAGTAACGATGGATACCGCACTGGCGCAGCTTCGTGAACAGTTGCACGCGGAGCTGCGCCGGTATGATCGCATGGCCGTGGCGTACAGCGGTGGTGTGGACTCCGCGTATCTTGCCTGGGAGGCGTACCAGGTTCTTGGCGACAAGATGGTTGCCGTGATTGCCGATTCGCCTTCGCTGCCGCGTACGCATCTTGCTTTCGCAATCAAGTTCGCAGAAGACAACAACATTCCGTTGCGCGTGGTGCAGACCAGCGAGATGGATCGCGCGGAGTATGTGCGTAACGATGGTGCGCGCTGTTTCCATTGCAAGGACGAACTGTTTCTCACGATGGAACGCATGTTGAGCGAGACCGGCATTACGACGATTGCCTACGGTCGCAACCGCGATGACAGTGGTGACTTTCGTCCGGGACAGCGTGCTGCGGCGAATCATCATGCGGTGGCTCCGCTTGCCGATGCTTCACTGGGTAAACAGGAGATTCGCGCGTTGGCGCAGCATTTTGGATTGGAAGTGTGGGACCGTCCTGCATCGGCTTGCTTGTCTTCACGGCTTGAGTATGGTCGCCCTGTGACCGCAGAAGCTTTGCGACAAGTGGAAGAAGCGGAAGAGGCTTTGCTAACGCTTGGGTTCCGTCAGCTACGTGTGCGGCACCATGGCGAGTTAGCGCGTGTAGAGATTGAGCGCGGTGAATTGGTAAAGGCTTTGTCACTGGATATGCTTTCGCAGATCACCACGGCAGTGAAGGCTGCGGGGTTCACGTATGTCACGCTGGACACGGAAGGCTATCGCAGCGGCAGCATGAATGCGCTGTTGTCCATTGATTCGCTCTTGAAGGCTAATCATGCAGCGTGATGCACTTCTTCATCTGCTGCGTGAACTGGAAGCAGGCAAGCTGACCGCGGAACAGACTGCGGACAAGTTGGCTTCACTGCCTTTTGAAGACCTTGAGTTCGCGAAGGTGGATCATCATCGTTCGCTCCGCAGTGGTCTGCCGGAAGTGGTATTTGCTGCGGGAAAGACCTCGGAAGAGACCGCCGCTATTCTTGCGCGTATTCATGCCAGCGGGACGCCCGCGTTGGCTACTCGTGCGGATGCCGCTGCTTTTGAAGCGACGCTGAAGCTGGTTCCCGATGCGAAGTATCACGCACGCGCTCGCTGTATTACGTGTGGCGAGGGTGCGAAGAAGAGCGGCGGACGTGTTGCCGTTGTCTGTGCGGGCACGAGCGATCTGAGTGTTGCAGAAGAAGCTGCCATTACTGCGGATTTCTTTGGTGCGACGGTTTCACGATTCACGGATGTTGGTGTTGCGGGATTGCATCGGTTGCTTGCGCATCTGAATGCGATTCGCGAGACGGATGCAGTCATCTGCTGTGCAGGCATGGAAGGTGCGTTGCCTTCTGTTGTGGGTGGGCTTGTTGCCGTGCCAGTGATTGCGGTACCTACGAGCGTTGGTTATGGTGCGGCCTTTGGTGGTGTGGCGGCGCTGCTGGGCATGTTGAACAGTTGTTCGCCCAACATTACGGTGACCAATATCGACAATGGTTTTGGCGCTGGTTACGTGTCTACGTTGTACGCGAACCGCGCTGTGCGTTAGGGTGGATTCGACCCCAACGTAGACGAGGCTGCCGTTTTGACCGCATTTGCAACCAGGGAACGCAGCCTTCGTGCGCATCAGGGCATTACGCTCGTCCTGCTTTTTACAGCGGGCATCGTGAACTTCTTTGACCGCTCGTCGCTGTCGGTTGCGAACACCGTTGTGCGCGGTGAGCTGCACCTGAACAATGCGCAGATGGGTTGGCTGCTGTCTTCCTTCTCGTTGTCGTATGGGTTTGCGCAGCTTGGGTTGGTGGCGTGGCTGGATCGGCTGGGGACGCGGATGATGCTGGGCATTGGGCTTGCGGTTTGGAGCCTGGCGCAACTGCTGACTGGCTTCGTTACGTCGTTTCCCGTGTTCATCATTCTGCGCATTCTGTTGGGAGCAGGTGAGGCTCCGTTTTATCCCAGCGGCATTCGCAGTGTTCGGGAATGGTTCAGCCGCGGTACTCGCGGACGCGCCACGGCGCTGATGAGTTCGTCGCAGACGTTTGGGCTTGCTGCTGCGCCACCTTTGCTTACGCTGCTGATGTTGCGCATTGGCTGGCGCGGCATGTTTGAGGTGCTGGGTGCCGCAGGATTGGTCGTTGCGGTGTTGTGGCTGCTGCTGCATCGTCCGCGTGCGGCGACGATGTACAGCGATGAAACGCTCACAGCTATTCCCACGGGCAGCGTTTATCGTGAGTTGCTGACGCAGCGCACGGTGTGGGGCATGATGCTGGGCTTTGGCGGTGTGAATTACACCGCGTGGCTCTACATTGCGTGGCTGCCGGGATATCTGCAGACGGAGCGGCATCTGTCGCTGTCGCAGAGTGGGTGGCTTGCGGCGATTCCTTTTCTTGCCGGTGCGTTCGGCATGTTGGCCAGCGGCTTTCTGGCCGATGCATTTGCTGCACGCGGTTACAAGCTAACCTCGATTCATCGCACACAGATCATTGTGGGCATGGTGCTGAGCGCAGCCGCGTCGTTCTTCGCGTCGCATGCGTATTCATTGCCCGCTGCGGTGATCAGCATCAGCGTTGCGTTTGGGTTTATTCAGTTTGGCGGCACCAGCGGATGGGGCTATGTGCAGGCTGTTAGCCCGTCGCACCTGGTTTCTGCTCTGGGTGCGCTGCAGAACTTCGCCAGCTTCCTGATTGCGTCGGTGGCTCCAGTGGTGACAGGGATGATCGTAGATCGCACGCACAGCTTTACGCTGGCGTTTGCGGTGTGTTCCGCGGTGACGCTGCTGGGTGCTTTGAGCTATGCGACGCTGGGTGCGCCCAGCGGCATGAGGGTTCAGGAATAGCCGCTCGGATTACGCAAGCGAGCGCAGCAGCTTATTCACGTCGGAGCGGTAGGGCATGCCTGTCTGCGCTCCGGTCCGGGTGATGGAAAGTGCCGCGGCGGCGCAGGCGAAGGCGGCAGCTTCTACCGGCGCGCGGCCTTCGGTGAGAGCGACGGCGAAGGCGCCGTTGAAGCAGTCGCCCGCGGCGGTGGTGTCGACAGCGCGAAGGTCGGGCGAGGGAACGAACGCAGGGGTCGGCACGTCCGCGCCTGCCAGATAGACTCCGCGCGCACCGAGTTTCAGGATGACGTTACGCGCGCCCAGAGCCAGCAGTCGTTCGGCGGCTTTGGCTTCTGTCATGACGGTGGTGCGGCCGAGCAGGGTGCGCGTCTCTGATTCGTTGGGTGTGAGCCAGGTGACGGAGCGCAGCAGCTCGAGCGGAAGCGGCTGTGCGGGTGCAGGGTCGAGGATCAAGGGGATTTTCGCCTCGCAGCACTCCTTTGCGAGCGCCGTGACGGTCTCCAGCGGCGTTTCCAACTGGGCCAGGACGATGGAGGCTTTGCGAATTTCGGATCGTGCGGCGGCGATGTCCGCGGGTTGCAGGGTGGCGTTGGCTGCGGGCGTGACGACGATGCTGTTGGTGCCGTCGGCGGCCACGGTGATGGCGGCCACGCCGCTGGGCCCTGCCACGGTGACGACGGTGGAGGTGTCGATTCCTTCCACGATGAGAGCATTCCGCAGTAGTTCCCCGAAACTGTCGGCTCCGACCCGGCCGATCATGTGGACGGCAGCGCCCAGCCGTCCGGCGGCGACGGCCTGGTTGGCTCCCTTACCGCCGGGAATGGTGGCAAAACTGCTTCCCAGCAGCGTTTCACCGGGAGTTGGGATGCGGTCCACGGTGCTGACCAGGTCCAGGTTGATGCTTCCGACGACGAGGATCACGCTCATGCTGCCTCTTTCATAGCACGCGTCAATGATTTAGACGGGGGAAAGCGTGGGAATTACTCACGATTTAGAATGAGAAATGGATACTTTGGCGCGGAACCCGGCGCGCCAACCAGACAGGAAAACGTGGCAGAGATCAAGAACCCTAATCAGGGAGGCGGCGGCTCGCAGAGCAACACCACCTTCCTCGTAATGTTGGTCGTCATGTTCGGCGTATTTGCCGGGCTTCAGTTCTATAAATCGAAGCAGAAGCAGCCGCTGCAGCCGCCCACGGCGCAGACACAGAGCCAGAGCGCGCCGGTAAGTGCGCCGACGGGCAGCAAAGCTGACTTCAACGCGAACGCCGTGCAGGCTCCTGCGGCCAGTGGCGCCAGCAACACGGTTTCCGCTGCTGCTGAGCAGACCACGACCGTTGAGAACGAACTGTACAAGATCACCTTCAGCAACCGCGGCGCGGAAGTTCGATCGTGGGTTCTGAAGAAGTTCAAGAGCCGTTACGGCGCTCCGCTGGACCTGGTGAACGCGAAGGCGAGCCACGAGTTTGGCTTCCCCATGTCGCTGCACACCTATGACGCGGGCACCACGGCTGGCCTGAAGCAGGCTCTGTTTGTGCCTTCTGCCACGGGCAACCTAACCGCTCCCCAGACACTGACCTACCACTACACACAGGGCAACGTGGATGTGGAGAAGACCTTCAGCTTTGACAGCACCTACGTGTTGAAGGCCACTGTCACTGCGAAGGTGAACGGCTCTCCGGTGCGCGCTCTGCTGGCATGGCCTGCGGGCTTTGGCGACCAGGAGCAGGTGCTGGATTACAACGGTTCGCGCATTGAAACGATGAAGGACGGCAAGGCCGAACACATCGAATTCAAGAAGGTTTCCGGCGGCGAAACGCTGAATGCTCCGCTGCAGTATGCGGGTACAGCGGATGGTTATTTTGCCGCGGTGTTCCTACCGGATAACGCTGGTTCTGCGACTGCGGTTATGCTGCACAACACCATCGACGTGAACAAGCTGCATCGTGACGGCACAGTGTCTGAGAAGTCTGTCGATGTTCCGGTTGTGGGCATTGCTGCAGGCAGCACGGAAAACAGCAGCAGCATGCGTGTGTACGTTGGACCGAAGTCTGTCGATGTGCTGAAGGGCATCAAGGTTTCGGGATCGAGCGAGACGCTGGAGCCGGTTGTTGACTTTGGTTTCTGGGGACCGTTCGCAAAGGCTCTGTTCCTGCTGCTGAACTGGATTCACGATCACGTTGCCAGCAACTGGGGATGGGCGATTGTGGTGCTCACCATCGTGGTGAACATTGTGATCCTGCCGTTCCGCTACCAGACCATGAAGAGCGGCCTGAAGATGCAGCGCATCCAGCCGCAGATGGACGCCATCAAGGCGAAGTATGCCAAGTACAAGGTGACCGATCCGAAGCGTGCAGATATGAACGCCGAGATCATGGCGCTGCAGAAGGACAACGGCGTGAACATGTTCGGCGGCTGCGTACCGACGCTGCTGACGTTCCCGCTCCTGTTCGCCATGCTGGGCATGCTGCCCAAGGTGGTGGAGCTGCGCGAGGCGCATTGGTTCTGGCTGCATGACCTGACCGTGGCCGATCCGTACCACATCCTGCCGATCGTGATGGTGCTGACGCAGTTCCTGACGCAGTTCTATATGCCTGCGCCGGGTATGGATCCGCAGCAGCAGAAGATGATGGCGTTCACGATGCCGCTGTTCTCCGGGTTCATTACGTGGAACTATTCGTCGGGTCTGGCGCTGTATTGGTGCGTGGGTAACATCATCATGATCCTGGCGCAGTTCGCGATGAACCAGACCAAGGAAGGCCGCGAAATGCGCGAGCTGGCTGCGAAGCGTGCACGCCGCAAGGCAGGTCAACCGCGGACGATCCAGGGCAAGCGATAGACTGCTGAAAATACGCAGGAAAGTGCAACTGAATAAGCCTTTCCTGCGTATTTTTAGAAGTAACCGATAACCTTTGAGACACAGGACGGCAACCGCTCCGGGCGGCGACGATCCTGAAGAAAGAAGACAACGCCCACATGCAGGATCTGAAGACCGCAGCCCAGCAGACGCAAGATTTTCTGAGAATGCTGACCTCTACCGGTGGATTCAAACTCCGCTTCCGCATTGTGGCTGGCGCGGGCGCCGCCGATCCGGATGGGCTGGAAGATCGCCTGATCTATGTGGAGTTGAGCGGCCCGGACGAGCAGATGCTGATTCAGCGCGATGGTGAACTGCTGCGCTCGCTGGAGCATGTGTGCGCGAAGATTCTGCGGCTGGAGCCGGAAGAACACGACCGCATCAGCTTCGACGCGTGCGGCTACAAGGCGGAGCGCAATCGCGAGATTCTGGACCTGGCGGAAGAAGGCATTGAAGCCGTAAAGAACAGCCGCAAGCCTTACCGCTATGAGCCGATGAGCAGCCGCGAACGCCGCATGTTGCACCTGGCGCTGAAGAAGGCTGAGGGGCTGCGCACCGAATCCAGTGGTGAAGGCCCAAGCCGGTTTGTGGTCCTGTATCCCGAAGGCTGGCAGGCACGCGAACGTGATGACCGCGCGGCAAAAATTCGCGAACGCTTCCGCCGCCGGTAGGTACTTCTACAAATTTGGACCGTTGAACGCAGCGACGTAGGTCGCTGCGTTTCGCTTTGCACGTCCCACACACGTTCAACCTGTCATCCCGCAGTGAAGCGGAGGGATCTGCATGTGTCTATCAAGCAGACTCCGCTTGCTCTAACCACGTTCGCGCTTCCAGTCGTACTGGGGAGTTACAACCTCACGGGACCATCCTTCACCGAGATCGCTCCACGACGGATTGCCACTCTCGATCAGTGTTACCTTCTTCTCGCGACGCCAGTCTTTCAGCTCCTTCTCACGCGCGATGGCATCGTGGATGAACTGAAACTGCTCGAAATAGACAAGGCGTGTCACACGATAGCGTTGAGTAAAAACGCTCCCATTCCCTTCGCGGTGCTGGAGAATGCGGTGTACCAAGTCGTTCGTGACGCCGATATAAAGGGTTCTGGAGCGGCTGGATAGGATGTACACCCAGTAGGCGTGGACTTTGGGCATGGGTGGCATAGTACCACCAGTGTTGCCGCGATCGGCACACATGCAGATCCCTTCGCTGCGCTACGGGATGACAGCGGTAAGGCTACGGGATGACAGACCGGAAGGTGTTGCATAAATGCCTCCGTCTGCTAGGCTCATTTCCATGCGAATTACGTCTGCCCTGTTGCTTGCCTGCACAGCCGTTTCTGTGTGTGTTTCACTGCCTGCTCAAACTTCCGTTGCGGACCGCACGGCTGCGCAGAATGCGCTGTTTGAGGAGTATTTCCAGAACGGGCTGAAGCGCAATCCGACAGGAGCCACTTCGTTTGGCGACTATCGTTACAACGACCAGCTGGGCGACTATTCGCTTGCTTCCATTCAGCGCGATCACGCGGAGAACGATGACTTCCTGAAGCGGCTGAAGGCTATCTCCACCGACGGCATGACGGACACCGATGTTACCTCGCATGCATTGCTGCAGGATCGCCTGGAGCGTGGCGATGTGAGCTATGAGCTGAAGAATTACGAGATGCCCATCAATCAGCAGAACGGAATTCATACCGGACTGGCTGACCTGGCGCTGAGTATGCCGTTCGATTCCGTGAAGCATTACGAAGACTACGTTGCGCGTTTGAAGCAGATTCCGCGCGTGCTGAGTGAGACGACGGACGTGATGCGCATTGGCCTGAAGGATGGCCTGATGCCGCCGAAGGTCATCACAGAGAAGCTCGCCGGGCAGTGCGATGGCGTGGTGAAGGCGAATCCGTTTCTTCTGCCTACGAAGAAGTTCCCCGCCAGCTTCAGCGATGCGGATAAGACGCGGTTGACGCAGGAGATCACCGATGCTGTGAACAATGACGTCTTCCCCGCGTACGCAAAGTTCTCCGCGTTTCTGCGCAATGACTATGCACCGAAGGGACGCGAGGCGCTTTCGATTGAATCGCTGCCGGACGGCAAGCGCCGCTATGCCGAAGCAGTGAAGCAGATGACGACGCTGGACATTACGCCTGCGGCGGTTCATCAGCTTGGACTGGATGAGGTAAAGCGCATCACGGCGGAGATGACCGTGCTGGCGAAGAAGGCAGGCTACAAGGATCTGGCCGCAATGCGAACGGCCATTAATGCTGATCCGAAGTGGAAGCCGAAGAGCGAAGAACAGATCGTGGAAGACTTCCGCAGGTACATTGCGCAGATGGAGCCGAAGCTGTCGGAACTGTTCGGCCTGTTGCCTAAGTCGCCTGTGACGGTGGAGCCGATTCCTGATTTTGCTGCTGCGGAGGCCACGCACTACAACGCTGGTACGCCGGACGGGAAGCGTCCGGGCCGCGTGGTGGTCGCGGTTGCGAATCCGACGACGCGCACGCTAGTGCTGGATGAAGCCGTTGCGTATCACGAGGGTGTGCCGGGGCATCACATGCAGATCAGCGTGGCGCAGCAGTTGAAGGGATTGCCGAAGTTCCGTTTGCGCGGCGGCTACTCCGCGTTTAGCGAAGGCTGGGCTTTGTACTCAGAGGAACTGGGCAAGGAAGTTGGTTTCTATCAGGACCCCGTTAGCGACTACGGCCGACTGAACAGCGAACTCTTCCGCGCGGTGCGACTCGTTGTGGACACTGGCATCCATGACAAGGGATGGACGCGGCAGCAGGTGATTGATTACATGCATGCCAACGACGTGAACGACGCGCTGGCGCAGACGGAAACAGACCGCTACATTGCATGGCCGGGACAGGCGCTGAGCTACAAGATGGGTCAGCTTGAGATTCGCAAGCTGCGCGAGAAGGCAAAAGCGAAGCTGGGTGCGAAGTTCGACATTAAGGCGTTCCATGACGAGGTGCTGAACGGTGGCGCGTTGCCGCTGACTGTGCTGGATGCGCGTGTGTCGAAGTGGATCGACGAGCAGGCCAAAAAGTAGTTCCTTCAGAGCACCAGAGTTCACAAGGCCACACCGAGTACACAGGATGTTCGTGTACTGAGTGTGGCCTTTGTGGTTTTCGCATGCTTTCTTCGGGGAGTCACTAAGATAAGTGCATGAGTGCAATGCACGACCTTCTGGATGAGACCACTATTGTTGCTGTCGCTACGCCTGCGGGACGTGGTGGCATTGGTGTGGTTCGTTTGTCTGGGAGCAACGCGCTCGCTGTGGCTCAGCAGTTGTTGGCAAAGATTTCGTGGGCCGCGCCGCGCCATGCAGTCTATGGCATTCTGCGCGATGCGGATGGCACGCGTATCGATGATGCCATTGCAACGTATTACAAGGCGCCGCAAAGTTACACCGGTGAAGATGTGGTGGAGATTGCTGCGCATGGTTCGCCTGTAGTGTTGGACTGGTTGCTGCGGCGATGCGTGGAACTGGGCGCTACGCCTGCGCGCGCGGGTGAGTTCACCGAACGTGCATTTCTGCGTGGGCGTCTTGACCTGACGGAAGCTGAAGCGGTGCGCGATCTGATTGATGCGCAAACACTGGAGCAGGCGAAGCTGGCGGCGGAGCAGATGAGTGGCAGCATTGCCGCAGAGATTCGTCCTGCAAAAGATGCACTGCTGGTTCTCATCGCAACGCTTGAGGCGGGCATTGACTTTGCAGAAGATGACACGCCCACGATGGCGGCGGATGAGATCGTTGCGGGTGTCCGCGATGTGCAGCAACCATTGCAAACATTGCTGGCTAGTTTTACGCATGGGCGTTTGATGCGGGAGGGACTTCAGCTTGCCATTGTGGGCAAGCCGAACGCAGGCAAGAGTTCGCTGTTCAATCGGCTGGTGGAGCAGGATCGTGCGATTGTTACGGCCACGCCGGGCACTACGCGCGATGTGATTGCGGAGCGGGTGAACCTGAACGGCATTCCGGTGGAGTTGCTGGATACTGCGGGCATTCGCGACACAGCAGACGAAGCGGAACGCATGGGTGTGGAGCGTTCGCGACGCGCGATTGCTGATGCTGATGCGGTGCTTCTTGTTGTGGACGCGACAGAGATCGCGAGCTCACAAGCGAATACGCTTGAGGCTTATCTTGAAGAGCCACTGGCAGAGGCGCTGCAGAATCGCCCACTGCTGGTGGCGTGGAACAAGGCGGATCTCCGCCACGGTTCGCAGTCTCTTCTTGCGAATGCAAAAGGCGTGGTCACTTCTGCCGCGACAGGCGAAGGTATTGCAGAGCTTCGTGAAGAGATTCTGCGCATGACGGGATCGCAGCCCTCTGCAGCAGGCGCTACGTTGACAAACCTGCGTCAACGAGATGCGGTGCAGAGTGCGCTGGAAGCATTGGAACGCGCTGTAGGAGCGGCTCGCACTGGCATACCGCATGAGATGGTGCTGCTGGATCTGTACGAATGCCTGCGTGCGTTGGATTCGCTCACTGGGCAGACCACGGCAGACGATGTGCTGAACCGTATCTTCTCCAGCTTTTGCATTGGTAAGTAGATAAGCGCTTACACGTTCCACCCAACACTCCAGTAATGACAGCTTGCTTTGCTCGACGCGTCCATGATGAAGAATGGGCCGCTTAAGATGATTTGGCGCTGGTTCCTATTCGGTTAAGCGCATCATTTTTGGAGAATCCTTGAAGAGACGACAGTTTCTGGCCGCATCGCTGGCGGCTTCGGCAGTCGCGTTGGCAGCGCCTGCTTTTGCTTATGTTCCATCGAAGTCGCGCCGGCGCAATTATGAGTTCAATCGCACGATCTCTCGCGAAGTTTTGGAGAACTACCTGTCGCGAGCCATCACCATGCAGGGCTTGTTGAGTGCCGTTGGCGACACGCAGGACAACATCCGCATGTTGAAGCACATTGGCGCTAAATATATGGGCCGGAGTATTTGCCTGTGGGGTGGCGAGTCGAAGCTTCTAGAGAATTTTGAGTTGGCGCGCAAGCAGATGGCGCTGGTGCGCGCCATCTCGCCGGATGCAATCTTTGAGGCCTGCATCTTTGAGATCGTCTCTACGGAAGTGGAGCAGGTGCCTGTGCCTGACTGGGCCTTCACCGCGCTTGGCCTGCCTGTAGAGAAGCGGAACTTCCGTTATGAAGCGATTCTCTATCCACCGGCGCAGCGCAACCGCAATTGGAGCGCAACCGCCAGCGTGCCAGATGTGAGCCAGGCGGAAACGCAGCTGTGGTTCTACTTCCTTGCGAAGTCATACATCGACCTGGGATTTGAGGGGATTCACTGGGGGCAGATGGAGATCATGAACTATAACGATCCTCATCTGGATCACTATGCTCGCGTCTTCGCATTGGTGCGCGCTTACGCCGCAAAGCATGCTCGCCGGGGCATGGTGCTGTGCAATGCGCATACACCGGGTGGCGGCCTGGTGCGGAACGGCGAACTTCTGCTGGACTTCCACGCGATGCCTCTGCGTCTCAAGGAGAATCCTGACAAAGCTCAGGATGCGACCCTGGAGGTGGGCTTCGCCGAGAGCATTTATCTGCATAGCAAAGGAGGACGCACGTACAGCGGCTGGACGTGCGAGCACCTGCCTTACCTGGTTGAGCTCGACAATTGGGGCGTTTCTAAGTATCCGGGACAGCCTCGACAGACGGCTGGCAGGGCGGTCAAGGGAGCCTCGTGGCTTTGGGGATACGACGAGATCTCGTGGTTTGCGAACCAGAGCGATGCTTACCGCGCACAGTGGCTGCGTTATGCCTACAACTGGGTGAGGAAAACAGATCCCAGTGGTTTCGTGGAGATGCCAGGATCACGAGGGGTGGTGCTGCCGCTCGGCCATCGGACATGGTACTTCGCGAACAACCCCAGCCCGGCTGTCCCTGAGGGATCGGGGGACGAAAACGTCATCTACTCCATCTGGCAAGCAGATAAAGGTGCTTAGCCTGAAGGTCTAAATTTCCCGAGCGACAAGGAAATAAACAAAAAAGCCCTTCCACGGCTGGTGGGAGGGCTTTGTCGTATTGGCGGTTGAGACGGGCAGGCGATTAGCCTTCCTTCTGCTCGCCTTCGCCTTCGTCCTTATGGATGAAATCCTTGAGCGCGCCAGTGCCTTCATAGCCGGCAACTGCAGCCGCAGCTTCGGTGAGGAAGGATGGGTCAGAGTCCACTTTTTTCAGTCCTTCGACAGCGACCACTGCGCCTGCGATCTTTTCCACTTCGTCCAACAGTCCCATGGGGTTTCTCCTTTTGATTCCTGTGCGTGGTGGGCTCTATCGGGTACCCGCAACAGAGCAACTCAGCATACACCCGCCCCGGTTGGACACGTCTTTTTAACTCTGTTAAAAATCTGCGGCTGGGTGTTCACACCCTCCAGTTGCAGCAGTGTCGCCTCTACGAGAGATAACGCTAAGAGGGCTTGATACCCCTGACAGGGTGAATGAGTCCTTCCACGTGTGGGTGATTTTCATATCTAGATACCGATGGAAGAATTATTCATAGAAATAACAGCAGACGTTGCTAGGCTAACGGCGTAGTCGATCTGGAATCTGTATCACTCCCGTCCTCTATCGGACGACTTTTGGTTCTCTCTCTCACTTCTCCAGGAACCCTTGTAAGGAAGTTACAAACCCATGTTTTCAGGTTCGTCGAAGACTTCGCGGCCTCGCGTGGCCACGCGTCTGCGCTCCGTTCTGCTGCCCGTTATGGGAGCCTTGTTTTCCTGCTTAAGCATCGCAGGAATTTCTGCCGCTCAAACTGTTCAACACATTCCCGGTACCACGCCGTTGACTGGAAGCGCGAACCTTGCGGTGACGCTGCATCCTGCAGCGGGTACTGTCACAGGTGTTCTTGTCCTGACGCAGGGCATTCCCAGTAAAGACTTCACCGATGGGGGCGGCAGCACCTGCGTTGCAGGACCAGCCGCGGCTTGTACGGTGAATGTTCTCTTCAAGCCAACGGCACCGGGACGTCGTCCGGGCGCTGTGGTGCTGGTGGGCAGCGGCAACCAGGTACTGGCGGAGCAGTTGATCGACGGCGTGGGCACGGGCTCACTTGCTGTCATCCAACCGGGGCAGGCGCAATTGATCGCTGGTAATAGCCTGCAGCCGGAATACACGAGCGGCGAAGAAGGCGGTCCTGCGACGGCTGGCCATGTCAATTTGCCACGCGGCGTTCTTGGTACGCCCGCGGGCGATTCCTACATTGCCGATACTTTGAACAACCGCATTCGGTATGTGGATACCATTGGCAGGATCCACACCTATGCCGGCATTGGTTACGCGTCGAGCGAACACGATGGTGCTTTGGCCACGACGGCTGGCATCAGTTCGCCTGCACAGCTCGCGATGGATGGCGCGGGCAATCTGTATTTTGCAGACACGGGCAACCAGGCGATTCGTCGCGTGGATGCGGTGACAAAGATCATCACAACTGTGGCAGGCACGCTGGCTACATCGGGATCGTCGCCAGACAACGTCCTGGCTACGACCGGACTCCTGACGGCTCCGTACGGCGTGGCACTCGATGCTGACGGCAACATCTACATTGCAGACACGGGTAACAACCTGGTGCGCCGCGTGGACGCGTCCACGGGCATGATGACGATTGTCGCGGGCACCGGTGTTGCCGGATATGCCAACGACGGCCAGCCCGCCACCACCGCGCAGTTGAATCAACCCTTCGGGCTGGCATTTGATCGCGATGGCGCTCTTTACATTGCTGACAAGTTCAACCAGGCCATTCGTAAGCTGGGATCCAACGGCAATCTGACCACCGTGGCGGGCGTCCTGAATGGAGCGCCCGGTTACACCGGCGATGGCGGTTCGGCGCTGACAGCTACGCTGAATTCTCCCACCGCAGTGGCCGTGGATGCCGTTGGCAATATCTATATTGCCGACTCGCAGAACAACCGCATCCGCCGTGCCAATGTGACGACGGGCAAGATGGAAACCGTCGTCGCCTACAACGCGCCTATTGCCAACAATGCCCTGCAGAACGCTGATACGGTTAATCTCTCCACGCCCTATGCGATTGCACTGGATGAACAGAACAATCTCTACGTTACCGACGACTTCAACAAGCGCGTATTCCTGATTCACAGCAACAAAGCGCAGCTGAAGTTCCCGGACATGAAGGTGGGCAAAAAGTCAGCCACGCCACAGATACTGCAAATGGAGAATGACGGCACCGATACGCTGACTCCGTCGCAGATTGTGCTCGATCAGAGTGCTCTGGATGTTGCCACGACCACTTGCAGCACCACCACGACAGTGGCTGCGGGTACGAATTGCGCGCTGGGAGTGCTCTTTGCGCCGACAACCATCACGGATGTGAACAATGTGAATCCGGTGGGTACGCTCACGGTGAAGTCGGACGCTTCCAACTCTCCCGATGTCATCTCGCTCACCGGCAGGGTGCTCTCAGTGGAACCCACGAAGGTGGTTCTGTCCTCGAGCAAGAACCCGTCCGGTCTGGGCGAATCGGTGACCTTCACTGCAATCGTCAGCGAGACGCAGGCATCCGGTTTGCCCACTGGAACGGTGACCTTCTATGACGGCACAACCGCTCTCGGCGGCGATGTCACGCTGGATAGCAACGGCATTGCCACCTTCACCACGACATCGTTGACGCTGGGATCGCACACGATCAACGCAACCTATAACGGTGATAACAACAACGCGTCGAGCACGGATTCTGTAACGCAGAGTGTTCTGCAAAACACGTCGACCGTTGTGGTGTCCTCATCGATTACCGCGGCTGTAAATCAGCCAGTGACGTTTACGGCGACCGTCAGTGCTACTACGGCGGTTACCAGCGGCACCGTGACCTTCTACGATGGCGCGACTGCCATCGGCGCAGGCACTGTGGGATCGAACAGCAAGGCCAGTTACACCATCTCCACGCTTACCGGCGGAACGCACAGCATTACGGCGAAGTTCGTGGGGGATGCCAACAATAGCGCCAGCACGTCTCCGGCGATACAGCAGATCACTACCAAGGCCGATGCCACGATTTCAGCGGGAGCAAATCCCACGACGATCACCGTGGGCCAGAGCACAACGCTGACGGCGACAGTCGCCAGTCCCAATGGCCCCGCGCCAACCGGCACCATCACGTTTGGGAATGGCGTCACGATTCTTGGCAGTGGTTCGATCGACGGCAGCGGTACGTTCTCGCTGCCAGTGGCCACTCTGCCCCCGGGAACCGATACCATCACGGCGACATACAGCGGCGACGATTACACCGCCGGCGGCAGGACTACCACCGTGGTTACAGTCAATCAGTTGACCACCGTCACGACACTGGGCAGCGATGGCAGCCCGTCTAACGGTGGTTCTGCCGTGACGCTGACGGCAAACGTATCGATGACGCCCGGCCAGACAGCAGTGGGCGCGATCACTGGCACCGTGACCTTCTATGACGGCGGAAGCCCGTTGCAGACAGTGCCACTGACAAACGGTGTTGCAACGCTTTCCACCACAGCACTCACCGTGGCTACACATTCGCTGACCGCGAAATACAACGGCAACACGAACTATGACGTGAGCACATCGTCTGTCTTCACGCAGGTGGTGCAGGCTACCAGTTCCAGTGTGGCTTTGCAGGTCAGTGCGAACAATATCCTCGCCGGCAAGTCTGTGACATTGACGGGAACAGTCACTGCCACCGGTGTGGTCAAGCCAACCGGTCAGATCACTTTCCTGGACGGTGCGACGACTCTGAACGTCGTCTCGATTGATGGGCAGGGTGTAGCGGCTATTTCGCTGAGCACCCTGGCAGTGGGCATCCACAGCATTACTGCAACCTACAGTGGTGACGGAAACTACGCCGGCTTCACTTCTGCGCCTGCTTCTGTCACGGTGACACTGGGTACGCCCACGCTGACACTGAACAGCTCCACTCTGCACACCACTTACAGCACGCCGATCACGTTGAGTATGAATCTGACCAGCAACGGCGTTCTTCAATCGAACCCGCAAGTGAAGTTGCTCGACAATGGTGGGCTTCTGAATACCACGACGGTGAACGGAGCTGGCAATGCGAGCTTCACAACGTCAGCACTTGTGGTGGGAACGCACACCATCACGGCGGAGTTCGCGGGTGACCAGAACAATTCTGCCGCGCAACAGAGCGTGACCATCGTCATTGATGGCGCGACAACCAACACCGTTCTGACCACGACCAATGCGTCTGCCGGTTATGGCGATACGGTGACGCTGCGTGCAGCTGTGAATAGCGGTGTGGCCAACCCGACTGGTAATGTCACCTTCCAGGAAGGCGCAAACGTTCTTGGCGTCGCTTCTGTGAGTTCCGGTGTGGCCTCGTTCAACACCAATACGCTGTCCGTAGGCCAGCACAACATTGTGGCGGTTTACTCAGGCGATGCAACGCATGCGGGTAGCACATCTGCTGTGCTGACGGAGTCGGTATTCGTGCAGACGCGCGTTTCCATCGCGTCCAGCGCGAACCCGGGCATTGGAGGAGCCTCACTGACGCTGACGGCCGGAGTTTCTGCTGCGGTATCAGTCAATGGTCTTGCAGCGCGACCTTCCGGCATCGTTACGTTCCTGGACGGTGCCACCAATATCGGAACAGGCACGCTGAACGCGGATGGCACAGCTACGCTGACGTTCTCAACGCTTGCCGTGGGAACGCATAGCCTGACTGCGGTGTATCGCGGCGACAGCACGTTCCAGGGCAGCACATCTAGTGCGCTGTCGCAGGTGATTCGCAATGCGGCGACGCAGACCGTGTTGTCCACCAGCGGTTCGCCCAGCCACTATGGCAACCCGGTCACCTTCACCGCCAACGTGACGGGTGAAAGCGTAATTCCCACTGGCAATGTGAAGTTCATGGACGGAACGGCTGCGCTGGGACAGGTTGCTCTGAACCATGGCACGGCGACGCTCACACTGACCACGTTGACGCCGGGCATGCATACCATCACCGCGTCGTACGCAGGGGATAGCAACAACTCTCCCTCTGTCTCAAGCGCTGTGACACAGCAGGTAACGCAGATACCGCAGTTCACGCTGGTGAGCAGCATTAACCCGGCTCTCACGCTGGATACACCTGTGCTGACCGCGACCATCAAGACGGGCGTCGCGCCAGTGCCCACCGGTAGCATCCGCTTCCTGGAAGGGACAACACTGCTCGGCACTGGCGTTCTGGATGCGAACGGCAATGCGTCCATCACGGCAGCCGCGTTTGCAGCAGGAACCCACGTGATCACCGCGCAATATGCAGGTGATGTGGCCACGGATGCCTCTACTTCAGCGGCACTGACGGAGGTGGTGAACCTGCGGGCTACGCAGACCTTGCTCACTTCCACGGCTGCCTCTGTGGCCACGAACGGAGTTCAGTCGCTGGTTGCGGTGGTGAAGGGGACCGGTCCTGTCGCACCGACGGGCATCGTTACCTTCTACTCCGGTGGCAAGTCAATCGGCTCCGGTCGCCTGGACGCAACGGGTGTGGCAACACTGAACGTGCAGAACACGGTTGTGGATGGAGCTTCGCTGACGGCAGGCTACAGTGGTGATTCGAACTACGCCCCCTCCACTTCTGCGCAGGTTCAGCTTCCCCCAACCAACGCCACAAACTTCACGCTGAGCCTGACACCTTCCACGCTCAACGTGCAGTCGAAAAAGTATGCAGAGACGTACCTGGTGATCAAGTCGCTGGGCGGATTCAGCGACACGCTGTCGCTGGGCTGCCTTGGCCTGCCCTGGGCGGCGACCTGCACCTTTGAGAAGCAAAGTGTGGGTCTACCCGCGGATGGTCAGGTAAAGATCAAGATCGTGGTGGACACCGGATCACCCCTGACTTCCGGCGGTGAAAGCGCAAGCAGCAGCATGCCCATGAGCAAAGGTCCGCTACTGGCCCTGCTGCCCGCAGGCGCACTGTTTGTGTGGTTGCTGCGTGGCAAGCGCCGTGTGCCGGCTCTGCTGATGCTGGTTCTGCTGACCATGCTGATCCCGGTAACGGGCTGCGGAACGCTGAATCAGAGCAGCACGCCTGCGGGTTCGTACACCTTCAGTGTGAGCGCATCCAGCAAGTCGGGCGTAACCCTGTCGCTGCCTGTCAGCCTGACGGTCACTCAGTGAGGAGAACGATGAAGAAAAGCATCCTCACTCTGCTGGGGCTGCTGCTGTACGCAGCAGCAGTTCCAGCTCAGGCGACCAAGGCCACTGCCTCTGGTCCGGGCATGTACACGACGGTGGGCGTTGCCGGCTCCTGGTACAGGAGCGACTACGGCAACTCGAATCTGTACGGTCCCACCGTCTACGTGGACGCTCACTTCCACCGTTATGTAGGCCTGGAAGCGGAAGCACGCTTTCTACGCTGGGGTGGCAAACAGGGCATACAACAAAACACCTATCTCGTTGGCCCGCGCGTCAGCTTCAGGCCGCAGGGATGGGTGCCTTATGTGAAGATGCCTGTCGGGCTGGGCACCATGCGTTTCCCCTACGGCTACGGCAACGGGCAATACTTTGCGATGGCACCGGGCGCGGGGTTGGAAAAGTGGATCTCCAATGACAACATCCACATCCGCGTGGTGGACGTGGAATACCAGGTGTGGCCACAGTTCACCTTCGGCACCATGAAGCCTTACGGCATCAGCACCGGCATCAGCTTCCGCGTCTGGTAACGCGAAGCTGTTGCCGGGGTGGGTTCCCTTTCGCATCGCGTATGTGCCGCATGAAGCAACAGTGGACGAAAACAAATATGTTGCAAAAATCGTGCAACGGAAGTAAAGAGTTCACACTCCCATCACACAGAGCGCGCAACACTGCTGTGCAGGGAGGGAACACTCAATGGTTTCGATCCGGGCAATGCGCTATGACGAAGTAAGCCAGGTGCTGACGGTGGATTTCCGCAACTGGGGCGGCACCAAGCGGTATTTCGACGTGCCTCCCAAAGAATGGGCGCAACTGCAGGCGGTCTTTGCAAAGGCTGCATACCTGCAGAATGTGATTGCACATAAACATCGTTCCGAAGCTCTGCTGGCTGCCTGAAAAACGCTCGGGCAGCGCACGGCACCTGCGCTTTGATAGGCTTGCGTGCGTGAAGCTGCGCTCTCTGTTCATCGTCGGGATTCTGCTGGCAGTCACGCTTGTCGCGAGTGCAGAGACGTTGCGTTATCGCGGCTCCATTGGACAGCGTACCGCTATGATCACGCTCAACGTGAGCGGCGATGATGTAACCGACGCCAGCTATCGCTACGACCGCGAGACGGCTACGACTACCTTCTCGCAGTCACATTTGATGGGTACAACTCTCGTGTTGGCTGATGAAGATGGCAACATCTTCCATCTGCATCTTCAGGATGCTGCGGGTGATGGAGTGAAAGACTTTCCTCACACTCAGCAGTTACAGGGCAACATGACGCGTGATGAGTTGGATCTGCCTGTGTTGCTGAAGCGCGTCGATACCACGGTTCCCTAACTAACTCACTTCGCAAACAACGACAGCGGAATGCTTTCTGCGATGGCGTGGTACGCCGCTTGATTCGGATGGAGGTGATCGCCGGAATCGAACTTGGGCAATAGACGCGCGGGGTTTGTAGGATCAGCGACGATTTTGTCGAAGTCGAGGACCGCATCGAAGTGTCCGGGTGTTCGTATCCATGCGTTGATCTTCTGGCGATCCGCTTCATTCGTCGCGGTTGGGTGATAGAAGGTGAATCCTTGATAAGGCGTGATCGTAGCTCCGTAAATTTTTAAGCCTGCCGAATGTGCGCGGTCGATCATCTGTTGATATGCACCGATGATGTGTGTCACCAGCGCGGCGTGTTCTTCCGGAGAAATCTCCGAATCCTTTGTGGACATGCCGAGATCGTTCACGCCTTCAAAGACGATGACGTACTTCACGCCGGGTTGTGCGAGAACATCGCGGCTGAAGCGTGCCAGCGCGTTTGGCCCTTGTCCGTCGAGCAGCACGCGATTGCCGCCGAGTCCATGATTCAACACACCGCGCGAACGCGTTTTGGCATCGGCCAGCAAACGTGCTGCGAGATCATCAGGCCAGCGATCGTTGCCGTTGTCTGTAGCTCCGTGACCGTCGGTAATGGAATCGCCCAGGGTGACGACCGTTGCGGTGTCTTTCGAAGCAGGAACATCCACGCCGTTGATCTGGAACCAGTGTTCAAACTTCTTCGCATCCGGCATCGTTGCCGCGTCGACCGCTGCGGTGTGTGAAAGATACGACGTTGCGCGCGATCCGGGATGGCTGGTCTGAACATCCGGCGCATCGGTGTAGCGAATCGTGATGGCCAGATCGGACGATGTTGTTGCGTGAAATGCAATCGGATCAGATAGGTATTCCGCGCCTGCTGGAATGACGACATCTGGCTTGCCGTCAAAACTCAAAGCGCGATCTGTTGCAGGATCAATCGCCGCATCAGCTGCAGATTTCGGCTTGGCGATGTGTACTGCGACGAGATGCAGCGGTACGGTGCCAAACGTATTGGCGATGCGGATCCGAAGCTGCTCGCCGCCCAACGAAAGATGCACGATCTGCCGTAGCGTGGCGGCCTGTAACTCAGTCGCTGCCAATGCGTTGGCACCAGTGGGAATCTGTTGCGACGCGGCCCAACTGCCAACCCATGTCTGCGCGGGAAGAGACAGACAGACGCCGAGGAGAAGGGGCAGGAGACGGAGGCTTTTCATATATAGTTTGTGACCCGAACTATACGAACGCCTCGACTGCGCTGTCAACGGATTTGCTTACCGGCATGTATCTTGGCTTGGATTGACTTGCGGCGTGAACATGCCACCTTGAGATGAGGAAACAGAATGGACCTGAACGGACGCACAGCGGTTGTGATTGGCGGAACATCCGGCATCGGCAAGGCTATCGCGCTTGGTTTTGCGAAGGCGGGTGCGGATGTTGTCGCGTCTTCGCGTTCTGTCGAAGGTGTCGCGCAAACGGCAGCGGAGATTCGCGCGCTTGGCCGCAAGACCATTGAAGCAACTTCCGATGTGCAGTCTCGCGTGTCGCTGGAAGACCTTTGCATTCGCGTGCTGGCGGACTTCCCTTCCGTGGACATTCTTGTGAATGCCGCTGGAATTACGAAACGCGAGCCCACGCTGGATGTTGTGGACGATACGTGGAACAACATCCTGGACGTGAATCTCACAGGAACGCTGCGTAGTTGTCAGGTTTTTGGTCGTCACATGATTCAGCAGAAGCGCGGCCGCATTATCAACATTGCGTCGCTCTCAAGCTTTGTGGCGTTCATGGAAGTCTCTGCGTACTGCGCGAGTAAAGCTGCTGTGGCGTCGCTTACACGCTCGCTTGCGGTGGAATGGTCGCGGCATGGCGTGCTGGTGAATGCGATTGCACCCGGCATCTTTCCCACTGCGCTGAACAGCAAGATCATTGATAGCCCGCGCGGCCAGGAACTGAAGATGCGCACGCCGATGGATCGCTTCGGCACGACAGATGAACTGGTGAGCACCGCGATTTATCTTGCAAGCGATGCCACCAGCTTCACTACAGGACAGATCATTGCGGTGGATGGCGGCTTCCTTGCGAGTGGCGTGAATCAGTAAAGCACGGAGGCCTCCACGCGGATGGAGGTGACTCCTTCTATACGTTTTCTGCGAAGGATGGCTTGGTCCACCTAGAATAGAGATTGCTTGGCGGACACGACCTCATCTCAGAACACACGCGGGCGCGCTTCTTCTGCGTTCTCCGCTTCGCTGCTGCTCATGGTCTCCGCGCTGTTGAGCGGTGTGCTTGGGCTGGTGCGCGGCAAACTCATCGCACACTTCTTTGGTGTGAGCGGTGCGGTGGATGCGTACACGGGCGCATTTCAGCTTCCGGACACCATCTCATATTTGCTGATTGGCGGCGTTGCTTCCACAACTTTTGTAAAGCTGCTGACGCAATATGAAAACGAAGGGCGACAGACAGAAGGCGATCTTGCGCTTTCCAATGTGCTCAACGTGATGACGGTCGTGTTGAGTGCAGGGCTGGTCCTTGCCGGTATCTTTGCACCACAGTACGTTCGCTACGTTTTGGAATTGCGCAATCCGGAGACGGCGCAACTCTGCGTGCAACTCACGCGCATTCTTCTGGTGAATCAGTTACTGGGATTTGCCGGCGGCATCTTCGGTTCGCGTCTGCTGGTGCGAAAGATCTTCATCTATCAGGCTGTGCAACCGCTGCTGTACAACGGCGGCATCATCGCGGGAGCCATCCTGCTGCATGCGCGGTTCGGAGTTCATTCGCTTGCGTACGGTGCAGTGGTGGGAGCGTTCTTTGGCTTCTTTCTCACGTACGTTATTGGTGCCTATTCCATTGGAATGCGTTGGTCGCCGATATTCAATCTACGTGATCCGGCGTTGCGCGAGTGGGTGAAGCTGAGCCTGCCGCTGATGCTGGGGCAATCGCTGGTGACGCTTGATCCTTGGATACGAAACCATTTTGCGGGCCACACAGAGGGCGCGATTTCGCTGATGAGTTATTCGCGCCAGCTGTTCAATGCGCCTATGAACATCATTGGACCTGCAGCGGGCGCGGCTTCCCTGCCATTCTTTGCGTCGCTTTGGTTGAAGGATAAGTCTGCGTTCAACTCTGCAGTAAACCGATCTGTTTCGCGACTTCTGGCTGTGAGTCTGTTGCTTACATCTGTGATGATTGCGCTGGCGCAGCCCATCATTGATGTTGCATTGCGTGGCGGAAAGTTCCACGGCGGCGATGCTTCGGCGGCGGCATCACTGTTTGTTTTGTTTTGCTATTCGCTAGTCTTCTGGGCATCGCAGAACCTGTATGCGCGTGCGTTTTACGCTGTTGGCAACACGCTTACGCCTATGATCTCTGGCACCGTTGTTACGGTGCTTTCGCTGCCGGTGTATGCATTGCTTTTCCGCACACATGGAATTGCGGGATTGGTCATTGCGTCAGACATTGGCATTGCTGCGCACATGATTGCGCTGGCTGTCCTGCTGAATCGTAAGGGCATGGTGCGTGTTGCCGACCTGGAATGGAGTGAGCTTGGCAAGTCTTCGCTGGCCGCCATTCTTGGTGGATGCGCCGCTGCATTCTCGCTGCGTTATCTGCCGCAGGGAACGACATTTGTTACGGCTCTGCTGCGACTGGCCACGGGGACAGCGGCGTGGCTTGTTGTAGTGGTTGTCATGCTGTTGCTTACACGTTCTGCACTGCCTGCAGTTGTTCTGCGTAGAAAGAGGAAGCCGGCTTCTGCTGCTGCGCCGTTGGTTGAGGCATCCGATGCACCCGACCGATAGCGCGCGTCTGCGTTTTCGTACATGGCGCGACGAGGACCTTCCGCTGGCCATTGCTCTCTGGACGGACGACGATGTGATGCGGCACATGGGCGGCGCTCGTTCCGTTGCGCAGGCTGAAGAGCGTTTCCATGAAGAGTGCGCTAACCAGCAGAGGTATGACTTTCAATACTGGCCAATATTTTCGTTGGAGACAGGCGAGCATGCTGGATGTGCGGGGCTTCGTCCGTTTCACTGCTCACTGGATGAACTTGAAATCGGTGTGCACGTTGCACGGCCATTCTGGAGCGGACGCTATGGCGAAGAAGCCGCACGCGCAGTGATGACGCATGCGTGGGCCCACACAGCGGCTTCGGCGATTGTTGCAGGGCATGGTCCGGATAACGCAAACTCGCAGGCACTGATTGAGCGGCTAGGGTTCGTGTATACCCACCACGAACCCTGGGGACCGCATCAACGCATGCATCCGTACTATCGGTCGGACCGGCCTCTGTAGCTGCTCAATCTGCTTTGCAGGTGAAACTGTCGGGCTGATTCGGATCGCCTTTGCCGTTGTACACAGCGCGTTTCGGATAAGCGCATAGCGGACGCACGATCTGCGGCACTCGCGGATCTTTCGGCGTGGTGGCGAGGATCATCTCAGGGGCTGTGCCCTTCTCTGCCCACACCTGCAGCAGATCCATCGCGCCGGAGCCTTTGCCGTTTGCTGCGGGAAATCCAAGCTGACCAAAGAGGCTTGGCCCAGGGCCACCGAGGCAATGTTCCACTCCGGGCGCCATGAACAGTCGCACCGTTTGCCCAGCTTTCGCTTCGCCCATGGTCTTCTTCACAGCGTTGAAGTAGTTCACCGTGTTCCATGGCGAGATGCCAGGGTCGTTCCAGCCGTGATACAGAATCAGCTTGCCGCCATGCGCTGCGAATGCGGAAAGATCAGCGTTGGTGGCATCAACTTCTTTGGCTGCGCCTTCCATGCCACGTCGCAAAGCATCTTCCGTATTGGCCGCGAGCGGGTTCCACTTGGGGTCGTTGTAGACCATGTAGCGGAAGTAGTTGGTTACATACGCGCCGCCGCTGCCGGTGGTGGGTGCCGTGCCGAGAATCCAGCTCTTCCATCCCGCGCCTTCATCGCCTGGAACGTAACCGGGAAAGATGGTCTGTCCCTTTGCATCTTTGCTGCCGGTATACAGCGCGCGAAGTGTCTGCACCTGTTTTGGCGTCAGGCAACTGGTGTCTTCAGCGCCTTTGCAGGTGAGCACTGCAGGATCAAACCGGCAGTGTTCTGGATCGCTGAGGATGCCGTCCTTCACGCCGTCCTGTGCATCACATGCGGCGAGCGAGGCTGCATGAATTGCCGGCAGCTTCATGCTGGAGAAGAACGCTGTTGGGTCATCGCCCATGGCCTGCGCCATTGCAAGACCGTTGGTCAGCATGTGCGTCCAGTTGTTGGCGGGAGCGCCAGCGAGAATGCCGTCATAGTCTTGCGGGAAACGCTGTGCTTCCATCAGCGCTTCACGCCCACCGTCGCTGCATGAGTCGAAGTATGCCTTCTCCTGCGGCTTGCCGTAGTAAGCCTTCACCATGGTCTTCGTCACGCCTGCGGTGAGATGAACCGCGCGCCAGGCGAAGTCTTTGATCTTCTCGGGATGTCCGAAGGCCCAGCTTGCATCCTCAGAATCGGCCTGATGGCCTGCGTCAGAATCGCCACTGGCGTAACCCGCCAACACATTCGCACCCATCTGCTGATAGCCGATGGAACCGGCGAAGCCGCCGTTGCCCACGTCTACGATCTTGCCGTTCCATCCCGTCTGCGGCAGCCATACTTCAAAACGGATCTTGGAATCGGTCGTAGGGTGCAGGATGCCTTTCACCACACACAACGGAGGCAGCATCAGCCCCGGCGTGGATATGGGTGCGGCAAAGGGCTGCGAAGGCACTTCGGTGGCGGAAAGTATGGTGGCGTCCGGCACCGCTAGCTTCTTCAGCGATGCGCAATCCTGGGCGGCAAAGGCGGAGGCGGGAAGGGAAATGAGACTCAGCGCAAGTAAAGAAGAGCGAATCATAACGCGACCACTCTATACCCGTCCTGACCGGAAGCCCGTGAAATTTCTGCCGGCCGGGGCTGTAGCGTTTTGCAATTTCATACGCTTGAAGCGATAATCGCACTATGGCGTTCCGCTCCTTCGCAACTCGTTCCTGTTGTTGCCGCTAAGTTTTGAGCGTTCGCCCCTCCACGTTTCCCTTCTTTTCTGAACTCCTTCCAGCCTGATCCCCTTCAGGCAGCGAGCTTGCCACCCGTGTATTCCGGTTTCGCGAATCCGTGTTGTTGTTGTCGCTGACACCCCGCTCGTAGTTGCGGCACATCGCCGCGCATTTCTTCCTACACAGATCGACATACACAAAAGGATTCCTCGCGCATGTTTTCGCGTCGCTATCGTCTTGCATCCGTTGCACTCGCTCTTATCGCTACCTCCGCTCAACCGTCGCTCGTAGCCCAGGTTGTTGGTAGCACCATTCATGGTGTCGTAACGGACTCGTCTGGTGCTGCCGTTTCTGGCGCCGCCGTCGTTGTACGCGACGAAGATACTGGTACGGAGCGCCGCCTGGTCACCGATGCAGCAGGACGATACGCCGCGCCATCTGTGGCTGTTGGCACCTACAGCATCTCCGTGCAGGCCGCGGGCTTTGCGTCGGAAAAGCACAGCGGCATCAGCCTCACTGTGGGACAGGCCGTTGCGTTTGATCTGCATCTGCGTGTTGCTTCGGAGGCGCAGCAGGTCAGCGTGACCGACAGTGCACCTACCGTGAATCTTTCGAACGAACAGGTCTCCGGTCTGGTGAACGAACGACAGGTGAAGGACCTGCCGCTGAACGGCCGAAGCTACGACCAGCTCATCACCTTGAATCCCGCGACGGTGAATTACACCTCGCAGCGGTCGGGTTCGGTGGGTACATCAAACTCGTCGGTGGGCAATATGTTTTCTGTCTCAGGGCGACGTCCTCAGGACAATCTTTACCTGCTGAACGGTGTGGAATACACCGGCGCGTCGTTGATCAATGTAACGCCCGGCGGTACCAGCGGGCAGTTGCTGGGTGTGGAGGCTGTACGCGAATTCAATGTGGTGTCTGACACGTATGGCGCCAGCTATGGCAAGAGGCAGGGTGCACAGATCAGCATCGTTACGGCGTCAGGAACGAACCGCGTGCATGGTTCGGCGTATGAGTTTTTGCGGAACTCCGCGCTGGATGCGCGCAACTACTTCGATCAGGCAAAGAAGCCGAACTTCCAACGCAATAATTTTGGTGCTGCGTTGGGCGGGCCTATTCGTAAAGACAAGGTGTTTCTCTTCGGCAACTACGAAGGCTATCGCCAGAACCTTGGTTTGAGTGACGTTACGCTGGTGCCGAATGCGGCATCGCGCGCATCAGCAGTGGCATCGGTAAAGCCGCTACTCAACCTGTGGCCTATTGCAAATGGACCGGATCTTGGTTCGGGTATCGCGATTGCCTATTCGACGCCGACGCAGCACATTCGTGAAGACTTTGGCACGGCACGCGCCGATGTGAATCTCACCGCGAATGATCTGTTGTTTGGTGTGTATACCGTGGATGATTCGACGGCGCACACGCCCACGCAGAATCCGCTTTCGTTGATTGACGAAGCGTTGCGCGAGCAGGTGTTCAGCGTGCAGGAGCAGCATGTGTTTTCGCCACGTGTGTTGAACACAGCCCGTTTCGGCTTTTCGCGCGCCAGCTTTTACTTCCTCGGCTCGGTACCTGCGGATGTTGCTGCTGTCGCTGGCACATTTGTTCCGGGTAAGCCGGTAGGCGCGATTGTGATCGCGGGATCGACGGCCTCTAATGGTTCTTCGCAAATCACCGGTGCGGGTGCGAACGTTGGGTCGAACAATGCGATCACGCGCAACCTGTTCACTTTCGACGACCACGTTTACATCACGCTGGGCAATCACACGCTGGAAGCAGGTGGATGGTTGCAGCGTCTGCAATCGAATGACAACCTGGCGCAGAACCAGTACGGACAGGCCAGCTTTGCATCGCTATCGACGTTTCTCGCAGGCAATATCAAAACGTTCACCGTTGTGCCTTCGCCAACGGAACTGGCATGGCGAAGCTGGTTTGGTGCGGCCTATGTGGAAGACACGTGGAAGGCACATCGCAATCTGGAACTGAGCTATGGTCTGCGCTTTGAAAGCAGCAATGGTTTCAATGAAGCGCGGGGCCGCGCTGGTGTGTACACGCTGACCAACGGCGTCATCAGCACCAATCCCACCGTGGGCAGCAATGGCCTGTTGAACAATCGCGCGAAGTTCCTGCCACAGCCCCGAGTTGGGCTTGCATGGAATGTGAGTGGCGATGGCAAAACCGCAGTGCGCGCCAGCTTCGGTCTGCATCATTCGCTGCTGGACAACCTGGATTATCGATTCGATCAGGCTGCGCCGTTTAATACGACGCTTTCATACAGCGGTACTACTGTTGCGAATCCAACGTCTGGCGCGGCAGGTTTGATCTCACCTTCGAATGTGCAGACGGATATTGCGACGCCAACGGTTGCGTCCTATACGTTGCGTATTGAACGCCAGCTTGCACCGAATCTCTCGTTGACTGCGGGCTACATTGGATCGCATGGCTATCACCAGATTTTGAGCGAGAACCAGAACGAACCGGCATCGATCACCTGCAACAACAATTGCCCCACCGGTGTGCCCAACGGCACGCTGTATTACCCGAACACCACGCGCGCGAATCCTGCCGTGGCGAACACCACATCGTGGGTGTCGCAGGGCGTCAGCAATTACAACGGCCTGTTGTTGGACTTGAAGCGGAACTTAGCCAGCGGTCTGCAGTTCCGCGCGGTTTATACCTTCAGCAAGAATCTGGATAACGGATCGGCGTGGAACACGAGCGTCTCTGCGAATACACCTGCGTTCGTTTCTTATCCGAAGAACCCCGCGCTGGATTACGGTACTGCTTCCACGGATGTTCGTCATCTTGCAGCGTTCAACGGAACGTACAATCTGCCGTTCGGTCACGGCCATGCACTCGCTTCGAACAGCGGTGCGTTCACCAATGAACTGGTGAGCGGATGGATGGTGAGCACGATCCTTACGCTGCAGAGTGGTCTGCCGTTCTCACCGCAGCTTGGCTATAACCCCACAGGTTCCGGCGATACGCGTAACCCAGTTCGCCCGAATGTAAACCCCGGCTTCAACGGCAAGCTAGTCAATAAAGGCACGACAGCTCAGCGTGTGGCACAGTACTTCAATCCTGCGGCATTCAGTGCGCCCGCATATGGTACGGTAGGCAATCTGGGACGCGACACGCTGAATGCTCCGGGTTACGCGAACTGGGATCTGTCACTACAAAAGACCACTTCGATTGGCGAACGTGTGCTGGCGCAGTTCCGTGTGGAGAGTTTCAATCTTTTGAATCACACGAATCTGCTGAGCCCGAATGCGGTGATCTATTCTTCCGGCCCATCGCAAGGCACCACAGCAAATCAAACTGCAGCGATTGTCGCAAGCCCTACTGCGGGTGTCATCACAGCGGCTGCGACTTCGCGACAATTGCAATTGAGTCTGAAATTGAGCTTCTAAATAAAGCGCCGTTCTACTTCTTGATTTCCCGCTGTTGCTCAGGTGGCAGCGGGAAATTTCTTTTGCGAGTGGAGCGACGCCAAGCGTAAACAACGCGCATCCTCTTAACCCAATCCAAACAAAGATGGCGAACCGCACCGAACGCGAAAAGATGCTCGCAGGCGAGCTCTACGATCCCTTTGACCCGGAACTGATGGAAGGCAGGGAACGCGCACGCGACCTTTGCCATTCGTTAAACAACACGCGCGACCGCGATGCGGATGAACGCCGCTCGCTGATGCGTCTGCTGTTTGGCAAAGGTGGCGACACCGTGTGGATGCAGCCACCTTTCTTTTGCGACTATGGCGCAAACATTGAGTTGGGTGAACGCGTGTTCTTCAACTTCAACTGCATTGTGCTGGATGTATGCCGCGTCATCATTGGCGATTACACGCAGATTGGCAGCGGTGTGCAGATTCTTACACCGCTGCATCCGTTGGAGGCATCGCTGCGTCGTCAGCAGGAATACGGCGCACCGGTCACCATTGGCAACGACGTATGGATTGGTGCAGGTGCGCTGATTCTTCCTGGCGTCGCCATTGGAGATCGCACGGTGATTGGTGCGGGCAGTGTGGTCACACGCGACATTCCTTCGGATGTGCTGGCCGTTGGCAATCCATGCCGCGTGCTCCGGCCCATCACATCAGAAGATCGCGCGAGGACTAAGCCATGACATCCACCGGCGGCTCGTTCGTAACAAACGTGCGAATGAAGTACGTCGCGCTCAACTTGCCATTTGCGGGCAGCCACTTGAATCCCGGTGTATTCAGTGTGTGTCCGCGCTCCACCATGGACTGACGCGACTCGGGGAACGGACTCACGCCAAACTCCATACCGCGTGTTACACCAGCGTTCTTCCACGGAGCATGGCTGCGGCTGCGGTTCTCTTCCCAGATACCAAGCCAGGGGAAGTCGGCGCCGTCCCAGACATACGCAATGGCGAAGCGATACTTCGGCGACCACGCACTAAAGTATGCCTGCGGCTTCATCAGAACAGCGATGTAGCTGCTGGCTGGTGCGTCAGGCTTCATGTCTGTGACGTTGACCACGCCACTGCCGTTCACAGCCGGCGCATTGGGCCATCCGAATGGCGTGCCCTGCTTCAGATAAGCAGCCTCGCCCAGGCTCTCTGGATGTGTCATTGAAGGGCCCGCAGCGCTCATTCGAAATTCTGTTGTTGCCGGATCAAGGAACGGCGGCGACAGCGTTACATGCTGCGTCCATGCAATGGGGCGATCGAACCCGACCTTATTCGTAACCCGCTCTTCAATGCGAACGCCTTCACCTTCAAGAGTGAGCGTGCGAACGAAATCAATCTGCGCTAACGGGAAGTGTGCTGTGCAAGTGAGCGTGTTGCCCGACTCCTCAATCGTGTACGGCAAGATGGAACTCTCGCCATGCACAGTGAGTCCTAGAGCCGCTTCCGCTTCGCTGGGTCCGCCGAAGATGTCCAGGCAAAGGTTGTGTCCCAGGATACCGGATAGCAGCTTGGCCTCTGCATCGCCACCGTAAAGCACTTCCTGCTCCGGCTTCAACGCACTTGGCTCCATGGTTGGCCAAGGCGGTGTCCACATCGGATTCACATCGGCCCGCTTGCTGTACACCTCGGCAATGTGGCCACCTTCTTCCGTCACGGTGAGGCGAAGGAATTCGTTTTCAATCGAAACTGTGCGGCGTCCCAGATAGTTCGTCTTCGGCATGCCGTTATTTTCTCCCGAAACAGAACACAGCGGTCGCTGCATTTTCGCGGCGACCGCTGCATTGGTTTCTTAATCTGTAGTTACAGCTTCTTAATGGAAATGTTACGCACCCAAAGGTCGCCGGTGGATTCCGATTCCACACCAATCTTGCCGCTGGGGCGGAAGTAAGTGGGATCGGTATCTACAAACTGCGTAATCAGGTGACCGTTCATGTAAATCGATGTGGAGTGACCAATCGCCACTACGATGAACTGGTTCCAGTCATCCTTGTGGAACCACTCGTCGTGCTGTGCCTTGTCCACGATCTTTGCCATGGCATAGCTGCCGCTGGCATCGCCATACATGGAGAAACCAGGTGTGGCGATAACGGCGCGACCGCTCTGTTCATAGAACATGCCGCTGTACTTGTTGCCTTCGTCAAAGTCGGCCTGCGGACCAGCCAGATCCCACTTGGACTCGTACTCGCGCGTCGGCGGTGTGCCGGGATTGGCGCATGCAGCCGGGCGCGGAGGACGTGCCGGTGCATTCGCTCCTGCCGGACGCGGCTGTTGCGCGGGGCGCACTACCGGTGGGAACTTCGTGCCGGTGGAAGATGGATCGCCCGTAATGTAGCTACGGAATTGCATGCCGCCGTTGATGTTGCCGGTGCCCTTCATTTCATACTTCAGCACGAAGTCGCCGAACTCCCCCGCGGTGGAAACGGCATACACCGTGCCGGTGGGCTTCTCGCAAGTGGCGACGATATGAATCGAACCATCCTTGATGTCCCACAGGTTTGGGTCGTAACTCCAACCCTTCAGCGTTCCATCAAAGAGCGACGTAAAGCCGGTGTTGTCGGCAAAGTCCACCATTGGTGGCGGCTGCTGAATGCGCTGGAAACCGGCGCGCAGCGGATTGGCAGGCGGCGCGCCCGCTGGGGCCTGCGCCATGAGTGTCGCGGAGAGGGTAAGTGCTCCCGCAGCGGCGATTAAGTTGCGATACTTCATCGGATACAGCCTCCGGTAATTCAGTTACAAAATTTCTGGACCTACTTAGCCGCAACCTGCGGCATGAAGAAATATCAACGCGACGGCGGATGAGAAGTAAGCTCGACTTACTCCGTCTCCACCGTCTCCCACTTCTTTGTCTGTGCGGACTTCAATACCGCGTCCGTCACATATTCCGTCATCAAGCCATCGCGGAAGGTTGGTCCCACTGGCTTGCCACTATCCAGCGAAGCTACGAAGTCAGCTACCTGGTGCGTGAAGGTATGTTCGTAACCGATCTGCAGTCCGGGCACCCACCAGTTCTTCATGTACGGGTGATCGCCATCGGTGATGTGAATGTCTGTCCAGCCGCGCAGCTTGCCGTCGTTCTTGTAGTCGAAGTACTGCAGATGATGAAGGTCATGCAGATCCCACGAGGCAGAAGCCTTTTCACCATTGATCTCAAGCGTGAACAGCGCCTTGTGGCCGCGTGCATAGCGGGTCGCTTCAAACAGCGCGAGTGATCCGTTTTCGAAGCGCGCGATGAATGCGGAAGCGTCATCAATCTTCACTGGAACGACTTCACCTGTGAGCGTGTTCTTGCGTTCCTTGATGAAGGTTTCTGTGGCTGCGCTGACTTCTTTAATGGGGCCATTGAGCCACATGGCCATATCGATGTTGTGCGCAAGCAGGTCGCCCGTTACGCCGCTGCCAGAGACAGAGGCATCCAGACGCCACAGACCTTCGCCGCCCATTGGCAAGTCTTGTGAGATGGTCCAGTCCTGCAGGAACTGCGTGCGGTAATGAAAGATGCGACCGAAGCGGCCTTCATCCAGCAGGTCCTTCAACATCACGACGGCGGGTACGCGGCGATAGTTGTACCAGACCATGTTTGCCACGCCTGCATCTTCCACGGCTTTGACCATGGTCTTCGCTTCTTCTGCGGTGCGGCCCAGTGGCTTCTCGCACATAACGATCTTGCCTGCCTTTGCGGCTGCAATGGCAATCTCTGCATGTGTGTCGTTCGGGCTGGCGATATCGATCAGGTCGATGTCGTCGCGCTCGACGAGCTTCTTCCAATCGCTTTCAACGGACTGCCATCCCCAGTTATCCGCAAACTTTTTCACGCGATCCGGATTGCGCGCGGACACCGCTTTGAGCACCGGCTCATACGGCAGATCGAAAAACTTCGGCGCCTGGCGAAACGCGTTGGAGTGCGTGCGGCCCATAAAGCCATAACCCACCAGGCCAATGTTGAGTGTCTTCTTGCTCACTGTCTTCTCCGAAAATGAAAGCGCCCCATGCACATGAGGCGCTTTGAATCGTTAGTTCCAACCATGCGCATCGCGCACGTCGATCATTACCTTCAACACCTTGTTCCACGTCTGAGGGTCGGTCATGACATCGTTCGGGAACATGCACCCATCCCAGCAAATGTGCTCGAACGCGCGCGTAGGGACACCGTTGTCGTCGCGCATCCACAGCCCTGCCACCTTCACAATGTCCATCAATCCATTCGGATCATCTGGAGCGCAGTGGCGTCCGGTTTTGTCGTGTGAGCCCTGACCCTTCACGGTGCCGTCGTTCTGCGCAACGTGGAAGTCAAACGTCCACGGACGTAGCGCCTTCGTGACCTTCTTCAACGCAGTCATGATCTCTTCAGGAGTGGCGCAACCCTCGGCCACGATGCGGCTCTCTGGCGAGTTATAGCCAAGCGTGTACAGCATGGTGTGGGCCATGTCTGCCTGGAAGCCCACCGTCTTCGGCTTATTTACTTTCTCAAGCAGACGCAGCATGTGATCCCAACCGTGCATGCCTGCCCAGCAGATTTCACCTTCTGCGGCCAGACGCTGACCTTCTGCTTCTGCAATGTTTGCAGCCTCACAAAAGGTCTTGGCGATCTTGTCCGTATTGCCCTTCGGGTCCTTGTACCAATCGCCGGTCCCAGTGGCGGAATCGATACGGATGACGCCGCTGGGACGCACGCCGAGCGCGGTCATCTTGCGGCCGATCACGCACGCCTTGCGGACCTGCTCCAGGAACTTGCGAACTTCCATCTCATTGCCCATCGCGGAGCCGCCGCCCGTGGGCGCCCACACCGGAGCAACAAACGATCCGCAGACTAGACCGCGGGATTGCAGCTTGTTCGCGAGCACCTTCAGGTCGTCATCGGTAGAGTCAATCGACGTGTGCGGTGCGGACATGAACAGGTCCACACCATCAAATTTCTGGCCGTTCACTTCAGCTTGCGCGGTCAGGTCCAGCATAGTGTCAAGATCAATAAATGGCTCGGTGGAATCTGGTCCTTTACCAACGATTCCGGGCCACATGGCGTTGTGCAGGCGCGGTTTGCTGTGTGTTGCTGACATGACAGTCCCTCGTTCGAGCATTTTGCGGCGTAAAGATGGGCCGCTTGATTTAGCCGGCCCACTCTACGCGAAATGTACTTACTTCTTCCAGCTTGACGGCCCGAAGTCGCGGATCAAGTCCGCAGCATCGGGGTTGCCCGGTCCGAAGTGCTTCAAGATCACCAGCGGATCGGTGCCGCTTGCATTTGTGATGGTCACGCCCTTGCGCGCGGCCGGAGCGGTGACGAAGAGTTCGTCTTCTGTCAGATCGCCAAAGCGAATCTGCGACGGCGTGCTGACCGGCGTACCGCCAAAGTCGCCGTAGCCCTGCGTCACGATGAGACCATACGCCTCCGGATCGGTGATCGTCACGGTCGCACCCGGCAGAATGGTCAATTCCTTTGCCGAGTAGAACTTGGTGCCGTACACCACCCACTTCTCCACAAACTTGCCTGCTTCCTCGCGTTGCACCTTGGGGAAGACCTTCTTGTTCGCGCCGAAGTTGGGGTCGGTGTTGGCGTCCCAATCCAGCATGCTGATGATGTATTCGATGTCCTGCTTCTTGTCTTCAGGAACATCCTTCACGAGCAGATCCCACGGAACGATGCGGCCTTCCACTTCGCTCTGGAACATGCCGAAGACGTCGGAGTTCACCTGCGGCTCGTAGGTGCAGAGCGAACCCGGAGCGTGCAGAATGCCCGGATCAATCTGCCATCCGGCACCCGGCTCCAGACGATAGGCGCGCGATAGGAATGTGATGCCGTTGTCGCCCTGCTGCCACTTCTTCAGGCAGTCGCGGATCTGGTCCTTCGTGGTGCCCGGTTCCAGGCCCATGAAGGTGAAAGGGAAATTGTTAAAGGTCTGGTTGTACTGTGGCGGGAAGTAATACGCCTCAGGCTTTCCCTTAAAGCCAACCGCGCTGGCATGCTCCTCATTCTGGTGCATGTGGTGCGGAATGGGGCCCTCGTTATCGAAGAACTTGCAGAGCAGGTTCCATCCGCCTTCGCGCTTGAAAACGTCGTCGCCCAGCAGCAGTCCGCCTGCAACTTCTACGGCGTCCTTCAACAGGAACTTGCTGCCGTCCTTGGTCACCACAAAGGAAAGTCCTTCAAACTCTGTGGTGTCCGGGCCGTTGGCGGCCTTGGTGGTGGAAGAGAACCAACGCTCATTAATGCCGCCGCGATGGCCGCCGAATGCGTAAATGTCATCAGGATGGAGCTTCAGCCGTCGTCCGGGAATCATGAACGAGCGGGGAACCCACGAAGGGGCAAGCTTCAAAATACCTTTGCCAGCTTCTACTGCCTGCTGGACTGTGCTGCGTTCCACTGCCATGGTCGATCCTCGAGGAAAAAGTGTTCTGTAGGTACAGCCTGTGCGCAAGGCGGCGCTCGTCTGCGGCGCTGCGGCGGATATGAGACGTCTCAGTTCCGAGAGCGTAAGCCCCTCGACGTAACCATGTCAACCGTGTTTCCACTGGTTGTGCGCTGTTCGATTCCCGGTGATTGCAGGTTCTCTTCTGCTCGCTTGCATGTCATGCGGGGTTGATAGGATGCCTGCATGGAATTCCACCTTGACCCTGCCAGCTTCCGAGCCCTGATCTTCGATTGCGACGGAACACTGGTGGAGACGCTGCCCGCGCACATTGCCGCGCTGCGGGCCACGCTGGGCCCCATGGGCATTTTGCCCACGGCAGAATGGGCTCGGACCCTATACGGCACCACACCGCCGCAGGTGCTGCTCGCCATTGAAAAGACCTACGGCCCCATTCCCGCGCCACATGCGGACATTCTGAAGCAGTGGGTAGCGAATTACGCAAAAAGCCTGCATCTGCTGGAACGCATTGTTTCGGTGTGTGACGTGGCTCTGCAGTTTCAGGGCAAAGTTCCCATGGCCGTCGCTTCCAATAATCAACGCGCCAACATTGAAGCCACCCTGCGCGCTGTGGGCATGGATGGGGTCTTTGGATGGATCGTTTCAGGTGAGGATGTGGCCAAGGGCAAACCCGCTCCGGATCTCTTTCTTGAAGCAGCCCGCCGCATGCAGGTGGAACCGCAGGACTGCCTTGTCTTCGAGGATTCCCGCGAAGGGGTAGAGGCTGCGGAAGCGGCGGGGATGCGCGTGATCCGCATCGACGCCAGTGCGTCTCGCGTTCCTGTGACCAGCGAAACACGCTAAGAGCACAATCTCGCCCAGACTCGCTATCATCAACTGTGCTTCGGATACTCGTCCCTGGACCCACCAAAATGGTCTGGGCGGAGTCCAAATGGGGGAATGTTGCGAACGCTGCAAAGACTGGCACTTGGAACGCTTGCAGGCCTGTCGTTTGCAGTCGTTTCCGTGGCTCAGACGCCTGCGCCCTCTGCCGTAGGCTGGCTGCGTTATGTGATTCCGCCCGACCCACCGCGCTATCACGACATGCCCCACGCTGTGGCGCTTCTGGGCGACGCTAATGGCCGTCCTGCACCGGAAGAAGAAGCTGCCGCGGAGGAACTGGATCGTGGTCTCGGGCACATGGTTGCCGGGACGGATGTCCTGCTGCATCGCATTGACCCGCGCAATGATGCCATCATTCTTGGCACCCCCGAAGCACTGCGTCGCTCTGGTTTGGCACGCATTGCACCCGGTTGGGTGGACAAGCCCGTGCCGGAAGAGGGTTTCCGCATCGTGCATCTGCGTAACGGCATACGGCAATGGTGGGTGTTGGAGGGCGGATCGCCACGCGCGGAGCTGTATGCAGCCTTCCGTTTCGCCGCCATGGTCACAGAAGACCGCCAGCTTCCCAACGAAATCGCTGAGTCGCCGCGCTTTCCGCTTCGAGCGATCCAGATGGAAGGCACGATGCCAGAGGACAGCGTGCTGCGTCAGTATGGACGCCTTCTTGCCTCGGTTGGCATCAACGGCCTCGTCCTGAACTGCAATGCGCAGCAGAAGGCAGAGGCTGCGCGGATCTTTCGTCCGTACGGAATCCGCGTCTGGTCCAGCGCTGCGGACCTGGAAGCCGAACGCAACCTTCATCTTCAGGACAGCAGCTTCGCCGACGCGCCCATGAGCGGGCTTGCCCCGGAGAGCGCCGGGAAGGAACAGCGTGCGGCGCGTTTCCTTTTGCTCCCCGGAGGTGTGCGCCAACCTGTGACCCCGTTGCGTGCCTGGCAAATGACTCTGCGAACTCCGGTGGCCAACAGCCTTACCGGGGCGCTGGGGACGATTTCGCAAGGAGCTGTTCTGCCTATGCTGGACCAGCCATTGCTGCAGGCCAGCCTGTATGCCTTTGGGCGGTTTGCATGGAACCCTGAAGAATCGCGCGACAGCATCATTGATCAGTGGGCTCGTCAGACGTGGGGCGACGATGCCCGCATCTTTGATGTGGCCAAGAAGATCGTCCTCGACAGCGAAGCCAGCTATGCCGGCATTACATCGCCGTTGGGGCTGCCGCGTCTTGGTACAGAACATGGACCCGATCCCATGACGTCAGAAGCGGGGCATACGCTAGCAGACCACCACAGCATTGGCGCAGCGAGACTGCAATCTGCCGAATTCCCGGAAGCCTTCCGCAGGGAATATGAAAATCCTGCCGCAACGCCACCGGAATGGCTGCTGCTGCTGCATCGTGTGCCGCTTAGTTTCCGTGTCCGCGACGGCCAGACCGTGACGCAGGAGGTGTACGACGCCGCATTCACCGGCGCATCCGCCGCAGCCAATGCCGACGACGCGTGGGATGAAACCCGCGAGCTTGTAGAACCGGAGCGGTGGACGCCCACGCATCTGCTATTGCAGGACAATGCCCGCCGCGCGGAGATATGGCGCGAAGCGGTTGTCGACTGGCTACTCCGCGTGACCGGCCAGCCCGACACGCTGGGCTTCGCGGGCAAGCACGCTGGCCGCATTGAAGCGGAAACGATGACATTGAAGGGCTATCACACAGTCTTCACCGAAGATAAAGAAGGCTCCTCCGGGGGTGCCTACATTGCCTGCTCCCTGTCTGACTGCTCAGCCAGCACCGAGTTTCGCGGCGAAGAGAATGTCTATCGCATTGAAGTGGGCTACTTCGACGCGCCGCAAGCGCCGCAGCGATTCGTGCTGCGCATTAACGGCGCGGTTGTGGATACATGGACATCGGCTGTGCGCGGCGCGCAACCGGGTGGTGTCTCTGCCGAACGATTTGTTCGCAACGGTGTCCGCCTGAAACTGGGCGACCGCATTGAAATTCACAGCACCGGTGCGTTGGACTTCGTGGAAATCACCCGCGATCCGCGCTGGAACTGATGACGTGCGCGAACGAAATGATAGTGTGAGCTTGAACCCGATGATCGACGAGCCAACACCCGACCTCCACGGCTTGCGCCGCCGCAAGATGCTTGCCGCCGTGTACATCATTGGCGGCGTGGCCGAGCTAACGGCGTTCAGCATCCTGGCGGTGCTGCATCTGCTGCCGTATTTTCCGGCTGCATTCGGCATCATCCTGGGACTGCACCTACTGCCGTTGGCTGGAGTATTTCACTCGTCGCACTTCCGCACGTTTGGCTGGGCCATTGCGCTGTGGTCGGCGGGATGTCTGCTGCTCACAGAACATCTGGTGCTGATGAGCAGCGCCGGCATTCTTGTGCTGGCGACGCTGCTCCTTCTTGTATTGCTTTTCCTTGGTCGCGCTGCAGCGCCGGCAAACACGGCTTCCTGAGCACGCGACTTACGGGGTGGCGCGCACCAATTCCAGCGCACTATCAGCCCGCACCAACACGCGAGCCACATCCGCAGGCACAATCACGGAAGTGCTGGCAGGAAGCTCCGTCAGGGCTTCGCCGACCACAATCACCTGAGCGTCGCCACCGATGGCCGTCAGGCAATAGGGCTTGTCGCCGGGATTCTCAAACTCGATGGTGTCGCCAATCTTCAGCGTGAAGCTATCCACGGTGAAGTACTTTTCCTGGATCAACCGTTTGCCTTCGCGTCCTTCTACGGTGATGGGTTTCGCCTCAACCTTACCCGCACGTGTAGTCACCTTGCTCACAGCCAATCCCTTGTCGACGTGCAGTTCGCGCGGACGACCGTAGTCGTACAGGCGATACGTGGTGTCAGAGGTCTGCTGCGTTTCGAGGATGGTCACGCCCGGTCCAATGGCGTGGACCGTTCCCGCGTCCACAAACACCATGTCGCCAGCGGCCACAGGGATGTGTTCCAGTAACTCTTCTGCAGTGCCGTTCGCGATGGCATCGCGCAGTCCGTCCAGCGTCGTACCCTGCTTTAATCCACAGGCTACAGAGGCGCCCGGTTCGGCTTCGAGGATGTACCAGCACTCCGTTTTGCCGCGACCAATGTTTAGGGCAGCAGCCTCTTCGTCGTTTGGGTGCACCTGTACGGAAAGTTTGTCATTCGGGAACAGAAGCTTCATGAGCAGAGGAAATTCTTTTTCCTTCGCCAACGTTCCCAGCAACCTGACCGGCTCTTTCCCTGCCAGTGACGCAAGCGTTTCGCCCGCGTAATCGCCGTCATTCACGAGGGACTGCGGCCCGGTCAACCAGGCTTCACCGATCGGATCCTTGTACTTGGCATCGCGCTCAGCCCAGTCGGGATACCAAGGCTTCAGGTCGCGGCGACCCCATGTGCGTTCGGAGAAAGACGGATGCAGGCGAAATGGATTGAGAGTGCTCATGGCACTCCCATTGTCCTCCATTGCGGCGGTTTAGCGCATTACATTACGCAGCGTGGCTGCGGCGCTTTCCGGTGTGATGTCGCGCTGCGGCGATCCCAGCAGTTCAAATCCCACCATGAACTTGCGCACCGTGGCCGAGCGCAGCAACGGCGGATAGAAATGCGCATGCAACTGCCATTCCGGATGCTCTTCGCCATCGCATGGGGCGGGATGAAAGCCCATGGAATATGGGAACGGCGCATCGAAGACCCGGTTGTAGCCAGCGGTGAGCGTCTTGAGGATGTCCGCGAGGCCATTGCGTTGGGCCTCACTCAGCGCTCGCATGGAGGCAACAGGATCACGCGGCAACACCAGGGTTTCAAATGGCCACACTGCCCAGAATGGAATCACTACAACCCATGTGTCATTCTGCGCGACCACGCGTTCGCCTTTCTCCAGTTCCTTCTGCAGATAGGCATGCAACATGGTTTCGCCGTGCTTCGCGAAGTATTCCTTTTGCGTGCGCAGCTCCGTGGCGGGTTCGTTGGGAATATGTTCGGTGGCCCAGATCTGGCCGTGTGGATGCGGATTGCTTGCACCCATCATGGCGCCTCGATTTTCAAAGATTTGCACGTAGCGAATGCCCGGATTTGCCGCCAGTTCTGCTTCCTGCGCAGCCCACACATCCACCACGCCGCGGATCGACGGCACATCCATCGTTGCCAGCGTAAGGTCATGTCGCGGACTGAAGCACAACACGCGACAGATGCCTCGCTCCGTTTCAGCATGCAGCAGGCCATCGTCTTCCGTGATGGTCTCAGCGTCAGGCTTCAAAGCCGCGTAATCATTGGTGAAAACGTAGGTGCCGGTGTAATGCGGTGTCTGCTCGCCGCCAGCGCGCGGATTGCCGGGGCACAGATAGCACGACGGATCGTACTGCGACGCCTGCGGGATAGCAGCGTCTTCCGTCTGGCCTTGCCACGGACGCTGCGTGCGATGCGGCGATACGAGCACCCACTCCCCACGGAGCGGATTCCAACGACGATGCGGTGTGGTCAGCAACAACGAATTCATTACGCACGCTCCAGTTGCGCCAGCGCGCCATCCGCCGGTGTGCAGACGTAGATTTCAGCTTCGATGTTGAAGTGGCCTTTGTACGCCACGGCAAGCTGCGCCGTGAATTGGGGAACGTCGTCCGATGCGACGAGGCTCACGGTGCATCCACCAAAGCCGCCGCCGGTGAGACGTGCGCCGTAGCAGCCCGGCAGCGTGACCGCTGTGGCTGCAAGGAAATCAATCTCGGGGACGCTGTCTTCAAAGTCGTCGCGCTGGCTGGCGTGGGAGCCATTCATCAACTCGCCCAGTTTCACAGCGTCGCCTGCCTTCATGGCGACCTCCGCCTGACGCACACGCGCATTTTCTGTGATGACGTGCTTACAACGCTTGTACACGTCGTCGCTCAGGCTGGCACGTACGAACTCCAACTGCTCTGTCGTTGCGCGCCCAAGGTCTTCTGCTTCCGGGAAGCGCGCACGGATGACAGCCTGACCTTCTTCCAACTCGCGGCGTCGCACACCATAATCGCCCGTGGCGACAGAGTGCCGCACCATGCTGTTGGCAATCACGATGCTGCACTGCGCCAGGAAACCGGTGTTCATCGGCAACAACTCGTAGGTGAGCGTGCGCGTGTTCAGCAACAGCGCGTGTCCTTCTGTTGCGGCTGTCACAACAAACTGATCCATGATGCCGCAGGGCGAACCGACAAAGTTGTTCTCTGCACGCTGGCACAGCAGAGCAATCTCCTTTGCCTCAAGCATTGCGCCTGCGTGACGCAACAGTGCCACAGCAGTAGCCACTTCAATTGACGCGGAGGAACTGAGCCCCGCACCCAGCGGCACGTTTCCATCCAGCTCCATGCGGAACGGCGGCACTTCGATGCCCAGCGCCCACAGCTCATGCAACACGCCTGCCGGATAGTCGCTCCATGCGCCGGTGGCCTTCTCATCGCGCGAACTGGCGTGCTCTCCGGGGAACGCTGTCGAAGTAAACACGTAGCCGTCTGCGGCAGCAGTCACGGTGGCCTTCGTTGCGAAGGGGATCGCCATGGGTAACACTAGCCCGCCGGTGTAATCGGTGTGTTCGCCCAGCAGATTTACACGGCCTGGTGCATACGTAAACATTGCAGATGTCAAACGCTAAACCTCTCTCCGCAGCATAGCTTGGGGATTCTGTAATGCAAACCGATGTATGCTTTTCTGCGCAGTTCGACCACCTGATTCTGAGGTCTCAAAAAAATTCTATGCGACGTATTGCCTTTGCCCTGCTTGCTTCTGCACTTTCTCTGTCTGCCGTGGCGCAGACCAAACCCGCAGCACAGACCACGCTGGCGCCCACACCGCCCATGGGATGGAACTCGTGGAACTGGTTCGCTGGAAAAGTAACGCAGGACGACGTGAAGGCCGCAGCGGATCTCATCGTCTCCAGCGGCATGCGCGATGCGGGCTATGTGTACGTGAACATTGACGATACGTGGGAAGGCAAGCGCGACGCGAGCGGCGTGCTGCACACCAACGAGAAGTTCCCGGACATGAAGGCGCTGGCCGACTATGTACACAGCAAGGGCCTGAAGCTGGGCATCTACAGCAGCCCCGGCGACCAGACCTGCGCGAAGTACGAAGGCAGCCTGGGCCATGAGCAGCAGGACGCCGACCTGTATGCCTCGTGGGGTATCGACTACCTCAAGTACGACCTCTGCGGGTTCGGCAAGGAGATGAAAAGCAAGGCTCCGGATGACCAGCTGAAGCAGAACCAGATGATGCACGACGCCTACGAGAAAATGCACCAGGCGCTGCTGAAGACAGGACGCCCCATCGTGTACAGCCTGTGCCAATATGGCTTTGATTCCGTATGGCAGTGGGGACCGTCCGTGGGTGCAAACCTGTGGCGCACAACGGGTGACGTGCAGGCGAACTGGGCCTCCATCGCGCTCATTGGGAAGACACAGATTGGACTCGGCAAGTACGCTGGCCCCGGCCATTGGAACGATCCCGACATGCTGGAAGTGGGCAACGGCAAGCTGTCGCCGAATGAGAACCGTGCACACATGGGCATGTGGGCCATGCTGGCCGCGCCGCTGCTGGCAGGCAACAACCTGACGCAGTTGACCCCGGAAGTCACTGGCATCCTGACAAACCGCGAAGTCGTGGCCATTGATCAGGACAAGCTGGGCAAGCAGGCAGAGCGTGTCTACCAGGAAGGACCAATCGAAATCTGGTCGCGTCCGCTGGCTGACGGCGGTGTGGCTCTGGCTGTCATCAACTTCGGTGAAGATGAGAACTTTGTGCGCGGCGTTGGTCTCCACCTGAAGGAAGCAGGCGTGAAGCCAGGCATGAAGGCACACGATATCTGGAATGCAAAGGACCTTGGCGCGATCAAGGACGACTACAAGTACTCGCTGAAACGCCACCAGATGTTGCTGCTTCGGTTCTCGAAGTAGTTTCAAGCTGATTCAATCGGTGGCCCGTCAACCTGCGTGAAGCGACATGCTTCGTTCAGGTTGACGGGCTTTCACTATTGAGCTCTACCACTCAAAACGTAGGCCAGCCTGCAGACGTCGTTCGCGTGTGGGCGAGTTTGCCGACTGACTTGCCATGCCAAAGGGCTTTCCGGTCACTCCCTCTGTGGTGATCGTTGCAGCGTCTTGAAAGGTAAGCGGTACGACACCATCTGCACCTGCCGAACCTACAAGAAATGCGCGCTGTTCCACAGTGGTCACGTTCACATGATTTAGCAGGTTATAGGCCTGCATCATCAGTCGCAGGCGGACGCGATCACGCTTTATCGCAAAGGCACGCGACAGACTCACATCGACGTTCTCAGTCCAGGGGAGACGCAACGAATTGCGCCCCACGCTGGGCAGGTAATTCGCGCCGCCGGAGTTGTTCAGACTCTCACGGCCACCCGGCAAGGACGAACCGCCGGAAAGGTTATAGCTGTAGGGTCGTCCGCTTTGAAACAGCAGTACCGGGGAAAGCGACCATCCATTGCCAACCGCGCGAAGAAAAGCATTTGCCATCTCTGCATGCGGTTGCCACACTGCCAGCATTGTTACGCGGTGCCGGTGATCGAAATTTGATGGCGCGCGATCGTAAAGCGGACTGTACGGATCGAAGTGCGCGTTCTCGTTGCTCGCCGTGGGACCAGTGCGTACGGTGTCGAGCGATTTACTGTACGTCCACGAAGCACGAAGCGTAAGGGAGCGTGGCGTTTGATGCTCCAGTGACAACGCCATGGCGTGATACGTTCCGTTGCCATCCGAAAGGATGGCCGTCACTGGGCCAAACGCGGATGTTTTGCGTGCGGTGTACAGCGGCACATGAAATACATCGCCGCCGCTTGCGCCCGCTTCGCCGCCGTTGCGCACGATACGGAATGCGATGTTGGAAGTGGATGGCGCGATGTTGAGATCAACGGTGTCTGTCAGTTCACGACTCATGGCAAGAACGTAGCTGCCTGAAATGTGCGTTCGAGTCGCAATCTGCTGAGAAACCGACAATTCAGCGGTCTGCGCTGTTGGCATCTGAAACGAACGTGAAAAGGCCCATGCAGCGCCTGTGGCGGCCAGCGGTCCAAACGGTGCGCAGGTGTACGTGGCGGGATAGCCAAAGTTCGTTCCGTACGAAGCGCACGCAGGATCGATGATGGTGCGCGGTGTAATGCGAAGCTGCGTCTGGCTCGCGGTTTGTGCGGTGTTCGCAAGTGCTCGTTGAATCGTAGTACCGGGGATACTTGAGAATTGAAAACCGTATCCCACTCGCACCACCGTCCCGCTCGTTGGTGCATACGAAATGCCCCCGAATGGCGCTAGATCATTTGTGTCTGAGGGCATTGTCTGGGTCGCTGCGAAGCCGCCAAAGACCGCGTCAATGCTGGCATTCGGATGCTGTGGTGGCGGCAGCCGATCCCACTCGTAACGTGCACCTGCGTTGATGTGAAGTCGCGGCGTCACGCGCCAGCGATCCGAAACAAACGCGCTCCATTCGGCTGTATGGAAACGAGCCTCCGGGATGCTTCCGAACGTTTGCGTGAAGCTGGAGAAGCAGAAGTAATGCGGCTGCGAGTAGATGGACGGGCACCCGCCATTCGGATAGCTGGCAGAGTTGTAGGTGTAATCCGTGAGGAAGTCCACCAACGAACCTGCATGCCCCGCTGCGGTGGAGTTGGCATAGAGATAACGTCCATTGTTGGCTTCGCTTCCGGCAATGCGCTCGTCCGTTGCGATGAGCGATGTGCCCACACTCACCTGGTGCGCGCGTCCGTGGAATTGCAATGTGATTCCTGCCTCGACGTTGCGTTCATCGGGAAGCCTGCGCAGCCCGGTGATAGGCGCGCTGCCGAACGAGAATGCATCGGACAGATCCACCTGCGGAGCGCTACCGCCCGGACCCGTGTGCGGCTCCTGTGGCAATGGCGTTGGTGATTCAGCGTAGGTCACGTCGCGGCTGTAGCCGATGCGTGCATCCAGGCTCCATCGCCGATGCAACATGGCCGTCGTGTGTAACAGCACGTCATCGCCTTCCGTACGAGCGCTGCCAATGCTGCCGCGTCCGCGCGCCACCACAGGCAGAGCATTCTGCCCCGCCGCGGAGTCGAATCGCACACGATTCCATTGCGCAGAGGTGTTGCTGCGCGCCGTGTCCCAATCCAGCCGCGGAAAGAGCGACACCTCATTCGCATGGCGATCCAGCGTGCCGCTCAGGCTGTCGATGTATGCCAGCCCTTTCGCAATTGCGGTGGTGCTGACGCCGCGATTCGCCAGCAAAGCACGCTGAACTGCTTTAAGCGAGTAAAACGCACTGTCTGACGGGCTGGAGATTGCAGGAAAACTCCTACGTTGGCCATCCACCGCGACAAAGCCATATGTACTGTGCAGACCGAGTCTGCCACCAATAGAACCACCGAACTGTTCACGTTGATCGCGAGGCTTTACCAGTGTCGTCGTGGGCGATCCGTTGTTGTAACGCGTCGTCGTGCTGAAGGGATTCGTGGCGTTTCCCGCGCTGTTACGAATCAGAAAGAACGCCGAGCCGTGGACATCTTCGCCGCCGCGACGTGTGATGGTCCGCAGAGCTCCGCCCGCGCCGTGAGGTTGCGACGAATCGGCATCGGCCACGGCTCGCACGCCAAACTCCTGCACGGCCTCTTGCGTAATGGCAAAGGGCAGAGCGCCGCCGCCACGCGGCTGCATATCAAACTGTCGCGTATGATCCTCGCCGTCAAGCGTGAAGCGGTTCAGCGCTGGGTCCTGCGCGCGGATGGACAACCGCGCGTTATCGGTATCGCCGACAGCTTGCGGCGCGCTCTCTTCTGCGGGATTCAATACTGCATTTGCGTCTTCCGCAGCGACCAGTGGAGTAAGCACTGCAAGTGATTGGAATCTGCGCCCATCCAGCGGTAGCATCTGCAACTGCTGCGGCGACAGGTTCGCATTCAACGGAGAATCAAACTCCACAGTGGGAGATGCGGTGACTTCCACTTCCTGACGTACTCCGCCAATCTGCATTTGCGGCATCAGGCGTGTTGTCTTGCCAACAGCGACACTCACAGCATTCACCTGTAGAGGAGTGAAGCCTGTGGCCGTAGCGGAAAGCACGTAAGTTCCGGCTGTGAGCGATGGAAAGTAAAACTCGCCCAGACGATCCGATTGCAACGTACGCTGTTGGCCCGTTTGCACATCACGCAGTGTCAGTGTGGCGGCCGAAAGCACAGCGCCGGAGGGATCTCGGACAACGCCATTCAGTGCGCCAGTCGATGCATCCTGCGCCATGACAGCGGGCACAGCGGCAACACTCAGCAGCAACGCGGTGAACGTTCGGCGTGGATAGAGAAGAACGGCGATACGAGACAACCCAGGCAAGCGAAACAGCACTCCGCAACCGCACGCTGAAGCCTGCGGCTGACTTCTTCGGAACACACCACTGCGAGAACAAAGGCACTGCTGCTGAAGCCCTCCCTATGTTGTCTGGAGAACTTCTAGGCGTAACAAAATTCGGATTTCCGCAGCGTAGCGTTTCCTGCGCGAAAACGCAAAATCGTCTGCAAAGAAAAAGGGCGACGGTGAAGACCGTCGCCCTTCGCATACAAGGATTCCAGAGTTAGAAGTGGAACTTCGCTCCCAACTGGATCTGACGCGGGCTGTAAGCCAGGTTGCTGTTCACCGAGGTGCGCGTGCCGAATGCCGAGCTGTAGGTCAGCGTGTTGGCCGTTGCACTGGTGGCGATGGTGTAGCCGGTCGTGGTTACGCCGGTGATGTTGTAGTGGTTCGCAATGTTGAAGCTCTCACCCAGCAGCTCCACATCCATACCTTCGCGGATCACGAAACGCTTGCTGAGGCGAAGGTCAGCCACCATGGTGCGGGGCAGCTTGTAGGTATTGCGGCCAATGTTCGCGATACGGAATGCGCCGTTGGAGCCGTTGATACCACCACCGATAGCCGACAACGAAGCACCGTTGTCGCCCAGCGCTGTGGTCGGGGTACCGCTGCTTGCCAGCGAGTACGGCAGACCGCTCTGTGCTGCGAAGCTGGGAGAGATTTCCCATGCGTTCGTGATCAGACCAAGAGGACCGTGGACGAACTTCGGCGTTTGGTAAACGGCGTACATCACCAGACGCTGAGGCACGTTGTTATCCGAGTTGCCGTAGTCAGCCGCGGGGTTCAGCGGATCCGTGTAGGCATTGGCGCTGGTGAACGTGGTGCTGTTCACGCCGTTATCCAACGCGTGGGAGTAGGTGTAGTTCACATCGAACGACAGGCCGTTTGTGAGCTGGTGCTTCGCTTCCAGAATCACACCGTGATAGCTGGAGCTGGCATTGCTGACAATCGCCGTTACCGCGCCGAACACAGGGTTGGGACGCTGGCTGCTTGCGTAGGCATTAGGACCATTCACGCCCGCTGCCACAGTGCCCGTAGCACCCTTGGCATAGAAGCGTGTGCTGACCTTCGTGCCGTTCGGCAGGGGCCCCTTGCCGGTGGTGTCCGCAACTGTGTAGGTCACAGTCGTTGTCGGCGTGGGCAGGTTGGCATCCACGAAGTTCGGCATCTCGCGACCAAGTGCACCAATGTAGCTGGCGCCGATGGTCGTTCTCCAACCAATGGAGCGCTGGATGGAGAGGTCAAACTGCTCCGTGTAGGGGTTCTGGAAGCCCTTTGCGAAGTACGTGGAGGCAGGAGCCGCACCCGCCGAACCTACGCTGGAGATGACTGCCGGGTAAGACGGTGCACCGCTCTGCGTGGACGTGTAGTTGAAGGTAAGCTGCGAAACCGGCACACCATTCACCTGCGTTGCGTTGCCGGTGGAGGTCAGCGCGCTGTAGATGGTGGAGTTGATGGTGCGGCCATAGAAGAGGCCGAATCCACCGCGCACACTGGTCTTGCCATCACCGAACGGATCCCACGCAAAGCCGACGCGCGGAGCAATGTTGTTCTTATCCGACGGCATTGCACCGGTCTGGGCGATGGCGTTGGTACCGAAGCTTCCACCTGTTACAGGCAAACCTGCATAAGGCTGCGGGAAGAGCTGCAGCTCGTAACGAAGGCCATAGGTGATGCTGAGGTTCGGGGTAGCCTTCCACTCATCCTGCGCGAAGATACCGATGTCGTGCGTGACGAAGTCGAATGCCGTGGGACCGAAGGCCTGCTGGAAGGACGAGTAGTTCTTCGCCTTGTTGTAAACGGTGGGGTCGGTGCTCTGACCGTTGTACCAGTCGCCGAGGTACTGGCCCACGGTGGAGTAGCTGTAGCTGCCGAACTGGCTGCGCAGATTCTGGCTCAGGTCGTAGGTGTGCAGATAGTCCATACCGAACTTCACGTTGTGCGAACCGTGCGTCCAGTTTGCGGTGTCAGCCACCTGCCAACGGCGCTCATCGGGATAACGCTGGCGCTGCAGGAAGGTCTGCGTACCAAAGTTGAAACCGTTGGTGATGCTGACGTTCGGGGGTAGGCCAAACGGGTTGGTATAGGAGCCGCCACGAGCACGGTTGATGTAGTTCTGCTCGTAGCTGGTAGCCGGAGTCTGGGCAAACTCATACTCGAAGTCGCGGCCGTACTGGTAACGCACTTCGTTGACGAGGTTGTTGGTGATGGTGGTGTCCAGCTTGGCCACGCCAAAGGTGAGCTTCACGAAGTCATCACCGAACGAGCGCGTGCCGTAGGTATTCGTAGCCTGCGTCTGAATGCCGGCGGGCGATGCCCAGTTCAGGCGGTTGACTTCAAAGGTGGCGTGGTTACGACCGTTGATCTGCCAGTCAATCTTCGGGAAGAAGATGTTCTGATCGCCAGTACGGGGCACAGCGCCGAGCATGGTGTTCAGCGCCGTGAGACCGCTGTTGTACAGCGGGACTGCATTGGCGTACTGGTTGTAGTTGCCAAGGTAGTTCAACGCCAGGGTGCAATTGCTGGCATCTGCCGCGCTGGGCGCAGCCGTTCCGCTGGTGACACCGCAGGTCTTGCCGTTGGGCAGGGTTGCGTCCGGAGCAGCAAAGAAGGTAGCCGGGCTGCTGGCAACGCCCGTTCCGGGGAAGTTGCGCTTGAACTTATCAATGGCAAGCAGGAAGAACAGCTTGTCCTTGATGATGGGACCGCTGACCGCGCCACCAAACTGCTTGCGCCAATCCTTCGGCTTGATCACGTTCGTGACAGGGCCAGAGGAAGTAACGGTGGTAAGCTGCGTGGTCGGCGACTTGGAACCCCAGCCTGCGTCACGATCGCGGAAGTAGAGTTCGCCGTGGAACTGGTTTGTACCGCTCTTGGTCACGGAGTTCACAACGCCACCCACTGCGCGACCGTATTCCACCGTGTAGTTCGAGGTGTTCACCTGGAACTCCTGCACTGCGCTCTGCGCCGTGGAGTATCCAGCACGTGTACGACCGCGCTCTTCTGCGAAGAAGGCCTGGTTGTCGTCTGCACCGTCAATGGTGATGTTGTTCTGCAGTACGCTCTGGCCACGGAAGCTCAACAGGCCGAAACCGTCGGAGTTCGACACGACGCCCGGCGTGAGGGCAGCGTAGCTGGACCAGCGGTAGTTGTTGACCGGCAGGTTCTGCAGAACGTGCTGTTCGATGACGCTGTTGAAGTCGGGCGAGGTGGTGTTGATGGCCGGAACTTCGGAGGTTACGGTGACTTCAGTGCTTGTGCCCGCAGCGGCAAGGCTTGCATCCACGTTGGTCAGCAAACCAACCTGCACAACGACGGCTGTGGACTTGTATGCGCCGAAGCCTGTGGAGGTGACTTCCACGGTGTAGGTTCCGGGCTGAAGATGGATTGCGCGGAAGTAGCCCTGATCATCGGCCTTGACAGTCTGGGCGGCTGAAGTGCCATTGTTGGTGACGGTGATCTGTGCTCCCGGCACGACTGCACCGGTCGGATCATGGATAATTCCGCCTACTGCGCCGTCGACGGCCGACTGCGCAAATGCGCCAATCGCCGTTCCAGACATAAGTACTGCCGCAAGCGCAAGGCTGCGGAGGGGATTCGTTTGCATCGAAAAGTCTCCTGAGATTTGTTCCGTTAATGTACCCACCGAATCGGTTGCCGGCAGGGTCTTTCGGATGATTTTGCGGGGCGTAAGTGGAACTCTGAGGCCCTCTGCGAAAAGTCCCCTCTGAGTCTGGCAGATCACTGTCAACAGGACGTGAACGCGCGGGGGACGCTGTGTGTAGTCCAGCGCCTCCATTTTCTCCCATTAACAGGCACAAAAAAAGACCTTCCGTCTGCAACGGATGTGGGAAACGGGGTCCATTTCGGCACGGAAAGCGGCTATCCACTAAACTGGTAGAAGCACAGATGTTTATTGACGAGGCAAGAATCCGGATAAAGGCGGGAGACGGCGGCAATGGCTGCATGGCCTTCCGCCGGGAAAAGTTCGTTCCGCGCGGCGGTCCGTCCGGCGGCGACGGCGGCCACGGTGGCGACATCCTGATGCGTTCCAGCGAGAAGCACAACACGCTGGTCCATTTCCGCTTCAATCCGGAACACAAAGCAGATCGCGGCACCCACGGCGAAGGCTCCAACATGAGCGGCCGCAGTGGCGAACACACCCTTCTGGCCGTGCCGGTGGGAACGCAGGTCTTCGACGAAGAGACCGGCGACCTGATTCATGATTTTCGCTACCCCGACGAACAGATTGTCGTAGCACGCGGCGGACGTGGCGGACGCGGCAACCAGCACTTTGCCACCAGCACCCATCAAGCTCCACGCGAACACGAACTGGGCCGTCCCGGCGAAGAGAAGCATCTGCGACTGGAACTGAAGCTACTCGCCGATGTGGGCCTTGTTGGCTACCCGAATGTGGGTAAATCGACGCTGATTTCGCGCCTTTCGGCTGCTCGTCCCAAGATTGCGAATTACGCTTTCACCACGCTGGAACCGAACCTGGGCGTGGTCAAGGTGGGCGATTTCCCGCACGAACAGTCGTTCGTCATTGCAGATATGCCCGGACTGATCGAAGGCGCGAGCCAGGGTGCGGGACTGGGTATCCAGTTTCTTCGCCACATTGAACGCACCAGCGTTCTGGCCCACCTTGTCGATGTTTCTGACGGTAGTGGACGCCCGGACCCGGTAGAAGATTTCAAGGTGATCGCCGGCGAGCTCAAGGAGTTCGGCCACCATCTGGAAGACAAGCCTGTCATCGTGGTTGCTGCCAAGATCGACGCCGCGAACCCGGATAAGCTGAAGAAACTACAGACTTACGCCAAGCGTCGCAAGCTGCCTTTCTATGCGATCTCCGCCGTTACTGGTGAAGGCCTTGAGGCGCTGAAATTCGCTCTGGGCAAGGCTGTGGAGGAACATCGCAAAGGCATTGATTTGCTCCCCCCACCCGCACCTGCGCCACGCAAACATAAGAGCCCGTATCCGCCGCCGCTGGCCAGCAAGAAATCCGGCCGCTGAAGCTGCAGTGCATGGTCTGACCACTTTTTGTTACAAAGGTGGGGTCAGATGAAATGCCTTCCCTTCATTTCCGCCTCTTTGGTCCTTGGGGCTCTACTTGCCTCTTTTCCGGAAACGCTTCCGGCACAGGAAGTTCCAGTCTCCAAGGAGAACGTCCTCAAACAGGACAATGTCATCCGCGGCCAGAAGCTGTTTGGTCAGAACTGCGCTGCCTGCCACGGTGCCAACGCCACCGGCGGCATGGGCCCGAACCTGACCATGTCCTCGCTGGTGCGCCACGACGCGGGTGGTAAGGACATTGGCACAGTGATCCATGAAGGCCGCATGGATAAAGGCATGCCGCCGTTTCCGCAGATCACGTCGGAGCAGGCTTCGGACATTGCAGCGTTTCTTCATGCGCGTATCGATGCATTTACACGCGCGTCAGCTCTTGGCGCGAGCGCCTTTGCCGGATCGTTGAATGTGGGTGATGCCAACGCGGGTAAGGCGGTCTTTGCTGCGAAATGTGCCACTTGCCACTCCGTTACGGGGGATCTGAAAGGCATTGCGACGAAGCGCGATCCTGCGGAGCTGGAACAGTCGATCCTGTTGCCGAAGGCGAAGCCGGAGACGGGTTCTGTGACGGCTGCCGGAAAGAAGTATGAAGGCCGTTTCCTGCATCGCGACGGCTTCACCGTGACGTTGCAGACCGCCGACGGCGTGTCACACACGTGGGAAACCGATCACGTGACTGTGAACGTACCCGATCCGTTAAAGGGACATAAGGCGCTGCTGCCCACCTACACCGATAAGGAAATTCATGATGTCTTCTCGTACCTGGAAACGCTCAAGTAGCGCCGTCGTTCTTGCCCTGGCGTGCCTGACCGCAGGTGCGCAGAAGAAGCCTGTTGCGTCACCCGTTGCCGCTGTGCAAAGCCTGCCCAGCGTAGGCGCCGACTGGTCGCAGTACAACGGCGACAGCTCTGGCCGCCGCTACTCCTCTCTGACACAGATCAACAGCACCAACGTGAAGAACCTCACGCTGGCATGGACGCTGCCTACGAAGGGACTCGCGATCAAGGGAACGCCGGTCGTTGTGGACGGCGTACTGTATGTCACCTCGCCCAACCATGTATGGGCCGTGGATGCCGTCACCGGCCTGAAGCTATGGAGCTACGAGCGCAAGTCGCAGGGCAACATGATTGCCAACCGCGGTGTGGCCTACCTGAACGGCAAGGTTTACTTCGGCACGCCTGACGCGCATGTCATCGCCCTGGATGCGAAGACTGGCAAAGTTGCATGGGACAAGGAAGTGGGCGATGTCACCTTCGGTTATTACATTGCCGTCTCGCCGCTCGTGGTGAAGGACAAGCTCATTGTGGGCACCAGCGGTGACGTATCCGATGTTCCCCACTCGCTGTACGCTTTGGATCCCGCCAACGGCAAACAACTGTGGAAGCTGAACACTATTCCTGCTACAGGCGAACCCGGCGCGGATACATGGCCCAGCGAAGCCGCGCGGAAGCAAGGTGGTGGCCCGCTGTGGGTGACCGGCACGTACGATCCGGAACTGAACCTGATGTACTGGGGCACGGGTAATCCGCATCCGGTGCTGGCGGGCAATGTTCGCGAAGGCGCGAACCTGTACACCTGCACCATCCTGGCCATCGATCCCGACACCGGCAAGATCAAGTGGTACTTTCAGCCCAGCCCGCACGACACCCGCGACTGGGACGCCGTGGAAACCAACATCCTGTTCGACGCCACCATCAACGGCAAGCCGCGCAAACTGCTCTCGCACGCCAGCCGCAATGGCTATTACTTCCTGCTGGACCGCGTCACCGGCGAATCATTGGTGTCGACGCCGTTTGTCCCACAGAACTGGGCCAAGGGAGTCAATGCCAAGGGTGAGCCGATTCCTGATCCCGCCAAGGAAGAGACACCCGGCGGTGTTCTGCTTCACAGTGTGGCCAACGGCAGCGCCAACTGGCCTCCTCCCGCGTTCAGCCTGCAAACAGGCTTGTTCTACGTGAATGCAGAAGAGGGATGGTCGTACTGGTACTCCGCTCTGGATGCCAGCGGCAAGCCTGAAGATCATCAAGGCGGTTCAGGTATTTCGCTGGAAGAAAACAGCATTCTGCTGGCGCTTGATCCTAAGACCGGCAAAGAAGTCTGGCGCAGAGACACTGGCCGCAACACCCGCAACTACAGCGGCCTGCTAACCACGGCTGGACATCTGCTCTTCGGCGGCGACGCGTATGGCAACATCTTCGCGCTTGATCCGGCGACAGGTAAATCACTGTGGCATGCACGTCCAGGAACGAACCTGACCAACGGCCCTATGACCTTCGAACACAACAGCCGGCAGTACGTGGTCTTCGGCGCAGCAGATACGCTATATACCTTCGCGCTGCCGCAGTAGCAAACCAAATCAAAACATAAGGGGTGGATTCTCATATGAGAATCCACCTCTTTCTTTCTGAGTTTTCCAAGTCTGCCAGACATGATTCTTTTTTAGATTCTTATGGAAACTTGACGCTCTTACCGGAGAGCGCCTTTGTTGCGGCATCACGCACACGCGGGGATTGGGCTGGGTCTACTGCAATCGTGGAAAGGATTTGCTGGTTGTCTGTGACAACGGCATCTCCCATTCCCAAGAGTGTGCTGATCGCATTGACATCGATAGCTTCATCAGGTCCCTGTGCCCAGGCAGCCACTGCTCTTCCAATATCGCGATTTTGACTTCCGGCAACTCGTATCGATTGCAACATGTCGCTCCGGCTCTGCGTCGTGTGATCTTTGCGCCCCATGTACCGCACAATCGCATCGATACCCGCAGCGTCATCCGGGGCAGCTTCCATCAGTATTCCTGCTATCCCTCCGCCGATGGCGGAAACCGCATCCTCTCGGGAAAGGTAGTCCTCCATACGCGGCACGAGGGGAGAGGTAGCTTCCGGGCGCAGGCTCATAAGTATGTAGCCAGTCATTCCTCGGATCCCAAAATCAGGATCAACCAGCAGCGATGCAATCGTCGCAGTCTGCGGTGCGAGCAATGCCCGACCATCAGACCGCCACGTTATCTCCATCAAGGCCGTGGCCGCAACGCGACGCACTGAGACATGAGGACTACTGGCTGCCCGCACTATGACCGGTAGAGCGGCCTCCACATTCTCTCGACTGGATTGCTTGAGTCTTTCCAGCACGGGATCAGCTTCGTCGAAAGCCTCATTTGCTCCCATGGACTGCGCTTCAACATCGTGGAAGAGACCTTCTATCTCGCTTGTCTGACCATGCGCCTGAGTAGTCGCCAGCAATGAAGCCACAAACAGAAAACCAATTAGCTGCTTCTTCAGATTCACTTGCACGCTCTACCTGCCCTGAGGAACAGCCAAAGCATACCCGATGAAACTTGCACCACAAAGCATTCTGCAAAACAGAAGAGGGAGCCCGAAGGCTCCCTCTTGCATTGCTTTTTCAAACGGTGGATTTACGCGCCCACTGGCTCGGCTACTTCCTTCAGACGCTTTTCCAGCAGCGCTTCCAGCTCTTCCAGAGCCTTGGAGAAGCCTTCGATGCCTTCCTTCAGCTTGTCGTGTGCCATGCGGTCTTCTGCGTGCATCTTGTCGAAGGTCGCCTTGTCGATCGAGATCTTCTCGATGTCCATGGACTTCGCCTTGTCGGCGTCCAGCTTCTTTTCCAGCGTGCCTTCCTTGCTGTTCAACTCGTCGAGCAGCTTGGGTGCGATGGTCAGCAGATCGGAACCGGCCAGCTCTTCAATCTCGCCGATGTTGCGGAACGAAGCGCCCATCACCTGGGTCTTGTAGCCGAACTTCTTGTAGTAGTTGAATATCTTGGTGACGGAGATGACGCCGGGATCTTCCGTGCTGGTGTAGTCCTTGCCCGTGTCCTTCTTGTACCAATCCAGGATGCGGCCGACGAACGGCGAGATTAGCGTCACGTTTGCTTCAGCGCAGGCAATGGCCTGGTGTAGACCGAAGAGCAACGTCAGGTTGCAATGAATGCCTTCCTTCTCAAGCTGCTCAGCGGCCTTGATGCCTTCCCAGGTGGAGGCAATCTTGATCAGAACGCGATCCTTGCCGACACCGGCGTCTGCATACTGCTTGATGATGTCGCGAGCGACTTCAATCGTCTTCTCCGTGTCGTAGGAGAGGCGGGCATCGACTTCCGTAGAGACGCGGCCCGGAACGATCTTCAGGATCTCGCGACCAAAGGCCACAGCGAGAGTCTTGAAGGCTTCCGCGGCAACAGCCTTATCGTCAGAGTTTGCGCCGGCGTTCTGCTTGGCGGTCTTCAGCACATCGTCCACGATGTGGCTGTATTCCGGCATGTTTGCCGCAGCGGTGATCAACGACGGGTTGGTGGTCGCGTCAGTCGGCTTAAACTTCTCCATCGACTTCATATCGCCGGTGTCAGCCACCACGGTGGTGTACTGCTTGAGCTGGTCCAAAAGCGTCGCCATTTGCGTTCTCCTTCGATGTCCCTAAGCAAAATCGTTTCACTTATTATTTTACGCCTGTCCTGACACCTATTCCGATGCCATGCAACGGGGTAATCGCTGCATTTTTCAGGGCGATGCGCAGTTCGTTAAGGGAGCGTGACAGTAACCGTCGTGCTGCGCTGCTCACCGGTGCTATTTACCGATGCGACCCAGTATTGATAGCTATGGCCATTCGCCACGGACTTGTCAGCGTAGGTGAATCCGCGCAGTGGCTCCTGAGTCAGCAACGTAGTGGTTCCAGACTCCTCCCGATAGACGCGATATCCCGTAACCCCTGCGTCGTCCGGTGGTTGCCACACTAAATCAACTTCAGGCGTGGAAAGCGTGTTGGCCAGGGCTTCCACGCTCGTCGGCGGCAACGGCAACGGCAACTTCGCGGACGCAGCGACGATCACGTTGGCCGAATCGCTATCCATGAGGAATGACTCACCGCCAAGCGATACCGTGCTACGCCGAAAGACGGTGTAACGCTGCTCTTCGCCTACATGGCCACCCGTATCCAGCGTTCCTTCAGAAGATTGGCCTGCCTGATTGCTCGTAGAAGCCTCTGATGCTGAGAGCAATGTGGAATGAGTGGTATCTGTTCCGCGCGATACGCGCAGCATTACGCCGTTTGAGCCGGGCTCCCATTGCACCAGAATGCCCTGCGCCACAGGTTTCGCACGCAGACCGCTAACAACCACGGGGGCCGCACCGGCCGCCGTCTTTACCTCAGTCCATCCCGCACCATTCCCAACCGAGTTCACTAGCCGTACGCGATACGTCAACGTGCGAGCATTGCCTTCTGCAAGTGTTGCAGGCAGAACATCGTGATAACCACCGGGCGCACCGGCTGCTGCCGCAAGATGCGTAATGGGCGTGCAGTTAACACTGGTAAATGCTTCGGCACGACAAATCTCAGCACGCATCGCGCCAGCGCCGTGCTTTGCCGTTAGCGAAACGCCATCGGTAGTACGCACGGGGTTGGTCCACGTGAGATCAACCGTGTTCCCCACGCGCGTTGCGGCCAGACCACGCACTGCAGCAGGTAAATGCAACGATGGAGGACGCACCGGTCCCTGGCTGGCGCAACCCGCAATCAGAAGCGGCAGCACCATCAGCGGTGTGTTTTTTGGTCTGATACGCAACGCGGCGACAATCACATTTAAGAGCGTAAAGTCCCAAGACAACCTTTTGCAAAGTACTGATTTTCTTACTTCTGTAAGCACGGACATCTTTCCGGCCAAAATCGACATCTTTTGGCCTACGTAAAGTGTCACGACAATGGGAGATAGGGCAATGTCATTACCAGCGGAAACGAAGGACGCGATCACCACAGACCGTCCGTCTCCGCCTTCCAGCACAAGCGATCCTATCGCTGGCGAAGCGGCGGAAAGCTTCATTGCAGAAAAGAAGCTCGGCGAACGTATCAAGCAGCTCCGCCTGAAGAAAGGCATGGGCTTGGTAGAGCTTGGCCGTCACACGGGTCTCAGCGCCAGCTTTCTATCGCAACTCGAAACCGGTCGCGTGGTGCCGACGCTCCGCAACCTGGCTCGCATTTCGCTGGTGTTTTCGAAGGATCTGAGCTACTTCTTCGAGCCAGAGCCTAAGACGCTTTTTCGCGTGCAGCGTGGCAAGGATCGCATCCGCCTTCCTCAGAGCGGAACGGATGATCCCGCCTACTACTTTGAATCGTTAGGCTACCTAATTCCGGATCGTCAGCTTGACCCGTACTTCGCGGAATTTCTGCCCAACGTGATTCCGCGTCGTGCGCATCAGCACCCAGGCTCTGAGTTTCTGTACGTTCTGGAAGGCGAAATGGACATCACGCATGGAGATGGCACGCATCGGCTCGAATCAGGCGATGCTGTCTATTTCGACGCGAATACGCCGCACAGCTATGCCAACGCCGGACAGGCGCCCGCGAAGGCACTCATCGTCACGTTGCAAGGCAATGCAAGTGGGGGTGCGCTGCCGAATGGCAACGGAAAGACGCGCGGATCAAACGAGAGCATCGCCGCGCGTTAGTCCGCGATCAGCCTTCTGGATAAAAGAACTTTTCGACCGCGTTCCAATCTTCGACACGGGTCCATTCCTTTGCATGCTTGTTATGGGGTGCGGAGAAAAGTAGTCCTTTGCCGCGAAACGCGCGCAGTTGCCGTGGGTTGTCATCGATAAGGTAATCGGCAGCGAGAATACCCTTATCGCCACAGAAGACAATGTGCGAAGGCCGAATAAAGTGGAAGTGCTGCTCCATCCATGCGAACTTCGCCGCGAAGCTCATCGGCACCTCCATGGCCGCTGATGCAATGAACACTTCATGGTCGCGATTCAATCGCTCCAATACGCGCTGCGCATCCGGCATTAATTCCAAATGCCGAAAGAACTCAGGCTCGCTCAGATAACCTTCCAACGCTGCATGGTGTGCGTCTGGTACACACTGCCATAGCCATTTGCCATCCATGTCTTCGACGGAAAGCTCGCTGCGGAAGTCAGCGTTATAGCGGCGGATGTGTTCTGCAACGGTGTCCGCCATCACCTCATCCATATCCACACAGATTCTTGCCATGAATCGACCCTAGCATGTCGCAACACTGCACCATAAACAGTGCATATGTAAACTCTCTGCATCCCGTGTCGAAATCCGCCATCTGAAATCGGGTATGGCTGCAACCACAATGGAAGAAACCGGCGAATCAGCCGAGGTAGTGCACGCGGCAGAACAGCCGTGGCGACCGAAGCATAACCCCTGGCTGATTGCCCTCACGGTAACCCTGGCTACCTTCATGGAGGTACTGGATACCTCTATTGCGAATGTGGCTTTGCCGCACATTGCGGGTGGGTTGGGTGCCTCGCAGGATGAGGCCACGTGGGTCATCACCAGTTACCTGGTGGCCAACGCCATCATCCTTCCTGCTTCGGCGTACCTGACCACGTTCATCGGGCGCAAGAAGTTCTACATGATCTGCGTGGTCATCTTTGGTATCTCGTCGGCTATGTGTGGGCTGGCGCCTACCCTGCCTATCCTGATCCTGTTCCGGTTGATCCAGGGTGCGGGTGGTGGTGGACTGGGGCCGAGTGAGCAGGCCATCCTTGCAGATACCTTTGAGCCTAAGCAGCGAGGGCAGGCGTTCGCGCTGTATGGGCTGGCGGTGGTTGCTGCTCCGGCGATTGGGCCGACATTGGGTGGATGGATCACCGACAACTATGACTGGCGATGGATATTCTTCATCAACGTCCCGGTTGCGATCCTGTCTTTGGTGCTGACGACTCGTATGGTGGAGGATCCTCCGCACATTACCAAGGAAGTGGCGGCGAACAAGCTCAAGGGTCTGAACCTGGATTACATCGGGTTTGGTCTGCTGGCGCTTGGCTTCGGGTCGCTGGAGTTTGTGCTGGATAAGGGCCAGGAAGATGACTGGTTCGGTTCGTCCGTGATCACGGCCTTTGCCATTGTGTGCGCTGTGTCGCTGATTAGTCTGATCATCTGGTCGCTGTGGCGGTTGAAGAAGGGGGATAAAACCATCCTGAACCTGACACTGTTCAAGCAGCGTAGCTTTGCTGTGTCGTTCACGCTGCTGTTCGTGCTGGGCTTCTCGCTGTATGCGTCGACTGTGCTGATTCCGCAGTATGTGCAGACGTTATTGGGTTATACAGCGGAGCTTGCGGGATTGGTGATCTCGCCGGGCGGAGTGACGATCATGCTGATGATGCCTGTTGTTGGCATCCTGATTACTCGTCTTGATCCGCGTGTGATGATCTCGTTCGGCTTTGCGCTGCTGACGTATTCGCTTTACCTGATGCACTCACATATGAATCTTGGGTCGTCGTTCGCAGATATTATGTGGCTGCGCATTGTGCAGGCTGCTTCGCTGGCGTTTCTGTTCATTCCGATCAACACCATTGCGTACAACAATATTCCGCGTTCACAGAACAACGATGTGAGCGGACTTTCAAATCTTGCTCGTAATGTGGGTGGGTCGGTGGGTACGGCGTTCGTGGCGACGATGTTGTCGCGGCGGTCGCAGGCGCATCAGGGTTACATGATCCGCAACCTTACACCGTCAAGCCAGGCGTTCAACGACCGGGTGAACAGCGTTGCCGGATTCCTGCAGGGCAGTCGCGGTCCGGGCGGCGGCAACCATGCCGATGCGATCTCCGCAGCGCAGGGCAACGTCTACAACATGCTGCACAACCAGGCGTCGATGCTGGCTTACCTGGACATCATCGCGGTGCTAGCAGTGTTCACGGCCATCATGGTTCCGCTGGTGTGGATTGTGCCCAAGCCCGGTCACATGGACGGCGACGCACCCGCACACTAAACCCTTCCGCAACACATCACTACAACGAATGGCCGCTCCTTCTGGAGCGGCCATTTGCTCTTGCGCTGAACCTTTTCCGCAATGGGATAGGGAGGGGTACCCCCTCCCCCCTGTTTTTGCAAAATCGTCTTTCGAAAGGACTTAGCTGCGGGGTATCCCGCAAAATCGTCTAACCATTGGGGTTAGAGGCAAAATCGTCTTTCTATTGGACTTACGCTTGAGTCACACGCAACCCCACAAAGGCCCTACTTCTATTGTAGCGATCTGGAGGAAATACCATGCCAAGTTTATCCTTTTTATTATGTGTAGTTTATATGGATTGGGGACTTGACACTTCGCAAATGATTTCGCAGGTGTTCTTCAATAGTGGTGGCTTGCCGTCTGCTTCGGAAGTTATATAGCGTTTAAGCTATAATCAGGCGCATGTCAACAAACACGTATAAGCTATATGAGGGTGGCTCTTGTCGGCGTCAAAGCGTGAACGATTAAACGAGATCGTTCATCGGCTTGATGACGCTGCCCCATGCGCAGACGCTCAGTCTGCGCTTGCTTTGATTAAAGCTGTTATGCGTACGGTTGAAGATGCGATGAGCGGTATTCCGGAAAATCCTTCCGCGGCCACATCTCTACCGGATGGGCGTATGTATCCGCCACACGAACTCTTCGAAAAGAAATCTGGTCATTCCATGGTGCAGCTCTTCAAGCAAACCGGACACTCGACTTGGATCGGACAGAACGGCGCTTTCAGAATTCAACGTTCAGATGAATTCGTCGAAATTGACAAACCAGGTAAAGACGGAAAGACGATAAGCGACCTGATGTCGGAGGAACAATGAACAATATCGAAAAGCTGCGCGCTTCCGTAATAAAGGATCATCCGGATGCATTAACGAAAATCGATCAACCTTCGCGAGCCGAAGGGATGTGGTCGCTCGAAATCGAGCTTCGGGACATTTGTCTTGTTATTGAGTGGTCGATCGCAACCGGCTTCGGCATTACAACGAAAAATATCGAAACTTTCGGAGAAACAGCGGACGAGCAAATCTCATCCCTGTCGAAAGCTACTGATCGCGTTCGAATGTTATTGGATTCCAACGAACACACCTCCCCCCCACTTCCGGTGCTCTTGGCCCGACTTAGAGAGCGACGCGGGCTCACGCAGCGAGGACTTGCCGAGATTTTAGGGGTTCGACAATCCACCATCTCAGGTATCGAACACAGGGAAGACATTCAGTTGAGCACTTTGCAGCGCATTGCTGACGCCCTGGGAGGGAGCTTATCTATTGCGATGTCATTCTCTGATTCACGACACGAAGTCTTGCTTGCATCGGGCCATGCCTCGGTCACTGCTGTAAATGCTCGAAGGGATTCCTGTCGCAGTTCTCGCAGGGAAGTGTCAGATTCTACCGATTTCAGCAGACTCCGCGAATCTGGAACACTGGAACGTGCAACTCAGATTGCCAGAACCATCAGTGACAGACATTGCGTGATTGAGATGCCCCAATGAGAACCATAACCTTTTACTCGTACAAAGGCGGCGTGGGCCGCTCCCTTCTCGTCGCGAATGCGGCGCGATACCTCTCTTTTCTTGGAAAGAGTGTAGTAGCGCTAGATTTGGATCTGGAAGCTCCAGGTCTACATTACAAATTCGAATTAGGTGTGGAAGGTAGCCGTATTAGGCCCTCGAAAGGAATTGTCGATATTCTTTCAGGCTTCTTAGAGGTAGGGCAGCTTCCCAAGGACCTGATGGAGTACGCCGTAGAAGTGCCGGTATCACCTAACGCAGGACGAATTTTGATCATGCGCGCAGGTGCGGCACCAGAAGGAGACTATTGGCGCAAGCTTTCAAAGATAGATTGGTATGACCTGTTCTATGGTCCGGAACCCACCGGAACTCAATTTTTTCTTGAGCTGCAGGAGCGCGTTCGTCAAGACCTTAATCCTGATTTCTTTCTCATTGATGCGCGGACCGGTGTCACAGACATGGGAGGGGTGGCAACGACCTTGCTTCCCGATACGGTCGTCTGTCTTGCACTCGACAGTATTGAGCACCTGGAAGGGATAAGAGCCATGATGCTGGGCGTTAAACAGACGACGTCCAAGCAAGGGACTCAAGTAAATCTTGTTCCAGTAATCTCTCGTCTCTTAGTCAGAAAAGACGACACAATGGAGGTCCAGCAACTAAAGAAAGTTCAATCGTTCTTGAATGAGCCCTTAAAGGAGGGTGGACCAGTTCTTGGATTAGCGGAAGTAATCGCACTGCACTCTGAACCTCTCCTAGATACAGAAGAGCAACTCCTTGTAGGAGGAAGCAATAGTCCCCACGATTTACCACTGCTGCGCGACTACTTGAAGCTGTTTTCAAAGATAATCCCGGCGGAAGAAGTTCGGCCTCATGTTGGGTTACTTATCCAACAGGCAATTAGCCGTCTTTTAGACGATCCAGATGGTGCGCAGAGTGATCTCGAAGCTCTCACCACTTACTGCGCCGATGAAGACGCCTATCGCGCACTCCTCAAGCTTTACCAAGTAAGAAAAGCGCCTCTGGAAAAGAGCATAGCGACCGCGGCACTGATGTGGCAGCTTCACTCTTCTGGCTCAGTTCCGGAGCCTTTGTTAGCGGACATCGTTCGAAGTGCATACTCCGAACCGCGTGCTAGTGAATTGCAAAAGAAATATGCGGACTTCGCCGCGAATGTCTGGAGATCAAACGGAATCGAAGACGTAAAAGTACTGATTAACATTGCGAACGCGTACCTGCCTGAGCGACGTGATCGGGCCGTGCGTTTGCTGGTTGAATCGATTGAGAGGGCTCGAGAGCCCCAAATGACAGCCATTGTGAGATTGGTTGATGTCTTAAGAGGTGGGAGATTTTTCTCGCAGGCGCTAACAGTCGTCAACAAGTTCAAGATATTAGACACCTCTCCGGAATTTCAAACAGCCTGGGCGAAACTCCTTGTGGACCAGAATAACGAGGTAGGTGCTAGAGCAGTGCTGCAAGATCCAGCATTTAATCTTGAAGCCGTACGTCTCGATGATCCCGTAGCGCTTATCCGTTTGCTCAAATTGGCTAACGGTGAAATCGCCATAGCCTTACTTCGTGACGGGTTAGAGGTTGCACTCGCGAGGCACGACTTCTCTCAGCTACAGGAGATCGCAACCATGTATCACGAACAGGACAATTTCGATGAGTTTGTGATGAGGTCGAGGGGCCGGGTCCCGGATGATTTCATCGACGATATGACGAAGGATCCTCGACGACGAAATCGTCGATATCGAGGGTATTAGAACTCATTGGAGAATGAGTTTATAGGTTTGGTCGTCTAAGAGGTACACCTGGGGGTCTACCAGCGAAGACGTCACCCATCCACAACAATCAGCTTGTGCGTCTTCATCTGCCAGCTCTCCCAGGAACTACCACATCTACTCGCCGACTTTTAGGACGGCTAGGAAGGCTTCCTGGGGGATGTCTACTTTGCCTATTCGCTTCATGCGCTTTTTGCCCTCTTTTTGCTTGTCGAGGAGTTTGCGCTTTCGGCTGATGTCGCCGCCGTAGCACTTGGCGAGTACGTCTTTCTTAATGGCACTTACTGTTTCGCGCGCTACGATCTTGCTGCCGATGGCGGCCTGGATGGCGACCTCAAACATCTGGCGGGGGATGAGCTCCTTCATCTTGTGGACGAGGGCTTTGCCGCGTTCGTAGGCGAAGTCGCGGTGGACGATGATGCTGAGTGCGTCAACGGGTTCGCCGGAGACGAGGATGTCCATCTTGACCATGGGGCTGGTCCAGGTGCCGGAGAGATGGTAGTCGAGTGAGGCGTAGCCGCGGCTGACGGACTTGAGGCGGTCGTAGAAGTCGAGCACGATCTCGTTGAGCGGGAGCTCGTAGGTGATCATGACGCGGTTGGCGGAGACGTACTCCATGTTCTGCTGCTTGCCGCGCTTTTCTTCTACGAGCTTGAGGATGTTGCCGACGTACTCCTCGTTGGTGAGGATTTTGGCGATGATGACGGGCTCTTCGACCTCGTCGATCGTCGTGGGGTCGGGCCAGCGCGAGGGGTTTTGCACTTCAAGCGTGGTGCCGCCGGTGAGGTGGACCTTGTAACCCACGCCGGGAGCGGTGGTGATGAGGTCGAGTCCGAACTCGCGCTCGAGGCGCTCCTGGATGATTTCCATGTGGAGCAGGCCGAGGAAGCCGCAGCGGAAGCCGAAGCCGAGGGCCACGGAGGACTCGGGCTCGAAGGAGAAGGATGCGTCGTTGAGCTTGAGCTTGCCGAGGGCTTCGCGGAGGGCTCCGTGCTCGTGGCTTTCTACGGTGTAGAGGCCGGCGAAGACCATGGACTTGATGTCTTCGAAGCCGGGGAGCATTTCGGTGGCGGGGTTGGTGGGGTCAGTGATGGTGTCGCCGACCTTGGTGTCTGCCACGTCCTTGATGGTGGCGACGAAGAAGCCGACTTCGCCTGCGGAGAGTTCGGCGATTTCGACGGGCTTGGGGGTGAGGACGCCCATGGATTCTACGTCGAAGACTTTGCCGTTGGACATGAGCTTGATGCGCTGGCCCTTGCGAAGCTTGCCGTTGATGACGCGGGCGAGCACGATGACGCCCTTGTAGGGGTCGAACCAGCTGTCGAAGATGAGTGCCTGGAGCGGCTTTTCGCTGTCGCCGGTGGGTGGCGGCATGAGCGTGACGACCGCTTCGAGGATGTCGGCGACGTTGAGGCCGGTCTTTGCGGAGACGGCGATGGCGTGATCGGCGGGGAGGCCTACGGTGGTTTCGATCATCTCCTTGGTGCGCGGGATGTCGGCACTGGGGAGGTCGATCTTGTTGATAACAGGGATGATCTCGAGGCCGTTGGAGATGGCGAGGTAGGCGTTGGCCAGGGTCTGGGCTTCTACGCCCTGGCTGGCGTCGACCACGAGGAGGGCGCCTTCGCAGGAGGCGAGGGAGCGCGAGACTTCATAACTGAAGTCGACGTGGCCGGGGGTGTCGATGAGGTTGAGCTGGTAGGTCTGGCCGTCGTGGGCCTGGTACATCATGCGGACCGAGTGGGCCTTGATGGTGATGCCGCGTTCGCGCTCGAGGTCCATGGCGTCGAGGACCTGCGCCTGCATCTCTCGCTGCGTGAGCGAGCCGGTGAGTTCGAGGAGGCGATCAGAGAGGGTCGACTTGCCGTGGTCGATGTGCGCGATGATCGCGAAATTACGTATGTACTTGGGGTCCATGCTCACCCTTGATTCTACGTGCTTCGGCACTTCGTGCCGTGCTCGACGTCGCTCCGGGGACGTGATTCCTGGCAGAATTTCGTGGCGAGATGGCCGTTGGGCGCGCGGGGGAGGGCTTCCGAGTGCTCGGAAGCTTGGAGCGGGGTGATGGGGGGAGGGGTTTAGGGCGTTGAACCGAGGTTAGTAGGAGCTGTCTTCCACCTTGGCAAAACCTGCCACGATGGCGATCACGAATCCAGCGATGAAGAGTGAACCAAGAAGCATGAGAGACCTTTCAGATCAGCGGAACAATGACACAAACAACAGACCAGGGAGTTCGGGGCTTTTCGAACTCTGCGGATAACCGTAACCGCCAAGGTCCAGGGTCAGGAATACCACCCTTTGCGTTATGGTCATCACACTTTTGTGGTATGCGGTGTTTGGCGTTCCGATTTGGGAATTTCGCTGGGGTCAGGGCTTTGGTGGGTGAACCTCTCCTACGAACGGGGCGGCTTTCTTTGTCCAGGTTGAGGTGGCGAAGTAGCGGCGCATGAGGGCGGCGGCGTCGCGGCCGAGTTGGTCAACACTCGCGGCGGTTGGATTGTCCGCTCGGTAGACGCCAGATTGCTGACTGGGTTCGTTCTCAAGATTGCCACCATATCGGATCATGCGAAGGATGTAGTAAAGCGCCTGCGGGGCCTGCGTGTCATGCGGGTTGGACCGGACCGTGACGATGATTTTTCTGCCGACCTCTGCGGCGCGGATGGACTGTAGCTTTACGGCGTCTGCACGGCCGCGCTGGAGCTCCTGGGGTGTCATCCATGCGGGCGGAGCAAGAAGTGGTGTGGCGAATTCCGGCGCGTTGTACTGCCAGTTGAGTCGATAGCTCTCAACGAAGTCGTAACTGTAAGCCCGCTGTGTACCAGGATCGACATTCGGCTGGAGACCCGGGTTGCGCGCGAGTACGAGCCAGGGCGTGAGTGGAGATTTGACGGCGAGTTGCTGCTGCAAGGATTGAGGCAGGAGTGGCTGGAGGCTGGCTGCGGCTACGGTGTCGCCGAGGAGTGTTGCGCGTGTCCAGCCCTGCATGGCGATGGATTGGCGCAAGGGTTGTGGGATCGATGAGGAGTTGGCAGCTTCTACCCACACAGAGAGTGGGGCTTGTTCGTTGAGAAAGCGTGCCGTGTTCGCATCCATTTGTTGCTGACCGGGCGTGAGGCAACGATGCCAATTGCTCCGATGCGTCATAACTTCCTTGCATTCGTCACTGGAGCAAGAGGTTTCCGAAGCGGCGAGCAGGATGGTACGAGGCAGATGAGCGAAGGAATCCTCGCGTGTTGTGGCAGCACGCATCGCGAGGCTGCGGAGAGCATTTTGCGTGGACGGTTCCTGTTCCTTGAGAGGCGTTATGTTCTGTGCCTGTTGAAGCGTGGCTATGGTGGCGCGTGCAGCCGATAGCTGGTCAGAAGCGAGTTGAAGGCGGGCGAGGTGGTAGCGGACGGTTTGCCAGGCGGGTGAAGAAATAGGAACTTCCATGGCAGCCTGTAACAAAGCGGCATCCTGTGGTGTGTTATCAGGCGAAAGCATCAGCGCAGCCACCAACCATGGAAGTGTGCGAGTCTGCTTCCACTGTTGCAAAGCGTGCGGAGCGGCTTGCGCAGAGTATGCGCGCAACGTAATCGTCCAATCGAGAATGGGAGCTGAGGCTCGGAAAGAAGCAGAGTCTGCGAAGGCTTTATCCCAAAGAACGACAGCTCTTGCGTGAGCTTCGGACGGGCTTAAGGTGCGATAGTCGATTTTGCCGTCGGTCGTTTTAACCTCTTCCCAATGCTCGGGCTCAGCGCGTAGGTTGTCTGGAACCTTCGCTCTCATGAGCCAGAGAACGTCCTGCACATCCTGCTGGTAGTTCCAGTCTTCGCCGGGACCGGAGAGTAACGCAGTGAGTTCATGGGTGCGGACTTCTGGTTCGAGACGGATGCGGATGAGGTTGCGCTGCATTTTTGCGGCCTCGGCCCACTGCTTCAGAGGCTCTGTGGCGAGATAACGATCAATATGGCGTTCGGCATCCTCGAGTGAGCTTCGATTGAAGCCCGTCGGTGAATCGTTAGCCGCGTTACGGAGACGCACGCGACCGCCTACATAGCCTGCAATGGCTTTCCATGGTGAGGCGACGTCTGCCGCGATTGCGTCGAACTCACGCGTGGCAGCTTCAAGATTCCCCACATAGAAATGTGCGGCTGCAATCTGGTAGGCGCGGTCTTGTTGGAGCAACAATGGCGAGCCAGACGGCGCCGGTTTGGGAGTGGTCCCATTGCCCCCACTGCAGTTGACGAAGACGCTGTCCTGAGCCTGTATCCAGTCCGCAAGGACAGGACTGGATTTGCCCCATGTGGCTGCACGCGACTGCAAGGTGACTACCGCTGTACGGAAAGCATCGTCAGCACAGTTGGGCACCGTGACTTCGAAGCGATATCCATCGGGGGTAGTGACCTTTTTCTGCAAGTCGGGGTCGACATTGGCAAGTGCGATGTTTGTAAAACGAGCACGAGTGGCAGCCCAGTTGGCAATTGCCGGATTGGGCTTTGGTTCTTCGTAGTGGTAACGAATTGGTGGTTCGCCGTACGTTTGCTCTGCAACAGAGTAGGACGGGGCCCATCCCTTCTGCTCATCCGCCGTGAGCGTGCCGCCGTTGAGGTAGCGGTAGGCGACGAAGAGGTCTGCTGAGGGGAAGTCGGTTTGCAGGATGCCGAGGTGGCCCTGTACGTAACGCTCGGGGAGGTCTGGGCGATTGGTGCGGACGAAGACATCGGGAAAGAAGTCGGGGCCGCAGGCTTGTGCGGTGGTGAGTGTGATGGCACAGACAGCGGTTGCGTGCAGGATGCGGGCGATGCGGCGGGGGATCATTGTGTTTGCTGCTCCAGTGCAGCGAGTTGTGGGAGGTCTTGTTTCCAGCCGCGGTCGGGGAAGATGTAGACGCGGCGATTGGCGATGCCGGAGGGCGCGGGTTCGTGTGTGGAGATGCCGACGGTGGTGTTGCAGAGCGGCTCTGGTAGTTGCGCGGATGGAATGGCGATGCGCACCATGCGTGCGCGGCCGGGTTCCATGCGGAAGAACATGGGGATGGCGGCGTTGACAGGGAGCGTGCGGAGCCAGTCGTCTTCACTGCACCAGGAGACGAGTGCCGTCATTTCCAGCGGGAGTTGCGCGGGCATTTCGCGGCGGAGTTGCTGGAGAAGATCGCTGTAGAAGGCGCGCTCGGAACGGCGAGCGTCGAAGTCGATTTGCAGGGCGGCCAGGTCGGGTTGTTGCGCCGTTTTTACCAGCGATGCGACTGCGGCTTTGAGCAATGCGCGGTCGTAATGATGTGCGCCGAATGCGGAGCCGGTTTCAATGCGGACGGTGGCGATGCGTTGAATGTTTTGCGGGAGCAGGACCGGGTTGCGACGCGGGGTGAAAACAGCCTCGTCGTTGAGGTGCAGTGTGCCTTGATAGATGGCTACGGCTTCGCGTTGCGGTGAGAGCGTGTGCAGGTCTTCCGGGCGCTCCCATACCCATGCGACTGTCTTGTGGAGCGATGCGTCGGCGGGTGCAGCCTGGACAGTGGCCGTGGTGGCTTGTTGTTGATGGTGATGCGTGATGATGGCCGCAATGGCACATGCGATGGCTGCGGTGATGAGGAGCAGCGGCAGGGGACGCGGGCGCATGGTGTGCTCATCGTGAGGCTTGTTGCGTGGGAATGCAAGTGGAAATGTTTTGTGTATATCGAAGCTCGCTGTGAGGCGCTCTGCATGCGTGTTGTTTGTCTTCCTGGCTTGGTAGGATGAACGGCAGTTGGAGACGCTCATGATTACTCGTCGTAGGTTTCTGGAATCCGCTGCTGTTGCCGCCACGCTTGCTCACATGGAATCGCGCTCGATGATGGCGCTTTCACAGAAGGCTGTTGCCAAGGATGATGTGTTGCAGTGGGTGGACCCGCGCATTGGTACGGGTGGGCATGGGCACTGCTATCCGGGTGCGAGCATGCCTTTTGGTGCGGTGCAGCTTTCGCCGGATACGTACAACGATGGCTGGGATTGGAGCAGCGGATACCACATTACCGATGACAGCATTATGGGGTTCAGCCATACGCATTTGAGCGGTACGGGCGTTGGCGATCTGCTGGACTTCCTCGTGATGCCGGGTACAGGCAAAGCGAAGCTGGTGCCGGGCGACCGGAAGAATCCGGAAGAGGGATATCGTTCGCGCTTTACACACAGCACGGAGGTGACGACGCCGGGCTACTACTCCGTGATGCTGGACACATACAAGATCAAGGCGGAGTTGACCGCCACAGAGCGTGTGGGCGTGCATCGTTACACATTCCCGAAGAGCGATGAGGCTTACCTGATTGTTGACCTGCACCATGCGCACCTGACGAAGCGTGGCACCACCGTTGTGAGCAGCGAGGTGGAGCTTGCGGGCGACACGTTGCAGGGTGGGCATGTGACGAATGGATGGGGCAATGGGCGTCATGCTTACTTCTCCATGCAGTTTTCGAAGAAGCCGAAGAAGGTGGAGATTTTCTCAGACGATCAGCCGGTGAGTGGCAAGAAGACTGAAGGTGTGAACCTGAAGGCTGTTCTGTACTTCGAGACGAAGGCCAACGAAACGATCCTTGTGAAGACGGGCATCAGCGCGGTGGATACTGCGGGTGCTGCGAAGAATGTTGCTGCCGAGGTCAAAGGCTTTGATTTTGATGGCACGCGCATGATGGCCGCGGCGGCGTGGCGCAAACAACTTGGCAAGGTGCGCGCTTCGTTTATTGACGATACGCATCGCACGATCTTTTACACGTCGCTGTATCACATGAGCCTGGGGCCGGTGCTGTTTGACGATGTGGATGGGCGCTATCGTGCGATGGATAACACTGTGAAGACGCTGCCCAATGGCGAGCGCAACTACACCACGTTCAGCCTGTGGGATACGTTCCGTGGTGCGCATCCGGCGTACACGATCATTGAGCCGGAACGTGTGCCGCAGTTTGTGAATACGTTGATCCGTATGGGTGAAGAATCGCCTGCGGGTGCGCCGGTGTGGCCGCTGTGGGGTCGTGAGACGGAGTGCATGACGGGCTTTCATTGTTCGTCAGTCATTGCCGAGGCGCAGAAGAAGGGCTTCAACGCGGATTACAAGCGTGCGTATGCGATGTTGCAGAAGGGCCGTGCGGATGATGTGCAGGGTATGACGTGGCACAAGGAGCATGGATATATCCCGGCTGATCTTGAGGGCGAGTCCGTGTCAAAGCATGTGGAGTTTTGCTATGACGACTGGGCGATGGCGAACATTGCTTCGCGGTTGGGTATGACGGCGGAACGCGATGAGCGGTTGAAGATGTCAAAGGGATATCTGAACAACTGGGATGCGAGTATGGGCTTCCTGCGTCCGAAACTTTCGAATGGTGAGTGGACCACGCCGTTTGATCCGATTGAGATGCGGCACTGGGAGAAGTGGTGGGACTACACGGAGAGCAATGCGTGGCAGACGACGTTTACGGTGCAGTGTGATCCGGGCGGCATGATCAAGATGATTGGCGGCAATGCGCCGTTTGTGACGAAGCTGGATGCGTTGTTTAATCAGCCGAGCACGCTGCCGTCGTATGCGCCGCCGGATATTGCGGGCATGGTGGGGCAGTATGCGCATGGCAATGAGCCGTCGCATCATATTGCGTATCTGTATGTGTATGCCGGTGCGCCGCACAAGACGCAGAGCCGCGTGCGTAGCCTGATTGACACGATGTACAAGGCAGAGCCGGATGGCATGCAGGGCAATGAAGATGTGGGCCAGATGTCGGCGTGGTACTTCCTGAGTGCGCTTGGTTTTTATCCGGTTGATCCGGTGAGCGGCATCTATGTGTTGGGTTCTCCGGTGACGACCGGCGCGACGCTGGATATGGGCAAGGGGCGTGTGCTGAAGATTGAAGTGCAGCGCTCGAATGCTTCGGATTGCTATGTGAAGGAGTTCCGCCTGAATGGAACGGCGCAGGACAAGGCGTGGTTCCGGCATAGCGATATTGCAAAGGGTGGCACGCTGACGTTTGTGATGAGTGCTACGCCGAATGAATCGCTGGGCACGGATGTGAAGGTAATTCCGCCTTCGCAGGAGATTTAACGATTTACGAGATGTTGCGTGGGGTCCGCGGAAGCTATTCTGTGGACCCCACAGCTTTTTCTGGAGAGATGTATGCGGTCTGTTGTGGCGATGGTTGCGTTGTTGTTTGCAGGATCTGTGGCGGCACAGATGATGCCGCAGGCGAAGGAGCTTCGGCGCTTTCCTGCGGAGGAGGCTAACCAGGGTGTGGCGACGGATCGCGAGTATTTCTATGCCATTGCCGACCATGACATTGGCAAATATCGCAAGACGGATGGCGTTCGCGTGGCGGAGTGGCATGGGCAGCCGCCGCAGTTCATTCACATCAATAGCTGCACGGTGATGGCGAAGGAGCTGGTGTGTGCGATGTCGAATTTTCCCGGCGTGCCACAGGTGTCGTCGGTGGAGCGTTTTCAGATCAGCGATCTGAAGCACGTGGGTTCAACGCCGCTGGGTACGGGGCGCGGATCGCTGACGTGGGTGGAGTGGCACGACAACAGCTGGTATGCGTGTTTTGCAAACTATGACGGCAGAGGTGGCGAACCGCCACGCGATCATCGCGCAACGGTACTGGTGCGTTTTGACAAACACTGGAAGAAGCAGCAGCGTTGGCTATTTCCGGAAGATGTGTTGGACAAGTTCGGACATATGAGCGCCAGCGGCGGTCGCTTTGGTGCGGATGGTTTGCTGTATGTGCAGGGACATGATCTGCCTGAGATGTATGTGTTGCGTTTGCCGGCAAAGGGAGATCGGCTGGAGCACGTCTCGACGTTTGGTGTGCCGACGAATGGGCAGGCGTTTGACTGGGATGGCGCGAATCCGCAACGGATGTGGTCGATTGCACGCAAAGGCAGCGTGGTGGTGGAGAGTGAACTGCCCGCGGTGAATACGCGCTAGTTTGCGGTTTTGGTTTGTGCCTGTGTTGGCTGGTTCAGCTTGGCGTCGGCGGTGCCGATGCGGCCTGTGGCCGAGACGCGGATGACGAAGCGTGCGCGGACTGCTTTGGGATCATGATCGAGGATGAAGTGCAGATCCATGTTGTGGTGAATCTGGCCTACGGGTGGAACGTCCTGCGCGGCTACACGGACGATGCGTGAGATGCGTTTCAGTTCCTTGTTCTTCTTGTCGAAGGTGGACGCTACTACTACGACTTCCGCGCGGCGTGGGTCTGTGTCTGTTGCGTTGGACCAGATGAGTCCGTTGCCGTCGATGAAGATGTTGAACGCGTCGGGGTTTTGCGCGTCGGGTGTGAGCGTGATGGGGACGCCGTCGTAGACCATGTTGCTGCTATCTGCGGAGAGCACTTCAAAGGCGAGGCGACGCGATGGGTTCACGGGATTCACGCGCGCTGGTGGTAACTCGACGTAATAGCCTTCGCGGGTGATTGCTTTCATGTTGGGGTCGTCGAGTGTGACCTTGATGCGGCGAAATTTCTTGGGATCGGCTGAGGTCGTGGTGGGGCGGTAGGCGAGCGAGTAGAAGCTGCCGCCATCGCGAATGCCGTCGCCGATGACTGTGTCGACGTCGTTGCGGCCGTAGAAGCTGCGACCGCCTGTTGCCACGGCGAGTTTTGTGAACTGGTAGTTGCCGCCGAAGGGATCGTTAAAAGCTGCGTCGGGGCCGTAGCCGCCACCGGGGCTCACTGTGAGACCGGCGGGGGCCACGGGGTAGAGCGTTATGCGGGCGTCGCGCAATTCATTCACGCATTGCTGCACCGCGTTGTTCACGCGGTTCTCTGTGTCCACTGGGCCGTTGATGAAGTTGTAAGCGGGAAAGCCGCGGCCAATCCACACCATGTTCTTGTGACCGGGATGGCCGATGACGGCTTCTGCTACGCGTGTGAGTGTGCCGAAGGCGGTGGCAAAGCGTTCGGCGACCCAGCCGCCGTTGTGTACCTGCCAGGGAAATGCGACGAAGTGATGATCGAGCGCGGCGATGAGCGCCTGTTTGTCCTGCGTGTAGTCCTGCAGGACAGTGAAGTTGTTGAGGCTGACGGCGATCAGCATGGTGGGTGTGGTGAGTTTGTCAGGCTGTTTCTGCAGTATCTTTTTCAGCGAGTAGCGGGCGAATGCCATGTCCTCAAAACGCGTGTTGAACTCGTCGAGGAGGAGGATGTTCACCGGTGCCTGCGGTGCGACGCGATCCAGCTCTGCAGTGGAATGGATAGACGCTGTGGTGGGGACGGAGTGCGCGCCGGCTTCTTCAAAGTTGAGCAGCGTCTGCGGTTGGTCGAGTTCGGTGACGTGAAAGGCTGACCTGGGCAGGCCGGTGATGATCTTGTCGTTGCGGTCTGTGACTACTACATCCAGGACGACGAGGCGTGCGCTGCGGCGCAAGGTGTAACTGCCGTCGGCTGAACGCTGTGGCTCCGTGCCGGTGGAGGCGGATGGTGCCTGCTTTTGCGTGGGCGGAGCTGTCTGCGATGGTGCCATTGCAGTGAAGAACAGCATGAGTACGGATGCGGCTACCATCGGTGCGAGACTTCGCTTCATCAGACCGCCTTAGCCCGGAAGCATCCGGAGCCGTAACCTGATCAGACCTGATATGGGGATGGAAGTCGCGGTAATCACCCAGAATCTGTTCCTTTGGGCCAAATTGGCCGACAGCGCTACCGTGCGAGGATGGAAGGGATGACTGTAAAACGCAAAGAACGGCGCGATACCGGCGCACGCAAGAAGTTTTCCGGTGGCAGCCGACCTGTCGCCACCGAACCCCAATTGCTTGAAGCAGATGAGGCAGGGCCAGCGGTGATTCTGTCGCGGCGGGCGGCGGATAAGCTGCGCGCGGGGCACCTGTGGGTGTACCGGAGCGATGTGGAGTCGTTGATTCCGGCTCTGGGGGCGACTGCGATGGTGCCGGGTGGGTTGGTGACGCTGATGGATAGCCGGCGGATTCCGCTGGGATCGGCAATGTATTCCGAGGCTTCGCAGATTGCGCTCCGCAAGATTTCCGCAGAACCGCGTGTGGGACGTGGCGAATATGTGGAAGATATGGCGGTGCGGGTGCGCGCTGCGCTGGCCCTGCGGCAGAAGATGCTGGCGGATGGCAGCACAGATTCGGCGCGGCTGATCTTCTCAGAGGCCGACAACCTACCGGGAATCGTGGTGGATCGTTACGGCAACCTGGTAGTGCTGCAGTTGCTGGCACAAGGCACGGCGCAGGACGATGTGCGCGACGTACTGGCACGCGAGCTGGCTGTAGATGGTGTGAACCAGGTGGTGGAGCGGGCCGATCCGCGTATTCGCGAGTTGGAGAATCTTCCTGCGCCTTCTGCGGAGCCGCTCTTTGTACGTGAAGGCGTGAGTGGGCCGCCGAAGACGCTGTTCACGCTGAACGGACTTCACCTGCACTACGACGCGAATGCCGGGCAGAAGACGGGCGCGTTTCTGGATCAGCGATTGAACTACGCCGCGGCAGCCGCAGCACATGCGGAAGCGCATGGCAGCGGCAACGGTGAGGCGCTGGACATCTGCACCTATCAGGGTGGGTTTGCACTGCACCTGGCGCGTGTGGCGGCGAAGGTTACGGGTGTGGATCAGAGCCGTAGTTCGCTTGAGACTGCTGAAGAGAACCTGGAGCAGAATCGTAAAGCGATTGCGGCCGAGGTGGAGTGGATTGAGGCGGATGCGTTTGAACTGCTTCGCGCCTATGACTCGGAGAAGCGGCAGTTCGACACGATTGTTCTGGATCCACCTGCGTTTGCGAAGACGAAGCGTGCGGCCGAGGGCGCGATGCGCGGTTACAAGGAGCTGAATCTGCGCGCGATGCGGATGCTGAAGCCGGGTGGTGTGCTGGTGACGTGTTCGTGTTCGCACCATGTGAGCCGCGAGATGTTCATCGCCACCGTCGCGGAAGCTGCTGCGGATGCAGGACGACATGTGCGATTGATGGAGACACGCGGTGCGGCACCTGATCATCCTGAGGTGTTGACGCTGCCTGAGACGGCGTATCTAAAGTGCCTGATTTTGCGCGTGGATTGATGTGTTGTGAAGGCGGGCGTCGTTTGATTTGCGACGCCCGCTATCACGCTTACTTCAGGATGTTGGTGAGCGGCTTGCCATCCATGTTGCTGTAAGAGAGGCCGAGAATCTTTGCGATGGTCGCGGCCACGTCAAGGTTGGGGAACGATGGCTGTTCGCCTGCGTGGGGCTTGATGGCCGCACCGCTGGCGATGAAGATCTCCTGCATGAGCGGACGCGTGTTGGGATAGCCGTGTGCTCCGGTCTGCGGTTCGGGATTGGGAGCGTTGGGCCTTACGCCACCGAACTTCCAGTCCTCTTTCGCGTAGACGATGACGTCTGGTGCGGTGTCGTTGTTGGCAGGACGCGGCCATCCCTGCGCAACCATCTCGCTCTCGGTCGGAATGGTATCCGTTGCGGGGCTGGCAGCGAAGGCGGCTTTGATCTTCTCAGTTAACGCTGCGTTGGCATGCGTTTCATAGATGTACGTTGCGCCGCCTTCGGCGAGTGCGGCGGCTTCACTGGGTTGAATGCCTGCGTTCTTCAGCACGGCGTTCGGATCAACGCTGTGGTGCACGCTGGACTGGCCGTGATCGCTGACGATGAGGAAGGTGGTGCGGTCGAGATCGCCTGCTTCGCGCACGGCGTTGATGACTTCCTTCACCTGATCATCAAGAAACGCGACGCCGTTATCGCCTGCCTGCGTCTTGTAACCGTATGCGTGTTCCGTGCCGTCTAACGTGAGCAGGTGCAGCAGCGTCAGGCTCGGGTGATGATGCTTGATGGCATAGATTGCACCGCGTGTGTAGAGCCGATCGCGGTAAGGCTGCGATGGGCCGTGATTGAAGTTCTTCAGCTCTTCGGGCTTCAGGTCGCCGGAGGCAATCATCTCCTGGATCAGCTTGCTGGATTCCACGGGCTGTTCAAAGAAGCTGTAATCGATGCCTGCATTTTCTACGGCGACCCAATCCATCTCTGCTGTGACGAGGCCCTTGGCTTTGGCTTCGTCATAGACGGTGGGTACGTGTACCAGCTTTGATTTATCTGCGTGGAACTCCACGCCAATTGGGCCGCCGGTGCGCTGGCCGTGGATGAGGCCGTTCGCGATTAGGCCGTGCTTTGCGGGCGTGACGCCGGTAACCATGGCAGTGTGATTGGGCCAGGTGACCGTGGGATTTACAGGCTGCATGCTGGTGGCCCATGCGCCGGACTGCATCAGGCTGTGCAGAGTGGGAACGGGGAGCACGGGATCGTGCAGGAGTGACGCGCCAAATGCGTCGAGGCTGATGACCACCACCATCGGCTTGCGTTCCTGTGCCGGTGTGGGACGAACTGCTGCGAGCGGAGTTGCCGCCAGCAGGAGTGTTGCAAGAAGTTGTTTCACGACGCGTTGCCTCCGCGATTTGTTTCGCGGACTATTGCAACACAGGTTGGTGGCTTGAGTGTAAAGCGACGGCCAACACGCAGTGCTGCTTATTGCGCATGATGATGAAACGACTCAATCATCGGCCGCATACGATTAACTTTCCTAACTAATTTCTTCCGAAACATTTTCTTTCTACATCGCGTCTTTAGGAGCAGATTATTACTTATCCGTTCGCGGATTTCTGCGAGGGTTCTTCGTGCGTATTTGCCGTCCATGGCAGCGTCTTTCTCTAACCGCCCCGTTTCTTGGAGCGGCCATGTTGCAGGCGCAAACAGCCGCTCCACCTGCACCTGCTACAGATGCGCCGCCCCAGGCTGCAACTGCTCCACAAGAAGTGCAGGGCGGCACCATTACTGGCACCGTGACTTCTGCATCGGCTACGGATGCGAACGGCAAGAAGGCCGCAGGAACACCGCTGCCGGGCGTGACCATTACCGCCACGAACACGTTGACCGGCAAGAAGTACTCCACGGCGACAGATGTTAGCGGTGGTTTTCGCATGACCATTCCGCGTAACGGGCGTTATGTGATCCGTGCGGAGTTTGCTGCGTTTGCTGCGGCCACGGCTGAGGTTGTACTGAATGCAACGCAGCACGAAGGCAAGGCTGCGCTGGAACTGGAGTTGGCTTCGCGCGTTGCCGCACGCACGGCGCAGGAAAGCGGAACAACTGCTGTTGCGGGAGTGACTGCGCAGACGCTGACGCGCGGGTTGCAATCATTGCGCGGCGCTCAGGCTGGTGCAGTGGATACAGAAGATGCGTCAGCGGGAGGCGAGGCTGCTCCCACACTGACTTCCATTGGCGGCGCGGATACGACGGGCGCGGACTCTGTTGCCGTGAGCGGGCAGGGCGGGCAGATCAACGGGCTTGCCGGGTTTAACGAAGACGACATGCGTAACCGCATTCAGGATGCGATTGCGAATGCGCAGCGCAATGGTGGCGGGCAATCTGAAATTGCCAATGCCATTGTGGGCATGGTGGGCGGCATGATGCAGGGCGGTCCCGGTGGATTTGGTGGACCGGGGGGTGGTCCTGGCGGCGGCTTCGGTGGTGGTGGATTTGGTGGGCCAGGTGGCGGGCCGGGTGGATTTGGTGGTGGCGGCGGATTTGGCCGCGGCGGTTTCCGCAACTTCAATCCTTCCGCCATTCACGGCAACGTGTATTACACCGCAGGCAATGCTGCCTTGGATGCCACGCAGTTTTCCATCACTGGCAATCCGGTGAAGCCTGCATACAGCAGCAATCGGTATGGTGTGGCGCTGAATGGGTCGCCGTATATTCCGGGATTGTTCAAGCCGAGTACGAAACAGAATCTGTTTCTGAACTGGACTGGTCAGCGCGTCTCCACGCCAAGCAATATCTACGGAACGGTGCCTACGCTGCTGCAACGCAGTGGTGATTTCAATGGGTTGACGCAGACGGTGAGTGGCGTTGCGACGCCGGTGATTCTGTACAACCCTTACACCGGTACTCCGTATGGCAATTGCGCGACGTATACCAATCCAACGTGCAACGTGATCACCACGCCACTGAGTGCGCAGGCGCAGGCGTTGCTGCAGTACATTCCCACGCCGAACACAACGACCAACGGCACCACCAGTACAAACGAAAATTACAACTACCAACGCATTGCGACGATTGGAAACAATTCGTCACAGATTTCGGCGCGGTTTACGCGGCAGCTTGGTGCCAGTGCGGGACAAGGCTTTGGTGGTGGTGGGCGCGGCGGTGGCGGAGCCCGTGGTGGCGGCGGTGGCAATCAGCGTCAGCAGGGACCTGCAGTGTTGCGTCAGAATTTGAGTGCGAACTTTGCTTACTCACACACTGCAAGCGATTCCCGTGGATTGATGGCTGCGCTGGATGGCAAGAACGTCAGCAATGGCTACAGCCTAAGTACGGGATACCAATTGAGCTATGGACGGCTGAGCAACAGCCTGACGCTGGGGTGGAACCGCAGTCGCGGTATGGCGACGAACAACTTCACTAGCGGCACAGTCGATCCCGCAAGTGCGGCGGGGCTCAGCATTCCGAAGCCCATCACAGCGCAGCAGAGCTTGTATTACGGCGTGCCAGGGCTATCGTTCACCAACTTCACAGGCATCTCTGACACGCAGCCTTCCGATCGTTTGCAGGAAGTGTTCACGCTGAGCGATGTGGTGAGTTGGCGGCATGGCAAACACAACTTCCGCTTTGGATTTGATGGCCGTCGCCAGCATCTGGACATGATTGCGGGCAGCAATGGTTTGGGTTCGTTCTCCTTTACCGGCTATGCAACGCAATCTCCATCAGGGACGAACGCCACAGGGACTACCAGTGGTTCTGCGTTTGCAGATTTTCTGTTGGGAGCGCCACAGACAACGGCCATTCAGGCGGGCAGCAATAAGATTTATCTGCGCGAGTGGATCTTCGATGGATATGTGCAGGATGACTATCGTGTTCGTCGCGATATCACTGTGAACTATGGACTGCGTTACGAATACTTCTCGCCGTATATCGAAGAGAACAACCGCCTGGTGAATCTGGATCATAACGCTGACTTTACGGAATACGCGCGTGTGGTTTCAGGTGCCAGCGGACCTTACTCAGGGGCATTTCCTCGCTCGCTGATTACACCGGATGGCTCGCTGTGGTCACCACGCATTGGTGTGGCGTGGAGTCCGAAGTATCTGAAGAACACGGTGGTGCGCGGGGGGTACGGCCTGAACTTTAACGTGGGCCAGTATGCGAATTTCGCGAACTCGCTCTCGTATCAGCAGCCTTTTGCCCAATCACAAAACAACACAGCGAAGGTAGGCAGCACGGATCAGGGTTGCGGCAACATCACGACTGCGGGTTCTGCGAGTGGCAGTTTGTTCACGCTGGCGAATGGCTTTAGCTGCACCTCGTCGTCGATTCTGCAGAACACGTTTGCGGTGAATAAGAACTATCGACTGGGTCGCGTGCAGGTGTTCAACATGGACATTCAGCACACGTTCCCGATGGGCATTGTGACGAATGTTGGCTACAACGGATCGCTGGGCAGCAGCCTGGATCTGCGCCGCTCACCGAACCGCACGGCAACGTCGGTCATTGGTAATGCGCAATCGATTGTGTATGAGGATTCCATTGGTGATTCGCGTTTCCATTCGTTGAGCGTGAATGCACGCAAGCGGCTGCAGAAGGGTGTGTCGCTGCAGGCGACATATCAATACGGCCACTCGATTGATGATGCGAGTTCGATTGGCGGCGTGGGCAACAACACGATTGTGCAGAACGATAAGCGCATTGATCTGGAGTATGGCAACAGCAGCTTCGATGTGCGTCACAAGGTGACGGGAAACTTTCTGTATGAACTGCCTATCGGCCCGAACCGCACATTCCTAAACAAGGGCGGCAAGTTATCGAAGGCGCTGGATAACTTCGGGTTCAGTGGAACATTCACTTTTGCCACAGGCACGTACACAACGCCGCAGTATCAGAACACGGTGGCGCAGGCTTCTGCAGGTAATAACTTCACGTTGCGTCCGGACCGCGATTTCACCCAGCCGATTGCAGGCGCGGGAACGCTGCGTAGCTGGTTCAACCCGAAAGCATTCACCACACCATCTTCTTCCGTGGTGTTTGGCACGGCATCGCGCAACAGTATTGAACTGCCGGGAACGGTGGCTGTGAACATGTCGCTTTCAAAGAGCATTCCGCTTGGCGAGCTGCGCAATTTTGAAGGACGCATCACGGCATCGAACGTGTTCAACACAGTGCAGTACAGCGGTGTGAACTCCGTGCTGAACTCATCGACCTTTGGGCAGATTACGGCTGTGGCGGCGCCACGCAAACTCACTTTTGATGCGAGGTATCGGTTCTAATGGCCAACACGCTCCGTTCACTCGCATGCATTTCGTTGTGCGCCAGTGTTGCGCTCGCGCAACAGCAACAACAGTCTCCGGTGCAATTGAACACGCCCGTGCAGCAGGCTCCTACACCACAGCCGGGACAGCCTGCGTCTACCGGAACCAGCATTCAACAGGTGGGCGATAGTTCGTCGCAGAGTTTTACGCTGCGAGTCGATTCGAACATGGTGCTCACCAATGTGGTGGTGCGCGATAAGAAGACAGGCGTGGTGATCAAGGACCTAAAGGCTTCTGACTTCACCATTCTTGAGAACAACAAAGCGCAGAAGATTTCATCGTTCGACTATCAGACTGTGGATCAAGCCGCGCGTTTGAATGAAGCCACAGTGAGCGGAAAAGCACCGACGATTGCGCAGATTCTGGATCGCAGCATGGGAGCGGATCAGAAGCAGTTGCGGGATCATCGTTTGATCGTGATGTTCTTTGATCTGTCGAGCATGCAGGATGAAGACATTGATCGTGCTGTGCAAGCTGCGAAGGATTACATCAACAAGAAGATGGCGCCCGCCGATCTGGTGGCCGTGGCAAGCCTGAGTACATCGCTTTCGCTGGACCATGATTTCACCGCAGATAAAGACCAGTTGCTGCGTACGGTGAGCAAGCTCAACGGCACCAATGAGGGTGCGGGATTCGCAAACGGTGCTACTGCAGATACTGACGTGACCAGTGAAGACGGCACCGGCTTTACTGCAGATGACACCGAATACAACAACCTGAATACCGATCGCCAGCTCTACGCGATTCAGACCATTGCAAAGAGTCTGGAGAAGCTGGAACAGCATAAGAGCATGTTGTACTTCAGCGGTGGCTTAACGCGCCAGGGCATTGAAAATCAAGCCAGCATGCGTGCCGCGACGAATGAAGCCGTGAAGGCGAACATGGCTATTTACAGCGTGGATTCGCGTGGGTTGGAGGCACTGTCGCCGTTGGGTGATGCGTCTACAGGTTCACTGCGCGGCACCTCCGCATATAGCGGACGTGCAATGCAGTCGCGACTGGATTCGAACTTCGCATCGCAGGAGACGCTGGGCACATTGGCGTCAGACACGGGCGGCAAGTTCTTCTCAGACTCGAATGATTTCGGCCCTGCATTCGCGCAGATTCAGCACGATACTGAGGCGTATTACATTCTTGGTTTCCGCTCCACGGATCAACGGCGCGATGGCGTGTTCCGTCATCTGACGGTTAAGTTAAATAACCATCCCGATGCGAAGCTGGAGTATCGTCCTGGCTATTACGCTCCTGCCGACTTCAAACATCAGAAGACGGAAGATCGTGAATACGCGCTCAACGAACAGTTGAAGAGCGACCTGCCCGCAATGGATATTTCAATGTATCTGGAGGCTTTCTACTTCCGCGTTGCGCCGAATGAGTACTACATTCCCATGTCGCTGATTGTGCCGGGTTCGCAGATTCCGTTTACTCGCAGCAAGGATCAGGACAAGGCAACGCTGGACATTGTTGGCCAGGTGAAGAATGCGCAGGGCATTGCGGTGGGCAATGCGCGCGAAACGATCAAGCTGTCCGTTGATGGGAACCTTGGCGCGGCGCGGCGCAACATTCAATACAGCACTGGCTTCTCGCTGGCTCCGGGGCACTATCACGTGAAGTTTGTGGCGCGTGAAAATGAGACCGGCAACATGGGCTCGTTTGAGACGGACCTTGTGGTTCCCGACCAACGCAAGCAGCCGATCAAACTTTCGAGTGTGGTGCTGAGTTCGCAGCGCACACCTGCAGCGCAACAGCCACGACGGCCGGGACCGATGCCTCCGGGAATGCATGCGCCGGTGAATCCGCTGGTGCAGGATGGGCAACAGTTTGTGCCGAATGTACCGCACGTGTTCCGACAGGATGCGCACTTGTATCTGCTGTACGAGTTGTACGATCCGGCGAAGGCTGCTGCTGTGGCGCAACAACAGGCAGTCACGGAAGCGAATGCGAAACAGAGTGGCATGAAGTCGCGGCCAGCGTCTGGCGGTATTCATGTGCTGACGTCCATTGAGTTCCTGCAAAACGGCGCGAAGGTGTTTGAGACTCCGCTGGTTGCCGCAGACACATTGAATGAAGCGGAGCGCGGTGCGGTTGGCTTCACCTTCGATGTGCCGTTGGACACGTTGAAGCCGGGCACGTACATCTGCCAGGTGAATGTGGTGGATGACACTGCTGGGACGTTTACTTTCCCGCGGCTGGCAGTGAAAGTTGTTGCGCCAACACCGACTGCTGCACCTGCAAATCCTGCAACGCCTGCGGTGCCCACTTCCACTTCTGCGACTCCTGCGGGAAACTAAGAAGCAGGATGCAGGCACGCGCTACAAAAGACGTTCTGTTGCAGACCCCACATCTTGAAGAGGCCACGGCCTTCTATCGGGATGTGCTGGGTCTGCGCGTGTTCATGAACACACCCGATATGGTGGGGCTGGATGCGGGCGCGTTTTCGCTCTATCTGGATCGTGCTGGATCGCTTGGCCCGGTGCTTGAATTTCTGGTGGATGATGTTGCGGAAGCGCGACGTGATCTGCTGGACAGTGGATGCACAGTGATTGCAGATGATCCTTCGATCCCGCGTTTGTATATGCGTGATCCTTTCGGCTTGATCTACAACATTGGCCAGGATCCGCACGCGGTGAAGGATGATCCGGAACCCATCCGCGATCCTGAGCCGCCTCCTCACTATTGATCTTCTACAGGTCGACACGATAGCCGTGACGTGCGAAAGTGTCTTGAACTCAACACATTGGAGAAGACACACATGCCCCTGCCGAATGATGAACGCGTTGTTGCCCTTGCGAACGATCTGCTGGCGCAGTTCGATGCGATCTTTGGCGTTCATCCTGGTTTCCGCGCCGCTCATGCCAAGGGCGCATTGCTGGCGGGTGTGTTCACGCCTTCCGCAGAAGCTGCGAAGCTGTCGCGTGCGCCGCATTTCAATCAACCCTCGACACCGGTGCGGGTTCGTTTCTCAAACTCGACGGGCGTGCCGATGTTGCCGGATAACGATGCGAATGCTGACCCACGCGGCCTGGCAGTTCGTTTTGTGCTGGGCGAGCACAAACACACGGACATTGTGTCGCACTCGGTCGACGCGTTCCCTGCGCGTGATGGCTATGAGTTTCTTGACTTCCTGAAGGCTGTGAAGGCGACTGATCCTGCGAACTTTGCGGGTTCTCCGTTGGAGGCGTTTCTGGGGTCGCATCCGGCGGCGCTGGCTTTTGTTCAGATTCCGAAGCCTGCGCCCAGCAGCTTTGCGCGCGAAACCTACTTTGGCGTTACGGCGATGGAGTTCATCAACGGGGATGGTGCTTCGAGGTTTGGGCGTTATCGCATTGTGCCGGAAGAGGGCAATGACTTCCTGACCGCTGAACAAGCTGCTGCGAAGGATGCGAACTTCCTGATGGATGAGATTCGCGCGCGTGTTGCCGCGAAGCCTGCGAAGTTCACGCTGGCTGTGCAGCTTGCGGAGCCTGGTGATGTGGTGGACGATGCGACGATCCATTGGCCTGCCGAACGCGAAGTGTTGACCCTGGGCACCCTTGAGATCAATGCAGTAGTTCCGGATGATGCGGCAGAGCAGAAGACGATCATCTTTGATCCCATCCCGCGCGTGGATGGCATTGAGGCTTCTGCGGACCCGTTGCTGGAACTTCGTGCGGCTATCTACCTGGTCAGCGGCAGAAGACGGCGCTCCGCTTAAGTTTTCTTGCTGTCAGAAAATAACTGGCATCCTCTCAGCCATCGAACCCTGCTATGGTTCTTTGCTGAGAGGTGCCGCCGTGCTGAATCGTCGTGATTTCGTTCGTCTTGCCGCCGCTGCTTCTGCGGCCACATCCCTTCCTGCAACCATGCTTCCCCAGGCTCCGAAGAAGATTCGTTATGCCGCGGTGGGACTTGGTCGCATATCGTGTCAGCACTTTATGCCGGGCACCAAGCTGGGCCAGTATGGGGAGATCACCGGACTGGTGAGTGGTCATCCGGATAAGGCTGCAAAGTTCGCCGCGGAGTATGGCGTTCCGCAGAAAAACATCTACACGTACGAAACGTACGACCAGATGAAGAACAACCCCGACATTGACGCCGTGTACATCGGCCTGCCGAACAACATGCATGCGGAGTACACCATTCGCGCGGCGCAGGCGGGCAAGCACGTGTTGTGCGAGAAGCCTATGGCCAACACGCCTGCCGATTGCCAGGCAATGATTGATGCCTGCCACAAGGCGAATCGCAAACTGATGATTGGCTATCGCTGCCAGTTGGAGCCCACTTTCCTGCAAGCGCGCAAGATGATTCAGGATGGTGTGATCGGCAAGGTGTGGGCTATCGAAGCAGCGAATGGTTTCAATATTGCTCCGAATGAGTGGCGCAGCGATGCGAAGTATGCGGGCGGCGGGCCGTTGATGGATGTGGGTATCTATTCGCTGAACGCATGTCGCTGGCTGTTGCAGGAAGAGCCGAAGGACATTAGCGCGCATAGCTATGTTGACCCCACCGATCCGCGTTTCAAGGGCGTGGAAGAGACGATCGGTTGGGTGATGACATTTCCCTCAGGCGCGATTGCAACGTGCAATACGACCTATGGTGCGAGCCAGGAAGGCTTCACACGACTGCACGGCAGCAAAGGCACGCTGGAGATTTTTGGCTATGGATACGACGGCATTCACATGTCGTTGAGGTCGAAGCCAGCGGTGGAAGTGCCACAGCCCGATGCGAACAAAGATCCGCATCAGTTTTTGGTGGAGAGCGATTACTTCTCGCGCTGCATTCTGGACAACAAGGAACCGGGCCCGAACGGCGAAGAGGGTCTGCGCGATATGCAAGCCATCGCCCGAATCTATGCCGCGGCGAAGAAGGCTTAGTTTGATGTGGTGCGACCTCGAAGTGCGATAGCATAACGCCACCGCTACGCATTTCGAGGTTCAACCGCTGATGAGACCGGATCGCCGTACTTTTTTGAAGTCCGCTGCCGCATGCGCGCCTGTTGCGATGATGGCTTCAGCAAGTGCCGACGCACAAGCCGCCGCAGTTGTTGCCGTGAAGCTCACACCGAACTCCATTCCCGTTGCCGATCTACCAAAGCACTATGACGTGGAGACGGGCATCCACAACCTGGAGAACGGCTACTGGGGCGTGATGCCGCGTGCGGTGGCGCAGGTGTATGCGGAGCAGTCGGCGTATGTGAATCGCAACAACTCGATCTGGGCGCGCAATGTAATGCCGGGCGGAGCTTGTCTTGCAGCGGGTGGGCGTGAAGCGCGCGACGCCATTGCGAAGATGGTGGGCGTGTCGCATGAGGAGATTGCGATTACGCGCAGCGGTTCCGATGCGTTGCAATCGCTCATCTGCAACTACAAGGCGATCAAGCCGGGCGATGCCGTCATCTACTGCGATCTGGATTATGACGCAATGATTGCGAGCATGGATTGGCTGGGTGACCATCGTGGCGCGCAGGTGGTGAAGTTCGATATGCCGGAGCCTGCGACCACGGCCAACATTCTTGCCGCTTATGAAGATGTGTTGAAGCGCACACCGAATGCGAAGCTACTGCTGGTGACGCAGGTGTCGAACCGTACGGGGCTTGTTACTCCGGTGAAAGAGATTGTTGCGATGGCGCGTGCGCGTGGCGTGGATACGATCTGCGACATTGCGCATGGTGTGGCTTGCCTTGATTTTCAAATTGCCGATCTGGGATGCGATTTCGCCGGATGGAGTGTGCATAAGTGGACCTCTGCGCCGCTGGGCACGGGGGCAATGTACATCCGCAGATCACGTATCGATGACATTGATATTTCGTATGACAACCACGAGATTCCGCCGCATGACATTACGGCGCGTGTGCCTGCGGGCACGGTGAATTTCGCGGCGCTGCTATCGATTCCGACGGCTGCGGATTTTCATTTTGCTGTGGGCGGCGCGGCAAAAGAGAAGCACCTGCGCAGTCTGCGCGATCGCTGGGTGCATGCTGTGACCGATCTGCCAAACGTAGAGATCTGTGTGCCGGATGATCCTGCGCGCTACTGCGCGATCACCAGTTTTCGTTTGAAGAGCATGCACACGAACGAACAGGCGCAACATCTGCAAACGATGTTGTTCGAGAAGTACCGTGTGCATACAGTGTGGCGGAAGGGTGTGGCGAAGGGGCCTGTGATTCGCGTGACGCCGGGCCTGTACAGCACCTTTTCGGATAGCGATGCGCTGGCGAATGCGTTGCACAAAGAACATGCAATGTTTGCCTGAGTATTCAGGAGAGCCTTATGGCGAAACTTATCTTCGCAATGAACCAGTCTTTGGACGGCTACGTGGGACCACACGAAATTTTCGCCGGATCTGGAACTCTTTCGCCACTTCATCGGTGAAGTGAGTGGAGCGGCCGGCATGATCTATGGCCGGCGCATGTACGAGGTGATGCGGTACTGGGACGATGATCAGCCGGGCTGGGAGCCGCACGAGCGGGAGTACGCAGCAGCGTGGCGGAGCAAACCGAAATGGGTGGTGTCGCGCTCGCTGACGTCCGTTGGCCCGAATGCAACGCTTATCTCAGGGGACGTGGAAACGGCGATTCGCAAACTGAAGGCTGAGCTGACCGGCGATATAGAAGTAGCCGGTCCAGAGCTGGCGCAAAGCCTGACTGATCTTGGGCTTATCGATGCGTACCAGATTTACCTACATCCCGTAGTGGTTGGCGGCGACAAACCATTCTTCTCAAAGCCACAGCCGTCGCCCCGCCTCGAGGCTATTGATCGAATCGTTCCGAATGTTGTGCGGCTTACATATGTTCCCGATTAATCAAGGGGGTGGGGTGGCCGGACTACGGTAATGCCGCTAGGGTGTTATCGCGTCTTCCACCAACGATTTTCTAAAGCAGCTTTCGATGGATATCGCATTTGGCGGGAAGACGAGATTCTCAATCTGTCGAGAGGGCGTGGATGCTCTCCAACAGAAGTGAGACGTATTAGAAATGCATGATCTGATTGTTGCTGTCGGTTTTTTCGCCATGGTTCTCTCTCCTTGTGTCGTTGCCAGCCTTGCCGGCCGCACAGAGTCCCAGGCGTAACCCCTCCTCCCCCAGGCTGTTCCGCAGCCGCTCTGCCCCTCTTCTTCCCGTAGTTTGCAGTGCCGTTCCGATGAAAATTCGCGCCGAAGAGCCGATTTCGCAGAACACCCTTACTTCCTCTGACCGCTTAGACGAGCCGCTGCTGCGGCTTTCTGGTCTCCCTTTCGCTCTGCCGCCGTCTGATTCTTCTTCGGCTCACAGCTCCCCTTCTCTCCCTCCATCTTCCCCGGAACGGGCTCGTAGCCCGGCCAGCACGCGTTTGCTGCGGAGGTTTTCTTCCCGCCCTTCTTTGCTGCGGACTTCTTTCCTGGTGTCTTCTTTGTATCGGCGCCCGTGATGTGCTGCCGATTTGCGGCGGGTTTCGTGTTGGCGGACTTGGTTGCGCGCTTCGCTGATTTCTTCGCAGTAGCCATAGCCAGCTTAGAGATGGAACGGCCTATACGCGTTCACTGGCAATGCGGCAGAAATGCAGGTGTTTTTACCGCAGTCGCAAACGAATGGGGCCTTTTGCAGTGGCAGCATTCACGGCATGACCGCGTTGCGTGACTTGAAGGATTTCCTCGTCGGCCATGACTCCGGCTGTGTTGCGAACAGGCTGCATCCATGGCTCCCAGTCGCGGCGGACGTCACCTGCGATGGCACGCGCCACCTCGCTGGGGCAGATTGTCTTGCCGTCACCGCGCTCCTGCAGCAAACGAAGGATGGTCTCGCGGATTGTGCTTTGAGCGGGTTTCACAGCGAAATGGCTCCCATCTTTTACACTTAGATGGTTATGGCTAATTTCCCGCCACTGAATGAGCAGCTTGACCTGATTACCAAAGGCGCTGCCGAAATTATTCCGCTGGACGAACTGACGAAGCGTATTGAGGCTTCGCTTGCCAGCGGCAAACCCATGCGCATTAAGGCCGGGTTTGACCCCACTGCGCCCGATCTGCACCTGGGCCACACCGTTCTGATGCGTAAGCTGCGTCACTTTCAGCAGCTTGGCCATACGGTCATCTTCCTCATTGGCGATTCGACGGCGCTGATCGGCGATCCCACCGGGAAGTCGCAGACGCGCAAGCCGCTGACACGCGAACAGATTGCAGCCAACGCGAAGACGTATCAGGATCAGGTCTTCCGTATTCTGGACCGCGATAAGACCGAGATTCGTTGGAACTCCGAGTGGCTGGACAAGCTTGACTTCGCTGAAATGGTGAAGCTGATGGCACAGTTCACCGTGAGCCAGATGCTGGAGCGTGAAGACTTCCACAAGCGGTTCAATAACGAAGAGCCGATTGCGCTGCACGAACTGATCTACCCCATCGTGCAGGGTTACGACTCCGTTGCGCTGGAGAGCGATGTGGAGCTTGGCGGCACGGATCAGAAGTTCAACCTGATGCGTGGTCGCGATCTGCAGCGCCACTTCGGCCAACAGCCGCAGATCATCCTGATGATGCCCATCATTGAGGGCCTGGATGGCGTGCAGAAGATGAGCAAGTCGCTGGGCAATTACATTGGCGTGGATGAGCCGCCGTTTGAGATGTTCGGCAAGCTGATGACCGTGGGCGACGATCTGATGTGGCGTTACTGGACGCTGCTGACGGACGTGCCAGCCAGCGAGATCGACACGATGAAGGCGAAGGTTGCCGATGGTTCTTTGCATCCCATGGAAGTGAAGAAGGCCATGGCACGCACCATCACCGCGGGCTTCTCATCACAGGAAGATGCGCTGCGTGCGGAAGAGAACTGGTCCACACAGTTTCAAAAGGGCGGCACCAGCGAAGATACAGAACGTGTGTCGCTGGCGAAGGCTGACCTTGCGTTTGAAGAAGCAACGAACACCATTGGTACGGACAAGCTGATGGTGGCTGCTGGCTTCTGCGCGAGCATGGGTGAGGCACGTCGCAAGCGTGCCGAGAAGGCCGTGAAGATCGACAACGTGACAGTGGAAGATGCGCGGCTTGCTCTTGCTGCTGAGACTGTTGAGTTGCTGGTGAAGCTGGGCAAGAAGACGAAGATCGTTACCGTCTCGTAGTTACACAATCAGAACGTCATCAGGCGGCGATGATGGGTGTGAGAGTAGGATGTTGGCCATGCTCTCGCACTTGTCTCGCCGTCGTTTTCTTCAGGGCAGCGCCGCCACAGTGGCTGCTGCACGTGCTGCTTCCATGTGGCCTCAGAGCGCCATGCGCATTGCTTCCGGCCCGTTTCAACCTACGTGGGATTCGCTGAAGGCGCACTACAAAACGCCGGACTGGTTTCGCGATGCGAAGTTTGGCATATGGGCGCACTGGAGTGCGCAGTGTGTACCCGAACAAGGCGATTGGTACGCACGCAAGATGTACATGCAGGGCGACCCCACCTACGAGTGGCACGTAAAGCACTACGGTCATCCCACGAAGTTTGGCTTCATGGAGATTGACAACCTGTGGAAGGCTGAGAAGTGGCAGCCGGAGCAGATGATGCAGCTTTATCAAGCTGCGGGTGCGAAGTACTTCTTTGCGCTGGCGAATCATCACGACAACTTTGATAACTACGCGTCGACGTATCATCCGTGGAACTCCACGCGCATAGGGCCGAAGCGCGACATCATTGGCACGTGGGAGAAGGTGGCGCGTGCGCATGGCATGAAGTTTGGTGTGTCGAACCACAGCTCGCATGCGTGGCACTGGTTCCAGGTGGCGTATGGATATGACGCGGTTGGTCCGTTGGCGAATCAGCGTTACGACGCAGCTACGCTGACCAAGGCTGATGGCAAAGGCAAGTGGTGGGAAGGACTTGATCCGCAAGCGCTTTATGCGGGTCGCACCGATCTTGCGATGCCGGATGGCGTGAACACCATTGCCGCGCAGAATGCATGGCACAAGGATCACGATGGCAAGTGGCATGAGGAAGATCCACCGCAGAATCCGCACTTTTCAGAGCTGTGGTTCCTGCGATGCAAAGAACTCTTCGATAAGTACAACCCTGACCTTGTGTACTTTGACGATGAGGAATTGCCCTTTGGCGATAAGGGTTTGAGCGTGACGGCACACCTGTACAACACCAGCGTTGCGCGGCATGGATCGCAGCAGGCTGTGGTGTTTGCGAAGAAGCCCGGCCCGAACCACATGGGCGGATTCACGCTGGATATTGAACGTTCGCGCTCGACTGAGATCCTTGCAGAGCCTTGGCAGACCGATACCTGCATTGGAGATTGGCATTACAAGCGTTCGATCTTTGAGCAACATAAATACAAGACTGCCGATACGGTGATCGCGTTGCTGATTGATGTGATCAGCAAGAATGGCAACCTGCTACTGAGCGTTCCTGTGCGTGGCGATGGCAGTCTTGATGAAGACGAGCATGCATTTCTGCAACAGCTTGCTTCGTGGGTTCCTGTACATGGCGAGGCAATTTATGGCACGCGTCCTTGGAAGGTCTTTGGTGAAGGGCCGCCGGAGCCGATTGAAAAGAACTTCAGCGAGAAGACGCGTCCGCACACGGCGGAAGACATTCGTTTCACCGCCAAGGGCAATGTTGTATATGCGTTTGTGCTGGCGTGGCCTACGGATGGCAAGGTGCGCATCAAGTCGATGCGGCGCGGTGGTGAGCATACTCCGTCTTCCATCCACCGAGTGGAGATGCTGCCAAACGCAGCACAGCTGAAGTGGACGCAGACGGCGGATACACTGGAAGTCACCATGCCTGCGGACAAGCCGAATCCTTACGCTTATGTGCTGCGCATCACGACGTAGTGCTTAGTGTCGTGTGGCGGTTGTTTGATTGCCGCCGAGCGTGATGGTGAGGGAAGAGACTTTGCCTGCCTCGCGATGAAATTCAACTTGTAGGTCCGTTGCGCGCGAGAAGAAGCGGGTCTCCGACTCTGCAGAGAGCGGAGGCCGCTTGCGCGCGCCCGATGTCAGTACGAGGTGGCCGTCTTCAACGGTGATGACATCCTGTGTGCCGTCGGCTTCGGTGTAGGTCCCCGTGTACTCATTCAGCTTCGATGGTGTAACGGGAACTTCTTTGCGCTCGAAGGGCAGGATTACGTTTTCACCCATGTAGAAGCGGCCGAGAGCATCGGCGATGCGGTCTGCGATGATGCCTTCCACGTTCGATAGCGCGATGATGCTGAGTTGCTTCTCGGGGTAATAGATCATGTCGGCGTTGAATCCATCGACGCCACCATCGTGGTCATAACGTTTGTGGCCCGCGGCAGTATGTTCCGAAATGCCGAAGGCGTAGGTCTGCTTTGGCTCAGGCGTCAGCATCATGTGAAGCGATTCTGATGACAGCACCTTGCCGCCGTAGAGACCGCGCTCCCACTTGAGCAGATCGCCTGCGGTGGAATAGAAGCCACCTGCGGCGTAGGGAATGCTCATGTCGATGAAGTCGGCGTTGCGGAATTTGCCATCCTGCAGAGCGTAGCCGTGAACACGCTTGGGGACGATGGTTGCCGGGTTGTCGTATCCCGTCTCCGCCATATTCAGTGGTGTGAAGATGCTCTTCTGCAGGTAGTCGCAATAAGGCATGCCGCTGGCCTTTTCAATCACCCATCCCAACAGCGCATAGCCGGAGTTGCTGTACTTCATCTTTGTCCCAGGTGCGAAGTCCAGCGGCTTGTCGCGGAAGCGTGCGATCAACTGTTGTGGAGTTACCGGAAGGCGCTGGGTGCTGGAGTAGTCCGGCAGGCTGGTGAAGTTTGGCACGCCTGCGGTGTGGTTCAGCAATCGGCGAATGGTGACCTGGTCCCATGCTGCGGGAGCTTCGGGATAGTAGGTGCGGATGGGGTCATCCAGATGCACCTTGCCCTGCTGCACCAGCAGAAGAATGCTGGCGGCGGTGAACTGCTTAGTCAGCGAGCCGATGCGAAAGCGACCATCGAGTGTGTGCGGCGTTTGCCATTCCAGATCGGCTTCGCCATAGGCCTTTTGCAGAAGAACGTGGTCACCTTCTGCTACCAGCACCACACCCATGAAGTGGTTTTCATGGACGAAGCCTTCCACGATCTGCTGCATGCGCGATTGCTGCGCCGTTTGCGGCAGAGCAGACAGCGAAAGAAAACAAAGGGCGACGCAGCAGGCAGAGAACAACGAACGGAAGCGCATACGTTTCTCTATACGCGGGAAACGTATGCGCTATCTACAGTTTCTTTTGAAAGATGCTTACTCGATTGGCGGCTTGGCAGCAAAGAGCGGCTCAAAGCTGGCGCGGTATTGCAGGAAGACGATGATCCAAAGCACGGCGGCCAGCAGAGCAGGCGCAAAGCCTTCCGGATTCATGGTGGCGTGGAAGGTGAGGATGTTCGCCAGCTCCGCTGCAAGAATCGTCAGTGCGAGAGGGACGAAGTAGCCGCTCAGCAGCAGCAATCCCGCAATGAGCTGAAAACCGAAGAACATGTAGGCATAATGCGAAACCGCAACGCCGGTGAAGAAGTGGATGGCGTTCGGGTCTGGCGGTGGCGGCTGTTTGATGAAGTTCAGGAATCCATTCAGGCCGAAGACAGTAAAGATCAGTCCCAGCAGATAACGAGCGATGGTTGCTGCGAGTTTCATTGCGAGTCCCTCTGCGTGAAGTAATTCGATATCAAAACAACTGCATCTATCGGATTCTGACGTTTGAAGAAAGGGTGCAGAAATTTTTCAGGAAGCTTTGCGTTGACGCGAACGCAGCATACTCCGCGAGGCAAGCAGGTACAAGGGAATACCGAAGGCCGCGATGATCAATGCGAACACCACTGCGGGAAGATGGCCCACGTGTTCGTCGCGAGCGGCCCACAGCGCGAAGAGCATCAGGCCAACGGGACCGCACCCGAGCACCACGGCAAACCATGTGGGACCGGGCACGCGGAAGGGCCGTGGCATCTGCGGTTGGCGTCTCCGTAGGATGACGAGCGCAGCGAACTCCAGGATCAGCGATAGTCCCCACAGCAACACGTCGATCGTGATGAGGCGTTCAAACGTGAGCTTCAGCGCCAGTGCCCAGCATGTGGCGCATACGATCAGCGAGACCCATGGCACATCGTTACGATTGCGCTTTGCAAACACGCTGGGGAGCAGGCCGTCGCAGGCCATCGCATACGGCAGGCGTGTGTAGCTGAGTGTGAGCGCATTGAATGTGCCCATGCTGTCGAGCGATCCCGCGAGGACCACTCCTACAGCGAGCGCTGTCCCGCCGAGAAGATGCGCCGCGTCTGCCCATGCGCCGGTAGAGAAACGATCTGCGGGAATGCCCGCCCATGCCACCGCTGCGATGGGAATGAGGTACGTGAGCATGACCATGCCTGCGGCCAGCAGCATTACGCGTGGATACGTTCGCTGCGGTTCTTCCACTTCGCTGGCAATGGTGGTTGCGTTGTCCCAACCCATGTAATTCCACATGGCCACAAGGATCGCGGCAGGAAGATCGATGCGTGAGGGCGCGCCCATGGCAGCGTGCGGTGTGTGCGATCCCGTATAAACGGCGAGAACAACCAGTGCGACGAACGGACTGAGTGCGAGCAGCCAAATGAAGACGGAACCATCGCCCACGGACTTGGCACCGCGCAGATTCCACAGAGCCGAGAGGACGACCACGCCGATCTCAAGCGCCAGGCCGCGGTGTCCGCTGGTCATGGCTGGTGCAACGCGGCCAAGGTAGTCGACGAAGATGGTTGGGTAGATGGCCATGTCGAAGATGGAAGCGGCGAGCGACAGCCACGCTTCCTGAAATCCCCAGAACGGCCCCATGGCGCGACGCACCCAAACGTAGAAGCCGCCCTCTTCCGGCATGGCTGCGGATAGCTCGCCCAGCATCAATGCGGTGGGCAGGCTCCAGACGAAAGGCAGCAGCAGGAGCAACAGAAGTGCGCGACCGTAACCGGCAAAGCCGATGATGTCTTCCAACCCGTACGGGCCACCGGAAACCATGAAATAGGTGGCCGCGAGGAGTGGGATCAACTTCAGTTTGCGCGCAGGGGTTATGGTCATTTTCTGATTGCGATCACGTCATGTTTCGCAAATGTGGGTGATGTCGAATATTATCGTTTTCGAACATCTTGTGCGGACGAAGTGGTGCGCAAACGAAATGGTTCCTGATGGTTCCAGAATCTTGGCTCGAACTTGATTCAAGCCATTACGCAGTGCCCAACGACGCACAAGCCCAATACATGTGAAGAAGCCTTGAAATGGCGGCATCTGTGTCTGGACAGGAACAGAAATCCGCGGATATAGTTCGGGGGCTGGATTATTCCTTGTCAGAGCGGCTTTTTAAAAGACACAGTATGCCGCCGCGCTGACGGATGAGGTGTTGTGCCCCATGCAGGTTTCTCGCCGCAGCTTTCTGAAGAGTGCCGCAGCCGCAGGTGCTGCCGTCGGCTTCCCCACGATTGTTCCCTCTTCGGTTTTTGGGCAGTACGCTCCGTCCAAGCGCATTAATGTTGGCGCAATCGGAGTGGGTCGCATCTCGCGTGGGCATGATCTGCCGGGCATCTGGCAGTCCGACAAGGCCAACATCATGGCCGTCTGCGATCTGGATGCGCATCGCGTGGAAGAGGGCAAGCAGCTCATCAACGGTGTGTACTCCAAGAAGCGTGGCGGCGCGCCTTACAACGGCGTAACGGGCTACGCGGACTTCCACGAACTGCTGGCGAACAAGGATATTGACGCCGTGGTGATCAGCACGCCGGATCATCAACATGCTGCCTGCGCCGTGGCCGCGGTGCGCGCGGGCAAAGACGTTTATATGCAGAAGCCCGCATCGCTGACGATTGCGGAAGGGCGCTATCTATCCGATGTTGCAAATGCCACTGGGCGCATTGTGCAGGTGGGCAGCCAGCAGCGTTCGTGGAAGCAGTTTCGTTACGCGGCCGAGCTTGTGCGCAATGGTCGCATTGGCGAGTTGAAACATGTGGAAGTGGGCCTGCCCGGTGACCCTGCAGGACCGGAAGCGCCGCACATGCCTGTGCCTGATGGCTTCAATTACGACGCATGGCTGGGCACCACGCCCGAGGTGTATTACACCGAGATGCGTGTACATCCACAGAAGGGTTTTGATCGGCCGGGATGGCTGCGCTGCGAACAGTTTGGCGCGGGCATGATTACGGGCTGGGGCGCGCACCACATCGACAGCGCGCACTGGGGCATGAACACGGAATACACAGGGCCTGTGGAAGTTTGGGGAACCGCGGAGTTTCCTAAGAGTGGCCTGTGGAATGTGCATGGCAAGTTCCTCACGCATGCTCGCTACGCGAATGGCGTAACGATGGACATCTCCGGCGATTTCCGCAATGGCATTAAGTTCATTGGCACCAAGGGATGGGTGTTTGTCACGCGCACTGAGCAGTTGACGCCGACCGACATGGGCAAGGCTGCAGACGTGAAGGCGACTGGACTTGAGGCAAGTGATCCGGAGATTTTGAAGTCGGTCATTGGACCGGATGAGATTCATCTTTATGTGAGCGAGGACCAGCACGGCAACTGGCTCGATTGCATTCACACACGGCAGTTGAATATTTCGCCTGTGGAGATGGGACATCGCGCGTGTTCCACGTGCCTGGTACATCAGATCGCGATGCATATGCCGAATGAGCATCTGCACTGGGATCCAGTGAACGAGCGCTTCCTTAATAACGACGCGGCCAACAAATGGCTCTCGCGTCCGCAGCGCGCCAAATACGCATTCATGCCGCAGCACGCCTAGGAGAAAATTCGTGAAGACGATTCGTTGTCTGGCCGCACTTGCCTTGCTGGTCACCGGTTGCGCAGTTGCGCGTGCGCAGGCGCCTGTGACGTTCACCGCCGAGCAGGACCATCAGAACATGATGGATCAGCTTGGCATCAAGACGCTGCGTCCTGGGCCCAGCGGTGATGAGAAAGCGCCGAACCATGCGAACTACGACGAGTCGAAGGCGAATCCGTATCCCGATCTTCCTGATCCGTTGACGCTGAAGAATGGAAAGAACGTGACCACGCCACAGCAATGGTGGACTGAGCGTCGTCCGCAGATTGTGGAAGATGTGGAACGCGAGATGTATGGCCGTTTGCCGAAGAACATTCCTGGTGTCACGTGGCGCGTGGTGCTTACGGACAAGGAATTTGTGGGCCGCACTCCGGTGATTGCAAAACGGCTTGTAGGACACGTGGATAACTCGGCATATCCCGCAATCAGTGTGGACATTGAAGCGACCGAGGTGATTCCGGTGAACGTGAAAGGACCTGTGCCGGTGCTGGTGATGTTTGGGCAAAGTGTTTTGCCATCGCCTGCGCAACCCACGGCTCCTGAACTGGAACGTGTGAATGAAGCATTCCGCAAACTGCTGTCGCAGCAGGATCCGTCGTTAAAAGAAATCTTCGACAAATATCCAGCTTACAACCCGATTGCATCGCAAGCGGTGAATCCATTCACTGGTCGTGCGCCGGGCTTACCCGCGTATACCGCGGATACGCTGCCCGCGCCGAATGAACTTGTTGCTGCGGGATGGGGTTATGTTGCACTGAGTACGACGAGCATTCAGGCAGACAACGGCCAGGGGATTACGCGCGGCATCATTGGCCTTACGAATCATGGCCAACCACGCACGCCGGAGCAGTGGGGTGCGTTGCGTGCATGGGCGTGGGGTGCGGCGCGTGTGTTGGATTATCTTGAGACCGACCCTGCGGTGAATGCGAAGCAGGTAGGTATTGAAGGTGTGTCGCGCTATGGCAAGGCCGCGCTGGTAACGATGGCGTTTGAGCCTCGGTTTGCGATGGGATTGATTGGATCTTCCGGTGAAGGCGGTGCGAAGCTCAGTCGCCGAAACTTTGGTGAGGCCGTCGAAAGCCTTACTGGTGGCGAGTACTACTGGATGGCCGGCAACTTCATGAAGTATGGCGCGGAGGATGGTAACTTTGGCCGCAAGACACCAGGCGATAACCCCGTGGACGCGCATGACCTCATCGCTCTGGCCGCGCCCCGTTTGCTGTTCATCAGTTATGGCGTGCCGGAAAAAGGCGATGCGAAGTGGCTGGATCAGAAGGGTAGCTTCATGGCCACTGTGGCCGCGCAGCCGGTGTATCAACTGCTGGGTGACAAGACTCTCGGTGTTCCCAACGACTATCACGCAGACAAGGTACAGATGCCGCCTGTGCTGCATGGATTGCTGGATGGTCAGCTTGCATGGCGACAGCATGATGGCGGTCATACGGATTTGCCGAATGTACCGTTCTTCATTGAGTGGGCCGATAAATGGCGGACCGCAGGGCCGCTGCCGGTACAGCCGCAATGAAGCAGTTCGTGCGGAAAACTATCTGTGCCGCGACCCTGGCACTGTGCGGTTCCCTGAACATCGTCGCAGAAGATGGCTCAGCCGCGTGGCTGCGTTATGCACCGCTCACAGATTCAAAGCTATATGCGACATTGCCGACGCGGATCGTCTCAGGGGATAGCTCACCTACGGAGAGCGCCGCTGCGGAAGAGCTTCGCCGTGGATTAACCTCCATGCTGGGCAGAAACTTTGTGGTTTCAAACGCTGGCACCGGAGCGATCATTGTGCTCCGTTCCAATGCCCGTCTGCCACGCGAGACTTACCGTATCAGACGTGGCATGGACGGCTTACACATCGAAGGTTCGTCGGCTGCAGCAGAGCTCTATGGCGTGTTTCATTTTCTTGAACGTGTGGCGTCTCAGAAGCCCATCGTCAATGAGACACAATCGCCGGCTGCGCAGATTCGCTGGAGCGATGAGTGGGACAACATGGATGGTACGGTGGAACGCGGCTATGCGGGGCCGTCCATCTTCTTTGAGAATGGGCGCGTAAAGCAGGACCTTACGCGTGCTGGGGAGTATGCTCGGCTGCTTGCTTCGGTTGGCATCAACGGATGCAATGTGAACAACGTCAATGCGAATTTGCAAACGTTGTCCGGGCAAAACCTGCGTGACTTTGCGCGGGTTGCCGAGGTCTTTCGTCCGTGGGGTGTGAAGCTGGCGTTGAGTGTTGATCTTACGAGTCCGCAGGTTGTGGGTGGACTGGATACTTTCGATCCGCTTGACCCGAAGGTGGCCGAATGGTGGCAATCAAAGGTGGATGAGATTTATAAACTCATTCCGGACTTTGCAGGCTTCACGGTGAAGGCAGATAGTGAAGGGCGTAAAGGGCCATCGCAATATGGACGCACGCCTGCCGATGCGGCGAATGTTCTTGCGCGTGCATTGAAGCCGCATGGCGGTGTGGTGCTGTATCGCGGCTTTGTTTACAACAACCATCTTGACTGGAATGACAAGAAGGCCGACCGAGCACGTGCCGGTGTTGACAACTTTGTGAAGAACGACGGCACGTTTGAATCGAACGTTGTCATTCAGATCAAAGAAGGGCCGATTGATTTTCAGGCGCGTGAAGCGGTGAGTCCGCTGTTCAGCGCATTGAAGAAGAGCAACGTTGCGATTGAGCTGCAGACCGCGCAGGAGTACACAGGGCAGCAGCGTCACATGGTGTTTCTTCCGAGCATGTGGAAGTGGGTGCTGGACACCGATCTGCGCGCAAACGGCAAAGCGACGCCGGTAAAGCAGATTGTCACCGGTCATACGTTTCCCAATGCAGGTGGTTCGGCTCGGTTGAGCGGTTTCGTCTCAGTTACCAATGTAGGTAGTGAAACGAACTGGTTGCATCATCCTATGGCGCTTGCCAATCTGTATGGCTTTGGCAAGCTGGCGTGGAATCCAGATACGCCGCTGAGCGAGATCACTGACACGTGGACGCGGATGACATGGGGCAACGATGGGCAGGTAGTCAGCACTATCACGTCGATGCTGCGCAAGAGCTGGAGCGTGTACGAGGGATATACCGGCCCGAACGGCATGGGTACGCTCACCAACATTCTTGGCTATCACTTTGGTCCAGGCATTGAATCGGCTGAGCGCAATGGATGGGGTCAATGGTTCCGTGGTGAGAAAGACGGCATTGGTATGGATCGCACATCGCATGGCACCGGTTACGCGCAGCAGTACGCGCCGGAGCTTGCCGCGAAGTATGAGAATCCAGCCACCACGGGCGATGATCTGCTGTTGTTCTTCCATCATGTACCGTACGACTACAAGCTGCACAGCGGCAAGACACTGGTTCAATCGATCTACGACACGCATTACGCCTCTGCACTTGCCGCGGCAGAGTACGTGCCGCAGTGGTGTGCCTTGAAGGACAAGATTGATGCGGAACGTTATACGCAGACACTGCGACTGTTTGAATTTCAGGCAGGCGATGCGATTGTGTGGCGCGATGCGGTTAACAACTGGTTCCAACGCATCTCTGGCATTGCCGATGCGCAAGGACGTGTGGGGCATGACAAAGGCCGCATCGAGGCAGAAGCGATGCAGGCCACAGGCTTTGAAACTATCGATGTGAATCCGTGGGAGACGGCATCGGGTGGCAAGGCTGTGAACTGCCATGTAGCCGCAGGATGCACGCTTACGATGACTGCACAGCAACCCGCAGGCACTTACAACATTGCCGTGAACTATTACGACATGTGGAACGGTGTTTCAAAGTACGAACTGCTGGTGGACGGCAAGACCATCGCAACCTTTGCAGCTGATGACAAACTGCCACCTGCACAGTTCGATCCGAATCCCAGTGGCCAAACTGCGACACGCTACACCGCATACAACGTGGCGCTGCATCCTGGTGCGGTCATTACATTGCACGCCGTGCCGGACATGCGGCTGGAGCTGCAGAACGTGATGCCGTCCGCCGAAGCCAACAGCCAGATCCGCGCGCGCGACTATCGTGAATTTGCGCCGGTAGACTATATCGCGATTGGCCCTGCCGGCCTGATCACACCGCAGTAAGCTGGAGCCCAAATGAAGATCACAGGCGCACGCCTCATCATCACTTCGCCAGACCGCAACTTCATCACGCTGCGCATCGATACGGATGAAGGCATCTACGGCCTTGGCGATGGCACGGTCAACGGCCGCGAGCTCGCTGTTGCCAGCTATCTAACGGAGCATGTGATTCCGTGTTTGATTGGTCGTGATCCGTTTCAGACAGAGGACATGTGGCAGTATCTCTATCGCGGTGCTTACTGGCGTCGTGGGCCGGTGACGATGGCGGCGATTGCAGCGGTCGACGTGGCTCTGTGGGACATCAAGGGCAAGACGCTGAACACGCCTGTCTACAACCTGCTTGGCGGTGCGAGCCGCAACGGATGCATGGTGTACACGCATGCGAACGGTGCGGACATTGCGGAAGCCGTTGACTCCGTGCAGAAGCATCTTGCTGATGGGTACATTGCCGTTCGTGCACAGGCTGGCGTTCCCGGGATTGCGTCAAGTTATGGTGTGCCGAAAAAGGGCAAGCCGTATGAACCTGCCGAACGTGGCTTGCCTTCCGAAAGTCTGTGGTCCACCGAAAAGTATGTGCGGTTTGCGCCGAAGCTTTTCGATGTAGTGCGCAATGCCGTTGGTGAAGATGTTCATCTGCTGCATGACGTGCATCATCGACTGACACCGATTCAGGCAGCTCGTCTCGGCAAATCACTTGAGCCGTATGACCTGTTCTGGATGGAGGATGCGACACCCGCGGAGTTGCAGGAGGGTTTCAGGATCATCCGCCAGCACACCACAACGCCGCTGGCCGTGGGCGAAGTTTTTAACTCCGTGTGGGACGCGCATGACCTTGTGCGTAATCAGTGGATCGACTATCTGCGCATGACGGTGTCGCACGGCGGCGGCATCACGCCTGCGAAGAAGACCGCCGACTTCTGCGACCTGTACCAGGTGAAGACGGGCTATCACGGTGCGACCGATCTTTCACCCGTCACCATGGCCGCGGCGTTGCACGTTGGTTTAGCCGTTCACAACTTCGGCATACAGGAACACATGCCGCACACGGCCCTGACCGACCAAGTGTTTCCACACGCCTACAAGTTTGAAAACGGCTATATGCATCCGGGCGATGCGCCGGGATTGGGCGTGACCATTGACGAAGAACTTGCGGCGAAGTATCCGTACCAGCGCGCGTATCTACCCGTGGCGCGACTGCTGGATGGAACGCTAACCGACTGGTAAGTTATCGCGCGGGCTGCAGCTTGCGGCGTTCGGTTTCTGTGTACGTGAAGCGGATGCGGTGGATCACGGTGACGGTGCTGAGGAAAGCCAGTACCCACAGTGCCGGTGCCATCACGCCCCATGTGTCTGCCAAGGCACCCAGGATAACCAGAACGATGCGTTCCGGCCGCTCCATGAAACCCACCTTGCAGGAACCGATAAGGGCTTCTGCGCGGGCGCGTGTGTAGCTGACCATGAGCGACGCCGTCATCACAAACGCCACCAGCACCACGTACACAAAGCGGTTACCGCGCGCGTAATACACCAGCAGGCCGAAGAAGATTGCTACATCGCTGTAGCGGTCGATGACGGAATCGAAGAATGCGCCGAAGACGCTTACCTGGTTGGTCTGGCGCGCCACGCGGCCGTCGACCATGTCGAACAAACCCGCACCAATCAGGATGAGGCCCGCGTACAGGAACATGCGGTGCGCGTTTTCGCCGCGCGCGTAGCCAAAGAAGAACGCGGCCACAATGTTGATGATGAGGCCAATGAAGGTCAGCGTGTTCGGCGAGATTTTCGACAGCGCCAAACCGTTGACGATCTTCTGCAGCAGCCATCCGCTGCCCTTGCCAAAGGCGCTGGTCCAGGTGAATCGAGAGCTCATGCGTCCGTGCGTATCCTCTTCCAGTGTAGCCCGTTCGGGGTGGTGCGCGGGCAGTTGAAACGTGTCGCGGGCCGCAGCGGCCAACTCTTCGCGCGGATTTTCCGGGTCTGTCTGTTCTTCAAAGGGCAGGGGAAGTGTCTGTGAAGAGGCGGTTTCAGGCAATGCATCCACCGGCAGGGGCGTGGATCGCCGTGTGCGCGGGGCCGTTGCGCGAAGCTTCCAGCGGTTGCTCATGGGCGGCAAGGGCGACACATCCGGTGGCACCCAGCCGGTCCGCGAGGCCTCAGACTTCAGCGTCTCCGGCTGCCAGAAGGCGTGCAGCGGATTGTCTCCCTCTTCGGGGTAATCCGCCATGGCGTCGGCAAAGGTCTTTGCCTCCTGCGCTGCAAGCAGGCGCATCCAGCCCTGTGTCACGGTCTCGTTGTAATGCGCGGCGTTGCCGGTGCGCAGGGCGAAGTTCTGCAACCCCTTGCGGACGCTGTCCAGCGCGTCGTCAAACGGCAGACGCTCCAGCAGCAGCCAAGCCAGGCGAAGGTGGTCGCCGTGGTGAAACTGGCTGGTGGCGATGTCGCGGTCCTGAAAAGCACGCAGGAAATCCCCATCCGACATCGCCGCACAACCAAACTTGAGCATTTGTTAAGTTTACGCCGTTTGCCTTATGGCTCGGACGTAAACGTGCCCATAGGCAGACCTGCGCTGTTGTACAGATAGTCCGTGACAACCGCTGCCCAGCCATAGCGGATGTACTTTGGCTCCTTCACGGTGGAGGAGGTCGCCACCACTGTTACGTGGTCGCCAATCTTCTCCACGCGGGCTTCTGCCGGAACAAACTTGTGGTCGGCACCGGCGATTTCGAATCCGCCCACCGCGCCAGCCTTCGGCGCAAGTCCTTCCGCATGAGTGAACCAGGCGCGCATGCCGTTGGGTTCCGTGGTGGCCTGTTCAAACATGGGCGAGAAGCCCTCTGCCTTTGCCCCATAGCTGATGCTCAATGCAGCCGCGGCCAAGCGCGCGCCGACGGCCTGCTTGTCGCCGGGATGGATGTTCGTGGGATGCCCCACGTCGAGCGTGACGGCCATGCCCGTGTTCACCAGCGACAGCGTCTTGCGCTGCGCGTCGCGCACGGTGCTCCATCCGTCCACCGTGTTTGTGCCATAGCTGGAAAGCTGCACAAACAGAAACGGGAAGTCGCCCTGCGCCCACTGCCGCCGCCAATCCTGAATCATGCCGCCGAAGATGCGGCCGTAATACGGCGCGTAAGGCATGCTCTGGTCTGCTTCGCCCTGGTACCAGATGGCACCGCGGATGGCGTACTTCGTATACGGCGCCAGCATGCCGTTGTAGAGCGCTGCCGGATTCCATGAACTGTTGCGATCGGTGAACTTCGCGTGCGGTACCGGCGTTCTTCCGGCCGCCTTGTCTGCGTCGTCCTGCGCGGCAAGGTTCGCCTTGATCTCGTCTGTCGCGCCCTGGTCGGCGACCATGCCCGCGCCGTTGGTGAATAGGCTGCCCTGGCCCAGGAAGCCCGCACCGCCCGCGCTCATCCACGTCATGGCCGGTGTGCCACCCCAGCTTGTATCGATAAGGCCAATGGGCACGCCCTTTTCGTGCTCCTGCAGATCGCGTCCGAAGAAGTAGGCCACCGCAGAGAAGCCCGCGGCCGTTTCCGGGGTGCACACGGTCCATGTATCGTCCGTGTCGGCCAGTGGCACGGCAGCAGGACGCTTGTGCTGGAAGAGCAGGCGAATCTTCGGGTGATTGGCCGCTGCAATCTCCTTCTCGTGGTCTTTGATCTGCGTGTCCGGGTTGAATCCCTTCAGCGGCATCTCCATGTTGGACTGGCCGCTGGCAATCCACACATCGCCTACCAGCAGGTCATTGCGCGTGATGGGGGACGCCGTTGCATCGCCTGAAACGGTCAGCTCGTATGGCCCCCCCGCAGACTCCGGCTTGAGCCACGTCTCCCACTGGCCATAGTTATTCGCCGCAACGCTCAACTTCTGCTGATGAAAGCTGACAGAAACCTGCTCGCCGGGCCGCGCCCATCCCCACACACGCACCGGACGGTCGCGCTGAATGACGGCGTGGTCACTGAATACGTGCGGCAGGCGCACCTCGGCAGCCAGCGGAAGACTGCACAACACAAGCGAAGCGGAAAGCAGCAGACGACGCATCAGGAAATGACTCCAGGACAAAGGGATTTCACAACGGAAGTAGACCTGTGGCAAAAGGCAGAAGGAGTGTAACAAGGTTCCCGCAAGCGTTTCCGAACGTCAAAGAGCGAGTCTTACGAACCTGTTGTTACGTCTTCTTCTCTATCTGCAAATTTGCCTGCGTTTAGCGTTCTAAGCCCGTAAATGCCGGGTTACAATGAGCCCTACCTCGCACAATTTCCACTGGCTTTCCCCGTATTTCAGGGAATTCCGCTTCAGTCTGTTTGTTGTTTCATCCACGTTTGCTGGAGGTTCGCTTGAGACACCTGATAGCTCTTTCCCTGAGTGCGGCTCTGCTGATCACACCGCAGGCCAGCCTGGCGCAATCCAACAGCGACGCGGCCCTGGTTGCCAAAGCGCACAAGATCCACGACCACGTGATCACGCTCGATACGCACAACGACATTGAGCCCTCGAACTTCACGGCAGACTGCAACTACTCCATGCGCCTGACCACGCAGGTGAACATCCCCAAGATGATTCAAGGCGGCATGGATGTGTCGTTCATGATCGTCTACGTGGGACAGGGCCCACTGACGCCCGAAGGCTATGACGACGCTTACAAGCAGGCGATTGCGAAGTTCGACGCGATCCATCGCCTTACCGAACAGATTGCCCCTGACAAGATTGGCCTGGCGCTGACGCCGGAAGACGTAATCCGCCTGCACAAGGCTGGCAAGAAGATTGCCGTCATTGGCGTTGAAAACGGCTATCCCATTGGCCTGGATGTGAAGCGCGTGAAGGAGTTCTACGACCGCGGCGCGCGTTACATGTCGCTGGCACACAACGGCAACAGCCAGCTTGCCGACTCCAACACCGGCGAGAAGGACGGTTACTCCTACAACAATGGTCTGTCGCCCGAGGGTCGCGAGGTCATCGCAGAGATGAACAAATGGGGCATCATGGTGGACCTCTCGCATCCCGCGAAGGGCTCCAACCTGGAAGCCATCAAGTTGTCGAAGGCACCGGTCATTGCATCACACTCGGCCGTCCGCGCTCTGGCGCCCAGCGTGACTCGCGATATGGATGACGAACAGTTGGAAGCGCTGAAGAAGAATGGCGGCGTGATCCAGGTGGTCGGTTTCGCCAGCTATCTGAAGCCGGATTCGCCTGAACGCACCGCGGCTCTAACCAAGTTGCAGAAGGAGTTCTTTGGCGACTTGGCGCGCAGGGGTGCACGTGGTGAGGCTGCTGCGCGTTCGTGCCCAGTGGAAAGTGCAACCGACGCAAAGAGTGCTCGCCGTGGTGGTATGGCCGCCTACGCAAACATGCTGCCGGAAGACAAACGCGCCGACTTCCAGAAGCAGATCGCGGAGATTGATGCGAAGTATCCGCCCGCACCGCGTGCCAATGTGAAGGACCTGATTGATCACGTGGACTACGCCGTAAAGAAGATCGGCATTGATCATGTAGGGCTGGCATCGGACTTCGACGGTGGTGGCGGCATTGATGGATGGAACAGCACCGACCAGTCGTTCAACGTGACGCTGGAACTGGTGCGCCGCGGCTACAGCGAAGAGCAGATCGGCAAGCTGTGGAGCGGCAACCTGCTGCGCGTGTGGGGCGAGGTCGATAAGGTAGCCAAACAGTTGCAGAAGACACAAAAGTAAGCGTGATGAGTTTCGAAAGGGCATGGCTTCCGTCATGCCCGAAAGAAAAAGCAAGAGGAGAAGTATGAAGACAAGATGGATAGCGGCTGTGGCTGGCATTGCCCTGGTGGGTTGCCATGCTGGAGTCCTGATGGGGCAGGAAAAAGAAGACCGCACGCTGCTGACGCAGGAGCAGATGACGGCCATCATCAACGAAGTGTCGGGCGAACGCGCCATGCACAACGTGATGGAGCAGGTGCCGTACCAGTTTGTGCGTCCGCCGTCGGAGTATCAGGGACACTTCCGCGAAGCAGAAGCCGTGGCCAAGATGGCCAAGGAATATGGCTTCAGCAAGGTCTCCATTGAGGACTATCCCAGCGGCACCACCTATCAGCCCACCGTGGGCGAGCTGTGGACGACTTCGCCGAAGAGCGTGAAGATCTATGACATTCACGACATCCCGGAAGTTCTGGCATCGACGAACGCCAACGGCGACATCAGCGCCGATCTGGTCGACGTAGGCCAGGGCACCGCGAAGGACTTTGAGGGCAAGGACGTTAAAGGCAAGTTCGTGCTGTCGCTGGCTCCCAGCGGCCTTGCTGCCATCTACAACCGCGCAGTGGATGCAGGCGCTATCGGCGTCGTAGGCATCAGCGCGATTGGCGCAGGTGATCGCGCTGTCGATTACCCGAATGAAGTGGTCTGGACCACCGTTGTCGCCAAGCCCGGCACCGTGGCATGGGCTGTGTCGCCGCGTGTGGCGCGTCAGTTGGAAACGCAGTTGAACCGCGGCCAGAAGGTCACCATCCGCTCCATCACCAAGAGCGAGCAGGTGCCGAACAAGCAGGAGCTGGTCCACGCGGAAATCCCCGGCGACGGCAGCACCACGCAGGAAGTGGCCATCGGCGGCCACCTGTTTGAGGCATACATCAAGCAGGGTGCAAACGACGACAACTCCGGTGTGGCACTCACACTCGAAGTGGGCCGCGCGTACATGAAGCTTGTTGCTGAAGGCAAACTGCCCAAGCCGAAGCGCACCATCAACTTCCAATGGGTGCAGGAGATCAGCGGCACCAACGCGTGGTTCAACGCGCATCCCGAAAAGGCGAAGGTCATCATTGGCGACCTGAACTTCGACATGGAAGCCCTGCGCCTGACCGCCAGCCGCAGCCTCTGGATCCTGCAGCGTACGCCGGACACCTTCCCGTCGTACATCAACGACATTGGCCAAAGCATGCTGGAATATATCGCGGAAGTGTCGCGCGAGCGTGTCCGCTATCGTGCGCTGGGTTACGGAGCATCGCAGCCCGTGGAATCGCCCAACGGCAGCAATGACGCTTTCTACATCAAGGTGGACAAGCACTACGGTTCCAGCGATCACGTGACGTACATGCAGCACGGCATCCCCGCCATCATGTTCATTACGTGGCCGGACATGTGGTACCACTCGTCGCAGGACACGCCAGACAAGCAGGATTCCACGCAGTACAAGCGCGCTGCTGCCGTGGCAACGGGTTCGCTTGCTGCACTGGCTTCCGGCACGGATGAAGAAGCTGCGCGCATCCTGAATGAGAACCTGGGCCGCGGTCTTGCCCGTATGGGCGAGTCGCACACCAAGGGCCTTGGCTACATTGCAGATGCGACCGATGCCGCCTCGCTGAACACCGCGTACAAGGAAGCTAAGATCGCCATCCTGCATCAGGCTGCTGTCGAAAAGGGTGTTGTGGATTCCGCCAGCGTTCTGTGGACGAACACGGACAGCGGCAAGAAGAGCACCGCTGCCTTTGCTCCGCTGATTGATGCGCGTGCAACCTCGCTGCTTGCCGAAGTGAAGGCTGCGTACCAGCTCCAGGCTGTGCAGCGCGGCGTAACGCCGAGCGAACCTGTCCAGACAGCAGAAGAGAAGGAAGCCGCCGGTATTCTGGTGGAATCCGTTGCTCGCGCTGGTGGACCGGGAGGCCCTGGCGGTGCTGGTGGCGGCGGACGCCGTGGACCGCAGACCGGCCCGCAGCTTCCGCAGGAGATGAACGCAGAGTTCCAGCTCCTGCTGCCGAAGCACATGACTGCCTTGGAAATCCGCGACTTCCTCTCCGGCGAATTCACACCGCTACCGCTGGCAAACCTGATGGAAGTGCTGCACGCACGCGAAAAGGCTGGCCAGATCAAGCTGACGCAGAAACCTGCAAAAGCTCCGGCGGCCGCCAAGGGCAAGAAGAAGAAGTAATTCGCAACGCAACAACGAAAAGGCCCACCTGCACATCAGCCGGTGGGCCTTTCACTGTCTAGACGGGAAAACGTTATTCGGCGTCGTGGATCGTCGTCAGCTTCAGAATCTCCAACTCGCGCTTGCCGTTCGGCGTAACGACGGTGGTTTCATCGCCCACCTTCTTGCCGACGAGAGCCTTACCAATCGGCGACGTGGTGCTGATCAACCCCTTGGTGACATCGCTCTCTTCGCTGGTCACCAGCTTGTAGGTGATCTCTTCGTCCTTGGTATTGTCGAAGACAACGATGGTCGAGCCGAAGCCGACGCGGTCCGCGGGAATGTTCGTCAGGTTCACCAATGAGAGCTCGCCCATACGCTTTTTCAGCTGGCCCAGGCGCGCGTTCACGAACTCCTGCCGCTGCTTGGCAGAGTGATATTCGGCGTTCTCGCTCAGGTCACCCAGCGCAACTGCCTTCTTGATCTCTGCAGGCAGTTCCGTCGTCAACTCGTGTTCCAGGAGTTTGATCTCTTCTTCGAGCTTCTTCGTAATGTCGAGCATAGCGATGCTTCCAATCAGGCAATAGAAATCTGGGAGCGCGGCCAGGTCGCGCCACACGGCAACGAGAAAGGCTCCGAACGTAAGGTTTGATTTTACCAGTCTGGCAGAATGTGGGCTCCCGGCAGTTACTTCACCGGAAGCACCATCACCTGCACACTCAACGGTGGCACCGTATGGTGGATTGATGCAGACGCCCGTAGGCGAGATACCTGCGGCGTAATGTGTTTCGGGTCCGCGATGCTGTTGGTCGCCGTGCGCGCATCGCCTTTCAGCGTAACGAGCGATGCGCCCGCCCCCGGCGTTGCACCCTGCACCTTTACATCCAGCGTCTGCGGTTCCGTGGAGCCGTTCACCAGCTTCACGTAAATCTCGCCCTTTGCAGGATCGCGAGTCACTGACGTGAAGAAGCGCGTATGCACTCCACCACTCAACTGCGTCTCTGAAACTTCGGTGCCCAGGTACTGCGCAAACATGCTTTGTGCGTAATACGAGGGTGAGCCGTAGCTCTTCGCAGCGTCATAGCCAATAAGGTCGCTCTCCCACTGCATACCGCCGGGATTCACGTTCACAAACAATGGTGCGTATGCAGACATTTCGATGAGGTCGCTGTTGCGCTCCATGCCGGTCATCCATGCGGCATCGGCCAGAGCGGCGCCAAGGTCGGTCGTCGGCGAACCTTCGCGCGTGGCCCACTCGCCAACAAAAATCTTCGGCCCTGTGCGCGGCACGTGATCGTAGTGATCGGTCATGGCATAGAACTCTTCCGCGCGCTTGTAATAGTGATCGTCAATGAGGTCTGGCTGCAGCCCACGCTTCACCGGCGCCGTGGCAATCAACTTCAAGCTTGGATACTTGTCATGGATCGCCTTCGCAAACTGCGGCCAACGCTCGTCATAGCTGCCGGAGCGATCGAGATTGTCTTCATTACCAATCTCCACATAATGCAGCGGGAATGGCTGCGGATGTCCCAGCTTTGCGCGAACCGCACCCCACTTGGTATCGGCACCGCCCATGGTGAACTCAATCTCGTCCAACGCATCATCCACAAAAGGCTGCATGTGCGCGCCCGCGGCAATGTGCGTTCCCTTCAGCGAGTAACCCGCATACACGGCCAGCACCGGCTCAATGTTCAGGTCCTCAGTCCACTCCAGAAATTCCAGCAGCCCCATGCCATCAGTCGACGCATAATTCCACGGGCCACGATGTCCAGGGCGATCCGCCAGCGGACCCAGCGTTGCCTTCCAATCGAAGCGCTCCTCCACCGTGTCGCCTTCGAGGTAGTTACCGCCCGGCATACGCAGGAACTTCGGATGCATCCCGGCCATCATCTCCATCAGATCCGTACGGTTGCCATTCTCGCGGTCCTTGTACGTGGGCGGGAACAGCGACACAAGTTGCAACATCACGCTGCCCGGCTTCTTAAAGCTCAGCAGCAAATGATTGTTCGCGCCGGCCTCAATCCTTCCTGTGTGGAGCGAGAACGTGTGCTGCTTCCAGTCGCCAGTAATGCCGTCGACTGTTGCCGTCGCAGCCACCGCGCCCGTGGTGTTGTTCACCAGAGAAATCGTCATCGACCCAAGATCGCCGCGTGCATAAAACGATCCGTTATAGGTGGTATCTGGCTTCAGCGCCATGCCCCACCAACCATCGTTGCGCACACCAGCGGGCGCAGCATCCGTCGCCGTCGCGATATCCACACGCATGCTGTCCAGCAGAGCATTCGACGGGCCATCACCGGCCACCATCTTGATGGTCGCCGCGGAGTCGCCTGCATTGTCTACGATCCAATGCTGCATGCCGCTCCAGTCGTGGTGGAACGTGCGATTGCGCACCATCTCTGCATACAAGCCGCCATCGTAGGAGTAGTTAATCTCCTCCGTCATCAGGCCATAGAGCATGGGGCTGACAGGATGCACCGGCTTATCAGCCTGGATGGTCAGAGTGGCCTGCGCGTGCGCAAGCGACGCAGTAAGAACAGCAGCAGTGGCAATGGCAGAGAGTCTTGTGAGCATTGTTTCTCCGGGCGGTACGATGCTATCGCAAAATGCCTCTGTTTTTTACATGCCGCGAAATTTATTGGATAGAACAGGGCAAAGCCCAAGTGCGCATACCGACCGCACAGAAGCTTAAAGGGAGTGAGCAGAACACTCACTCCCTTTAAGCACTAGATGGATTGGTTCAACACGCGATTCAATCGCTGCACAAACGTTGTCGGATCCTTCAACGGCACGCCTTCCAACAACAACGCCTGATCAAACAACAACCACGCCGCATCGTCCACACGGCTGTTGCTTGGGTCGGCCAGCAGCTTGCGAATAATCTCGTGATCGGGATTGATTTCCAACGTGGGCTGCATGGCAGGCAGGTCCTTCTGCCCCATCGCCTCCATCATGCGACGCATCCGTGCCGAAGGCTCATCCTCATCGCTGACGATAACGGAAGGACTATCAGCCAACCGCGATGACGCACGCACATCCTTCACTGCGTCGCCCAGCGTAGCCTTGATCTTCTCCAGCAGCGGCTTCAACTCTTCTGTCTTCTCTGGAGACGCCTCATCCTTCACGTCTTCGGAGGTGGAAGACTTATTCACTGACTTGAATTCCACATCGCCGTAGTTGTTCACGGTGGAGAAGACGATCTCATCAATCTCGTCATCAAGAATCAGGACTTCAATGCCCTTCTTCTTGTAGATCTCCAACAGCGGCGAGTTACGCAGCATGCTCTCTGTGCCGCCAGTGATGTAATACAGCGCCTTCTGCTCGGGCTGCATGCGCTCTTTTGCTTCCGCCAGCGACGTCAGGCCTTCCACCTTTGTCGACTTGAAGCGCACCAGGTCCAGCAGCGTATCGCGATTCGCATAGTCGCCGTACACGCCTTCCTTCAGCGGACGGTTGTACTCAGTGATGAACTGCGCGTACTTCTCCTTGTCGTTGTTCGCAATGGTCTTGAACTCCGACAGGATCTTCTTCACGCTGGCCGTCTTGATGCTGGTGAGCACCTTGTTCTGCTGCAGAATCTCGCGCGACACATTCAGCGGCAGGTCTTCGGAATCAATAATGCCGCGCACGAAACGCAGATACGGCGGCAGCAGATCCTTCGAGTCGTCCATGATGAACACGCGCTTCACATACAGCTTCACGCCGCCCTTGTAGTCCTGTTGATACAGGTCCAGTGGGGCCTTCGACGGAATGTAAAACAGCGTGGTGTATTCCAGCGTGCCTTCCGCGCGCGTGTGGAACCAGAACAGCGGATCGTCCCAATCGCCGGTCAGCGACTTGTATAACTCCTTGTAATCGTCATCCTTCAACTCGGACCTGGAACGACGCCACATCGCGCTCGCAGCATTCACCTGTTCCGTGGTGCGCGTCTTGATGGATTCCTTCTTCTCCGCATCCCACTCGCTCTTGTCGTACGTCAGGAAGATGGGGAAGGCGATGTGATTGGAATACTTCTTCACAATCTCCTGCAGCCGATATCCATTGGCGTACTGCGCGCCCTCATCATTCAGATGGATAACGATGGTGGTTCCAGCCACACTGCGCGCATGCTCGCCCGTGACCTCTTCCAGGTCGAAGCCGGTCTTGCCGTCGCTGGTCCACTTCCATGTGGTCTCTTCACCCGCCTTGCGCGAGTAGACATCCACCTTATCCGCGACCATAAACACGGAATAGAAACCCACACCAAACTGACCGATCAGGTTGGAATCTTTGCGCGCATCGCCGGAAAGGTGCGAGAGGAAGTTCTTCGTTCCCGAACGCGCAATGGTGCCCAGGTGCGAAATCAAATCTTCCTGGTTCATGCCAACGCCCGTATCGGACAGCGTCAGCAGCTTGTTCGCTTCGTCCAGCTCCAAGTCAATGCGCGGTGCATCAATGCCGTTGCCCACCAGCGCCTTGAACTTCTCATCCGTCAGGCTCAGGTGGCGCAGCTTATCCAGCGCGTCTGACGAGTTGGAGATCAGTTCGCGGAGAAAGATCTCCGGGTGCGAATACAGCGAATGAACGATCAGTTGGAGGAGTTGCGATACTTCTGTCTGAAATTCCTGTTTTGCCATGGCACCGACTATTATCGCCAAAGTTCAATGAAGGAATGAAGAGTTCAACAAACGACGATCGTTTTTAGCAGCTTCTCGCGGGGTCGGTCGGCTCCTGTAAGATTCCCACCATGCGGATCCGGGGCAGGACTTTCTTCCTGGGCATGTTGCTCGCGGGCTGTCTGACTGGCTCCGGGTTACATGCGCAGAACGAATCTACGACGATCGATACGACCATCCCCTTAGAACAGAGGATTGTGGACACGCCTGCCTCTGTACTGCGGACCATTCGTGCGCGCGTGGAGCCCCACACCTTGTCCGTTGCAGAGCGCGACAAGGTCATCAAGGCATTGGCTGCGCTTCCAGCATTCGAAACGAATGCCCTCGTTGCCCATGTACGCTCCATCAGCTTTGTAGACGGGCGCTTCGCCAATGGAATGACAATTGCCTCGGCGACGCCGTCAGGAACAATCTACGACATTGTGATTCACGCACCTGTACTCGACGAAACCGTATCCGCCTTCTTCACGCGCAAGGAACAGGGTTGCTATCGACCATCCACGTCAGGGGCGATGATCGCGATCGAGGCGGGCTCGCAGGATGCGGTGTTGTACGTTCTTTTGCATGAGGCGATGCACGTGGTGGACGGCATCCCGGCTGCTCAATCGACAGCCGCTTATACGCCACCGCCATCTCTTGCGGCAGACATCTGGAATGACTCACTCACAGTAAATCCCGCTTATCGGTCGCCATTTTTAGGCGGGACATGCTTTCGCACCGGTAGGCCCGGCAGCATGGACAACGCCCAGGAAACCTATAAGGCACTTCAGTCCTCGCCATTTGCTTCTCTGTACGGCAGTACAAACTGGTACGACGACTCGGCGGAGCTGGTCGCGCTCTATCACCTTACCCAGGTGCTGCACGAACCGTATCGCATCATTTTGTCAACGCAGGAACGAACGATCCTTTTGATCGACCCCATGACATCACCGGCGGTAACGATGCGCTTTCCCGGCGTTAGTGCGCTCTACAAATAAAAAGGCTAAGCGAAGACAAACAATGTCCTCGCTTAGCCTTTTCGTTTGAATGACGATTACGCCTTGGCGAGTTCCTTCGCCTGCTCCACGAAGGGCTTCTTCCAATCCTCTTCGCTGATCTTGCCGTACTGGATGCCGGCAGCACCGCCCGCAGCCAGGAATGTCACGTCGGTCAGGCCAATGAAGCTGAGGATGTGCTTCAGGTATGGCGTCAGCTGGTCGTATGCCTCGCTGGGTTCGCCCTTGGGGTATGCACCAGCGCTGGCCACAATGACCGTAACCTTTTTGCCCAGGAGCGTTCCCACGGGACCGTTCTCCGTGTAATTCACGGTCACACCCACGCGCACCAGATGGTCGATCCATGCCTTCAGAACAGCAGGAATCTGGAAGTTGTACATGGGCGTGGTGATCAGGATGTGGTCTGCTGCCTGCACTTCCCCAATGATCTCGTTGGAGACCTTCAGCGCGGCCTTGCTCTCTTCAGAATGCTGATCGGGCGGCGTGAATGCGCCGGCAATCCACGGCAGGTCAAGGAACGTCGGCTGATTCTTCGCCAGATCGCGCGTCACCACGGTGCCTCCCGTGTGCGCTGCCTGCCAGCCTTCCACAAACGTTTGTCCAAGCTGACGCGAATACGAGTAGTCGCCACGGGGGCTGACGTCAATCTTCAAAAGTGATGCCATGTGCGAAAAATCTCCGAAACGAGAAATGAATTCTGATCGTGCGCTCTTTCTGATGACGTTTCTATATCGAAGGATTCGGCATGAAAGAGAATTTTCCATGACAACCCTCGCCGCGTCGCCTCACACCCCTGCCGCATCCAATCCCCACATTGCCCGTAATCGTGAGGACCAGGAACGCCATGAAAGCAGCCATCATTCCAGCAGCAGGTGCACCTCCCGTCTTCGGCGAATTCCGTGAGCCGGAAGCCATTGACGGCAAAGTGGTTGTGAACGTTCGCGCCTCTGCCCTGAGCCATCTCAGCAAGATGCGCTCATCCGGTGCGCATTACAGTTCCGAGGGCGTCTTCCCCTCTGTCCCGGGCGTGGACGGCACAGGCACCACGCAGGATGGCCGACGCGTCTATTTCGCCCTCCCAGAGACACCCTTCGGAGCGCTTGCAGAAAAATCGCTGGTGGACGAAAAACTCAGCATCCCGATCCCCGATGGATTGGACGATGTAACCGCCGCGGCGATCGCCAATCCCGGCATGTCTGCATGGGCCGCATTGGTGGAACGCGCAAAGTTCGTCCGCGGCGAAACGGTGCTGATCAACGGCGCCACAGGTTCCGCAGGCAGCATGGCCGTGCAGATTGCGAAATACCTTGGCGCAGGCCGAATCCTAGTCAGCGGACGCAACGCGGAAAAACTGGAAGCGTTGCGCAAGCTGGGCGCAGACGAGGTGATCCCGTTCACCATCGACGCGGATCACCCAGACGGCGCAGACGCATTCGAGCAGGCGCTAAAACCACATTTCCAAAATAGAATCGACGTGGTGCTGGATTACCTGTGGGGTGGCAGCGCACGCGCGATCATCGCCTCGATTGCGCGCAACGTGGAAGATGCCCACCGGGTTCGCCTTGTGCAGATCGGCTCGGCGGCGGGTGAGAACAGCATCGATCTCCCCGCCGCCGCGTTGCGTTCTTCCGCAATCGAACTGATGGGCAGTGGCCTGAAGTCCGTCCCCATGAACAAGCTGATGGAAGGCATTGCACACGTCTTCGAAGGCGCAGCCAAGGGCGCATTCGAAATAGCCATCGCAACGCTGCCGTTGGAGAAGATTGCCGAAGCATGGCAGGCGCCCGGCGAGCCTCGCATGGTGGTTACGATTTAGCCGCTTACTGCAGCTCAAACTCCATAAGAGCCTGCGTGGTGAACTGGCGCGCCTTACCGCCCAAAACATAGGGCTTGTAGCGCCACTGCTGCACCGCGTTTAATGCGGCATCGCGAAGCTGCACGGGGCCGCTGATGACGCGAGCCGCTGCAACGTTACCAGACTTATCCACAACCGCTTCAACCTTCACTGCACCCGCTACATGCGCCGCCGACGCCGCCGCAGGATAAGCTGCCGCCGGGCTGTAGATCAGGTTTGAGGACATAACCCCCAGCGACGTGGGTCTTACCGTTCCCGCAGGCGCCGAGCCCGCAATTGTATTTACGGCGCCAAAGGATGGCGGCACGTTGGCCTTGGCCATCAACGAATCACTGTTGCTGAGCGGGGTACGGCGCAAAAGATGCGGGTAGCGACGCCCCGTGTTGTCATACTCGGCTTCCTGTTGCGGCGTCAGACCGGGGTGGTCAAGCTGCTTCGACAGAACGCCCGGGGAAACGGTTGTGGGAGCCGCTGGCTTCGACGCATTCGCAGACGACCGCACAATGGACGCAGGCGATGAGGTAGTCGACGCAGGTGCGGCTGCAGGCGGACGCGATACGCCCACAGGCGGAGGCGTAACGGCGGCCACCTGTTGCGGCTTGGACGGCCCAGTGTTCGCGGGAGAAGGCACTGCATACGTCTGCCGAGCAGAGACAGCCTTGTTGTGCGAAGGCTCCGCAGCACGCGGCGAATGGCTGCCCTTCGGGGCTTGCGATGGCTTGATCGGCGCAATGTTGGGCGGGGGTTGTTCCACAACCCCGGACTGCGGCACAACCGGCGCTGGCGTCGGGGTGGAGTTGCCCTCAATCACCGGAGCTGGCGTCGCGACAGCCTCTGGCGCGGCGGAAGTATTGCGATAGAACCACCATCCTGCCAAGGCCACCACCAGCAGCACACCGGCCACGGACGCCCACACAAGCGGCTTACGCCGGGAATCGTCGGCGACTTCAACGTCCACCCGTGCAAATCGAATCGGCGTATCCAGCACAGGCCCCGGCGACGGCTTTTCAACAGCCTCAGGAAAAGTAGATAAATCTTCCTTCTCGCTGCGATCGATCGCGGAAGCAACAGGGAACCGCGCAATCGGCACGGGGACAGGAATGTTGACCACATCCGCAGTGGAAACTGTGGATTCTCCCTGCAAGGTCTCGGCCGCAACAATCGGGGCAACAACAGGCAAGGCAGGAAGGGAAGCCGCCGTTGTGCGGCCAACGGGTGGATTCAGACCGTCATGTGCTTCCATGACAAAGCGCAGAAGATCATGCGCCACAGTCTCATCAGCCTCCGCTGCCAGCCGCTTACCGGCGGCCGCCAGCGCCACCACACCCAGCGTTTCGCCATAACGGACTGCACTGCCACGGCGATGCAGCATCACCCACACATGCGACGTCAGGTCGCGATGAAATCCTCGCTCGTCATGCAAACGGCGAGACACCTGCGCCAGTGCCTGTGGCTTTTCCACAGCGATACCCGCTGTGGTGAAAAACTCGGACATCTCCGCAATCTCATCCGCGTAACGGACAGACACATCCTCAAGTTGCGACGGCTGAAGCATTCTCGGCGTAAACCCTTCCTTGGGGGATGGACGAATTACCCATCTACAAGCGTACAGACACGGAAATCCAGCAAGCGTTGCCGTTTTACGGCTTCTGCCGCCAGATCCACTGATCCTCGAAAGGATCGCTAAAACCTAGCCGGAAGGATCTGCTTTCTTTTCATAAAGCTACGCCTTGGCAGTAGCTTGGCTGGCGAAAACAGAAAACGGACGCCGAAGCGTCCGTTTCCGCAAAACATGCAAGACTGGATTAAGCCGTAGCCTTACGTCCCGCCTGAAGACCGGAGCTCTTGCCCTTGCTGGAACGCCAGTCGGTGTAGGCCACCAGCATGGGCGCCGCCACCGCGATGGACGAGTACGTACCGATCAGGATGCCGATCACCAGCGCGAACGAGAAGCCGTGCAGCACTTCGCCGCCGAACAGGTACAACGCCAGCACCGTCAGGAACGTCAGGCCCGACGTCAGCAGGGTTCGTGACAGCGTCTGATTGATGCTCTTGTTCACCACTTCGCTCAACGTGGCGCGACGCATCAACTGCAGGTTCTCGCGGATACGGTCGAAGACCACGATCGTATCGTTCATGGAGTAACCCACCAGCGTCAGGATGGCCGCGATGACGGTCAGCGTGATTTCCTGGTTGGTCAGTGAGAACGCGCCGATGGTGATCAGCGTGTCATGGAAAACCGCGATCACAGCCGCTGCGCCGTAGATGAATTCGAACCGGAACCACAGGTACGCGAGCATACCCAGCAGCGACCACAGAATGGCCCAGCCTGCCTGACGCGTAAGCTGCTTACCTGCCGTGGGCCCCACGGTGTACGCATCTTCCACCTTATTGGTGGAGTCGGTGTAGTTGGAGTTCAGAGCCTTCACCACGGTTGCGCGCGCAGAGTCAGAGTTGCTGTCGCTCGTCTCCGGCAGCGTGATCACAGCTTCGTAGCCATTGGCGCCGTTCAGGCGCTGGATGCTGGCATCGTGAATGCCAGCGCGATCCATGGCCGTGCGCAGATGCTCTTCATTCGGCTGCTGCGGAAACGACACCCGCACCTGCGTGCCGCCCTTGAAGTCAATGCCCACGGGAATGTGGTTCCAGAACAGCATGCTGAGCACGCCTGCCACAGAGAAGATCAGCGAGAAGCCAAGAAACAGCCACTTCTTGCTGAGCCAGTCGATGTTGCTATCGCGAAAGAATTCCACTTGCGAAACCTCGGTACTACAGAAACAGAAACGTTAGATCGACAGTGCTTCGCCGCGCGTCTTGCGTTGCAGAATGCTGTCAAAGATCACTCGCGAAACGAACACGGCCGTAAACAGGTTGGCCAACAGACCAAACATCAGCGTTACAGCAAAGCCACGCACCGGGCCCGTTCCCACAAAGAAAAGGATCAGCGCGGAGACGATGGTCGTGACGTGGGTATCCAGAATGGTCTGCCATGCATGTTCAAATCCGCCGAAGACAGACGCGCTGGCATTCTTGCCTGCACGAATCTCTTCACGGATGCGCTCAAAGATCAGCACGTTCGAGTCGACGCCCATACCGATCGTGAGGATCACACCCGCGATACCCGGCAGTGTCAGCGTCGATCCGGTGAAGCCCATGAAGCCCAGCAGAATAACCAGGTTCAGGATCAGCGCCAGGTCCGCGTTGATGCCCGCGCCCTTGTAGTAGATGAGCATGAAGATCATCACGGCCATCATGCCGACGACCGATGCGATCACACCCTGGCGAATGCTCGTAGCACCCAGCGAAGGTCCGACGGTGTGCGTCTCCAGGAACACGATGGAAGCAGGCAGCGAACCCGTGCGCAGCATCAGCGACAGATCGCCTGCTGTCTGCTTGGTGAAGCCGCCGCCGCTGATCTGGCCCTGGTCGCGGATGGCGCCGTTGATGTTCGCCACTTCGCGCACCTTGTTATCCAGAACAATGGCCATCTGCTTGCCAATGTTGGTGCTGGTGTACGCGTAGAAACGATCGCCAGCGCCGGTGGTCAGAGTAAAGGAAACGTCCGGGCGTCCGGCTTCATCCTGCGATGCGCGAGCGTCGCGGAAGTCCGGTCCCTGCACCACAGCAATGCGCTTCAGGCTCCACCACGACTGGTCACCCAGCGCGTTGCCGCCCTGCACCAGAACGCTGTCCGGCTGAAGCTGCATCTGTGCGTCCTGCTCCGTGGTGAACGGGCCGCCGGTTACTTCGTGAATCTCAAGGCGCGCCGTGGACTGGATCACATCGCGAACGTGATCGGCATTATCAATGCCGGGCAGTTCGACAAGGATCTGATCCTCACCCAGGCCATACTTCTGGATCACGGGTTCAGCGACACCCAGCGAGTCCACACGACTACGGATCGTCTCAATCGACGTCTCCAGCGTGCGTTCGCGCAGGTCCTTCACCTCGGCCAGCTTCATGGTCATCTTGTAACCATCAGCGGTGGAAGCAAGGTCGTATGCGGAGAACTCGGTCGCACTCAGCGCGTCCTTAACCGCAGACATATTGTTTACAGGTACGCCGCTGACCACGATGACTGGCTGCGACGGTTCAGGCTTGGTGGCGTGTGCCCCGGGAGCAACCTTGCTGGCTGCGTCCTGCGCGCGCACCATATCGTTGTCGCTGCTGGCTGCAACGGCTTCCGCCGTCTTTACCTGCAACACGATGTGCGTACCGCCGCGAAGGTCCAGGCCAAGGTGAATGCGCCGTGTGATCGACTCCTTCAGCCCGCCGTGCGGGATACCGAAGATGCCGTATAGAAACACCACCAGGATGGCGATGATGACCGCGATTTTGCCGTTCAGATTCTTCTGCATGGATATCTATCTAAGGTTGTGAGGATCGCACCATAAGGCGCTGATCTTTCTCACCCGGAACTTACTGTCCCGCCTCTTCCTCCGTGGTCACGGATGCGATGGCGGTCTTCAGAAACTCAAGCTTGACGCCGTCAGGCTGCGTGCGCAGGACCACCACATCGTCCTTCAGGCTGATGATGGTGCCGCGGATGCCGCCCGTCGTAGCAACGCGATCGCCGGACTTCAGCTGCGAAAGCTGCTCGTTCCACTTCTTCTGTTTGCGCTGGTTGGGGATAGCCGTGAGCAGCACCATGCCGATGAGAAGAACAGGCAGCAGCAAGCTGAATCCGCCAAATGCGGAGCCGCCGCTGGATTGCAAGAAGTAGAGCGCGAACAATGCGTGCACAGGGAACATCCTTGATTCCACGCCCGCAACCGGTTCGCGGGCGAAATTCATGCACCAGATGTCAGTGGATTTGCACGGCAGGAGTACCCGCTCCCACCGGGACGACGGAAACACCAGCCGGCAAAAGACAGAGGGGTGCTAGTCCAATATGCTCAAGGAATACCGCCACAGTGTCAAGATTTCGCCTAGTTACTCGTCACCCCCAAAGTATCTTGGGGTATGCCCTCGCCGCTTGGCCTGACCTCTGTGCCCCGTAAAAGCTTGCTGGCGCTTCTGTTGCTCTCCGTGGCGCCGGTTGCCATTTCGGCACAAAAATCAGACCACCCCAGCTTCGCCGTCACCTCGGTCAAGCCGTATGTGGGCGAAACCCCGGCATACAGTCTCAATTTTGACGGCGGCCATGCGGAGTTGACGCGCATCACCGTGGCAGACATGATCCGGCATTGCTACCGCCTGACCACCAACGACCAGATCGTGAACCTGCCGGACTGGGCAAAGAACGACCGCTGGGACATTAAGGCGACGGAGGAGGAAGACATCTCCAGCAAGCTGGAGCACGGCCCGCTGGATCAGCGCATGGCCCTGATGAACTCACTGATTCTGGAACTGATGCACGACCGCTTCGGCCTGCGCGAGTCAAAGACCACGCGCGTTCTGCCTGCCTATGAGTTAACCGTGGCCAAATCTGGCCTGAAAGCCCAACCCGCCGACGCCGTCATCCAGGGGTTCCAAGGGCTGGACGGACCCAACGGCCACATTACGGCCAACGGTGCATCCATGGCGCTGCTGGTCATGCGCATGGGCTTTATGCCGGAGGTGCAGGGACATCCCATCGTGGATCACACCGGATTAACCGGCGAATATAGCTGGAAGCTGAACTGGACACCGGAGCTTAGCTCTCTCTCTGCCAATTCAAGCGACCTGCCATCGTTATTTGAAGCTCTTCAGCAACAACTCGGTCTAAGACTCGTTGCCACAAAGACTGCCGTTCCCGCCATCCAGGTGGACAGCATCAGCAAGCCTTCACCCGATTGATTGGGAGTGTTCTCCTGAAGCACGCTTCTTTCTATCTTCCGATTTGCTGTCTTTCCGATAGAACGTGCGGCGACATTGCACGCACTCCCATGGATACAAACCAAATCTCCAAAGCACATGGCGTTCAAGCCATGTCCTCTTCGGCCACCTCCGCAAAACACGTCCGGGACAATTACAGGAAAACAACATCGGAAGACTTTACGCTTGAAAATAAAGGACATGCAAACGCCATTTCGCTCACCTTACCGATGGTCGCGCGTCTGATATGACCGCTAATTCCGCCGGTGATATTACAGAGGCCCTTGCAGGTTGATAACGGACGCTTACATCGAGCAATGACGCACGTTTGCATGCAAACATATCGTCTTCCGCACCGTATGCTGTAGGCACACTCACTCTGATTTCATCCGTGCCGATAGGGGAGTATCGCTATGAGGACCCTGCTGCGAATGCTCGCGTGCCTTCTGCTGTTGGCTGTCGTTGCTGCCTTGGCAGTCGCGGCCTGGGCGCGACATACCGGAGGCTTCAGTGCGCGGACGGCGCCAACCCCTCTTGAAACGGGGCTGGCGCGATACACCCGCAGCCTTGCGATTCCCGCCTCTGCAAAGTCACGGCAAAACCCCGTTGGGGATTCATCCGCAGTACAGCACGAAGCCATGGCACATTACGCGGACCACTGCGCCTCGTGCCACGCCAACGACGGCTCCGGCGACACGATGTACGGCAAAGGGCTTTACCCCAAACCACCCGATCTTCGGCTTGCCGCAACACAGAACCTGAGCGATGGCGAACTCTTCTTCATCATCCAGAACGGTGTGCGACTCACCGGCATGCCCGCCTTCGGTTCGCCGAATGACGACGGCACAGACTCATGGAAGCTGGTTCGCTTCATCCGCCATCTGCCGAAGATCACGCCAACTGAGGTCGAAGAGATGAATGGCATGAATCCCAAGGGCCCGGATGAATTACAAGAAGAGAAACAGGAACAGGAATTTCTGAACGGTGCCCCCGCCGCGAAGTAACTTGGAAGTAGTTAGGAAAGGAAACGAACCACTCGTGAAGCGCCTGCTTGCCGCACCTCTAGCTCTCGTCCTCAGCGTCTCTGCCTTCGCCCACAACGGCATGGAACACATCATGGGCACAGTTACCGCCATCACGGCGACTTCCATCGACGTAAAGAACCCGAAGGACGGCAAGGTCACCCCTGTCGTGACCGATGCCAAAACCATGTGGATGCGCGGCAAAGACATGATCACCGCAAAAGACGTTCACACCGGCGACCGCGTCGCCATCCACGCAAAGAAGGTCGATGGCAAATTCCTCGCCGCGGAAGTGGAAGTGGGAGCCGCGACTTCAGCGGGCCACAGCCACTAAGCTTCCATCCAGTCAGCAAGCGCGAAGACAAAAGAAAAGAGCCGCGACCGTTATGGCCGCGGCTCTTCTGTTCGTGCGTTGAGTGAGTTACAGCGAAGCAAGCGCCAGAGGAGCACCGTCCGCGTTCTTGCGGAAGATCTCTGCCAGGCCCTGCAGGCGCTTTGCATCCGCAGGAGTCTTAGCAGTAGCAGCAGCCTTATCCAGTTCGCCTGCCATGCCCTTCAGCTTCGCAGCAGCCTTCTTGTCCGTACCGGCCTGGTTGACCAGAGCCTTGATGGAAGCGACCTTGTCCTTCGACAACGAATCGCCGCGGCCAAGCTGATCCAGATACGCCTTAGCAGTGATGTATGTTGCAGGCCAAACTACCTTCGGCTGATCCTGCACGTTCAGTTCTTTGAAGGAGATCTGGTTCGCTGCAGCAATCTCATCCGCCGTCATGAACTCTGTTGGTGTCAGCTTCAACACATCCAGTCCGCGGGCAATCTCCGAACCGTAGATCATGCCGTTGTACCAGTACGTGGACCACTGACCGCCCATGGCGAACTTCTTGCCGCTGATTGGTCCACGGTCAAAGTAAGCAATTTCAAACGGGTGTGCCGGATCGGTCCAGTCCACAAGCGAAACGCCGCCCTGATACCAGCTCTGCACGTGCAGCGCACGTCCCGGAACCGGAATTTCAGAACCGTTGTGAGCCACGCAGTTTTCCTTATCGGTCTGCCCTGCCGGCATCTTGTAGTAGCTCTTCAGCGTCATCTTCTTGTCCGGGCCAATGGAGAAGATAGCGTCTGCGCCCCACTGCATCGGATCGGTTGAACGGCAACGCGGCTGACCACCACCGCCCCACTCGTCAGAGAAGAGAATCGCCTTGCCATCATTGGTGAAGTTGGCCGAGTGCCAGAAAGCATAGTTCGGATCGCTCACCGCATCCAGGCGCTTGGGATGGACCACATCCGAAATATCCAGCAGGATGCCATTGCCCGAGCATGCGCCCGCAGCCAGACCCACCGCCGAATACACCGTGATGTCGTGGCAGCCACGCGTTGCAGAAGTCTGCTGCGTGCCTTCGCCATGGTTGCCGCCTTTCCACAGGCCGTTCATGTTGCCCGTTTCAGGATCGGTAAAGATGCGGGGCGAGTTCACAACCTTCGCCAGTTCAGGATGCGCCAACGGCACCTGGATCACAACGATGGTGAACAACGCCGTGTTCGGATCTTCATCAGGAGAAGCGCCCGAGCAACCACTAAGTTCCTTCGCATCGCGCACACCGGCGGAACCAGACACGTATATGTACACGTTGTCCTTATCCTTCGGATCGACGACCACGGTATGCGTGTGCGATCCACGGCAGGTCTGCACGTCGGTGATCTGCTTCGGCTTGGTTACGTCGCTGATGTCGAAGATGCGCACGCCACGCACGCGATCCTTCTCGGCGGGTTCCGGCTTGCGATTCGCCATCATGCCGGCCATTGCCTTCTGCCGTTCTTCTGCCGACAGGTTCGCCAACTGCTCGCGCTGAGCGGCCTGTGCCTTCTGCGCCTCTTCCAGCGAAGCAAAGCCCTGCACGCCGCAGTCAACACGGCCGTTCGCAGCTTCCACGCTCATGAACAGCAGGTTGCCGTAGACGGACACGTCGCCCTGACCGCCCGGGCACACCATGCTGGTCACCAGCTTCGTGTGTGCCGGATCGGTGATGTCATACGTGTTCACGCCATAGTAGTTACCCACGAACACGTACTTGCCCTTGAATGCTAGGTCAGAGTTCGTGGTGCCATACGGCGCCGGAATCGCAGCGCCACGCGGCGCACCCGGTGCAGGAGGAGCAGCATTCTCCCATGCGGGAACCTTGGATTCGTCCGGCGCAAAGCCCGCAGGCTTGGCAATCGTCTGAACCAACTCCAAGCCCTTGGCGGCAACACCTGCGTCATACAGGCCAGCCTTAAGACCAACGCGCGGATCACTCTCAGGAGCGCGCGGGTTTACATAGACGGTCGGAGTGGGAGGAGCCGCCATCGGCTTCTCATGGTCCATCTGCGCGGTAAGCACCGGCAGCGAACAGGCGAAGACCGCGGCTACTGCAAACGCGGCTTTGAGCGAGGAGAACTGTTTCATGGATTCACCTTTCGAAGAATGCCCTTCATAATGTCGATCTCTGCAAGCTGCGTGTTATCCACGTCGTTTGCAAAGTCAAATAGCTGTGGGTCCTGTCCTGCCCCCGGCTGTTGAAACAACTCCTTCACCATCAGCAATGCGCCGCCGTGGTGTTGCATCATGCCGGTTAGAAACAACCGGTCAAACTCTGCGCCATGCGCCGCACGCAGCGCCTGCATCTGTCGCGGCGTCAACATACCGACCATCGGCGCCACGTCCATGGGATCGGTCTTCTTCGCGCCATCATGATTCATGGCAGAGTGATCCATGCCCTGCATCTGCGACTGGTCCATCCCAGCCATATCGCCGTGATCCATCCCCGCCATCTGCGAATGATCCATGCCAGCCATGTGATCCATGCCGCCCGCAGCAGCCTCTGGATAACCGCGTTCTGCCAACCACTGCTTCATCCAGCGAATCTCATCGCCCTGACTCAGATCAATCTTCGATGCCAGCGCCTTCACATCGGTGTTCGTCGCTCGCGTCTTCGCAAGCTCTGTCATCTCAATGGCCTGGCTGTGATGCATGATCATGTCCTGCATGAACTTCACATCAGCTTCGCTTGGCCCCTTTGCAGGAGGAGCTGCCGTTACAGCAGACAGTTCCTGCGTGGGTTTTCCGGGAGCACCCGGCTGCACAATGTTCGGCGCCTGCGCGAACGCCAGAGACGCGCATCCGCACAGCAGAACGCCAACAACGCGTGAAAGAACGGCCATACACCAACCCTCAGGGGAACGGTTCAAAAACAGTTGATGAAAAATCGCGGTGACTCAGTATGTCTCACACTGCGCATCACCGCAACGTCAAACTTCATCGCTGTGTTGTTATGACACGCTGTATGACATCAGCGATATCAGCTTCGCGGCTGCGAAGCTCACATGACCAAAGGTCGTAATCCTGAACGAAGCCCAAAACGACCTGGTTTCTTTTCAGATCACTACAAACCAACGCAAACACTCAGGCTCGCGAAGGATCAGGAGCATAACGGCATAACAACGACGCTCGCGATATCCTTTCCTCGCTCAACTTTCCGGAGAAAACACGTCCCCAAATGAACGCTCGCCACGCCGCATCGCTGCTTCTCATCGCCGCTTCCACGCTCACGGCCCAAACGGCAGAGCGCCCGCCCGCCACGCCGCTCATCGCGCATGACCCGTACTTCTCCGTATGGTCCACGGCCGACACGCTCACCGCGGAACCAACGAAGCACTGGACAGGTCATCCGCAGCCGCTGAACAGCCTGGTCCGCATCGACGGTAAGTCCTATCGCATCATGGGCAACAGCCGCGACATCCCAGCGTTGCAGCAGACCGGCAGCGAACTAACGTTCACGCACTCGCGCTATCACTTCGCAGGCAACGGTGTTGCGATCGATCTGACCTTCTTCACGCCCGCATTCCTCGATGACCTCGATATCCTCTCGCGCCCCGTCACGTACCTGACGTGGACCGCAAAGAGCACCGACGGCGCATCGCACCAGGTCAGCGTCTTCCTCAACGCAAACGCAGAGATGGCCACCAGCTACAGCGGCCAGCCCGTCACCTACTCGCGTCAACAAACGGCGAACCTCACGGTGCTTTCCGTCGGCACGCAGTCGCAGCAAGTACTGAACCGCAGCGGCGACGACCTCAAGATTGACTGGGGCTACTTTCACATCGCTGTGCCAAACGATGCGCAGCCGAAGACCTCGCTCGCCAGCGGCACCGCACGCGCCTTCGCCACCGATGGCATTCTGCCCGCCAATGACGACATCGACGGCCCCGCACCCTTCACCAAGGGACAGACGGAAATGGCCGTCGCTATCCCGTTCGGCTCTGTCAGCGCACAGGCTGTGTCGAAGACCGCAATGGTCAGCTACACCGACGGCTACAGCATGGAAGTGCTGAACAAGCGCCTGCGCCCGTGGTGGCAGCGTGAAGGCAAGCCCGTCTCGCAGATGCTGGAAGAGGCGCTCGCAGAACAGACCAAGCTCGACGCAAAGGGCAACGCCTTCGACACCAAGTTGAAGGATGACCTGACCAAGAGTGCAGGTGAGAAGTACGCATGGCTCTGCACGCTGTCCTATCGCCAGAGCATCGCCGCACACAAGCTCATCGCCGACAGCGACGGGCAGCCGCTGCTTTTCGCAAAAGAAAACTTCAGCAACGGCGACACCGCAACCGTCGATGTCTTCTACCCCTCCGCGCCCATCTTCCTCTTCTTCAATCCGCGCCTGTTGCACGCGCAGGTGCTGCCAATCCTCGAATACTCGGCGCTTCCCAATCGTTGGAAGTTCCCCTTCGCTCCGCATGACCTTGGCCGCTACCCATTGGCCAACGGACAGGATTACGGCGGCGGTGAAAAGACAGAAGAAAACCAGATGCCCGTCGAAGAGTCAGGCAACATGATCCTGCTCGTTGACGCGCTCGCACGCTTCGAACCCAACAACGCAGGCGTGAAACTCGCCGAGCAGTTCTGGCCGCAGCTTTCGCAGTGGGCCAACTTCTTGCACGAGCACGGCCTCGATCCTGAGAACCAGCTGACCACCGACGACTTCGCCGGACACGTCACACACAACGCGAACCTCGCGCTGAAGGCCATCGACGCGATGGCCGCATACGCCGATCTCGCAAAGCTGCTGCATCACGACGCTGAAGCGAAGAAGTACAACGACGACGCACACGCCTATGCGAAGAAGTGGATGGAGATGGACAAGGAAGGCGATCACTACAAGCTCGCCTACGATTCGCCCAACACCTGGAGCCAGAAGTACAACCTCATTTGGGACAAACTACTTGGCTTCGACCTCTTTCCCAAGAGCGTGCGTGAAAGCGAAATCGCCTTCTACAAGACGAAGCTGAACAAGTACGGTCTGCCCCTCGACAGCCGCAAGGATTACACCAAGCTCGATTGGGAGATGTGGACCGCCACGCTCGCAGACAACGAAGCTGACTTCCACACACTCGTTGACCCGCTCTACACATGGGCCAACGAAACCACCAGCCGCGTCCCCATGACCGACTGGTACGACACCATCACCGGTAAGCAGGTAGGCTTCCAGGCCCGCAGCGTAGTCGGCGGCCTCTTCATCAAGGCCCTCGCCGACAAGCCTCTGGCCGAAAAATACCGCAAAGAAGCCAAGTAACTCCAAACTCAATAGGAAGCAAAAACAAAAGCCCCGCCCAAAGCGGGGCTTTCGCATGCTCCTTAAAAATTACGGAACCGCGTCGACGAACCAAACGTACTTCCCCTTGACATCCGACAGAAGAAGCGCGACTCTTGTCGAGTATCAAGGGGAAAGCTAAATGCCACCATCCACAGACCTTCTGCAGGGCACGCTCGATGTGCTCATCCTGAAAACACTTGCCCACGGCGAAATGCACGGATGGGGCATCGCCTCCCGCATCCAGCAGGTATCGGACGATGTGTTGCAAGTAGGCCAGGGCTCGCTTTACCCCGCGCTGCATCGCCTCGAATACAAAGGCTGGATCGAATCCTCGTGGGGCGCCAGCGACAACAATCGCAAGGCCAAGTTCTACGCACTCACCGCCGTGGGCCGCAAACAACTGCGCAGCGAAATCGATCAGTGGAACCGCCTCAGCTCTGCCATCTCTCTCGTGCTCGCCGCACCGAAGGAGGACTTCGCATGATCCACGAACTCTTCACTCGCCTCGGTTTCCTCTTCCGCCGCCGCCCCGCCAACGACCTCGACGAGGAGCTTCGCACGCACATGGAACAGTCCATCGAAAGCAAAATCGCATCCGGCATGTCGCCAGAAGAAGCGCGCCGTCAGGCTGGTATTGAGTTCGGCAGCATGGAAGCCGCGCGTGAACAAACAGCAGACGCGCATCCACGCTCATGGTTCGGCATCCTTGGCCAGGACCTTCGCTTTGGTCTTCGCTCGCTCAAGCGCGACCGCGGCTTTGCAATCGTCTCCATCCTGATCCTTGCGCTGGGCATTGGTGCGAACGTTGCCGTCTTCAGTCTCGTGAACACAATCCTTCTTCGACCGCTGCCGTTTCAAGACCCGGACCGTGTCGTGTGGCTGCAACCTGCAAAGACAGGCGGCGGCCTATCCGGCTCCACGTATTCGTCAGACGCCTATGACGACGTAGCCGCCATGAACCGTTCATTCACAGGCGTCACGGGCTACTTCGCATTCTCCGCGCCCAACAACATGAAGCTCACCGGCCAGAGCGTACCGCAACCCATCACTGGTATCGGCGTGCTGACGAACTTCATGGATGTACTCGGCATCAAGCCCGAACTCGGCCGCGGTTTCCTGAATGAGGATGGACGCAAGAACGCACCGCCAGTCGCGCTGTTATCGCACGCCTTCTGGAAGACGCATTTCCACTCCGACCCAAACATCGTCGGCAAATCCATCTCCGTAGATAACGCGCCACTCACCATCGTCGGCGTGCTTCCACAGGCGTTTGATTTCGGCGCCACGTTTTCTCCCGGCTCGCGAGTCGATGTCCTCACCGCCTTTAGCCTCGATGAAGGGCGCGAGTGGGGCAACATCGTCACACTCATCGCACGCATGAAACCCGGCGTCACGGCACAACAGGCTTCAGCAGAAGCGGCCACGCTGTTTCCGCAGCTTTACTGGGGCAAGCGCTACCCCGATACCAAGGGCAACTACGGTCCTGCCGTCGCCATTCCCATGAAGGAGCATGTCGCCGGACAGATTCGCCGTTCGCTTTACTTGCTCTGGGCAGCCGTCGCCATGATCCTGCTCATCGTCTGCGTGAATCTCTCCAACCTTCTCCTGGGTCGCGCCGCAACCCGCAGCAAAGAGTTCTCGGTCCGCTTCGCACTCGGTGCCAGCCGCAGCCGACTCATCCGGCAGTTGCTCACCGAAAGCGCACTGCTCTCTCTTTTCGGAGCGATCTTCGGCATCGCTCTCGCGGAAGGAATCGTGCAGTGGCTCGCGCACCAGGGTTCCGTCGCTCTCCCGCTTCTCTCTGAGCTTCGCGTCGATACCGCGTCGCTTCTGTGGACCCTGCTTCTCGCAATTGTCGTAACGATTCTCTTCGGCATCATGCCCAGCCTTCGTATCACTGGCGGAGACTTGCAATCGCAACTGAAAGACAGCGGCCCCGGAACAAGTGAAGGCCGTTCGCATGAACGCCTACGCAACGCGCTCGTCGTCAGCGAGATCGCATTGGCGTGCGTCCTCATCGTCAGCGCGGGCCTGTTGTTGCGCAGCTTTCTGCGCGTTCTCGACATCGACCTCGGCTACCAACCCACACAGGCCTCCACCATCACGGTGGATCGCCCGAACCTGAAAGGGGAAGAGCGGTATGCCTTCTATCGCAACCTGGTGCACGAGGTTTCCACCATACCCGGCATCCAGAGCGTAGGGTTCTCTGACAACCTTCCTCTTGCACGCAATCGCACATGGGGTGCTCCGGGTATCAAAGGCGTGAAGTACGGTCCAAGCGAACGCATGCCCACCTTCGTCTATGTCATCTCGCCCGGCTATCTGCCCACCATGGGCATGCATCTGCGCGGTCGTGACATCTCATGGAACGACACAAAAACATCAGAACTCGTCATCGTCCTCAATGAGAAAGCAGCACGCGCTCTCTTCCCCAATGGCGATGCGGTCGATCACATGGTGGTCATGAGCGGTAAGGATGTCCGCATCGTCGGCGTCGTCCCCGACGTTCACGAAACCGATGTGGAAGCCAGCTCCGCATGGCAGGTCTATCTACCCGTCACGCAGGACTGGGGCGAAAACGGCGTAGAACTCGTCGTGCGCAGCACGCTACCCGCAGACACACTCGGCCCCACCATCATGCAAACACTACGCAAACTGAACCCCGGCCAACCCGCCATGCAACTGCGCCCCTTGCAGGAATTCGTGGACCACTCCACCTCACCACGACGCTTCTTCGCAATCCTCGTCGCAGCCTTCGCGGGAACAGGATTGATCCTCGCCTGCCTCGGCATCTACGGCGTCATCTCCTACTCCGTCACACGCAAGACACAGGAGATTGGTATCCGCATGGCACTCGGCGCATCACGCGACGTGGTGCTACGCGGCATCATCGGCAGAACTCTACAACTCGCAGCCATCGGCATTATCGTGGGCTCCATCGCATCCTTCATCGTGGCGCAAGGCATCAGCGCCATGCTCTACGGAACCCAACCAACAGATGCAACTACCTTCACCGCAACCCTCATACTGCTGCTCACAGTAGCTCTCCTCGCAGGCTATCTGCCAGCAAGACGAGCCTCACAAATCGACCCCATGGCCGCACTGCGCACGCAATAGTCAGTCTTCACAAAAAGAGAACAGGCGGAGCATATAGCTCCGCCTGTTTTGCTTTTGAACTTACAACTTGCGAGAAGTTAGAAACCCTTCGCCGTTGGATCCGGCTTCGGAGTTTCGATACGCGGCAACATCTCAGCACGCGTCGCCGCGTTGTAAGCAAACCACGCTTCAATCATCGAGCCCTGCATCACATCGCCCTTCTGCACACGGTCATACAAATCCATGTTGGAGTGATGCGTGCGCGAGCCGTATTCCAACGGATCCTGCATGAAGCCAATGCCGTTCAGCCCAATCCATGAGAACGAAGTGGAATCCGTACCACCCGGAGCCTTCGTCGCACCAGCGGTCTGTCCCGTCACTGCGATGATGCCTACGTCCTTGATCGGCTCAATCCACGAGCGGAAGATCGATGCCATCTCATCCGATCCGAGTGCAGAGACAGCACGGAAGCGCCCCGAACCCGAATCGTCGTTGAAGTAGACGTCCAGCTTGTCATACTCAGGCGTCTTCACCATCGTGGCGCGCGGCGCATAGTGCTTCTGCACATACGCCAGTGATCCGTACAGACCCTCTTCTTCACCACCCCACAGCGCAACACGAACCGTACGCGCCATCGGCTTCTTGATTGTGGCAAGAATACGCATCGCTTCCATCGCAACAGAAGAACCGGTGCCGTTGTCAGTCGCACCCGTGCCACCCTGCCAGCTATCGAAGTGACCGCCAACCATCACAACTTCATCAGCCTTCGTCGTTCCCGGAATCTCGCCGATCACGTTGAAGCCATTCAGGTCATCCTTCTGATAATCCACCTGGATATCGAATGTCAGCTTCGGATGCTCGCCATGCTGCAGCAAACGCACCACGCGGTTGTACTGTTCCGGAGTGATCGCAGCCATCGGCGGTCCAACAGGATCATTCGGATTCTGCGAACCACCGTACGACGCGAACACCGTGCCACCATCGCCGTTATAACCCGGCGTAATCGCAACTGCGGCGCCTTCGTCCTTCAGGAACTTGTTGATCTTGTTGCGAAGCACCATGCCGCTGGGCGCAGCAGTCGAAGTCGTCGTAGGAGTAATGTCACCAGGGCGCGGAGCAGCAGCACCGGGACGCGCTCCACCAAAACCACCGGGACGCGAAACGTCATTCGTAATCGTGCGCGCCATCACTTCCGCATCGGTCGTGCGTCTGGCTTCCGCTTCGGTGTGCATCTCCAGTTCGCGCGGATCAAAGATCAGAACAATCTTGCCCTTCAGCTTGCCCTTGTACTTCTCAAAGTCGCGCTCGCTATGCAACGGTGCCCACACTGCCTCAGCCGTCACAGGACCTTCCGTGCCCGGCGTCCATGCCAGCGGGAATCCAATCAGCGAAGCATAGGCCGGTGTTTCAAGCGCACCGTAAAACTTCTTAATCTGCCAACCGTATCCAAACGGCCCCCACGACTCCAGGTGAACATTCTGCAGACCCCATTCCTTCATCTGCTTCATCGCCCACTCTGCAGCTGCACGATGATTACGGCTGTTGTTCACACGCGGGCCGTACACCTCGCTCATGTAATAAAGATTTTCCATCACCTGCGAACGTTCAAACGCCTCGCGCTTGATCGCGTTCAACGTGGTCAGATCCACCTTGTCGCCGCCCGCCTCCTGCGCGAACGAACCTTGTCCCATCACCACCGCAGCTGCACACGCAACTGCCGCCAGCTTGTTTCTTAAATAAATCACTGTCATCTCCCCTGAAGGTGCAAAAGCGCATCGATGCCCTGAAAACATCCGGACCCGCTGCATTCTGTCGATAGATACAGAACGAAACGGGCCCGGCCATTGTTTCAGTTAGTCACTGTTTTTAGAAAGTAACTTTGAAGGCGAACTGCACATTGAACGGTTCGCCAAATCCGATACCCGGAGCCGACGCACCGTTACGTGTATTGGTGATCAGGCCGAACGTGCTGCTGCTAATGTTGCTCACACTCGGGCTGGCAAAGTTGTTGAAGTTGAAAATGTTGAACACCTCGGCACGGAACTCCGTGTTGATCTTCTCTGTGATCGGCGTGTGCTTGAACAAAGAGAAGTCAATCGTGCGGAAGTTAGGACCAACATACGCATCGCGGCGCTCGTTACCGTAAGTCCCCACAGGAGCCGCTGTAAACGCTCCGGCATTCTGCATCCAGCGATACTGCCGTCCACTGCTGGTGCTGGTCGACAACTGCAGACCCGTATAAGGATTGACTCCGGCGTTCACATTCGGACGATCCTTCAACTGGTACGTGCGGCTGTTATCCGTGCTTACCGTCGGGCTCAACGGCAGACCCGAAGAGTACTGGAACGACGCATTCAACTGAAAGCCCTTCGTCACGCGTGGCATCGCATGGAAGAACTGCGGCACCGTGTAGAAGACGTAGCCGTTCAAGTTGTTACGACCATCGAACGTGCTCGGACCGTAATCCGCCTTCAGGTTATAGCTGTTCATCGGCGTTCCGGTTGCAGAACTGGTATCCATGGACTTGCTCCATGTGTAGTTCAGGTTTCCAGAGAAACCCTTCCAGTCAGCCTGACGTACGCTCACCTGGAGCGCGTTGTAGTTTGATGTGGCAGATCCGCGAAGCTGATTGATGCCCTGCAACGCGCCGCCAACGAACGCGGCACTCTCATTCACGAACGAGGTCTGCGTCGCGTAAGGACGAGCGTTGTAGGCTGTCGATCCGCTGGCAAGCGGCTGGTTGAGATCGAAATAAGTAAGCAGATTGCGGCCGAGCGTTCCAACGTAACCAACCGTCATCAGCGTCTTCTTGCTCACCTGCTGCTCAATGTTTAGGTTGAACTCATCGGCGTACGGCATGCGGATGCTCGGATCGACACCAACCGCACCAACCGTGGGAGCAGCCGCTCCAACGAATGGATTCACATTTACCTGCCAGCTCACTGCATTGTTGATATAGATAGCAGCTGCATCGGGGCCTGCGGGATTGTTCTGCGAGTACGCTGCACCGCCATTGCCCGTGGTACCCGAGGCGAACGCACTCATCGCAACCGTATCGTAGAACCGACCGACAAAGCCGCGAATAACAGTAGAGTTGTCCTCACGTGGCGAGTACGCAAAACCGATACGCGGTGCAACCGAAGCGTAGTACTGGTTGTACATCGGCTTGTAGAAGCCTGCCGCATTCGAGCCACTCGCTGGACGGAAGCTGTACGTATCATCCACCTGCGAATGAATTACGCCCGGAACCGAGTAGCGCACACCCAGGTTCAACGTCAGCTTCGGACTCACCTTAAAGGTATCTGCGACCCACGCCTCTTCCGTGTTCATCAACCACACGCGCTGCGCATTCCCCTGCAACAGTCGTGCGCCGGACGATGCCGTCGGCTGGCCTGCAAGGAAGTCTGCGATGTAAGCCAGGTTGTTGCAAGCTGCAGAAGTAGTAAAGCCAAGGCTCGCTGCATACGTCAACGAGTTGGCATTGCACGTGGAACCTGTTGCACCCGTACCGTTCGTGGCGCGGAACCACGGGCCACGCGTGCCATCAAAATTAAACGTGCCACGCGATGACGAGAAGTAAAGCTGGTTGATATCGCCACGGCGATACTCACCACCAAACACAAACTGGTGACGACCCAGCGTCCAGTGCAATGAATCTGTAATGTGACCCGTAACATCGGTACGACCTGAAGGCTGCGTCGCGCCGGTGATATCGAAGCTGCTGACGTTGATGGTCGGTGCGCCCTGCGCCACAATCGGATTCGTGATGCCCAGGTTCAAACCAGCCTTCGCCTGTGGGAAGAAGTTCTGATTTGCGTCATTGAACGTCTGCAGGAAGTAGTTCACGCCCAGCGTCAACTGGTTCAAAATTTTGCTGTTGAAGATGTGGTTGTCCACCACAGAGAAGTTATGGATGTGCATCGGTGCGGTCTGATAGTAGTCCGCATAATACGAACCCGTCGGCGCGGTCTGCTTACCGGTCGTACCCAGATAGCGCACGCTCAGCGTGTTCTTCTCGCCAAAGCGCTGATCCAGTTTGATGATGCCGTTATACGAGTTGTAGTTGGTGGTGCCCTGCGCGAAGTAGTTGCTGGTCGTTGCAGGACCGCCCTTCGAACTTGCAGGGAACAGCAAACCATAGAGGTTCGTACTGAGCTGGCTTACCGCGGGCGAAGTCGCAAGCCCACCACGCCATGCATTCATGAACGATGTCGCACCCGAAATCCACGAGTCCGTCAGCACCGTGTCGGTCAGAGCAGTGTTGATCTTTGCAATCTGAATTTCACCTGCGACGAAGAAGAACGTCTTGTCCTTCCACACCGGGCCACCCAACGTGAAACCGCCCTGGTGATTACGCAGGAACTGCTTGCGGCTACCAACTGGAGCCACAGGAGAAATCGCCGCGAAGAATTCGTTGCGGTCGAAGTAGAACACGTCGCCATGCAGATTATTCGTGCCGGACTTCAGCACCATGTTGCTGTTTGCACCAGCATTGCGGCCTTGATCCGCAGCACCACCGCTCTGCATCGAGAACTGATCGATCGCTTCAATCGGAATCAAGCCGCCTGCAACGCTCGCGATGCCACCCTGATTCGAGGCCACAATGCCAAGCCACGCATCCACGTTATCCGCGCCGTCCACCTGAAAGTTGATGGAAGCCGTACGCGATCCGTTCACTGAGTTGGAGAGCGCAGCCACACCCGGCGCATAGCGTACCAATCGTGTGAAGTCACGGCCATTCAACGGCAGTTCCGCAACGGCCTTGTTGTCCACCACGGTCACCAGCGCGCTCGATTCCGTGTCAGGCGAAACCGTGTTGCCCGCAGCAACGTCGACAACTGTGCTCTCCGCACCCACGCTGAGTGTCACATCAATCGTGGCGACCTTCGTTACCTGCACATCGATGTCAGACACCTTGCGCGTCGCAAAGCCCGGAGCAGTAACCGTCAACTCATACTTACCCGGCGCAATTTCAGGGAAGCTGAAGTTGCCGGCACCGTTCGACTTGCTCTGGATCGCTGCGGCCGTCGCAGGATTTCTCAACTCCACTGAAGCATTCGCAACGATCGCGCCTGTGCTATCAGTAACCGTACCGCTCACCGTTCCACGAAACGTCTGAGCTCCTGCAACGACACTGCCGATGAGAACAGCTGAAGTTGCCAATGCAATGCTGCCGCGCCTGCCGAAAGAAAAACGGCTGCTCCTGGAATACATGGTCATCTGATATCTCCCTGAGGTCCTGCAAAGTTCAGCCCAACGGCGTCTGTGCAGCCTGCGCCTGTGGGCAGATACAAGAGAGCGTTTGCGCTGTAAGAAACACAGCACATCGCAGTCCCGGAACGTGATTCCGGTGAAAAAGGTTGAACGATAGGCCCACAGTAATCGTTAACGTCCCATCACGCAAGAGATAAAGTTAAGTAACTTTCATATTTTTCTTACGCGGACATCGCACTGCACCGCATCTGCAACACAACAGCGCGAAGCATCTCAGCTTCAACACACCATGAGACAAAGAAAAGGCCCGCATGGCTTGGAAGCCATGCGGGCCTGTGTGTTGCGTTACGCCGAAGTTAGAAGATGATCTTTCCGGCGAACTGTACGTTGAACGGAGCACCCGAAGAAATACCAGTCGGAGCACCGGTGATACGACCGAACTGCGAGCTGGTGAGACCAGTCGTCGGAGTGTTCGGGTTCAGGATGTTGAACAGGTTGAACAGATCCGCACGGAACTGGAACTTGACGTTCTCATAGATCGTCGTGTTCTTCGCCAGCGCCGCGTCGAGCACATAGAAGCCGGGTCCGCGGAAGAAGTCGCGGCCCACGTTGCCATGCGTTCCAATGGCTGGAGTCTGCAGTACCGCATTGGCGCCGCCTGCAACAGCAGCAGCCGACCAGTACTGGATGTACTTGCTACCATCGGGGTTCGTTACGATGCTACGACTGCCCGTCTTATAAGAACCGCCATTGTAGGAAACGCGGTCCTTGTTCATACCGATGCCGGTGTAATCACCCGAAGCAATGTTGATGGGTGCCGAGGTATGAAGCTGGGCATTCAGAGTCGTCTGCCAGCCTGCGGTCAGCGGAGCAAGATGCTGCGTGAACTGCGGCACTTCCCACACCAGGTATCCATTCAGCGAATGACGGATATCAAATGCGGCGTTGCCGTAATCCAGCGACAGGTTGTTGGAGTCGGTCGGACCCGTGCTGCGGAAGCCCGAGCCGTTGTCCAGAGAGTGACCGTAGGTCCATGACAACTGGCTCGTCAGGTGGTGCCAGTTGTTGGACTTGATCGTTGCCTGCAGCGAGTTGAAGTTCGATGAGTTGTTGCTCGCAGCCTCCGCCACCGCGCCTACGTTCGCGAAGTTTGCGATGGACTTGCTCAGGAACGAAGGACGGCGCTGCAGCAAGCAGCTCTGGTTGGAGATGTTCGTGGAGTTCGCGCAGGCATTGGCGGTTGTTGTTGCTGCCACCAGTGCACCCGTGCTTGTCACACCACCGGTATTGCCAGGAGCTGACGCTGACCAGTACCCCGCCTGGTTGGCGTCACGCAGACCATACAGGTGCGTACCCGTGGAACCGACGTAGCCCAGCGTGACTACCGCGCTACGGCTTACCTGATACTCCATTCCCAGGTTGAAGTTCTGCGCGTACGCCGTCTTCAGGTTGGGGCTGATAGAGAACAGACCGTAGTTAGAAGCTCCAGCAGCGCTTGCCCATACATACTGGTTCGTCTGCCATGAGCCCACACCCAATGACACGTTCTGCACGCCACCATAAGGATTGGTTTGCAGACCAGTCGATGTGATTCCAGAGAACGTGCTCGCGCTGTTGTTGCCAAAGCCGTTGAACGGTGCCGAATCGAAGTAGATGCCGTAGCTTCCACGGACCACCAACTTATCGCTCGTGGTGTAAGCAAAGCCAACACGCGGAGAGAAGTTCAACTTGCTCGGGTTATAGGTTGAAGGCTTTCCGGGGATGCCCACACCGATCAAACCATTCGCATCGGAACCCGTAGCACCAGGACGGTAGATCGACATTGGACCAGTGGTGGAAAGCGCTCCGAAGTAGTCGTGGCGCACACCAAAGTTCAACACCAGTTTCGGTGAAGCCTTGAACTGGTCCTGAAGGAAGAACGTCAGGTCGTTACGGTACAGGTCGCGGCGCAGGTTGCCCTGAACAAACGATCCAGCAGAGTACGTGCCGTTCATGAAATCCGCCAGCGCCAGCACTTCGGCGTGAGCACCTGCCGAATTGAGCGTTGCACTGTAATCGTCGATCAGGTTGCCGTTCGCATCCTTGCAGTTCGCTGCGACTGTGGCGCCGGGCGTGCCGCAAAGCTGAGCCTGCGTTGCGGAGTTCGACCATGCACTCTGACCGGCTCCAAGCGTTGCCGTTCTGGAAGCGAATCCGTTGAACGTAAAGTTGCCGCGCACACCGCTCTGGTACTGCAGATCGATGTAGCTTCGCCGAACTTCACCACCGAAGCGGATCTGGTGACGACCCTTTACCCACGTTGCCGAATCCGTGATGTGGCCGGTGTAGTCCTTACGACCCAGGGGCTGCGTCACACCCACAGTGTCAAAGCTGCCCAGAGTGATCGACGGAGCACCAAACAAGGAAGGACTCGTCACGCCAGTATTCAGGCCAAGACCCGGCATGTTGAAGTCATGACGGAGATCGTTGAATGTCTGGTTGAAGATGCCAGTCGCAATAATGATCTGGTTCGACAGGCGATCCGTGGGTGCCCAGTTGTCAGACAGCGAGAAGCTCTGCGTGATGTCCGGAGCCACCTGGTAGTACCAGTACGTGCTGGTGCTGTTGGCAGGTTCTGCCTGACGTCCCGTACCGATAAATGCCTGCAGACGAAGGGTCTGCTTCGGCGACAGGATGTAATTCAGGTTGCCAACGAAGTTGTCGCTGTAACCATGACGCTGGTGTGTTTCCACATAGTTGCTGGTGTTCGCAGCAAGGCCGGAAGCGTTACCGCCTGCCCAAAGCGCCTGCAACAGATTCGTGGACAGAGGATTCACGGCAGTCACACCGTGACGTGCCAGAATCCCCGACGCCATTGAGACATAGGCAGCACCCGGTTCCGTCAGCGAGTTGCTGGAGAGCTGAATGCCATATGCCTGGCGCTCATAGTTGGTGAAGAAGAACAGCTTGTCCTTGAAAATCGGTCCGCCGATAGATCCGCCGAACTGCTGATTGCGGGTCTTCGTTTTACGCGCACCGGTCTTGGCAAAGAAGTCATTCGCTGCAAAGAATTCACTACGGCCATAGAAGTAAGCCGAACCATGGAAGTTGTTCGTACCAGTCTTCAGGCCCAGAGATACGAGACCACCAGCACTGTGGCCCGATTCTGCATTACCCGACGACTGAATGGAGAACTGATCGATCGCTTCGATCGGCAGCGTTACACCCGCGATAGGACCAACGCCACCCTGGTTGGCAGCCGTACCGCCCTGCCAGATGTCGTTGTTGTCCGTACCGTCGATCTGGTAGTTCAACTGGTTGGAGCGCGAACCATTCAACGAACCGCTGGCGTTGTAGCCAACAGCAAGCTGCCGCAGCTGCGTGAAGTCACGTCCATTCAGCGGAATCTCGGAAACCGCCTTGCTTCCTACAACGGCGTTGTTCGCCGACGAAAGCGTCTGGATTTCAGAAGTGGTATCTGCAGCTACATCGACCACAACTTCCGATGTACCAACAGAAAGCTTGCCGTTCGCCGGGGTCACAGCACCCGGGTTCACATCAATCTTGTTCAGTGTCAGATCGCCGAAGCCAGGCGCGGAGATCGTCACCGCATAAGTACCCAGCTGTAGATCCTGGAACACATAGGTGCCGGCTTGCGTGCTGTTCGTCGTACGTGTTTCGCCGGTTTCCGTGTTCTTCAGAACAATCTTTGCCTGTGGGATGGCTGCGCCCGAAGCGTCTACAACCGTGCCGCCAATACCGCCGCGGTACGTCTGTGCGCCTGCTGTAACGCTGCCTACCAATACTGCTGACGCGAATAGCGCCAGGTGTGACCTCTTAGTGAACATACTCATGGTGCTCTTTTCTCCTGCTGCCTGGGGTCGTACCGAACCTACGGGTCTGCAATGAGATACACGTATCCCCGTGCGGACCAAAACCTCCTGTAACGCTGACTGCCAGCGATGCGGGGGCGGTTAGGAACGACAGAACATCTGAATTGACAAGGTAGCTATCACCCTATTCAAGGAACGTTCACAATGCAACTATTCATTTTGAAAAAAGTAATCATTTCTGGTGGCTTGCACTGAATACGTTGCAAATCGTTCCGCAGAAGGCACAATTCGTTCACAAAACGAACCAATTCAGTTAAGCAACAGAACTACGCAGAAACGACAAAAAGAGGGAAGCACCGAAGCGCTTCCCTCTTTCTTATGTTCGTTTTGGAACAGTTGTTAGAACACCAGCTTCGCGCCAAGCTGCAGAATGCGCTTGTCACGATAGCCCGTAATGTTGCCCGCCGTGCTGCTCAGACCAGTGGTGCTGATCAGGCTGCCCGTGGTCACCGTGTCAGGGTTGGTGTGGTTGAAGATGTTGAACGCTTCGCCACGCAGTTGCAGACCAATGCCTTCGTGGATCTTGAAGTTGCGGAACACACCCGGATCGACACGCCACCATCCCGGTCCGTTCACGCCGTTACGCTGCGAGTTTCCAGGACGATACTGGCCTGCCGGAACCGCCTGGTATGCATTGATGTTGAACCAGTGCTGACGCGTATGGATCGGCCCACTCGTTGCGCTGGCCACGTTCGGGTTCGCCACCTGGTCAGGACGGCCACTGGCTGCGGACGATGACACGATAACGCCCACGCCGGCAGGATCAAGGCCAGTCGTGGTCACGTTCAGCGGCAGGCCACTGTTGAAGTAGCCCAGCGCTGAAACCTCCCATCCGCCCAGCAGATGTCCCACAAAGCCCCGCTGCTCATAGAAGAACGGCAGTGCATACACCGCATTGAAGTTGAAGATGTGCGTACGATCCGCCGCACTGCGGCCATACTCCAGGTCGGTACGCGACGAGATCTGCGGTGCGCCGGTACGGTCTGCGTTCGCATTCGTCAGCGCGCGCGACCACGTATAGTTCACGCTCACCAGCGAATCATGCTTCCACTGTTTGCGTCCGGCAATCTGTAGCGAGTTGTAGTTGCCATCAAAGATCGGCTGCACGCTGTTGATCACGCCATAGCCGCGGTACGGGCGGATTTGGTTAATCAGGTTAATGTTCGATGTGGTCAGACTGTAGACGCCATTCGTATTGGTGCCCAGCTTCGCAGCAGCAAACGCTCCGGGCGCAGGCTGGTTGATGTCGACCAAGCCAAGCAGATGCACCTGGTGGCTGCCAACATAGCTCACATCCAGCGTCACGCCCAGACCAATGCCCGCCTGCACACCCAGCGACCATTGCTGGTTATACGGTGTGCGGAACTTCGGCGACGTCGCACGCAGCACCGGCGCAGCATAGCTCACAGTCGCCGTAACAGCCGCAGGATTATCGAAGCTGGTGTTAACGATGGTAGGCGTGTTCACGAATGGAATGTTCTGGAAGATATTCTGCTCGTAGATGCCGAACAGCGACGAGTCATATGCGATGCCGTAACCGCCTCGCACAGACATCTTGCCATTGCCCATAACGTCGTATGCAAAACCAAGCCGAGGCGCGAAGTTCAGGTTGTCGCTCTTGCCCACCTTGCTGCCGTAGGGCGAAGTACCCGTGGCACCGAAGGGATTCGACGCCGCACCCGTGTTAATGCTGATACCGTTCAACCGATTCGCATTCGGATTCGGCGTCGCCCCCGTGCAGGGCGCGCCCGGAACGCAGAGATTGCCCGACGTGGTGGTGTCGATGGTCGGCGCATTCGCAGCAACATACAACGAAGGATCGAACGTGCTCAACGCGTGGTTCGAATCCGTCGGCTGTTCATACTTGCTGTAACGAACACCCAGGTTCACCGTCAACCGCTGCGTAGCCTTCCAGTCATCCTGCGCGTAGAACTCGTACTGGTTCACCTTGATATCCGGTGTCACATCGTACGATGCCTGCGAGAACGTATTCACGTTGCCCGTAAGCAGGTTGGCAAAGCTGGACTGGTAGGTCTGCGCCTTGTTCGCCGTTGGAAACGCAGGCGTGGGAGCAGCGAAGGTAAAGCTGCCCGCATTCGCCAGCCCATTGTTTTCGCGCTTGTTGTAGTGGTTGTAGTCCACACCAAAGTGCAGCGTGTGCGTGCCAATGGTCTTCGTTACATTCGCAAAGCTGTTGTGATTGCGGCTGTAATCGCGATAAGGACCAAATGTGGTGATACCCGTGCCACCACCTGAAAACGCAATCGCCGGCACACGCGCCAGCGTAGAGGTATACGGCAGCTTCGTCGCAGCAGCTATATCGGGCGACGCGGAGAGCCGCGCCGTTCCAATCGCATCGCTCAGCAGCGCGCCTTGCGAGAAGGCATAGCCGCCGTCCAGCACCAGCGTGGGAGTGATCACGTACGTTGCGTGTCCAAGGTAGATGCGGCCAGGAGCATTGGTCGACGTGGTCTGCACACCGGGGTAGCCAGAGCCAGAGAACAGGCCACCGGGTTCAATCGTCGGAATTGAGTCGTTGATGATCCGGAAGAACACCTGCACCTTGTCGCCAAAGCTCTGGTCCACGCGGCCAATCTGCTGATTGGCGTTGAAGATGTTCTGCAGCGGCGCGGTCACCAGCGTTCCGGTGCCATCGGTCGACGGCTGTGGAACGCCCGCATAAATGTCCTTCAGATAGGCCTGCGCCATCACGCTGGTGATAGGCACCTGCACTGTCTGGTTCACCGTGGGGCTCCCCGTTGCGCATGCGCCAGCAGAAGTCGTGACGGTACAAACAGGAACGACAAAGGTTCCCTGGCGCTCTGCCAACGTCGGCACACCGGTCAACGTCACCGGCTTGTACGTGATCACACGACGAATCTCCTGCGAGAAGAACAGGTATGTCTTGTGCTTGCGGCCATCATAGACCTTCGGGATGAACAGCGGTCCGCCAATGGTGTAACCAAAATCGTTGTAGCGCAACTTGCTGCGTGCGCTCGTCGTCTTCGCCGCACCCGCAGGCGTCGTCGTCAACTTGTTCAAAACATCGTTCGCATTGAACACATCGTTGCGAACAAACTCGTACGCGCTTCCATGCAGGCTGTTCGTGCCGCTCTTGGTCACCACGTTGATCTGGCCGCTCGCGCTGCGTCCAAACTCCGCGGAGTACTGCCCGCGCAGCGTCTTAAACTCGGCAATCGCATCGACGGAAGGATAGGTCAGCAGCGTCGAGTTCGATCCGCGGTCCACGTTATCCGCGCCATCCACAGTCCACGCATTGCCACTGGTACGCCCACCGTTCACGCTGAAGTTCACAACGTTCGTTGCGCCGTTCGGGCTGCTGTTGCCAATGTAGATCTGGTCGCCACCGCTGTAAGAAACACCGGGCTGCAATCCAACCAGCTGTTCATAGTTACGCGTTCCCAACACCAGCTCGCGCATCTGCGTGCCGTTAATCAAACCGGCCTGCGTCGCATTCTCCAGGTTGATGGACTGTTGTTCGCTCGTCACGGTCACGGCTTCATTGCCGCCGCCAGCCTTCAGTTCGCCGTTGATGGTGAGCGTGTCATTCACATGCACCACAACGCCGGTCACGGTCTGCGTGCCGAAGCTCGGCGCAGCAATCTCAACCGTGTAGTTGCCCAGGGGAAGAGAACGAGCGCTATAGGTTCCGGAACCACCAGTGTTCAACGTACGAACCACCAGGTTGCGATCCGTGTTCGTCAACTTAACCGTGGCATTGGGAATAACGGCGCCGCTGGCATCACGCACGGTGCCGGAAATGGAACCACTCACGTCCTGCGCGACAAGTGTGGCGGAAAGGGCAAGCGGCGCAATCAGGGCAACGCCCCAACAGGCGCTCTGCGTCCTGCGATTCATCATTTTGTACTGCCTCCAGAAGTGTTACTGCTATGGGGACCGTCAAACGCTGCTGAAACCATCGGGATTTCCGTGGACCAGTCGGCGCAGGTGGGGGCCGGCTATCTTCCTCTTGTGTGGGGGAAGGTAAGACGCCAGCAAGGGCCGTTCTGTGAACATCCCGTGAACAGCAACGGGATAGCAAAAAGCGTAGTCCTTCACCATCTTTGGTGCAACGCCCAAATCGGACATTTTGTGCCTTGAAGGGACCCGCAAAAAACGAGACTCAAATCAACGGAATTGGCGCCCCGCTTTCGACATAGTCAAAAGCCTCGGACAACAGCGGTGACATCAAGCACTACCTACGCGCAAGACCAGTTCCTCCAGGCCTTGTCTCAAACAGGACACAATCCGGATGAATTCAATGACACGCGGCGCAAATCGCAGTCAGATTCTGAATCCCCGATGGCTACAATCCAACGTGAGTTTCCAAAGGAGAAGAGAATGTCGCGAGACAATGCCGCAATCGTCCGGGACTTTGTGGACGATGTGATCACGCAGGGGAACATTGAAGGAGCAGCGAAGTATGTCTGGGAAGACGTCGTCGAGCAGGTTCCACTTCCCGGCCAGGGCCCTGGAATCGAAGGCCTGAAAGACATCCTCCGTGCCATGCGTGCCGGCTTTCCAGATATCGTCTTCTCCATCCACGAACAGATCGCAGAACACGACAAGGTCGCCAGCCGCTTCGAATGGACCGGAACACACAACGGTGAATTTCTCGGGATCCCAGCAACAGGGCACTCTGTTCGCGTCTGGGGCATCGTCATCGATCGCCTCGTCGACGGCCGCATCAAGGACACCCGCATCATCATGGACACCATGAGCCTGATGGGTCAGCTGGGCGTCCTGCCACCTCCACCCACTCCCTAAAGACTGAAGAGGCTGTCTAAAAGAACCTCCTTGCATTTGCCTTCCGCAACGTCTTCAATGGCTCGGCATAGAGGAATGCGATGAATCGACGTCTACAGCCTGCCCTCACGGCCTTTGCTCTCGGACTGATCGGCCTGGGCATTCTCGCCCTCATCTACGGTGACTTCGCGCTCGTCTGGCAGCCAGTACCGCCTTCGCTGCCGGGCAGAACAGCGCTCGCATACGCCTCGGGGATGTTGATGCTCTTTGGCGGCATTGGGCTGTTCTCACGAGTCTCCGCCGTGTGGTCAGCCCGTCTCCTCTTCCCCTACCTTTTCGTCTGGATGCTTCTCAAAGTCCCCGCCCTCATCGTGGCCCCAAAGATGGAGGCCGTCTGGCTGGGCTTCGGCGAAATCGCCGTTCTCTTCGCCGCCGGATGGGTCGTCTTGGCCACGCTCGCCGAAACCACCTCGACGCCCGTTCTCGCCCTCATCTCCGGCGAACGAGGCATCCGCATGGCGACCATGCTCTTCGGCATCTCGTTAATCCCAATCGGCCTGTCGCACATCTTCTACACCAAACAGACCGTCGACCTCATACCACTGTGGCTACCCTTCAGGCCCGCGCTGGCCTACCTCACCGGAGCCGCGCAAATGCTCTGCGGCGCAGCAGTTCTGCTCTCCATCTTTCCACGCATTGCCGCAGCAATCGAGGCTGCGATGGTAGGCCTGTTTGCCATGTTCGTTTGGCTCCCCGCAATCCTCGCCGCACCCAAAACCAGACTCCCATGGACAGCCTTCTTCATCACATGGTTCTTCGCCGCCAGCGCCTGGGTCGTGTCACGCGGCATATCGACTGGCGTCAGCACGAACAACGTCAGCACAAGCAACTGAAGTTGTCCCGAATGACCACAAGCAAACTCTCAGGCACCGTTCTGCTTAGTCCCCGGATGGCATTGCAACATGGTCAACGACAAACGTGCTGACCGGAAGCTTCGCGGGACGAAGACGCAGGCCAAGTTGCTCTTGAATTGCGGTCAGAATCGACGGGCTATTTTGATCAGTTGCCGGTTTCCCGCCATCATCGCGTGACCAGGTCAGATTCAGGTCGTACCGTCCACTCAGTCCGGTCTGATCCACAACGATGCGTTCCACCTGTCTGGACAAAACATTCACCAGCGAGGAAATGGGGACAGCAGTGGATGCCATGTCCAGATTTCCGTTGTGATTGTTCGTATGCAGGCTTCCGGCTCCCAGGCCGTTCGCTCCTCTTTGTCCGGCTTCAATCTTCGACGGCACAAACCTGGGCCCGCCTTTATCCACCACCAGTTCGTAGACCGGAAGCACCTTCGTCTCGCGATGGAATGTCAGCCCGAAGCGTTCCGTGAGAATCGTCTGCTCGATCACGCGCTTCTGATCATTACTGAGGTGCTGAAGAACAGCGGGGTCAGCGTCGAGCACCTTCGCCTTCATATCAAAATGCAGTTCGTCGGTCCATTTCGGGGTTCCGAAAAGTTGATCGTCCTTCAGGTCATAGGCGAACAGTACAAGCATCTTCACGGAAAAGTTGGTTGCGGAGAAGTTCCCACCATCAAAATCAATGCTCGGTCGCTCGTCGGAGTGGTTGGGCTTCACGGTGATCACGTCAAATGCAGGCAGCGTCGGATCCGCAGTCGAGCGCGCAGACGCAGGCGTTGTCGGCACCGCGTTAGCCTGGCCCATAAGCTGCGGCCCCACGAAGGACAGCGAGGCAACCACACACAGCACAAGCGAAGATCGATAACTATATTCGTTCATCCGCATTCCTAACGATGTCCACTGCCACCCCCAAGCCGACTCACGACGTGAAGCGAACAGGCTTAGTGCGTCATCGCATACGTCACGTAATTCGTCGCGATCTTGGCACCCATGATCGAGTAATCCACCGGATATCGCGGGTCATCCAGATACTCCCACGAATCGCCCATATCCGAGTTCAGATCGGCCGCCACCATCAGCCGCCCTTTGTCGTCGTAAATCCCCATCCACCGGGCCACATAGCCATCCTTCTTGTGGCCCTCCCGCAGATGTTCCACACCCACAATCTGCATCCGGTCATCCAGGTTGAACACGGTATGAAAGATGGGATCATCATTGGGTATATCCACAAGCTGCCGCTCAGGAAACACCATCTTCATGGTCTTCTCAAAAAAGGCCCGCTCGTCCGCACCATGGCACCCGTCCGCCATAAAAAACCCGCCGCGAAGCAGGTAATCACGCAGCTTATTCGCCTGCGCCTGGCTCAGCTGCCACTCACCCACTTCCACCGCATAGATGAACGGCCAGTTGTAAATCTCGTCGCCATCATCCGGGTTCACAGACTGCTCCACAGACCGCACATCGATCCGTGTCAGCCGCCGCAGCGTTGCGGCAAGCAAACGGTCCGCGCGCGGATAATCCTGTGTCCACAGCGAAAGCCCCTCCTGCCACGGCCCGGTAAACCGTCCTGTCCGCTGATACCCATCCAGCGGCCCTCCGGCATACATCAACCGCGCCCACACAAATTCAGCGGGCACATTCCAATCCGGCGGCAGAGGAACACTCAAGCCATACTCGACAGACGGATATTGCCGAAACGCCCGCTGCGCCCAAAGAGCAGTGATCAAAACAGTCGGCAGGACAAGCGCGAGAGCCAGTTTAAACCGCATTCTCACCCGCATCCCTCCCAGGCATTATGAGACGCAAACCCAGTAGCCGTAATTACAAACCTCATCGCTGCCGGTGCCGATATCACTTAGACGAAGGAACTCATGTCTAGAGCCGCCCGACAGGCCCACTTTACAGGACTGATATGCTTGCCCTGCATTTGTGCCTGCCCTGCATTGTCATTCGATTTCCGGTTTCAACGAGGAGCGCATGAAACGAGCGTGGAAGTGGATCGGCGGAACTTTTATCGTTTTGTGCGTTCTCGTGGCTCTCGCGGGATTCCTGCTCTTTCACGCTGTCCGAAGAAACGTTGAATCGCGGTCGCCTGGGCTCATCGCTGTATCACTGCCAGCACCGGACCTCGCGTTCCAAACACTCGATGGACACGAGCGGCACCTCAGAGACTACAAAGGAAAGGTGGTCTTTCTCGATCTCTGGGGAACATGGTGCATACAGTGTGTAGCAGAAATGCCCACCGTGCAGGCGCTATACGACCGATACAAGAATGATCCAGAGGTCGTTTTTCTAATCGTCTCCCGATTGGATACGCCGCAACGCGTGGAACACTATGCGCGACTCGGACACTACTCCTTGCCGTTCTTCGTAACGCGAGATGAAGACATTCCGCCCTCAATGTACTTTCACCAGTACCCGGCAACATTCCTCTATTCGAAAGACGGCAGAATTGCCGCCCAGCATGCAGGCGGAGCTGATTGGAACGATCCAAGTGTTTCGGCTTTCATTGATGGACTGAAGATCCGCGCAAAATAGCTCGTCACAGGTAGCGACAAACGCCTTCAGACGAAGGAACTCACCTCTAAAGCCGCCTACAACCCGACTTCCCGCTATGTATCACGCGTGCAGCCGTCCAACGTTCGTAAATAGTTTCTTAAAAGTACAATTGCATCCGTAGGTCCGCCAAAGTGGCCAAACGATCATTTTTGTCTGCCGTTCTAATCGCTCCTCTGCTGGGGTTCGCACAGCAGTCCTCCGCTCCGTTTTCCAAGCCAGAGTCCTATGCCCTCGCTGTCTCTGTGAAGGAAGTACAGATTCGTTTCCATGCAAACGATGCCTCCGGTAACCCCGTGCTCGATTTGAGGCCCGAGGAGATTGATGTCTTTGATGAAGGACAAGGCCCAAACAAAGTAGTCAGTATGCAGCACATTCAGGATTCGCCGCTCCACGTCGCATTCGTTCTGGATACCAGTGGCTCAGCCTTGTCACAGCTAGCGCGATCACGCCGACAGGCCAAAGAAGTGGCTTCCGTTCTGCTTTCATCAGGGCAATATGATGAGACGTCTGTGATCACCTTTGACCGATCCAGACATACCTTACGGAGTTGGTCGCATGACAGAACCGCCGTGATGAGTGACCTTCAAGCCGCCAAACGCATAGAACACAATCTCGTCGATGGTACGAGCGTGTACGACACTATCTTCAATACGTGCCAACACGATTTCGACTCGGCGAATGCGGTGCACGGAACGAATGCGCTGCTGTTGTTCTCGGACGGCGTGGATACCACGAGTAAGAGCTCCTTGGAAGCCGCCATCGAAGCCTGCCGCAAAAGTGAAACATCTATCTACGCCTTCAATGCGGCGTCTGGACCTGAGAAAGAGCAAATAGAAACAGGCGTTCTGCGGATGCTCACCGAGCAAACCGGTGGTCTTCTCCTCTTAAGCAATACAGATGAAGGAGTAATTGCTGACTTGCAACAGCTAGCGTCCCGATTGCGTAGCGAATACGTCCTGTCGTTTAAGCCATCCGGCCTAATTCGAAACGGTACCTTTCATCACATTGTGCTGGCTGGCCCGCGACGAGTGGCACAGATTAACGCTACGCCAGGGTTTTATGCTCCCGCAGGTTGACCGGCCAACTCTACTTCCGATAACCGCCGTTAGAGGAAGTAACTGTCGACTACCGCCACCCACAAGCCAACGTCCCGCTATTAAGCTCCCACCATACTTTCAGCAAGACAGTAATGAACACCCGGTTTGCCATCGCGAAATGCACTCAGACAAGCCTCTGCGATCACAGGAGCAGGATTGATCCGCATCTTCTTAGGAACAACAGGCCCCAGGAGGCTCATCAATCGCAGGCCCACGCTTTCCAGCAAGCGTGATTCCTCTCGTTCACCTTCGATCAAACCAGGGCGAACGATGGTGAGCGATGGGAATCCCACGCGCTCAATGTCTCTCTCCACTTCGCCCTTCGTCTTCGAATAAAAGATGGAAGAGCTGGCATTCGCCGTACTCGCCGTCACCAGAACAAACGTTCCTACATTCCGGTCACGCGCAGACTTCGCAAACGATAAAGGCAACTGGTAGTCCACTTCTCGAAATGCTTCTTTGGAACCGGCCTTGGCGATCGTCGTCCCTAACGCACAGATCACACCGTCGATTCCATCCGGGAACCCGTCCGACAGAACTGAAGTCAATGAATCAGAGACAGGATTTCTCAACTTCGGATGCGACGCCAGCGCACGGCGCGTCGGGGCCACCACGCTCGTGACAGTCGAGTCCGCAAGGGCCTGCGCCAACACGTTTTTCCCTACCAGCCCTGTAGCGCCCAGTAAAAGCAGATTCATCGTTGTCCTCTCACTTCACCCTGCCTCCGAAATCCTGAGACATTCTAGACCTGTGATCAGTTCCGATAAACGCGCTTCTCGTGAGCTGACAAAACTTGCGAAAGCCGACGAACCAGGGGGCGCTCTATGCTTCCGACGGCTTCTGTGGCGCCGCCATCATCATGACTTTGCGCACACAGTTCCGCCCTTCCGACTTGGCCATATAGAGGGCTTTGTCGGCAGAGAGTAGGAGCGATTCGGGCATTCGGATCGCTCCTCCCGCGCGTGCGAGGGCGGTGGCGACGCCGAAGCTTGCCGTGACCTTGTTTCCTCCTTCGGGATTGCCTCCGTGTTCGATCCCCAGGTTCTCGATGGCGGTTCGCACTGCTTCGGCAACGATCACTGCTTCGTGAGAATCGGTAGAGGGCAGGATGATCGCAATCTCTTCACCGCCATAACGCGCGACCACATCGCCGTCCCGAACCGCAGACTTTACCGCAGCGCCAACCACGCGCAAACAATCGTCGCCAGCCAGATGGCCGTACTCGTCATTGAATTTCTTAAAGTGGTCGATGTCGAGCAACACGAGAGAGAACTGCGAGCTCTCCGCAAGAACACGGCTCCACTGCCGTTCGAGCTCGGCATCAAAGGCGCGCCGATTGGAGAGACCGGTCAGACCGTCCGTCATCGCCATGGCGAGAAGCTGGTCCTCGAGCTTCTTCCGTTCGGTGAGATCTCGAGCGACGAGGATCATTTCCTTCGGTTGACCTGTTTCGGGATCTTCGATCATTCGTGCGCTGACCTCCATCCAGATCAGCGAGCCGTTCTTGTGAAAGAAGCGCACGGCCACATTGGAAGGTCCCGCGCCCGGCTTGCTCAGCTCTTCAATGTGTTTGCGGACGATGACGAGATCGTCGGCGAACACAGCAGACGAGGGATGAAGGCCGATGAACTCTTCCGGTGCTTTGCCGAGCAAACGAATGGAAGAGGGCGAGACGTACGTAAACTTCGGTGTGAAGTCGCAGCGGAAGATCATGTCCGCGCTGTTCTCAGTGAGGAACTTGAAGGATTGCTCTTCGTAATCAGTCATCAGACGTCTCGATACGAAGCACTGTAACACCGCGGTACGGAGAATTTACATCCCACTTCACAGGGCCGATCCATAATCAGGCACAACCGCGAGCTAGCCTAAACGACCTTCTATCGCTTTCGAGAAGCCAACTTGAAGAACTAGCCATCCACCTCGAACAACAACTCCACCATCACCGGCGCATGCAGCGGCATGCTGGAAACGCCCATGATCTTCCGCACGGAAAGTCCCTTGTCTCCAAAGACATCGAGCAGCAGTTGCGACGCTCCATCCGCAATCTTCGGCTGCATCGCTGCGAACTCATCCGTCGTGACAAGATAAACCTCGGTCTTGAGAACGCGGACAATACGATCCAAAGATCCAAGATGCTCACGAACCGCCGCAAGGGAATTCAACGCCGCAAGCCTCGCAGCCTTCTGTCCATCGATAAGGTCAATCTCCTTACCAAGCGTGCCCACGTACTGCAGCTTTCCTGCAACAACGGGAAGCGTCCCTGTCACATAAACCAGGCGTCCACTCTGAACAGTTTCGGTGTATGCCCCCAGCGGTTGCGGCGCTGGAGGCATATCGATCCCGAGTTCAACGATTCTCTTTTCCGCTGAAACGTTATCGGCGTTCATACGATTACCAGCTTCCAACGTGCGAGCCGCCATCAACATGCAGCACTTCGCCCGTAACGTTCTTCGCCTCGGTCAGATACACAACAGCATCTGCAATATCCTGCGAGGAAGAAATCGTCCCCATGGGTGACAGCGTCTTGAGAAAGTCCTTCGGATTGTTCGCGTGCATGGGCGTATCCACAATGCCGGGAGCAACAGCATTAAACCGGATGTGCTGCTTCGCGTATTCGCTCGCCAGGTTCAGCAGCGCTGCGGTCACGCCGCCCTTCGTAATCATCGCCACAGAAGCACCGATCGCCGCATTCGGATTAGCAACCATAGAAGTCGTAATGCCAGTTACGCTACCGCCCTTACCCTGAGCCAGCATCTGCTTCACTGCGAGCTGAGTAACGTAGAGGAAGCCTTCAACATTGGTCGACACCAGCGCCTTAAAGTCCTCAGCGGTGTAGTCGACAAAGGGCTTCGAGATAAAGATGCCAGCGTTGGCAACAAGATGATCCACTGAGCCGAAACGCGAAATCGCCGTTTCCACCACAGCTCTCGCAGTTGCTTCCTGAGCAATATCCCCGTCAACCAGCGCCAGATTCGCAGACGGCTCAAAGCCAGCATTGCTTATGTTCCGCGACGTCGCCACAACGTTATAGCCCTGCTTCAAAAATGAATGAACGACGGCTGCTCCAATACCCTGCGAGCCTCCTGTCACGATGACTGTTCCTTTGCTTGCCATGATCAACTCCTGTGAGTGCATTTGCGTGCGGACACAGCAGCGATTCATGGAGACTCATACATCATTCGGTCATCCGAAGCGCTTGCAGCGTTCGTACTGGACACTAGATGAGAGAACAGGTCAGTAGCGCGTCACGAGATTTTCTGAGAGCTACTATCGAAAAACACGATAGCTCCCGCAGCTATCCATCAAGGTTCGAGGAAGCGCGGCTAAGCAACAGAAAAGCCTCAAGCGCACTGCGATTGGAACTATCGGCCCTGCGAATGAAAACCGTTTCCACCTGAGCGATTGCTCCTGGAAGCTCATGCACAGCCACGGCTGTATCCTTCCACGACGCAGCAAGAATTTCCTTCGGTAGTACAGTGATGCCGATACCCGACTGCACAAAGCTACGAATCGCATCGAACGAGGCCAGCGGAAGCACCTGATGCTTGATGCCATAGCCACTGAGTACGTTGTTGATCAACTCACCATAGGAACAACCCTCAGCAAGCACAATCGCCTTAACCTCCTGCGCGCTACGAAGATCGTCAATGCTTCGCGTCGATGCCTGAGTAACCAACGCCAACTCCTCACGAAACATTGGCTCCTCAGTGAGCAATGGATTCGCCACAGGCCCCGCAACAAACGCTCCATCCAAACTCTGATCGACCACCTGCCGAATCAACTCCGAACTGTTGCCTGTCGTCACAGTCAACGAAACCGCAGGATATCGCTTAGCGTATGCAGCAAGTACCGACGGCAAACGAAATGAAACAGTAGGTTCAGTGGAACCAATGCGCAATGTTCCCTTAGGGACACCGTCTTCCTTCACAGCCGCAACAGCTTCCTGAAACAAAGCATCGATGCGGCCCGAGTACGAAAGCAGACGCTCTCCCGCCTCACTCAATCTCACTCCGCGGCTATGACGCACAAAGAGAGACACACCCAGCTCGTCTTCCAGCTGACGTATACGCGCCGTCACGCTCGATTGAACCATGTGAAGCGCAGCAGCCGCACGATTCATACTGCCGTGCTTCGCAACTGAGTTCAATATCCTTAGATCATCGATATCCACTCGCTCGCCACGCTCCCGTTGCAAGCATAATCCTCGGAGCAACACCTGCGTCGTGTCGCGCGGCATATCGTCAAACGCGAACCCCAACAATGTCTCCGCAAGAAAATGACGTTGTCTTGCTATAGTCAGCTGGTCGGGGGCCAGGCGCTTGAAACGGACCGCTGCTCTGCTCGAAGTACTCGGGGTCTACCTTGCGGCAGGCGCGCTTGAAGATCGCCTGATCGACCTGCTCACCCGTTTCCACATCGTTTCCATTTCAAACCCCTTCGCACTCCTCACCAACCACACCACGAACGCCGATCTCCTGCTCGCCAGCCACCGCTTACTGCTCATCTGGCTTCTGCAATACGGATCGTACTTCGCGCTCATCATCCCGCTGAACTGGTGGTATCGACGTCGTGGTCCCACGGCGTACGGACTCACGCGAGCCGGTCACTCCATGAAGTGGCTCATTGTTGCGGGCATCGCCACAGCGTGTCTTTGTGAATGGCCAGTGCTCATCCTGTCGTTGGTCGATGTCGTTCACCCTCTCGGTGCCATGGCTCCCTGGCGACAAGCCTTCTTCGACACCTCATGGCAACGATGGCAATTTTGGCTGTTCGCCGGCATATCCAGTTACGCAGTGGTCCCGGTTCTCGAGGAACTGCTCTTCCGTGGCTACTACCAGCGCCGTCTTGCGGAAGATTGGGGCGACGCTCCAGCCATCCTGGGCACGTCCTGCCTCTTTGTCTTTGCGCATAAGCAGTACCTCATTCCAAATGCTTACAACGTAGGAATGGTGCTCAGCTTGTTGTGCCTTGCTGTCGGGCTGGGAGTTATCTTCGCGTACACGCGGTCATTGATCCCATCCATGATTGCCCACGCGATCATCAACGTACCTCTCACTCCCAAATACCAAATTGCTCTGCTGGCCATATTCGCAGTAGGTTTGTTCATCTTCTCTCGAACGGGCCTTCAGGTGGTCAAACGAATCTTCGGCAATCCGCCTCTCGCTTCGTGCATGCTTCTCGCCTTTGTGGGCGCGCTATACGTAGTCGCGGCACAACACTTCGCCGCAATGACTACGCTCTCTATCGTTGTGTTGGTCGTAGCGATTGGTCTTGAATGGACGATACGAAAGCGAAGCTCAGCCCACCAGACGTGACTGTCGCCACACAGCGCTGCCTTCGTTGAAATCACTCAATCTGAATCGCACCACGCAGGGGTAAATCCGATGGAAGCCGTTTGGGAGTTTTACCACTCGATGGAGTGCAATGCGCCGCGAGAGTTTTGCTGGAACTATTGGACGAATATTGCCAACTGGGATGATCCACCGGCGAGGTTTCGACTCGAAGGGAAATTCGAAGAGGGCTCGCAAATCATCACCGAATTGCCAGAACAGACTTTGATGTCAGTAATCCGGGAAGTACGAAAGGGGCGAGCCGCCATCATCGAAGTCGGTCTGCCAAACGCTTCCTTCGTCTTTGATTGGAGTTTTGACGATCTTGACGGAGAGCGAACTCACATCACCCAACGTCTGGCGCTATACGGAGATAACGCAGCCACTTTTCTCGATCAGGCAATGGTGATGGCCACCACCGCTCCGGATGGAATGCGGAAACTAGTCGCCGCGATGGAGCTTGCCATATCCAACAAGCGAGCTGCGGTTCCATCCCAATAATTCCATCGCCGCGCCCACATCGTGTGGGTCCATAATCATTTGCATGGAAATAACCGTCGAGGAAACCGGACTAGAGGTCCTCGATTTGAGGACCGACAAAGCATTTGCCTGTAGAAATCTGAATGTTCGCGACATTGAAGCGCAGATGGCAGGTCTTCAACGCCTCTCCAAAGCCTTGGTCGATCATCCGGAAACCATCCTTCAGGAACTGGTGAGTTCCGCCGTCGACCTTTGCGGTGCAGACAGCGCTGGCATCAGCATTCAGCGAGAAGATGGTAGCGATCAGGCGTATTGGCATTGGATCGCCACCGCTGGTGCCTATTCAGGCTTTCTGAACGCGATCTTGCCGCGCGAACCAAGCGCATGTGGCCTCTGCCTCAAGCGCGGTCACGCCCAACACTTCACCGTATCGAAAAAGTTCTTCGACATCCTTGGCGTAGAAGCTCCGCTTGTAACGGATGGCATCCTGCTTCCGTGGACCACTGAAGATACAAGAGGCACCATCTTCGTCATGGCGCACGGTCGAACCGAAGCATTCGATGAGAGTGATGCGCGCTTGATGACCATGCTCGCCGACTTCGCGGCCATGGGTTATCGGCACCAAAAGCAACAAGCACGACTGATTGCTCAGGAAAGAGCAGCGGTAGCCGCGCATGTCGCGAATGAACTTGCCCACAAGATCAACAATCCGCTACAGAGCATGACCAATGCTGCGTTTCTGATCACGACTAGTTCCTCAATCGATGAGCAACAGGCCTTGGGCGAAGGGCTCTCCAAAGATATTGAGCGTCTTTCCGGACTCGTAAAGGAACTGTTGTCCCTTCCTTTAGGAACGTCCCGTCCAGACTGACGCACCACTTTCGATAAGCGATCCTCAAGAACCTGTCACGCTCATTTCTTAACATCGCTTAAAGGCACATAGGGCTTGCCGTCCAGAATGGCATCAATCGCGTCGTCTATCGCGTAGACGTTTCCGCGTTTCTGGTTTGTCAGGATGATGACGGTGCGGCCTTTGGACGAGTCATTTACAAGCAAGGCTTGATAGTGATGGTCCGATCCATCATGAACATGACGCACAAGGCGATCCCCCTCCATCTCGCCATGCCCCAGGCCGGTTTGCCATTTGGAGTCTTGGGTGGTCACAATGCGACGCGTACTGTCCGGAGTGATGAGACAGAAATTCGTGATGCAGTTGGACCAGCTCAGAAAGTCGTCCGCACTCAGAGACGTCCAGCCTGTCATGTCGACAGTAAGCGGGCTCTCCTTGAAGTTCGCGTCAAAGGACCTCGGCACTCTGGGTGTCCCATCTATCGGATCAATCACAGCATTACGAATTCCAGCCTTTGGAAATTCACGCGTCTCCAGGAACTTCCCAAAACTCATGCCGCTGGCTTTTTCAATGACTCGTCTACGCAAAAAGGTGTCGTTGTTGTTGTAGGTGTAGTGAGTGCCTGCCGGAAAGTTAAGGTGTTCCAGCGCGTGGAGGTTTCTCCAGATGTCCGCGTCGTTCTTTACCGTTTTCCAGTCCACGTCCGGCAGCCCGCTCGTATAGTGCAGCAGGTCATCAATCGTCACGGTGGCAGCCCACGCAGGAAGATCCGGGAAAAACTTCGACACAGGATCAGTCAGTGAAAGTTTCTTTTGCTCAACAAGCATCAGTAAACCCACAGCATCGAACTCCTTCCCGATCGATCCGATATCGAACCTGTCCGAAAGCGTCAAAGGCACCGTCCGAGACCCGTCCGCATTGCCAAGTGCTCAACGTAGAGTCACCTTCCCGTGATCCGTTACCAGCACGACGCCGTTGAACAAACCCGCTTCATGGGCTCGGTTCAGATAGGTATTGAGCTCTGTGACAACTGCTTTTTCAGGCTTTGCTGCGTAGCAGGATAGAAGGACTGTTCCGAAGAGAGCGGCGACAAAACCCCGGTGTACAAAACTCACAACTCACCTCAAAAAAATAATCTCGCCCACCAGTTCCGGACGTGAAAGCCATTCCGTGGCAATTCTGTTGGCAGTCTCAAAAGACTTACGTACGACTGGCCCCACTCGACACACAAAAGACGAATAGAAGTCCTGACCATCCGAATGCTTCCAGAAACGAATCCTCGGCAGACTTTCGAGAACCGCAGAAGACCCTGTCAAGCCCTATAACCACTCAAACCCAACAAACCAAAAGAAATAGAGTTGGCATGCCATTTCTCCCAAATCTCTAAAATAGTAAAAGGGAAGCTTCGGTGCGACGGGGCCAACAGGCTAACTCTTTTAGAAAGACGATTTTGCCCCTAACCCCAATCAGAAGACGATTTTAGGGGATACCCCAACCGTAACTCCCACAATAAGACGATTTTGCGAAATGATAGGGGGAGGGGGAGGGGTCACCCACACCATGCCGCAGACCATTGCTGAACTGAACTCGAAATTCGCCATCCGCGATCACATCACCTTCACTGAAGACGAGCCCGGCCTGCCGAAGATGCGCATCGCCACAGGCGCTTCGGACGCCACGCTCTATCTCTACGGCGCACACCTCACGCAGTGGACGCCGCGTGGCGGCAATCCAGTGCTGTACCTGTCGCCCAAGTCGCCTCTCACATCAGGCAAGCCTATCCGCGGTGGCATTCCTGTCCTCTTCCCGTGGTTCGGACCCCGCTGGAACGCCGCCGAATACGACGCGGCACACGGCACCACCTCGCCCATGCACGGCTTCGCCCGCACCAGTGTCTGGACGGTCGATCGTGTCCACCTCGATCCCACCGGCGAAGTAGAGGTCACTCTCTCGCTGCCCGTTGACGAGCAGGCAAAGGCATTCGGCTATCCCGACTTCCACGCCACGCTGGAGTTCCGCATCGGCAAGGAACTGCACATGACGCTCTCCGTCACCAACCGCAGCAAGGAAGCCATACTGTTCGAAGAGGGCTTCCACACCTACTTCGCCATCGGCAACATCAACGCCGTACGCGTTCTGGGTCTGCGTGGCAGCACGTACATCGACAAGCGCGACAACCTCACCCGCAAGGTGCAGCGCGAGACGGAACTGGCCTTCACCCGCGATGTGGACCAGCTCCACGTGAACACCAGCGAACCACTCATCCTGCAGGATCCCGCAAACCACCGCGCCATCCACATCCTCAAGACCGGTTCGCACAGCACCGTGGTGTGGAATCCCTGGACAGTGCTCACGCCCAACTTCCCGGATCTGGCCGAGGATAGCTGGGAACACTTCGCCTGCGTAGAGGTAGTAAACGCAGCCGACGACCGCATCACCCTGGAACCCGGTGCCACCCACGGCATGGCCATGGCCATCTCGGTCACATCGCTGTAGATTTCCTCTTCCGCACGGATAACAAACCTCATACAGGCGAAGTCTCTTCTCACACCAAGGGAGACTTCGCCTGTATGCGTTTTGCGCTGACTGCTGCACTGTTCTGCATGACGGGAATCACAGCCGCAGCACAAACCGTTCTCATGCCGGAAGTCACGCTGGAACCGCACGACGGCAAAACCCACTTCTACCTTGGCGAACCCATCCGTCTCGACATGGTCTTCCGCAACACCAGCGGAATGCCGATGATGCTCAACATCACGGACTATGACGACATGGCGGACAAGATCGGCATCTCGCCCGCCGAGGGCTGGATGCAGTGGCGTGGCCAAAGCGGCCATGACTATGCTGGCGTGCAAACCCTCACAAGCCACGCCGAACGCATTCCCCTCCGGCTGAACGACGGCTACATCTTCCGCAAGCCCGGCCATTACACCATCCGCGTCACGGAGCAGCGCGTCAGCGGCGGCACCATGGGCAAGTCCACCACCATTCCACCCGCACTCACCAACGGCGTGGAGATCGACGTGGAGGAGATGCCGAAAGGCATGGAAGCCGACATCGTCCGCCAGGTACAGAACGAGGTCGCCAACGCCCCGGCAGGCGTAGTGGGACAGCGCATCCGTCAGGCTGCGTTCACCCGTCTCGCCGCACTGCAGGGTGACGATGCACTGGTAGAGAAGGTGCGCCTGATCGCGGCGGCCGATGACGGCTTCCGCAGCTTCGTGCCCGTAGCTATGGCCACGACGCGCAACCTGTCGCGCCAGCTGGAACTACTAGAAGCCGTATGGCACAATCCCGCCAATCCACCGCATTGGGACGAGCCGACAGCTATGGACGAAACCCGTCGCCTGATGGCGAACCTGCCGCTCCAGGGCTGGCAGATGGCCGTGATGCCCAGAAAGCCGACTGAGGCAGAGCAGCAGCTCATCGCCGCACACAACCGCGACATGGAAGACCTGCTGGCCTCCATGCCGCAACGCACCGGCGAGAGCCGCACAATGAGCGCCTACTACCTACTGGAGTTTCAGGGCCTGACCGAGGCGGAGAAGCAGCAGGCCCACGAATATGCCGTGGAAGAGTTCCCCCACATGGACCACACCATGCAGGGCATGCTCCTCCAGACCGCACGCCCACCACTGCGCGACCCACGCCTGCTCCCAACCCTCAAGGCCACGCTGGACAAGACACCGGCCGACCGCGAACTCCTCACCGCCGCACTGGAACTCACCTCGGGCGACGACCAGAAGCAAGTGCTCATCCACGCCATATGCGCACCGGGATACCCTATCCAACTGACCACACTCTCGGCATGGCATGGCGACCGCCTCCCCGAGGTGGACAGCTGCCTCGCCGACCAGCTGAAGTCGCCACCGGCAGACCACGGCGGTATATGGAACGGCAAAGCCATCCTCACCGCCCGCTACGCCACCCCCGCCATCCTGCCCCAGATCAAGGCCGGATGGAACGCCAACGCCCAGGACGGCACCATGGTTGCCGTACTGATGCGTATGGCACCCACCGAAGCCGTCACCATGCTGGACCGCACCACCAACTGGAACAGCCTGCCTTTCTACCCGGCAGACACCATCTACGAGGCACTCCACCAGCCCTTCCCACCCCCAGTACTAGCCTGGATGCGCCAACGCCTCACCACCACGTCCGGACTGGCAGAACAACGTAATCTCGCCTATCAATTAGCAGGTCACGGCGAAGCAACAGATGAAGCATTGATCGAGAAACGCCTGACCGATCTGCGCAAGGCATGGGCACCACGCGCCTCAGAGGTGAATGCCGCTACCGACTGGCGCACCGAACCAGGTGAAGCCCGCGCAACCGAGCGCGATCTGATGGGCAGCCTGAACCATGCCACTGTATGGAAGCTATCGTCGGAAAAGCTGCAAGCACTGGCCGCGGGATGCATGAGCGACGAATGCCGCGGCGCAGCGAGTGTGCGCATCATCAACCACTAAGGCCGCGATACGATAACCGTTGAGGACTCGCATGCCCGACGCACAAGCACAACAGGCCGCCAAACTTGCCGCCGCCAAGGCCGCTCTCCGATTCATCGAACCCGGTATGGTCGTAGGCCTGGGTTCCGGCTCCACTGCGACACTCTTCATCCAGTTGCTGGGTGAAAAGGTGCAGCAGGGTCTCGACATCAAAGGCATCGCGTCCTCAGAGGACAGCGAAGTCCTCGGACGCAAGCTCGGCATCCCCATCACCGACTTCGATCACAACAGCACCATCGACGTCGCCGTGGACGGAGCCGACGAAGTAGCCCCTGGCCTTGCTCTGATCAAGGGCGGCGGCGGCAAGCTACTGCGCGAGAAGATCGTCGCCAGCGCCTGCAAACGCTTCATCATCGTCGCGGACGACAGCAAACTCGTGAAGGAACTCGGCGCATTCCCACTGCCCGTCGAAGTCATTCCGATGGCCGTTCCGCTAGTCACAGAGAAGCTGCGCGACCTTGGATTCACGCCGAAGATCCGGCAGGACAAATCCGGCAGCGGCCCCTACATCACCGACGAAGGAAACATCCTGCTCGATTGCTCGTCCAGCGGCATCGCCGATCCAGAAGTGACGGCCGCAGAGATTCGCAGCATCGTCGGCGTGGTGGAGCATGGCTTGTTCCTGAATATGGCAGAGCGCGTTCTACTTGCCGGTGCCGATGGCAGCGTCCGCGAGATCACCGTGGAAGACTACCCCGTCTCATGAGTCAGACGAAGCCCATCATCCTTGCCAGCGCATCGCCTCGTCGCCGTGAACTACTAACGCAGATCGGCGTCGACTTTACTGTAGTCACTGCGGACATCGACGAGACGCCGCTACCCGGCGAAGACCATCGCACCTACACGCTGCGATTGGCCGAAGAAAAAGCACGCGCCGTACTTGCGAAGCATCCAGACAGCATCGTCATTGGCGCAGACACAACCGTCACCTTGAATGGCGAACTCCTTGGCAAACCAAAGGACGCAGCCGATGCCCAACGCATGCTGACACTGCTGCAAGGCAACACGCACGAAGTCACCACCAGCATTGCAGTGCTGACCACAACAGAGACGCTGACTGCAGCCGAAACAACGCGCGTCACCTTCGCAGCAATCACACCAGAGCAGATCGCGGGCTATATCGCCAGCGGAGAACCGATGGACAAGGCAGGCGCCTACGCGATTCAGGGCATCGCAGCGCGGTGGATACCCCGCATCGAAGGCGACTACTTCAATGTTGTAGGTCTGCCACTCGCAACCCTCAGCCGCCTCCTCGCAAAAGTGCAGTAAGAACGAGCGCCACTTCACACGCACGCGCTTCATGGAGGTTTGAATCTGCATGATGCCGCTATCCGAGCTCGGCGAACGCATCTGCATCCTGGGCCCGTCGAACAGCGGCAAGTCCACGCTTGCAGATGCGATCGCTCGTAAAGTCGACTTGCAAGCCGTCCATCTGGATCAGCTTCACCACCTGCCTCATACGAATTGGGTGCCGCGCCCAGCAAGCGAATTTCTCGCGTTGCATGACGAAGCCATCGCAGGCGAACGATGGGTAATCGACGGCAATTATTCCATCCACTTTCCGCAACGCTTCCTACGCGCGACCGGCATCATCGTTCTCGATGTCTCCACGCTGACAAGCCTCTTCCGATAAATGAGAAGATCCGTCTTCGAGCGAAGCCGTATCGGTGCATTGGCCGGTGGGCAGGACAGCATCAAGTTCGCCATGCTGCACCACATTGCAGTAGTGACACCCGGAAATCGAAAGCGATACGCAGAGATATACCGACAACTCCACCTGCCGAAGATCTATCTTTCCTCGACTCGTGATCTCGACAAGTGCTATCGGGCGTGGGGACTGGAGCGCATGCCACAGCTTCACGATGAATCCCACTGAAAGATATACTCACCCTTTTCAAAGTGAGGCTGAATGCAGATTCGAGCATTACGAGAAAGCGACCGCGCAGAGTGGCAGATACTGTGGGCTGCGTATCAGGACTTCTACAACATGGCAGTCAAGGCGGAAGCAACCGAGTTGACCTGGAGACGCTTCCACGACGACCACGCTCCCATATACGCTTTAGGCGCCTTCTCTGACGAAAAGCTCGTGGGGATCGTTCATTTCCTGTTCCATCTCTCCACTACAACGACAGGACCCTACTGCTACCTGCAGGATCTCTTTACGTCTCCGTCCAGCAGAAGGCAGGGAATTGGAGCCGCACTCATCGAAGCTGTGTATGAAAGAGCGTCGCAAGAAGGTGCTTCACGGGTGTATTGGCTGACGCATGAAACAAATGCGGAAGCCATCGGGCTTTATGAGAAGGTTGCCGCGCGCAGTGGCTTCATCCAATACCGAAAGTTATTCGTCTGAAGCGGATAGCATCGTGCGAACAAGAGGCTGCGTTTCGCTGCCCCAATGCCTCTGGATCCAATTGACCTTTATGTCGCCGACGAAGGATTCCCCAGCGATACAGGTACAGCTTTCGTAATGGCCCCTCGATCTTCACAACATGAGAGCAAGCAAAAGGCCTCCGTTTCCGGAGGCCTTCGCTTGATTCAGTGATGATGATTAGTTCATCGTCACGCCGCCGCGGAGCTTCTCTTCCTTCTTCTGCTCGTTGATCTTGCGTGCGCCCATTGCATCCTGGCTGGCCTTTTCAGCGTTCGCCACAGCTGCCTTAACTGCAGCCGGGTCACCGCAAAGTACGTCAGCCTGACGGCGATACACCAGGTTCAGGTACTGGAATGCATCGTCATATGTCGGATTGATGGCAATCGCCTGCTTCAGGTGATCCAGACCGTCGTTGACGAGGTCCGTATTCTTTTCCTTGATCTTTGCGCAGGTAGCCTTGCTCATCTTCGCATTGCCGTTGCCGTCGTCTGTCAGACCATCAGCAGCAAGCAACTGGCGAGCGTTGTCATAGGCTTCAACCCAGTCCACGAAGCCGATGGTGTAATGCGCCTCGGCGTCCTTCGGATCTACCTTGATGACTTCCATCTCATAGCGCTTTGCATCCGGGTACTTCTTGATGTTGCGGTAGATGGAAGCGAGCTGCTGTAGGGAGACCTTGTCACCGGGATGATCGTTCAGGTAATCCTGGAAACCTTTGATCGCCTTGTTGGCGGTCTTCATGTTGTTGTCGTCCAGCAGATTCGGCACAACCTGGTACGAATACGCAGTCGCCAGGTACAGCTTGGCGGTGTCGTACGTCGGGTCATACTCGATGGCCTTCTCAAAAGCATTCGTTGCCTGCTCGTACTGCGCATTCTTGAACGCCGCAACGCCTTTGGTCAGTTGGTCGCGTGCCTTCAACTTGGCGCAGCCAGTCAGCATTCCAAGCGACAGCAGAAGAGCGACCGTGGCGGATACACGTGCGTTAGCTTTCATTGAGCGAATGATCTCCTTCAAATGCCGCATACGAGCAAAGTGAGTCGGTAAAGACGCAGGAGCCGAAGGGGCAACGCGTGGAGTGATTGTACCCGCAGAGAAAGACTACTGGCCAGATGAGCGGAAGGAATTTCGGTCACAAGAAAACGCCATGACACGCGATAAATTCCTTTTACTTCTGACACACAGACTGCGGAGCCAAAGGGAGCAAGAGAAACTCGAAACGATTGACCAGACCGGAAATCCCGCTTTCGCGAAGCGAAGCATCTCCTGTCCGGAGGATAACGAAAACACAGACGGTACTCAGGTATATATCAGAAAACGAACGGAGGGCGATGAAAGTCTCATCGCCCTCCGTCGAATTTTCACTACTTACCGGATTCAACCGCCGGGGTGATGATGCCGATGTTGTCGACGCCGGCAGCATGGCCGTCGTTGATTACCGGAAGCACCTGGCCGAAGTCGAGGTCCTTATCGCCCTTCACGAACATCACCTTGTCGTTACGAGCCGAGAAGATGTCTGTGAGACGCGCGGTGAGCTGATCCAACGCCACCTGGTCCTCATTGATCTTGTAGGAAGGCTGGCCGCCTGAGGCCTGGACCTGCACCACAATAGTGCGCTGATCCACTTCCTTGTTCAGGTCTTCCTTCTTCGGCGGCTGGGGCACCAGAGTGTCCAGGCCGCGTACCGTGTTGGGCTGGATGACCATGAAGATGATCAGCAGCACCAGAAGAACGTCGATCAGCGGCGTCACGTTGATATCAGAACGCGCGCCCGAACCGCCTCCGCCTCCCATGCCCATGGTGAATCTCCTGTGTGGCCGCCGAGGCGACCGAATCTGTTCCGCAGGCCCGATTGGCCGGCGGAGAAAGTGGTTAGATCAGCGGCTTTTCGGCGATCATGCCCAACTGGCTCACACCAGCGGCACGGATGCCGTCGATCGCTTCCATGACCTTGCCGTAGTTCGCGCGGATGTCGCCGCGGAAGTAAACGCGCTTGTCGGTCTTGTTTTCGATCTTTTCCGTAATCTTGGGTCCAAGGTCAGCGGACTGTACCTGGTCGCCGCCCAGGAAGGTCTTGCCGTCGCGGGTCACCGCAACCACAATTGAGTCTTCCTTGTTAGCGTCTTCCATGACCACTGCGGCCGTTGACGGCGGCAGTTCCACGTTAACCTTGTTGTTCAGCATGGGCGTGACGACCATGAAGATGATCAGGAGCACCAACATAACGTCCACCATGGGAGTTACGTTGATGTCTGAATTTACCTTCTTGCCCTCATCCCGCGTTGCCATTGCCATAGCAGCAACTCCGTCCTAATCGGCTGAAGAAAATCGTTATGGAGCGACTCGAGATCCCGGAGTCGCCGGTGGAGGATTTCAGGGCCTCCACCGGTCTCGTGTCGATCTCGCGTCGAACGCCCCGGACTAGCGCTGCGACTGCTTGATGAAGTAGTCGACGAGCTCGGAGGAGCTGTTGTCCATCTCCACGTCGAAGGACTCAACCTTGTTCGTGAAGTAGTTGAAGGCCATAACGGCAGGGATAGCTACAAGCAGACCGAAAGCGGTCGTAACCAGAGCTTCCGAGATACCGCCGGCGACTGCGCCGATACCCGAGGTCTTCTGCGTAGCGATCTGCTGGAAGGCGTGCAGAATGCCGACGACGGTGCCGAAGAGGCCGATGAACGGTGCGGTGGAACCGATGGTTGCCAGCGAACCCAGACCGCGCTTCAGCTTGGCGTGAACGATGGCTTCCGAACGCTCCAGAGCGCGCTTCGAGGATTCGATCTGCTCGTCGGAGATTGCGCCACCCGAACCGTAGGAGCGGAACTCCTGCAGGCCAGCGGTAACAACTTCAGCGAGGTGCGACTTCTTCGAACGGTCAGCAACCTTGATTGCTTCGTCCAGACGTCCGTCCTTCAGAGCACCAGCAACCTTGGGCGCGAATTCACGCGACTGGCTCTTGGCTGCCGAGAAGTAGAGGGCGCGGTCGATCATGACGGCCAGCGACCAGATGGACATGATGAAGAGCAGGCCGACCACAACAAGATCGATCCAACCCATGCTCTTAAGCATGGAGAGAACGGAGAAGCCGCCGGCTGCTGCGCCGCCTTCTTCCTGGAAGAACATGCCGAGGGTGGCGGGTACATGAGCGAATGCTGCTGCTGCGTGAGCGAGAATCACGAGATTCAGTCCTCCTGGTTCGTACTGCGTAAAAAGGTTTGGCAGAGCCCATAGGGGCACCGCGAATCAAAGTTTCCTTCGTAGGACGCAGCAGCGATGCCGCTGACTACGTCCACCCGGATAATTTATCCGCCGAAGGTGAAGTTCACAGTGATCGTCGTGTCCACTTCCGTGGGCTCGCCGTTCAGAAGATAGGGCTTGTACTTCCACTGCTGCACAGCGGCAATCGCGTTAGCGCGAAGCATTTCAGGACCGGAAACCACGGAGAGCTGCTCCACGGAACCCGCCTTGGAAATGATGGCGTGCAGCACAACCGAACCGGAAACGTGGGCCGCCTTAGCGATCGGCGGATAGACCGGCTGCGTCTTCACCAGGATGTTTCCGGCAATAACACCACCGGAGATCTTGGCGGGACCCGTCGGCTTCGGCGGAGCAGCCTTCACCACAGGAGTGGGGGCAGCACCCAGACCGAGACCGCCCATGATGCCACCAGCGGAACCCGAACCGGAACCCATGCCTGCGCCAGCAACACCAGCAACGTTAGCCGGCGGCGGCGGATCTTCATGGGTCATATCGATCTTCTTAGGAATCTTGGTAGGCGCGGTAAACGCGTCCAGGGCCTGAACAACCTTGGTCACCTTTACCACCTGTGCCGGTGGCGGTGGCGGAGGTGGAGGTGGAGGCGGAGGTGGTGCCGTCAGCATCGCCGTCATGGCGGTCTTCGGCAGCGCTTCCGGGTAGAGGAGCGGGATCAGAATCATCACCAGGACAATGGCCAGGTTGAAGCCTGCCGTTACCCACATCCAACGGCCAGACTTCGACTTCAGCTTGCCGGATGACTCCACCAAAGAATCTTCAAACATATGCAACCCCGATCTACGAGAGGTAAAGCTGCGACTGTAGACACCGCATGTTTCTGTTTTGTTCCCGATGCCTAAAAACTTTTTTTCAGACGCAGACCAAGCCACTACTTCCAAAGAAAACAGTGCGATCTGCCAGCGAGAATTGGATACTAACCCGCTGGAATTACATCTGGCAAATCCACAGCCTGACTCTGCTCCACGAACGGTGCAGACAGTGAATCGTTTCAATGCTGGTGTTTCACGTTATCAGCGTTTCTGCGATATCTTCTGAGGCATCGTTCCCACAATTCTGCTGAAGTCTCCGAGGCTCTGTTGATGAATCTCCGTCTCACGCTCGCCGCTGTTTCTCTGCTAAGCCTTTCTGTGTCCGCGCAAACCAAACGCACCACAGCAGGGGTCGACTTCCAGCAACACGGTAAGCCCCTGGCAAAGCAAACCGCAGATCCGCAGATTGCCTCGGCCCTGCGTGATGTATCGCCGACAGAGATGCGCAAGACGATTGAAGCCCTGGTGAGCTTTCGCAACCGCAATACTGCTGGTGGGGGCGACACCACATTGCCTCCACATGTCGGAGTAGACGCTGCCGCGGCATGGATTCGCGAGCGTTTTGAAGCCATCAGCAAGGACTGCGGAAATTGTCTGGAAATTCACGAGGACGTTTACACGCAGCCTGCCCAGCCCGGCCCTCGCGGACGCATCATCAAGCCCACGCCGCTGAAGAGCATTTACGCAGTAATGAAGGGCACCAGCGATCCCGACCGGCGGGTTCTCGTTACCGGTCATTACGACAGCTTCTTCACCCGCGACATGCAGAACGTACGCGATGAAGCGCCCGGCGCCAACGACGACGCCAGCGGCACAGCCGTGTCATTGGAATGCGCACGTGTGCTCACAAAGCATCGCTTTCCCGCCACCATTGTTTTTGCCACGGTCACCGGCGAAGAGCAGGGCTTGCTCGGCAGTCGCCATCTCGCACAGACGGCGAAGAAAGAAGGCTGGAATCTTGAGGCTGTTCTGAACAACGACATCGTTGGCGGTGACACCACACCTGCTGATCTGGCCAATGAAGATAAGCACCGCGTTCGTGTCTTCTCAGAAGGTATCTCTCTGGCCGCAACGCCAGAAGAGACGCAGAAGATTCTCACCGCAGGCTATGAAAGCGATTCATCATCGCGTCAACTTGCGCGCGCAGTAGCCGATGTCGCCCGCACGTACACCGAACCCGCTCCTCCGAAGGCCACAGACGCACTGAAGCCCACGTTAGTCTTCCGGCTCGATCGCTATGGCCGCGGAGGCGATCACTCTTCCTTTAATCGCGAAGGCTTCACCGGCGTTCGTTTTACGGAATGGCGCGAAAACTTTGATCATCAGCATCAAGTCGTTCGCGTGGAGAACGGAACGCAGTTCGGCGATCTGATCCAGTTCGACGACTTCCCCTACATGGCGCGCGTCGCTCGTCTGAATGCAGCCACGCTGGCCACATTGGCCACTGCGCCAGCTATCCCCGAGAAGGTACAGTTCAAAGCGGGTGGCCTGAACAACGACACCACCATCACCTGGACTTCCTCCGCAGACGCACATGATGAAGTTGTATGGCGGGAAACCAGCGCGCCGGACTGGCAGTTCAGCGCACCTGTCGCTTCGTTTCAACTCACCGCAGACGGCAACGCGAAAACCATGACGCTGCCTGTATCCAAAGACAACGTCATCCTCGCCATCCGAAGCTGCGACGGAAAAGGACATTGCAGCCCGGCTGCTGCGCCATTGCCGAAGTAAATAGGTATAGCGAACCCCAGCAATGTACGAATCGTGGGGGTGCTCCAGGGAAGTCGCGTTTGCATCCATTGCCCAATTGAGAAGGGCAATATGGGGTTATCCAGATAGACCTTAGTGGGTGGTCTGCAACCGTAGCGGCGCTGTGAAATCAAGCGCCACGCTGGATCCTTCCGGCTCACCGTCCCATCCAGGCAAATCGAAAACTTCGTCTGAGTGCGCGTTGCCGCTCGCCGCAAGGGGAAGATCGTGTTGCGCAGCCAGCGCTTGGCGAGCGTGTCGGCGCATCGATCCGCGTTGCAGGCTCAGGGTGGGTTCGGTCAACAGGAGAAATCCGCGTCCACAAACGGGGCATTGGACGTCAAATGCGGTCTCTGTAGCAATGCAAGGAATATGCATTTCCTGACTCTTTTCTGTTTCGGTCCACTCATTTCGCGGTGGACCTGTTACGTGGACGACCGTAGATATGACCCCATCCAACAACGCGGGTATCACTCCGGCCGACGAACATCGTCTGTTGCCACTCAGTGCATCCCGGGTTCTGCAACCCAGTCAAAATCAAACCCTTCAGCGGTGTGTTGCGAGTCCTCGTGCTGACGACGCAGCATCCGTTGAACTGACTCACGAACCGCCACTCGTTCTTGCGAGATAAGGCGGTCTCCGTAGAGGAGAAATCCTTGACCGCAAACCGTGCAGCGTACATCGCTGCTGAGGTTCGACGGGCGACATGCAATCGGCATAGTCGTAGTGCTCCGAAGAAATTCAGCGACAGCCTGGGAGAAGTGCCACGAGTGGCTGCCTGAAATCCACACTAGGCCTCCCAACAACACATGCCCATGCCCCATACGGAACGGGGTCTCTACAACCTTCGAGCAGTCTCCTGCCACGTTCGCGGACAAGCGTGGCCGATACTGCGACAATTGGGAAAAACAGGCGCGCCAGATCACGCCACGCTTCAGATCGGGCGCCTGTGTTCGATAAAAATCGCGTGCCTTTGCGGCGAATCAGCCTTTTAAATTGGGCCCTACTGCCATCACAAAGTACTTCGCCGGCACCGTGCCGACATTTTTGAGGCCGTGTAGCTTCATGCTGCTCGCATACAGAATGTCGCCTGCCTCTGCCGGTTCCCACTTGCCATCGATCAGCCACTCCACTTTGCCTTCGCGCAGGAACAGCCACTCAGAGTGCATGTGCTGATGCGGCGGATGCGGCGCCATCCCCGGCAGCAACATCGTGTTGTGCATCTCCACGCCTTCGCCTGTAGGCAGCACACCTTGGCAAACCGCCTGCGATGATCCTGTCTTCCCGCTATGAATGGGCAGCTCGCGGCCATTGAAGATGTGGTTATCTGAAAAAATCTTTGTTCCGGCAGCAATCTTCGCAGGATCGGGCTTGGATTCAGTCGCAGCGGCAGGCGCTGCCTGTTGTGCAACACCAGATAGTTCGGCAAAGAAAGCAAGGGCGGGCAAACTCAGGCATAGATCGCGGCGTGTGGAATTCATGCGCGAAAGCATACGCCGTTGCACGGGATTCAAGGAAGTTTGAAACCAGTGTTACAGAGCGGCTCCCATCTTCCGTGCCTCGAAATAGTGGTTTTCGCCCACGTCCTCAAACTCCGCCACCACTGAGAGCCCCGCTGATGCGAGTTGCCTTCGATATTCTTCCCCACCCAATGAAACCGACCGCAACCCGCTCATCTGATCGATCCACGTGCATGCGGGCAAAGGCGCGGTGAACAACAGGCGCCCACCCACATTCAGAATCTCTGCGAACTTCCGCAGCAGACGTGCCTGTTCGTCGACGGTCATCAGGAAGATCACGCCGACAGCAAGCACCGCGTCGAACTTGCGTCCAAAACAATCCGACTTGAGCACAGACGCACACGTGACGGGTATCCCGGGCAGGTTCCGTTGAAATGCGGCAACGAACGATGGAGCAGCGTCCAGACCGTACACCTGGAGTCCTTCTTCGACCAACATGGCAGTCAGAGGAAAGCCGGGGCCACACCCAATATCGATCACGCTGCTGCCCACGGGAAGCGTCCGCGCCCAACGTCGCACCTCGTCCACGCCGATTGCCCGGACGCGTCCGGCGTCGCTGCCACGACGTGCGATCCATTCGGCTGAAATTGCCTCGTATCCGTTGGAGTGGTCCATCCGTGCCGAAGTATAGCGTTCGTGCAGCCGCGGCCGGAACCGTTCGCAGTATCCTGTTTATTGTGAGCGACCAGATCAAAGTCACCCTTCCCGATGGCAGCGTGCGCGAAGTTCCGCGCGGCACCACGCCCTACGCCATTGCCCATAGCATCTCTCCGCGCCTTGCCGACGCAGTTGTTGTTGCGAAGATTCGCACCACTACCGGCAAAACCACCGACGGCGCCGAAGAGCAGTCCGACGCAGGCCACAACAGCGCGCAGACGGAAGAGAGCATGTACAGTGACGTCGCCACAGCCGAGCGCATCGTCGATCTCGCTGAGCCTCTGAATGAAGACGTCGCTCTGTGGCTGCTCAAGGAGAACGATCCCGAATCCCTGCGCGTAGTGCGCCACTCCGCTGCACACGTCATGGCCACGGCCATCACGGAGCTGTATCCAGAAGTAAAGCTTGGCCACGGCCCCGCGACCGATAGCGGCTTCTTCTACGACATCCTGCGCGAACAGCCGTTCACGCCCGAAGACCTCGCCGCCATTGAAGCGAAGATGGCCGAAGTGGTCGCGCGCAACGAACCTTTCCGCCACGAATACATCGCACGCGACGAAGCTCTCGTTGGCTATCTGCAGCAGGGCGACTTCATGAAGGTTCACTTCATTGAGAAGTTCACCAAGAGCGGTGAAGGCGTCAGCTTCTATCGCAATGGCGAGTTCCTGGACTTCTGCCGCGGACCGCACGTGCCCTCCACCGGCCGCGTGAAGGCGTTCAAGGTCATGAGCATCGCCGGAGCCTACTGGCTGGGCGATGAAAAGAACCCGCAGCTGCAGCGCATCTACGGCACTGCGTTCTACACGCAGAAGGAACTCGACGCGCACTTCAAGCACCTGGAAGAGATCAAGGCCCGCGACCACCGCGTTCTCGGCAAGCAGCTTGACCTGTTCTCCATTCAGGAAATCGCAGGCCCCGGCCTGATCTTCTGGCACCCCAAGGGCGCGCTCATCCGTAAGGAGATGGAGAACTGGATGCGCGACGAGTGCCTGCGTCGCGGCTACTCGCTCGTCTACACACCACACATCATGAAGCGCGATCTGTGGAAGGTCAGCGGGCACGACGGCGTGTACAGCAAGGACATGTTCCCCGCCATGGAGCTGGACGACGCGGAGTATCGCGCCAAGCCCATGAACTGCCCGGGCCACATCCTCATCTACAAGAACTCGCCCAAGAGCTACCGCGATCTGCCGCAGCGTTACGCCGAGTTCGGCAACGTCTATCGCTACGAACGCAGCGGCACCATGCACGGCCTGCTGCGCGTGCGTGGCTTTACGCAGGACGATGCACACATCTTCTGCACGCCCGACCAGATCAGCGGCGAAGTAGAAGCCTGCCTCGACTTTGCAGAAGCTGTACTGCAGAACTTCGGCTTTGCCGAGTACCGCGTCGAACTCTCCACGCGCGACCCCAACAAGGAAGGCGAATTCTTCGGCACCTCCGAGGACTGGGCCTACTCCGAAGGCGCACTGCGTGACGTACTCACCAAGCGCGGCCTCAAGTTCCAGGAGTTCCCCGGTGAAGCCGCCTTCTACGGCCCCAAGATCGACGTAAAACTCGTCGACGTCCTTGGACGCCTTTGGCAGCTTTCCACCGTGCAATTCGACTTCAACCTGCCACGTCGCTTCGAACTCGAATACACCGGCGAAGACGGTGAAAAGCACCAGCCAGTGATGGTGCACCGCGCATTGTTCGGCTCGGTCGAACGCTTCTTCGGCGTGCTGATCGAACACTACGCCGGAGCGTTCCCGCTATGGCTAGCGCCAGTGCAGGTCGGCCTCGTCCCCATCAGCGAGAAGCACATCGACTACGCCCGCAAGGTGAAAGCCGAACTCGAAAAGATCGGCCTCCGCGTCGACCTCGACGAACGCAACGAAATGATGAAGGCCAAGATCCGCGACTTCGCGAACGAGAAGATCCCCTTCGTCCTCATCATGGGCGACAAGGAAGCCGCCAACGAAGCCGTAAGCGTCCGCACCAGAGGCAAAGGCGACGAAGGCAGCACCCCACTCACGGACTTCATCGCACGCGCCAAAGATCTTCTCACCACCCGATCTGCCACGCTGTAATTTTGATTCGATGACCTACTGCGAACAGATCGATATAAACGGCTTTGCCATCGTGGAAAACGTCATCACCCAGGAAGGCGTCTCGAGTTTTATCGAGACGCTTTCGCCTTTACAGGAGGAAGTGGCACAGGTGAGTGGCGGTATTCGCAACCTGATGCGGCGTTCACCTGCAATTGCTGCGCTGGCACAGAGTGATGCGATACGAGCTCTCGTCACACCGATTCTTGGGTCCGAGATATTTCCCGTTCGCGCGATTTTCTTTGACAAGACGCCGGAAGCAAATTGGAAAATCCCGTGGCATCAGGACGTCACGATTGCAGTAAAAGAACGCCAAGAATGCGACGGCTACGGCCCATGGTCTGTGAAGGCCGGCGTTATTCATGTGCAGCCACCCGCAACGATATCCGAGCAGATGCTCTCGGTGCGGATGCATCTCGATGATTGCCCTGCATCCAATGGTGCGCTTCGAGTCATTTCGGGAACACATCTGCTTGGCAAGCTTCGTCATGCCGAAACAGACTCAGTTATTGCAGAGCGTGAAGCGACTACTTGTGAGGTAAGGGCTGGCGGGGCACTGATAATGAAGCCTTTACTTCTTCATGCTTCGTCTGAATCAAACACGAACAACACATTGAAGCATCGTCGTGTCATTCACTTGGATTACGCAGCCACCGAATTGCCTTTTGGGCTCGAATGGCATGAGGCATAGAAGAAGAGACTTCTTGTCGTAAACCCATTGACCATCGACGACATCGAACAATCTCGTATGTTCGGTGTGCCACAATCCGTACGCGAGTTCCTGCGTTGCAAGGTGCTGCGGCCCTTACTGCGGCTGCTTCGCGGTGGAGTCACACCGCGCCGTCTCGCATGGAGTCTCGCTTTGGGAATGATGATCGGCATCAATCCCACCGTAGGCGTCACCACAGTGCTGTTGATTCTCATTGCGTGGCTCTTTCGTCTCAGCCAGACCGCTTCGCAGATAGGCTCGCATATCGTTGCGCCGCTGCATGTTCTGCTGTTCCTGCCATTCATTCAGGCGGGCGTGCATCTCTTCCGCACACGTCGCCTGCCTCTTTCCCGGCAACAGCTTCACCACCTAAGCCACCACCCCATTCTGATGGTGCGCAACATCTGGCAATGGGAATGGCATGCGCTGATTGTTTGGGGCGCAATTGCCGTTATCCTCACACCGCTCCTCGCGATTTATCTGCGACGCGCGCTCGTACTACTCATGCGACGCCATCCAACCCTAATGCATACGCGTCCCGCAACTCACTAACGCTCTACCGATTCAGATAGATCGGATTCCCCAGCAGCTTAAGCTTGCCGTCAGCATCACGAATCTCCACGCGAACGGTATGTGGCTTGCCATCACTCGCAATAGTAAAGCTCCTTAACTGTTTGCCCGGCGCGAATATGCCGCCTTCCAGTGCGCTGCGTTTGCCATCGGTGATGACCTCACCATGCATTCCAGCAACACCGTTTGCCTCCACAGTGAACGTAACAGTCCCACCATCAGCGACATGCATCACATCGCCCATCAACACATGTTCACTGCCCGAAACAGCAGACAGGATCAAAGACCGCACCTTCGTGCCATCTGTATCGACATACACATGCCCTGCGCGAATCCCCGCGAGAATCGCGCTCTCCGACAACGACGTCGCATACACCACCGTGGTCGGTGAACCAATCGCATTGTTCTGTTCAGGCTTGATCAAAGCATTGTGATTATCGCTGCCACCAATGGCCGTGATGCGCAGACCGCGATCCAGTTGCCGCTGCCACACCGGCACACCGGACTTCTCGCCATCCGCATCCGCACCATTCACTGCTTCCATCACATGAATGCGCGTGAAGTCTGTATTCGGAGCAGTCCATCCGCACCCCATGCACTGCTCGCCGGAAGGCACCCCCGGATGATTCAACGCAAGCAATCCATGCGCTGCATCCACTTCATCCAGCAGCGCCTTCATCGTGGGAACAGGTTTTGTGCCCAATCGAAAGTCAATAAACTGCGTTGTGCCGAACACGTTCGCATGCCCATAAAACGTGGTGATTTCACGTCCCGGAATCAGCAACAGCTTGTCAAAGTACGGCTGCAATTCCCGCATCGCGTCGTAGTGCGACGTGGTGTTGTGATCAGTGATAACAATGAAGTCCAGCCCACGCGCCACTGCAGCCTGCGCAGTCAGAAACACAGGACAAGGAATCCTCGCACCACTCTCGCTCGCACAGGAACCATCGCTATGTCCCGTGTGCATGTGCAGATCACCCTGATACCACGCAGCACCTTCACGTATCGGCTTCTGCGAAAACGTGGAGCCCGACACAGCATCCGTGCCAACCTTCTGCCACCACACCTTCACCGTGTACTGCGCAACAGAACCCTCACGAATCGCAGGCACACCCACCAGCAAACGCCAACGCCCTGCGACCACAAGTCCCGGCAGATACGAAGGCGTCGCATCCGATTCGCTCACAGTAAACGAGTGTTTGTTGCCGCCACTCCATCCGCGAAAACGCTGCGGATCAATCACACCCATATCAAGGTTCGTGCCGTGATCATGCCCGGTGTACGTAAACTCCACACTCAGCCGCGACACGCCCTCCGGCACATCAAACGGCACTTCCTGATACGACATGAACTGCGCGCGACGCACCTCGCCATGCAGCGTTAACTGCGGCTCCTGCGCACACGCCACACCGGCAACCAACGCCAGCAAAACCACCAGCAGCCTCTTCAATCCTGAAAGCTTCATCCCATCCCTTCTATCAGGAGGGCAGCCGGGCTTGCATGACGTCCGCGCGAATCGCGAACTTACTTTTTGTTAAGCGCACCATCGCGAAGCCGTCCGATGCGCCCCTTCGGCCCCACCACAAACGGCAACGACAATGCATTCCAGTTACGATCCGCTTCGGCAGAATCACCAGCCTTCGCATCCGGCAACAATGGCTTCCAGTTGCGGCCATCGTCCGTGGAGACATCGGTCCCTGTTGGTCCCGTCGCGATCCACGTCTTCGTAGCTGCGTCATACGCCACCGTGCTGCGATAGCCGCGTGGCATGGTCTCCGCAGGTTGCCATCCCATGCCGCCATTCACGCTGAACGCAGCAGTGCGCGCCGACAACTCCGGGTGCATGTAGTCGCCGCCAACAGCCACCATCGCCTTGTCATTGGCAGCCAGGGCAAAGATGCCCGACGACGCACCAACACCACCAACTTCCGTCGTCATTTTGCGAAACCGAACATGGGTCGCGCAGGCATTGGGATCGTTGTATTGAATGGGATCGGGACAGCGATCCTGTTCACCGCGATACAGCAAACCACCACCGCCACCGAACGAGGGTCCCGCCACACCCATCGCAAGCGATTGATTGCTGGCCGCGAAGGCACCACCCTTTTCCGTGTCCGATTGGATGGGAACCGGCACCTTCGCCCACGACAAACCTCCGTCACGACTCACCGCGACATAGAAACCACCCTTTACGGGGTCACCCAGCAGCCATCCCTCTCCATGTTGCGGGACGTACAACGCATCGAAGAACCCTCCCGGCGCGTCCGGATTCGTGAAGATCAGCTTCCATGTTCGACATCCATCCGTGGTGCGATAAAGTCGGCTGGCATCGCCCGCTCCAGCGCTCATTACGATAGCCGTCTGGGCGTCAAAGGCCTGCACCGCGCGGAAGTCGAGCTTCTCAGCCCCATCCGGAACGGCGCACTGCTGCCATGTGCCGCCGCCATCCAGCGTCCGCAGCACCGTGCCGGAAGTGCCGCTGGCCCATGCGATGCGACCATCGATGTTCGCCACGCCACGCAGACTGGCAGGCGAAGGGCTCTTTTGCAGGACAAACTGCGCGTGCGCCGTAAACGCAAGAAAAAGCAGCGAAACAAGAGGTCGCATGGTGCATCTGAGTGTATCTCGATGGATTGAGAGCATTCGGTCTGTTCCCACGAATCTGCAACAAGGGGTTTCCCTCCTGTGGGAAATGCGGTAATATAAGCGATGTTGTCCGCAGTGCGCCGCCATAGCGTTGCGCGTTTGTGATGGCAGAGTGCTTCCATTCAGGCTCGCCGGACAGGACAAAACACTTTTCAAGCTCAGCGCTGCTGCTTTCTCCACCCTGACGGAGAGTTCTGCACGCTTAGCGCAGGAGACGTAACAGCATGCCGAAGCGCACTTTTCAGCCGAACCGCCGCCGCCGCGCCAAGACGCACGGCTTTCTCACCCGTATGAAGTCGAAGGCGGGCCAGTCTGTTCTGAACCGCCGTCGCGCAAAGGGCCGTCATAAGATTGCCGTCTCCGCCGGCTTCCGCGACTAGTTCTTTCTATCGCATTCCGTTTCTGCAAGGGGCGCGCCTGTCGCGCCCCTTCGCATTGCACGCAATGACCCTTCCTATCCCCAAGCCGAAGACCTCGTTCGCTGAGCTGCGCCTGCGGAAACATGCGGATTATCAGCGTGCCTACGCTGCATCACGCAAGCAGCACTCGCGCGAGATCGCGTGGTTCTGCGCCCGCCGCGATGCCATGCCGGAACGCCGCCTGCACCCCTCGGAACTACTGTTCGGTCAGCCCCACACGGGACCGCGCATCGGCCTGACCGTAGGCAAAGTCATGGGCAAGGCGCATGACCGCAACCGCATCAAGCGCCGCATGCGCGCCGCCGTCACGATGCATGCGGCACTGCTGGCCAACCTGCCTCTGGATGTGATCCTGCACCCGCGCCGCACCGTCCTTCTGCTGGAGTGGGACAAGCTGCAGCGTGAGGTAGCGAACGTCTTCCGTACAGTCCGCAAGCAATACGCCGCACCGCCAGAGCGATAATCCTGTCAGCGGCACGCTCGCCGCGCACCCGTTCCATGAATCTTGCACTCGCAGCACTCCGCGTCTATCGCCGCCTGCTCTCGCCCATGCTGCACAGCACCGGCATCAGCGGATGTCGCTACACGCCCACCTGCTCGGAGTATGCAGAGGTGGCCATTGCCCGCTTTGGTCCCTGGCGCGGCACGTGGCTCGCGCTGCAACGTATCGCCCGCTGCCACCCTTTCAGCAAGGGTGGGCTGGACAACGTGCCTCTGGAATAATGCCGCTCAGGGAGAATTTAGTCGCACCCCAGATACGATGACTGTGGAGGGCAACTGACGGATATGACAGCGGATAACAGATCGTCTCTGCTCAGCGTGCGCCCTCTCGACATCGACGACGCAGAGGCCGTAAGCTCTCTCAGCACGCAACTTGGCTATCCCTGTGACGCTGCGACGATGCATGAAAGAATCCATCGACTCGCGAACTCACCGGACCGCATCGCCTTCGTCGCAGTTCTGGAAAACATCGTTGTGGGATGGGCAGACGCCAGCATTGAACGGCATCTGCAGTCTCCTGACGTAGTAGAACTGGGCGGACTCGTCGTGGCGGAAGGCCATCGTGGACTGGGTATCGGTCGGCGGTTGTGCGAAGCAGTGGAGGAGTGGGCTGTACGCCAGGAAATACCGCGCGTACGCGTACGTTCTCAGATCAAACGGCAGGACGCGCATCGCTTTTATCTGCGCGACGGCTATGAACATGTAAAGACCTCTGAGGTCTTTGAGAAGAGGTTGGACTAACCATCGTGGAAGCTTGCCGCAAGATAAACCTCACGACCTGGCCCCGCACGGCCCTGTTCCACTTCTTTCACAACTTCAGCGAGCCATTCCACAGTGTCTGCATCCGGATGGACTGCACGGAAGCCTTCGCCTATGCCAAGGCCAAGAACCTCTCCATCTTCCTCACACAGGTGCATTGTGCCCTCACGGCAGCGCAACACGTTCAAAACTTCCGGACACGCATTCTGAACGGTGAACCATGGGAGTACGAACGAATTAACGCCGGTTGCGCGATTGGCCGCCCAAACGGCACCATCGGTTTTGCCCACTATCCGTATCACGACGACCTGCATGAATTCGTTCGCGTGGGCTCGCTCGCCATAGAGCAGAGCCGGAACAGCAACGACCTGGAGCGTCCGCCTGCACAGAATCTCATCCGCTTCTCCTCGCTGCCGTGGCTGGACTTCACATCGCTGTCCCATGCACGCAACTACGGGGCAGAAGACTCTGCACCGCGCATCACCTTCGGCAAAATCACCGACAACGAAGACCGCAAAACTCTGCCCGTATCGATCCACGTACATCACGGACTGGTAGATGGATCGCACGTCGGAGAGTTCGTAGACCTGTTGCAACTGCGTTTCAACTCTTTCTGAAGAAACTTCAAAAGCAACAAAATCTGAACCCCACACAGAATCACTCGCATCTCAAGATTGCCGAAAAACGCGGAGCCGGCTTGGTAAGCCCGGTTCGCCGCAACACCTGACGTTGCGGTAATGTCACCCCCGGGAGAAATCGGGGAAGGGACCCACGGCGACAAGCAGCAGTGCACGCATGCACTTGCTTTTCTGTCGCATGTGTCCCAGTGGCGCTCATCGGATTCATGCGACAACCACGCCCTAACGGAGGTTTTCGCACCATGCACACACTCAATCACGCCAACCTGACCACCTATGACGTTCCCGCTCTGCAGGCCTTTCTGGAGCGCATCTTCGGACTGCGCACGCTTGAAACCCGCGTAGGGAAATTCGCGATTCTGCAGGATGCACAAGGCTTTCTGCTGGCGCTGATGTTCGACAAGAACATGACACCAGAACACGGATACCCCGGCTTCTTCCACGTGGGCTTTCTGCAGGACACACCCCGTGCAGTGGACGAGCGCCATGCCGCAATCGCACAGGAAGGCCTCGCCGCACCCGAACCAGCAATGCTTCAACGCGGTGGACCACCAACGTACGGCTTCTACGTCAATGCACCCGGTGGAGTCACTGTCGAGGTAAGCACCATGAACCTCAGCAATCCAATCTAAGGCGCAAATGCAAAACGGGTGAGCAGACATACTCTGCTCACCCGTTCTGTTCTTGCGGATTGCGTTACTGTTTATCTGCGCCCGAAACTGCGGTGGGATACAGGTTCTTCAACGGTGCGTTGCGATCCGAGTCCTCTTCAGGATGCGGATACGGCTTACGCGGCATCATCGCCTCACGCTCGCTGGTGTTGTAGAGGAAGATCGCTTCCACCACAGCAGCCTGCTTCAGGTCGTCTTCGTGAATGCGCTCCACCGTGTCCATGTTGGAGTGGTGGCTGCGCGTCTCGTAATCCATGTCGTCCTGAATGAACTGGAAGCCAGGCAAACCAAGCGAATCAAACGACAGGTGATCCGTTCCACCCGTATTGCGATTGGTGATGGTGGTAACACCCAGGTCCTTCAGCGGTGCAATCCACTGCGCGAAGATCGGTCCAATGGCGAAGTTCTGCTGCGTGTACACGCCGCGTACCTTGCCGGTGCCGTTATCCAGGTTGTAGTAGGCGTCCAGCGTCTCCCACTCCTTCGTGGTCTTCAGCGGTCCACGACGAGCGTTGCGTCCGCCCATCCCCAGCGCGGCCATCATGGCTGCATCCGAACCCGGTGCAGGTCCACCCGGAGGCGTGGTGATCTCGCCAAAGTGCTGCTTCACGTATCCACGCGAACCGAACAGACCCTGCTCCTCACCGCTCCACAGGGCAATGCGGATGGTGCGGCGCGGCTTGATGTTAAGCGCCTTCAGGATGCGCACAGCTTCCATCGCAACAACCGAACCCGCAGCGTTATCCGTGGCGCCCGTGCCAGAGATCCAGCTATCCAGATGGCCGCCAACCATCACAACCTGCTCCTTCAACTTCGGATCGGTGCCCGGGATTTCAGCAACAGTGTTGAAGCCATGCTCATGATCGCCCGTGAACTCCGTCTGGATGTTCACTTCCATCTGTACCGGCACATGGTGCTGCAGCAGGCGGAAGATGCGGCCGTAGTTCTCAACCGTGGTCACAGCGTTCGGAATGGTGACAGCCGTTTCCTTGACCTGTGCGCCGCGGACCAGGTTCGCGCCGTTGTCGTCAAAGATGATGCCGGTACCGCCACCCTTGCCGCCATCGCGCGAAGGAGTGATGATGGCCGCAACGCCTTCTTCCGTCATCATCTTCAATGCCGCACCGCGAAGCTGCGCCAGACGCGCACGGTCTGCCAGCGCCTGCTGAATATTCACGCCACCACGACCACGCGGCGTCTCCGGGCCTTCCATTTCCTTCAACTCGGCTTCGGTATAACGCGAGAACAAAGGCTCTGTCAGATCGACGATCGGATGCGGCGCGCCCAGCAGAACGATCTTGCCCGCCAGCTTGCCCTTGTACTTCGCCAGATCAGCCTGCGTGTTCAGTTCAACCAGCACAGCATCAGCAGTCACAGCACCCTTGGTTGCGGGCGACCACGGTGTTGCCTGAATCCACACTGGCTCAGTGTCCGGCGTGATCATGCGGGCCCAGCTATTGATCTGCTTCCAGCCCATGCCGAACTCGCCCCAGTCTTCCAGGTGCGCATTGACCAGACCAGCATCAGTCATACGATCGCGCGTCCACTCGTTCGCCTTCTTCATGTTGGGCGAACCAGTCAGGCGCGGGCCAATGCCATCCGACAAACCTTCCATGTACTCCATCACATGCGAGTGCAGCAGACCTTCGTTGCGAATCTGCGCATAGATGCCCAGATCAACGTTTTCCGTAGCAGGCTGCGCGCCGTAATAGCTGGGAACAGTCTTCTTCTCTTCGGTAGCAGCGGCAGCAGGCTTATTCTTCTGCGCAAAGGCCGCAGGCATGGACGAAACAGCAACAGTAGACAGCAGCGTGGCGGTACAAATGCCGCGACGCAGTGCCGAAAAAGTACGGGACATAGCGGGTGGTGCCTCCAAAACAGGGTGAAAACAATTTCTGTGTGAAAAAGATGTTATTACACGGTAGCAGCCGCGCCATTTGGCACGTATCTGTCGCCTTTGAGTAATACGAACCAGCTATGCTGGCGGACGCACCCACAAATCCATGCCTTCGTGGCGAATTTTCTGCTGAGGTCCTGTATGCGTTCCGCTCTCCGACTGCTTTTTCTTGTTCTCCTCACAGCATTTGCGCCCTGCTTGTATGCGCAAACCGCTTCTTCCGGAACGCCCATCCGCGTGGCCGTCGTCGGCCTGGTGCACGGCCATGTAAGCAGCACTTTGAACGGATTCGCACACAACACCAATCCCAACGTTCAGCTTGTAGCCATTGAAGAACCGGACACCGCGCTCACGAAGAAATATGTCGATCGCTTTCACCTCGAGGCAATCCCCACATACACCGACCTGGAGACGATGCTCAACAAAGAAAAGCCGGATGCGATCCTCATGTACATCCGAAACAGCGAGCATCCCAAAGTCGCGATCACAGCCGCAAAGCACCACGTGAGCAGCATCATGGAAAAGCCGATGGCCATCTCCGTGCCCGAGGCACTGGCCATGCGCAAAGCCGCGCAGCAGTACCACGTACACATCCTCACCAACTACGACACCAGCTACTTCCCCAGCAACAACGAGGCGATTGCGCTGGCCCAGGCGGGCAAGCTGGGCACCGTCCACAAGATGGTCTTCTACGCAGGCCACGCTGGACCGGTCGCACTGAATTCGCCACCGGAATTTATGAGCTGGCTCACGGACGCGGAACAGAACGGTGCAGGTGCGCTCTATGACTTCGGTTGCTACGGCGCCGACCTCGTCACGTTTCTCTTGAGGGGCCAGATGCCCATCAGCGTGACCGCCGTTGCGCAGACCGACAATCCGAAAACCTACCCCAAAGCCGATGACGACGCGACCATCATCATCCGCTATCCCACCTTCCAGGCCGTTCTCATGCCGAGCTGGGAGTGGAGCTTCAATTCCACTCGCAAGGATCTGGAGCTGTTCGGCGAAGAGGGCCAGGTAAAGACCATTGGCACAAAGGATGTGTCGCTGCAGTTAAAGGGAGAGAAAACTGCAACGCAGTCTCCCGCACCCGCCGTGGATCCCAAGCGCAGTAACGAACTGGACTACCTGGTTGCCGTGCTTCGCAATGAGGTGGATGACCACTGGCTCCCCGGTTCGCTCGACACAAACATGGTGGCCGTACAAATCATGGACGCCGCACGAGAGAGCGTGAAGACCGGCAAGACGGTGGAGCTGAAGCCGCTACCGTAGATCAGATCCAAACCAAATGAAGGAGGCGCAAGGCCAACTTGCGCCTCCTTATTTTTGTCTCTCATTCGTCATGACGATTGATATATCAGCGGACTAACATGCTGTGGTTCCCGCTTCTGACGATCCTGCGTTTTGAAAGGTCCCTCTATGCTTCGCCTCATGCGTCTTTCGTATGTGTTTGCTGTTCTGTTCTTCTTGACCGTAGCCGTTCAAGCCCAACAGGCCGCCACGCCCATCCGTGTCGCCATCGTGGGCCTCACACACGGCCACGTGAAGGGTTTTCTGCATAACCTGCCCACCAGCCAGAGCGCAAAGCTCGTCGCGATTGTCGAACCCGACGCCGCTCTCGCAAAGCAGTATCGCGATCAGTACAAGCTTGATCCCGCGCTCTTCTACACCGACGAAGAGGCCATGATCGAGAAGACGCATCCTGATGCGGTGCTTGGCTACGGCACGATCCTGGAGCATCGCAAGGTCATTGAAATTGCTGCGAAGCACCACATCAACAGCATGGTCGAGAAGCCGCTCACCACCACCGTGGAAGACGCATTGGCCATCCGCGATGCCGCGCGCAAGTACAACGTGCAGGTGCTGGTGAACTACGAGACCACCTGGTACAACAGCAACGCCGAAGCGCTGAAGGAGATTCAGGCTGGCAAGCTGGGCACCGTGCGCAAGATCCTGGTACGCGACGGCCACGAAGGCCCCAAGGAAATTGGTGTAGGCCCGGAGTGGCTGCCCTGGATCACCGACCCGAAGCAGAACGGCGCAGGTGCGCTGTTTGATTTCGGCTGCTACGGCGCGGACCTTGCCACCGTCATCAACAAAGGTGCAACACCGCAATCCGTCACCGCCTTCGCGCAGACACACAAGCCCGACATCTACACGCGCACCGAAGACGATGCCACTGTGATCGTCGCTTATCCCGAAATGCAGGCGATTCTGATGCCAAGCTGGGATTGGAGCTTTGCCGTGAAAAACATGGAGGTCTACGGCAACGGCGGCACCATGTTCACCGTTGGACCGGGCAACATCATCTCGCGCTACAAGGGCCAGAAGGTTGAATCCGCCATCTATCCCGCGCCGAATCTACCGCAGAACCAAAGCAATTCACTCGACTATCTGGCCGCCGTACTGCACCACCAGATCGATCCCAAGGGCGACCTCTCGTCACTGGAAACGAACATGGTTGTAGTGCAGATTCTGGATGCGGCGCGCACCTCCATCAAGGAAGGCAAGACCATCACTCTGAAACCGCTTCCGCAATAAGCAGCAAACGAAATACAGAACGCAGCGCCCGCGGTTGATCCCCGAAGGCGCTGCGTTCGTGTTTTGTCTACCTTCCGCAGTAAGCTAATCGGCGAGGGTTTTGCGATGAAAGCGCTGATGCTGGAAGAGTATTCAAAGCTGCAGGTCAAGGATGTTCCGGTGCCTGAGATTGGCTCGGAAGAGGTTCTTATCCGCGTGGGTGCGTGTGGCATCTGCGGCAGCGACGTACACGGTTACGACGGCAGCAGCGGTCGCCGCATTCCTCCCATCATCATGGGCCACGAAGCCGCAGGCGTGATCGAAAAGGTTGGCGCTGACGTAACAGAATGGAAGCCCGGCGACCGCGTCACTTTTGACTCCACCGTCTACTGCGGCAAGTGCGACTACTGCCAGCGTGGTGAAGTGAATCTCTGCAACAACCGCCAGGTCGTCGGCGTGTCATGCAATGAGTTCCGTCGCCATGGTGCCTTCGCCGAATATGTCAGCGTTCCCGCGCGCATTCTCTATCGCCTGCCCGAAGACTTCCCCATGGAAGAAGCGGCAATGCTGGAAGCTGTCTCCATCGCATTGCACGGCGTGAATGTAACCAAGATGAAGGGCGGAGAATCCGCTCTCGTCATCGGCGCAGGCATGATCGGCCTGCTCACCGCACAAGCTGCACGCGCCAAGGGATGCAGGTCCGTGATGATCGCTGACGTCGATGCGGCACGCCTGAAGATGGCGGAAGAAGTAGGCATTCCTGACACGTTGCATATGAGCGGCAAAGAACTGATCGACGAAGTGCTGAAGCGCACTGGTGGCGAAGGTGTTGACGTCGTGCTGGAAGCAGTCGGTCGCGGTGAAACTGTCGTCGCATCCATCGAATGCGTACGCCGCGGCGGCACAGTCACACTCATCGGCAACATTCAGCCGGAAGTACCGCTGCCATTGCAACGTGTCGTCACACGCGAAGTCCGCCTTCAGGGATCATGCGCCTCCGCTGGAGAATATCCAGAAGCAATCCGTCTGATGGCAAGCGGCGCGATCACAGTAAAGCCGCTCATCTCCGCCGTTTCGTCACTCGAAGATGCAGCGAATTACTTCGATCGCCTGCATGCGCGTGAGGCGGGTTTGCTCAAGGTCGTGGTCGCTCCAAACGAATAGGTGGCAGGCGAGGGGTCCATACAAATCCTGTCAAGCCCCCAAGCCACTCAAACCCAACAAATCAAAAGAAATAGAGTTGGCATGCTATTTCCGCTGAATCACTAAAATAGAAGTAGCGAACGAACCGCTGACTAGCTGACCTGCTGACTCGCTGCTTCTAACCCCTTTAGAAAGACGATTTTGCCCCTAACTCCAATGGGCAGACGATTTTAGAGGGACACAAAACGTAACCCTTTTAGAAAGACAATTTTGCAAAAAACAGGGGGGAGGGGGTACCCCCGCCCCGGCACCTGCAGGCGAGAGAGAAAAGATGGCAGAAAACTTGTTTGATCTAACCGGCCAAGTAGCCGTTGTGACTGGCGCATCCCGTGGTTTAGGACAGTATTTCTCACGCGCTCTCGGTCGTGCGGGAGCGAAGCTGATCGTCACATCGCGCAAGGCTGGCGATTGCGATGCATTCATCGCAGAGCTTGCATCGATGAACATCGAAGCAAAGGCACTCGTGCTTGATGTACGCGATGAAGCCAGCATCAATGCATTCGCAGAAGCCGCACCAAAGCAGTTCGGCAAGGTCGACATCCTCGTCAATAACGCAGGCATGAACATCCGCAAGCGTGCACTGGAAGTCACATGGGATGACTGGAACGCCATCCTCGATACCAATCTGCGCGGCCCCTTCTTTGTGGCACAAGCCATTGCACGGCACATGATCGCGCAGGGTTACGGCCGCATCATCAACGTTGGTTCCGTAACCAGCGTGCGTGGCTCCGCCGGACTTGGCCCATACGGTGCAAGCCGCGGCGGCATCAAGCAGCTCACCATGTCCCTCGCAGACGATTGGGGAGAGCACGGCATCACCGTCAACGTCCTCGCACCGGGATGGTTCAAGACCAACCAGAACAAGGCCATGTATGAGGACGAAGGTTGGGTTGAGTATCTGGTCGAACGCATCCCGATGAAGCGTCCCGGCGCACCGAACGATCTGGATGGTGCAGTCGTATTCCTCGCGAGCGAAGCATCACGCTACGTCACCGGACAGACCATCCTGATCGACGGCGGCATCTCCGTAGGCGCAACACGCGCACTGGTGAAGAAGTAAGAGAGTTCACCAAGTAAATGCAACGTCCGCAAGAGTAACCATCTTGCGGACGTTCTTAGCCTTGGAGAGCTTCGCGCACATCAATCGGCTCGATGCGCCCCAGCAGCACGAAGTACGAAGCAATCCCGATCACGATATAGATGGCGGGAATGGCAAAGGCCAGCGTATAGCTGTGCGTTGCCCCCACGGTATATCCCGTAACAATAGGCGCAAGGATCGCAGAGATCTGGTTCGCAAAGTTAACGATCCCACCAACCTTACCAGTGCTCGTATTCGGCACCAGCAGCGATGGAAGACTCCAAATAACCGGCGATGCCGCAGACAATCCACCGATGGATAGCGTGATGCATATCAGCGCGCCGCTGACGGTATGCGCAAAAGCCGCACCCAGAATCCCAAGCCCGCAGATGGTTCCACCAATCAGCACCGTCCGCCGCACCGTGCTGGCGTTATAACCATTCCGGATGAGCGCATCCACCAAAACGCCACCGATGAGGAAGCCACAAGCGGCCGCCACCAACCACGGCACACCCGTGTACAGGAACGACTGCTGCAGCGTGATGTGTTGTGCCTGCGCGAGATACGTTGGCAGCCAAGTGATCAGTAGATAGAAGACATAGTTGTACGCACCGGAGCCAATCGCCAGACCGATGATCTTCCGCTGACGCAGCAACTGTCCGAGCGGAATGGGAGGAGCGATGATCTGCGCAGCATCGCCACCTGGAACGAGCGATGGCGTACGGATGACGTTGCGCATAGAGAAGCGGCCCGGCTCACGATAGAGCAGGGCGAACAGCGCCATGTATGCGAACGACAACACTGCGGTGAAGCCGAACGACCAGCGCCACCCAACCTCCAGGAGCAAGAAGCCTAGCAGCGGCACACCGATCGCATTGGCCAGCTTTGCCGATCCATCAAAGAGTGCGGTTGCGAGGGAGCGTTCGTGCGCGGGAAACCATGCCCCCACCGCCTTGGCATTGGCAGGGAACGTCGGAGCTTCGCCAATACCCAACAACAGTCGCGCTGCGAAGAAGAAGATGATTCCCGGCGCGAAGGCTGCAGCCAGGGATGCGATGCCCCAGATCAGTACCGACCATAGGGTGACCTTGCGGACACCAAAGAGGTCGAGGACTACGCCGGTGGGGAGCTGGCAGGCGGCATAGGTCCACGAGTACGCCGCAGAGAGTTGGCCGAAGACCTGCGGTGTGATGCCAAAGCTATCTACCAGCGCGTCATGGGATACGGACAGGTTGACGCGGTCGAAGTAGTTGACCAGCACGCCGACGCCGAGGAGCACGCCGATAGTCCAGCGGTAGCGTTCCGCGGGTGCATAGGTATCTGCGTAGTAGGTTTCGCCAGCCATGAAGGTGAGGCCAGTGTAAGTTATCGCGGTGCTTGTGCCGAGCGGCGAATACGACTCACCAACGCTGAGGTGAGGAATACTCCGGCAACCACGAGGACGGTGAGCCCCAGCGGCACACCGACCCAGCGGTAGGCGATGGAGAAGTCTGGCTTGTGGCCGAACATGGTCATCACCAGCATGGACATGATGGCGAGAAACGTACCCGCGAAGAAGGCCACAGCACCACTGGCCAGTGACAGCAGAATCGTCTGGAAGACGGTGAAGTCGCCTACTGGCGCGCCCAGGAAACGGGGGCCGGTGTAGCCGGGTGCGATCTGCGGGCGGGATGCGGTTGTATCTGCCATGTGAATTACGGCTGCCTCTGCCATTAGAATACCGCTTGAATGGCTGAGTCTCTAACAACCGATCTACTGACGCCGGAAGAGGCTACGCAACAGGCGCAGGCCGCGACCGCACCCAATGGTCTGCAGTACGCGACGCTGGGACGGCTGGACTTGCCGTCGCTGACGGTAGAGCAGATTGCGCGCCTGGTGGGAACCGTTCCAACCGGTCTCAGCAATGGGTTGAGCACCTTCCAGTATGTGTTTGTGCCGCTGGCACTGAGCGGGTCTCGGCTGGAAGGCGGCGACACGCCGGCCTTTCCACTGGTTGACCGGACACTGATTGCGCCGACGTACAGCGTGGCGCTGGCGGATCGAGCTATCTGCCACCGCAATGCGCAGGTGAACGGCAAAGAGGTTGTCTTCCTGAGCAGCCGTCTGCACAGCGACCGTTTTGCGCTGGCATTCGAGTTCTTCATCAACATCGCGCATAACTTCACGGACACAATCGGCGTTCCGCCAACATTCAGCGAACTGCTTTGGAAGCAGGCGACTGCGAATGTGCGCGGGGAGACTTCCATTGATGCCTGGGAGGACCGGGCGGCGGCACTGGGTGTCTCCGTGGCGGAGCTGGATGCGCGGGCTCGCGGGTCTGCACCGCGTGGCACCGTGGATGAGAAGGCGCGCACCAACTACTATGCAGCGGCCTTTGCCGACTCGCTGGCGATCTACCTGCTCAGCGTATTCATGGACTTCGACTACAGCGACCTGCGTGAGCGCGAGTATCCGCTGCTGGCTGCTCCGGCGCTGGCGGAACGGTTGCGCACCATCAGCAAGCTCTTCCCGCCGAACGATGGCTACCAGTTCCAGATCCTGTACAGGCGGCGCGGCTAGATGATTGCTCACCTGCGCGGACGTTTACTCTCCAAGTCGCCCAACGCTGTCATTGTGGACTGCGGTGGTGTTGGCTATGACGTGGCCATCAGTGTGACCACATTCTCCTCGCTGCCGGATGAAGGCGCTGAGGTGTCGCTGCACATCAACACGCAGGTGCGAGAGGATGCGATTGCGCTGTTCGGCTTTACCGACCGCGACGAGAAGCGGCTGTTTGAGCGTCTGATCACTGTCAGCGGCATTGGGCCGAAGCTGGGGATTACCGTGCTCAGCGGGCTTTCGGCGGAGCGGTTGGTGAGTGCAATTCGTGCCGGTGACACGGCGATGCTGGTGAAGATTCCGGGCATTGGCAAGAAGACCGCCGAACGCGTGGTTCTGGAGCTCAAGGACAAGCTGGACGATCTGCAGGCTGCTGCACCTGCGCAGGCTTCCGGGTTCAAGGGCGGACCTGTGGTGGATGATGTACTGTCTGCACTGGTGAACCTGGGATACAAGCGCGACAGTGCGCAGCGCGCCGTGGAGACGGCGATTGCAAAACACGAAAGCTCAGAACTGACGATTCGGACAGACTTCGACGCCCTGTTCCGATACGCTATGCAGGCCATACGGTAGGGAGGGTCCCCCCTCCCCCCTGTTTTTCTAAAATCGTCTTTCTAAACGGGTTAGGTTTTTGGTGCCGCTAAAATAGTCTGCCCATTGGGGTTAGAGGCAAAATCGTCTTTCTAAACGAGTTAGGGCCGCGCTAAGCGCGGCCCTTTCTCTCTGTATCTATTGTAGTTCTTTCGCGGAAATAGCATGCCAACTCTATTTCTTTTGATTTGTTGCATTTAAGTGTGTTGAGGGCTTGACAACGATTTTCTGGACTTCGACCGCATTGCTTAGACGCCCTGATACACGAGCGCAGTGAAGTTCGCCGGATTCTGAAACAGGTTGCCCCACACGGCGTCGTATCGCGCAGTGGGTTTTGCCGCGATCACCTCAGGCAAAGGCTTGCCCTGTTTTTTGAGAGCTGCGACCTTCTCGCGGATATCCACCAAAACGTCTCGAAACAGGATGAGGTCGTCTTTGCCGCCCACCGCACCGTGCCCCGGGATGACGATTGTCTTACTGGTCACCTTGGCGATGTTCGCTTCGGCGGCGCGTATCTGGCCGTCGATGCTGCCACCCGTCCAGTAGTCGATAAAAGGGTAATCGCGGTTCCAGAAGGTGTCTCCGGTGTGGAGGATGTCGGCCTCAGCAAAATACACGGAGATATCGGAGTCCGTATGGGCAGGCACGTAGTGCTTCAGAGCGAGCGTGGTGTTGTTGATATGCAGATGGTATTCGTCAACGAAGACGGTGGAAGGAATTGCACCGGCAGGCGCGGCTGGAAACGTGTACTGAAAGTTTCCGCCGACGTACGTGGCTTTGGAGAGATGTTCGCGCGTCTTTTCGTGCGCCAGGATACTGGCTCCGGCTTGATGGACCCATTCGTTGCCACCGGTATGGTCAAAGTGCCAGTGGGTATTGATCAGTTGTTTGATGGGGTCTGCGCTGATCTTTGCGAGGGCTGCTGAGACGTTTGGACGCGCGGTGACGATTTCAGCGTCGACCACCAGCTTTCCGTCAGGGCCTGTGAGAACAGCGATATTGCCACCAGCACCGAGAAGAACGCTGACGTTGCGTCGAAGGTTTTGGATGGTGACCTTGGCTGTTGCAGCCTCTTTGAACGCGCCCGGAACGATGCTGGCTGTCTGGGCGATGAGGTGCTTTGGATCGAGGCACGCAGCCGCGACCGTGAGGCTGCCAGCAGTAACGAATTGACGACGTGACATGCCAAGTGACGTGGAAATCATCTCAAGATCCTCGCTTGCTTGCGCTTTGGATTTCGATCTTATCTGTTGGTTGTTAACGCCTGAATTCAGGACGGAATCATATTCCGCTTTTTGGCGGATGTCGAAATGAAATTCGCACCGTTGGCGTGAGGCCAGCCATCGTTGTTCCGTGAGGGCGCGCTTTTTGTTTCGGTTTTTAGGCAGTGCGCGAACGATGCGCTTCTGCGTAATACGCGAGGCTAGAGTTGATACTGCGAAGTGAATCGCACTGACAGTATTGGCGTTTATGAGGAGTAGGAAGCTCACCTACTTGATATTTGTGCGTTTCTTCTTGCCGGAGTCTCTCGAATCATCGACAAGACGCGCAGAGGTTATGCGAATCTTGCCATCGAGCAATACAAATTCGAAGGCGCACTTCTCCAGCGGCTCTACCGGTTCAGTCCTGTAATAAAAGAGAACCGTACACCAGTACGGGCCGCATTCAACGGTCGGCAATTGGTGCTTTCTCGCTAATGTTGGAAGTTCACTCAGTAGACCGGGGACTGTATAGCTCTGAAAATTCTGGCTCGGCCCAGGCGCGTAGCTACGATCTTTCAGTGAAGGTTCTTCGCCCAGAATAGTGAGATAGGCCAGGCTGATTGCGAGCCAATCGGCTTTTTCAAAGTCTTCCGTGTCCGATGTCTGCAGCATGGCATTCATCGCGGCGAGATTAGCTTCGTCATTTTCATGGCCTGTATGGCGAATATCTCCGCCACCATTGAAGATGAGACGTACCGTCGAGGCGCCTTTGGGCTGGATAAGGGTATACCCGTAGCCGTCGTCGTAGACACTGGGCTGCCAAATTCGTAGAACACGCGCTCCGTGGAAAGCTGGCGCACCAATCGACTCACATTTCATGCCGGGATGGAAGGGTGCACCATAGCTTTGTGCCAGAGCAATTTGCTCCGGAGCACCTGCGAATGCGAGATCGGCTTCACTGCAAGATTTCGTTACTGGTTGCTGCTCTATGCGCCATTCCAGCGGCTTTGCCTGCGGACGGTAAAACACCTGCTGACCGCGAAACACGGGTAAAACGGCAAAGAAGAGCAAGAAGAGCAGACCGTGTCGCAGCATATTGAAGCCAACTTGTCCGACCATGCGCCTTACCACGCTATCAAATTCTCGAAGCACTCTAGTCAACATCCGCCAAGATTCCCGGAAACAGCGTTTCGGAAGTTTCGATTAGTACCGTGAAGTCGGCTTGTTGGAAGTAACCCATTTCAATCAGTCCAAACCCAATGACCAGCTGCTGCGATGATGAAAGCATGGCATTGAGTATTAAAGAGCAGTTTGGACACATCGACATTTACGTCTTCGATCAAATTCTTCGCGGAAATATTGCACCGGGGATGCGTGTTCTTGATGCTGGATGCGGATATGGGCGCAACCTGGTGCATCTACTGCGGGAAGGCTGCGAGATATTTGCAGTCGACCTGGACCGCGATGGTGTGGAGCACGTAAGACAACTTTCTGCTTCGCTGGGAACCGGACTCCCCGCAGAGAATTTTCAAGTTGCTCCCATTGAACAGATCCCTTTCCCAGATGCCTTTGCCGATGTTGTGATCTGTAACTCGGTACTTCACTTCGCCAAGGATGAAGAGCATTTCAGGGCGATGCTGGCGGAGTTATGGCGCGTTGTAAGGCCTGGAGGAATGCTGTTTTGCCGCCTGGGTTCGAGGATTGGCATGGACTTCGAGCGAGTACGGGGTGGTCGGTTCTTGATGCCAGACGGTTCGGAGTGGTTCCTGGCAGATGAGGAAATGCTGATGGAACTGACGGAGGAGCTGGACAGCGTACTTGTAGACCCATTGAAGACCACGATCGTGCAGGACTACCGCTGCATGACGACATGGGTTCAAAGGAAACAGCGCTAGACGCCTGATTCAGGCGAGCAGAGGCTGTTCCGCCGATCACAGAGGTTTAACGCTTATTGCGGGCGGGTGAGGCCGAGTTGCGTGGGGAGCCAGTGGGCTATCAATGACATAACCTCTGGAAGTTTTGAAAAAGCGCAGTGTCCGGTTCCGGGAATCAAATGGACTTCGCAATCTTTCCTGTTTTCAAACAGGAGCGTATCGGCCTGCGGGACGAAGTAATCGTCGGCGCCATTGATGACGAGCAATGGTGCATTGTCCGGGCGAGCGAGCAGATCGCGCCTGGCCAGTTTGTCTGCGGCAGCCATGAACTCTGCTTCCGATGGCTGACGGTCGAAGCCCATGTCGTTGGCGATGATGTCCTGCATGCCGTATGGAAGTTTTTGAAGCGCTTCCGGTGCGAATGCGTGATCGACGGGGCCGCCGAGAATGATGGATGCATCCACAACTTTCAGCAGCCCGGTCATGGCTGAGTAGTTTGCGCCGAACGACATGCCGAAGTGCGCGAGCTTGCCGTTGCCGATGCGGCGTGCTTCTGCTACGAGGCCGAGCACGACTTCGTCCGCGGCGGCCGAGAGGGGAACGTCTGTCTCGCCCGTGCCGGGTTGGTCAAACGCCATGACTGTGACGGGAAGATGTTGTGCGAGCGCAATGAAGATTCCATGGCTGTCCATCTTCCATGTGTCGACGCCGCCATTGAACAGAAGAATGGGCTGATGGCCGTATTGACCTGTGGCGCTGTAGAAGTGGGCGGGCACCGTTGTTGTGGAACCTTTGTACGGCAGGTCGATCAATCGACGTTCAAACTTCACCGGAAAACCCGGTGCTGCGGCGAGATAGGTTTCGACTTGTTTTGGGAGCGCTGTCCGCCTGGCGTCGTTCGCGAGGCAGGGAAATTTTGCGCATCCGTATGCGAGTGAAGCCAGGAACATTTCGTTTGCATCTGCGTGTCTCTGCGCGAGACGTGACCATTCATATACCCAGCCGCCGGGAGCGTTGGACCACATGTCCGTGATGGCGGTCTGCATCTCCGCGACTTCTGCTTTTGGAACGCCGAGCCCGACAAATTCGCCGAAGCGGTCTTCAAACATGGCTTTCGCGTCGATCGGATATTCGTAGCCCATGGGAGTCTCCTCTTACTTTCAGTTGTGGATTCAGTACGCTCGGGTCTGGTCGAAGTAGCTGCTGCGCCTGAGCAGAAGGAAGCTGATTGGCAGTGCGAGAAGCGCCGCGCCTACGAGGAAGGCGGTGATCACGACACGCGCATTCAATTCCGCAGCAAGCATGGTGTACGTTCCAAGCGGCCAGAAGAGAAGCGCGGCGGTGATCAGGCCGGGTGAGAAGCGGCGGCCCATGGATCGCACGAAGGGAAATGCGTGCATCAACGTTGCGTTGATGAGCATGAGTGCGGGGAAGCCGAGGGAGACGGCGGGATATTCCGGAGCGATCTCGACGGCGACGATGCCTACAACGATGACAAGGCAGTTGGTGATGTAGAAGTCGTCCCAGCGCGTGGGAAGGTGAAGCACCTGCTGCGACCAGGTTCGCCAGTCAAAAATAAACTCCTCTAAAACGTGCGCGCCATATGCGGCAACGCAAAGCCACAGCATGATCTGAAGATGTGTCATTTGTTTTTTCTCCTATGCGGTCTCAGACTTTACAAAAAGAATATTCTTTCTTTATTATGAGATTGGCAAGGAGAAAAATGGATGCCGAAAATTTCAGAGGAACAGCGGCAGGCGCGTCGGGACCAGATCCTGGCTGCTGCATGGCGGTGCTTTGCCCGCAACGGAATCCACGCGACTTCAATGGAAGAGATCATTCGCGAGGCGGAGCTTTCGGCTGGTGCGGTGTATCTGTACTACAAGGGCAAAGATGAACTGATCCTTGCAGCCATAGAGACTTACATGGGTGATTTGAGAGGGCTTCTTCTGCCTCTGCTGATGCGAGAAAAGCCGCTGCCGCCCGCTGCGTTTGCGCGAGAGATTACCGCTGCCATTTCATCGCATACGCAAAGGGGTGGCCTTGATCTGAACGTGATCATCCTGATGTGCTGGAGCGAGGCGCAGTCGAATCCAACGGTGAAGAAGCTTGTTTCTGGATTCCAGCTTAAGTATCGCGAAGCGTTGACCCACATTGTTCGCATCTGGCAGAAGGAAGGACACCTTTCGAAAAAAGGAAAGCCGGATGAGGTGGGAAAGGTTTTGCTGTCATTCTTCCTGGGCTTCATTGTGCAGTCTGCATTGCTGGGCAGGATGGAACCCGAGACGGCTGCACAGGGGATCGCCGGATTGATTGGAGTCGCGACGACTCGACGAACTTCAGCGTAATGCCTGGCTCGTTGCGTTAGCGTGCAGCTTGGGCTGCGCCTTGAAGTGCGCCTCGTCTTCCGGGAGCGTTTTGCAGTGCGGTTGCGAATGCTTCGGAGGCTGCCTCTGTGTTTGACTGCAGCAGCAATAGGTCGCCTAACTGTTCGCGGGCCGGGACGATGGGGCCTGGTGTTAGCGGGAGTTTTTCGATTCCGTCTTCTTCGTCTGCAGCGTTGCGAAGGATGGTTGCAGCTTGCGCGGGTTGATGCGAAGCCTGCGCTGACCATGCCATGACTTCAAGCTTCATGATCTGGACCTGCGAGGTCCAGTAGCTGTTGCCCGCTGCTTGCAGACGATCTTCGAGTGATTGGAGCGTTTTGGCTTCCTGATCTGATTGCTGCGAATGACCGTTGCGTGCGAAGCCGAGTCCGCGTGCCCACACAGCGATGGCCACGATCTGCGGTGGGGTTGTGTCGGATGGATTAGCGACCTGTTCTGCTTCGTTCCATTGGTTGCGTTCGACGATGTAGCGAATGGGCATGGCTGTGGCTGCGTAGCCGACTTTGAAGTCGTTCATGTGGAGGTTGTCCATTGCCTTAAGTTGCTCAATGGTGAGCAGGGCTTTTTGGTCGTCACCGTTTTGCAGGTAGGCGTAGACGAGATAGTCCATGGCGTGCAGCTCTTCGCCGATGTCGTTCTGCTGTTGTGCGGCTTTTCTTGCAGCGAGATTGGATGTGATGGAGTCGTTCCATAGACCGAGTCGGGTGAAGATGTGGGATGGCATGTGCAACGCGTGCGGCGCTGAGGGAGCGATGCCTGCGTAGACTCGCGCTGCTGGTAGACCTTGCGAGGCCAGTTCCTGGTTATCGCAGGCGTGGATGAGATAGTGCGGGATGCCGGGGTGGTCGGGATATTTGCGAAAGAGCGGCTCGAGGATGTCTGCTGCCTGTTTCTGTTTTCGATGTTCTCTGTCTAACGGCGAGGCGTTGGAGATGAGAGCTAGCGCGTAGAACACTTGTGCCTCGGGGTCTTGGGGATTCGCTGTCGCGATCTGTTGCATGGCTTCTTCGTAGCGCAATGCTCTTGTGGTGTAAGGCACTGAGGTATCGCTGACAATGAGGCTGAATGCCTGGATGAATGCGCGCTCACGCTCTGTGGTTTGAAGTGCTGCGGCCTGCGTGATCTCCTGCTTTGCCGCTGCGGTATCCGCAGGTGATGGGGGAATATCCCATAGCTGGTGATAGTGCGTCATGGCACTGCCCCAGTGCGCGATGGCGCAGTTGGGGTCTTGCTGGGCTACGTGATGGAAGCCTTCATCCGCCTCTTTGTATGTGAAGGAGTGCAGGAGCGCGACGGCGCGGTTGAATTCTGGTTGCACCTGAGGCTTGCACGACGTTGCGAACGAGACGCTGCCCAGCTTTTCAGGCGCGGGGTGGTCGTGCTGTTCCTGAGCGCTTAGAAAAGTGAGAGCGGCGAGGGGCGCGATGAGGATCGTTCTAAGAATGTGAACCTCCCAGGAAGCACAAACGAAGCCGATTTCTTTCGAATGTTACGCCACCGCCATTTTGTTCTGTAGGGGATTCGTCAGCGGCGTTTGCGTTTGCTGTCGAGGGTGGGCCAGTAGGCGAGGGGTTTTTCGTAGAGGTCGCCGGTGAGGTCGGCTACTACGGAGGTGAGGCGCGATTGCGCGTCGCTGATGGCCTGGTTGTAGACGAGTGGGCCGATCTCTTCGAGGAGGTAGTCGAGCAGCATGCCTGCGGGCAGGTCGCCGATGGGCTCGGGGAGGTTCTCTTCGAAGTAGCGTTTGAGGGAGGCGATGGCGTCGGTGCGCTGCTGGCGATTGAGTTCGATGGGCATGGCTTCTTCTATATTTTGCTACGCGCGCATTCCCTCAGAGGCTAAAGCCCCTTTCTCAGCGTGTGTCTTTACGGCAGGGCTAAAGCCCTGCCCTTCCGAGAGAAGACGCGCTTTACGCGTTGGAGCTTCGCTTTCGCGAAGCTGGTTTGATCTGTGGCTGGAAGGTTCGGCCGTTTTCGGCGCGATTGAGTCCGTGGGGATTCTTCGCTGCGCTCAGAATGACGAACTTCGTTCGTTGGAGCTTCGCTGGTTTGGTTTCGCACGAAGACCCAGGTTAGCTTCGCGCACCTGGGGCACCCGGTTTACGCTTCGTTAAACCAGTCCGGCGCGTTGCTGGTGGTCGGCGATGGCGGCGTTGATTTCCAGCGCGAGGGCGAGGGCGTTGCGGCCGTTGTGGCCGGTGACGCGGGGTTCCTGCCGCGTGCGGATGGCGTTTAGGAAGTCTTCGATTTCGAGGCGCAGGGGTTCGCCGGGTTCTGTCGGGATTTTGCGAAGCGACAAGCCTGCCGAGGGATGTTCCTCGGTGGGAATGGGTGAGGCTGCTGCCTGTTGCGTAGTTCGCAGGGATGCGAGGTGCGCTTCGACTTCTTCCGCGGTGTGCGATTCGTCGCGGCCCGTGGATGCGGCGAAGAGGGCCTGCATTTGCGCGGCGGTGAGGGACGCTGCGGCTGTGACGTCGATCATGAGCAGGTCCTGGCGCGCGAAGTCGAGCGAGAGATATTGATGCGGCTGGAAGAATCGCAGTTTGCGGACGCGCTCCGTCGAGATGCGTGAGGCGGTGAAGTTGGCGACCGCTCCGCTTTCGAACTCGACGCGGACATTTGCGATGTCGGTCTTCTTAGAGAGCACAGGCAGGCCGACGGCGCGGACTTCGCGGACGGGGGAGTCGGCGAGGGTGAGCACGATGTCGAGGTCGTGGATCATGAGGTCGAGCACGACATCCACGTCGAGCGAGCGCGGCGTGAAGATGCTGAGCCGGTGCGACTCAAAGAACATGGGTTGGTGGACGAGCGAGGTGGCCGCTGTAACCGCGGGGTTGAAGCGTTCGAGATGGCCCACCTGCACGATGCAGCCGTGTTCGCGGGCGGCGGCGAGGATGCTGTCCGCCTCGGCGAGCGATGAGGCGATGGGTTTTTCAATGAGGACGTCGATGCCCGCCTCAAGCAGCGCGATGGCTGCGGAGGCGTGGTGGACGGTGGGTGTGCAGACGCTGGCGGCGGCAATGCCGAGTCCGGCGGCGAGCAGATCGTCGACCGAGGCGAAGACGGGGATGCCGTATTCCGCGGCGACGGCGGCGCGGGCGGATTCGCTGGGGTCGGCGCAGGCGGCGAGGCGGATGCCCGCACCGGCCTGTTCCAGCGCGCGATAGACGCGGAGATGGTTGCGGCCGAAGGCTCCGGCGCCGATAACGGCGATGGCCGTGGCGCCGGATGGAGCGATGTGGCTCATGGGGTTACTTCGCTTCGACAGCCTGGCGGCAACGGCCGTAGAGCTCAAGCAGAGCTGCGACCTGATCGTCGGACTTGGGCGTGGCGGTGCCAGCGAATCCGGGTGTGCCACCGCCGGTGGACTTGACCACGTTGGTGGTGGAGGCGATGAACTTGAGCAGGTCGAGCGCGATGTCTTCGGTGCGGCGGGCAGCGCCCGTGATTGGCTGTTCCATGGATGGTTCCTCAGTTTCTGAGGATACCCGATGCAACCTTTTGTGTGCTTTGGGCATTATGTAAGCTACTGATTCTACGTGATGAACCCGAAAGAATGCGCCAAAAGGCTGGTATTTTGCGGGGGGAGTTGATAACCTGACACAGGTTTGAGGGTTCTAAGAATCCCGACCAACAGTGCTGACAGGTTTCGGGCTTACCGGTCCACCTGCTGCCCAATCCGCGCGAGGCGCAGGCACACAGTGCCGCTCCAGTCGCGCAGAAGTGCCAAGGCGACGGCAAGATCGCCAAATCCCAAAGAAAGAAGACAGGAAGACAGCGGAGCTCAGGGACATTGTCGTGCGTTTTTAACTGTCGCGATTTGCGACAGCAAGAAAGCCGGCGAACCTACCCTGTGACCAGCACAAGCAGAAACACGCGCGCGCTCGTTGATTTATCTCCGCCCCATTGCTCCTGGTTTAGCAGGCAGTTCATTGATCCACTCAACCGAAATCGGTTCGGACAACACTCTCCAGATCCACCCCGCGAAACTTACCCGCGGATTTGTATCACTCTCTCGCACCCTGTTACGCAGCCGCGCCGTTGTGCGGTTGGCCCGCAAGCGTCACTCGCTCGCCCTGGGACTGGCATTGGCCACCGGCGCTGCTGTTTCTGCCGCGTATGCCACGGTTACCGTGGTGACGCACCAGGTGGATTCACACACACGTGTTGAGCCTTTGGCACCCGCACCTGCGCCTCCCGCCGCACCGCCGGTGGAACTGACGAAGAAGCGTCATCCGATTCTCAATTTCCGCGCGACTGCCTTCCGCGGACTGGCCTCCTGGTATGGGCAGGTCTGGAACGGACGCACCACCGCCAGTGGCGAAACCTTTGACGAAACCAAGCTGACTGCCGCACACAAGACTCTGCCGCTGGGCACGATTGTCCGCGTGACGGACATGGAAAACATGAAGTCAGTGGTGGTGAAGATTAATGATCGTGGAACACTGGCTCCGGATCGCGTGATTGACCTGTCTTCTGCCGCAGCGAAAGAGCTGGGCATTATTGAGCAGGGATTGGCGAAGGTGAAGCTGGAGATTATTAAGAAAGCTTCCTAACCGTTTCTCAGAGAGAACGATCTTCACGAAGGGGTCCGCGCTGCGCGGGCCCTTTGTGCTGTCTGTCGAGACTTGTTTCAATCCCACTTCGCAAAAGCGAGACGTGGGCACCCGCATTCTCGTGAGGGAGAGGAATGCAGATCCTTCGGCTTCGCTCAGGATGACGGACGTTGGCCGTATGAGCTTCGCTGGATTACACGCGGCGGAAGCGCAGTGCCTGGTGGGCCTTTACCTTCATGCGGATTTTTGTTTTGCCTGTGTGTGTGCCGGGTACGGGTGTTGCGGTGGTGGTGAGTGGATCGATGAGTTCTGCGGTGAAGGTTCCTTCGGGCAATGGAAACTCGTACCAGACGGGCTGGTGTTCATCCATGAAGTAGAGGATGGTTTGCGCCTGTTTTCCATCTGCTCCGCCGTAGACCGTTGCGTTGAGGTAGTACGGCTTGTCTTGAGCGAAGAAGCCCATGCGGGCGTTTGGTGTGGATGCGGACTCTTCAACGAGTTTGCGTAGCTGCGCGATGGCTGCGGAGCTTTCGCCGTGCAATGTGCCGCCGTGCGCCCACCAGAGCGTGGGTGTGGTGTCTTCGTTGAAGGCTTCTTCTGTGTCGGGCAGGTACGTTTCGCCGTGGGTGACGTAGCAACCATTGATAAGGCCGAGCCAGAAGCGACGAGTCATTTCTGCGGCGCTGATGTTGCCCCAACGTTTGTTGAGATTGCCCTCGTACTTGCATTCGTCGAAGATGACTGGCTTCTTGTATGCGGCGAGCCACTGCGGTGCTTTGTCGAACTCGTCGGTCTGCAGGCTGCCGTGCGTGATCCACGGATGCGCGTAGTCGTACATGATGGCCGCGTGGTGGATGCTGCGCAGGTGATGGTGTGCGTCGGCTGCTTCAAGAACGTGGAAGAGACGATCAAAGTCCGCGAGGGTCTTCTGCTTCATGAAATCCCACTCGTTCGCCATGGACCACCACACGTTGCGATAGGCGCCGAGACGTGCGACGACGTAGCGCAGATAGAACGCGTCCTGCTCAGGCGTCATGCTGCTGTAGCCCCAGCGGTCGTAGGGATGGAAGAGGATGAGGTCGGCTTCGATGTTGAGCTTCTGCAGGTCGAGGATGCGCTGTTCGAGATGCGCGAAGAAGTGTGGGTCGAAGCGTGTGTAGTCGTTGGTGGTGCCGTTGCGCGGGAAGGGGTAGAACGGCGGTTCGTTGTGGTTGTACTCGTAGTGCTTGGGGAAGATGCACATACGGATTTTGTTGAAGGGCGCGGTCTTCAACGTTGCTAATGTTTGCTGTTGCAGGGTTTCGCTTTGATGAATCCACGCGTAGCTTGTTGTGCCGAAGGGGAAGTAGGGTGTGCCGTCGGCGTATGAGAAGTGTTGTGCGTTGTGGACGACGATGGGGCCGTGCGCGTTTGGCAATGGCTTGCTTACCGTGAAGCTGCCGGTCTTGCCTGCGAGCGATGCGTTGTTGCTGGCTGTGGTGTAGGACCATTCGCCCACGGTGTCAGGCATGAAGCGGACTTTGTAGGTGCCTTCACCGTCGTAGAAACCGGGGATATGAACGCTGCGATGGCCGAGGTGGAAGTCGGCAGAGAGTTCGACTTCCATGAAGGGATTGCCGGTGGCTGGGCCTTGCAGTGTGAGTTCGAAGATCTCCCACTGTGGGATGGGCGTGTGTTGCTGGCGCGCTTTTGGTTGTTGCGCGGTGAGGGTGGCGGGCAACAGGGCAGCGGCGGCTCCGCTGAATTTCAAGGCATCGCGACGAGTGAGGTTTCGCACGGCAATAGCGTATCTGGTTTGCAACACAAAATTCCGGAACGTCGTGGGGAGTTTGTGCGTATGGAACAACAGGAACCGAAACCCTGACCCTTCATCGCGTTTTGAGGTTGGGTTCTGTGTTCCAACACCCTGGAGTTTTCAATCGATGTGCTTTCCATTGATTCGCGCGCTTTTGCTTGCTGTGTTTCTTGTTGGTCCTGTTGCTGGCTTTTCGTTGGGTGCGCAGCAACCTGTGGCATCGGCGCAGACGCAGGCGTTGCCGGCGTGGGACGTTGTGAGTATCAAGCCGCACAAGCCGGGCGATGATGACGTGAGCGAGCGCTTTTCGCCGGCAATGTACTCCGGGCGGAATGTGACCTTCAAGATGCTGATCAGCCAGGCGTATGGCGTGAAGGAGTGGCTGATCTTTGGGCTGCCTTCGTGGGTGGGTTCGCAGCGCTGGGATATTGAAGCCAAGGTGAGCGAGCCGGATATGAAGGTGATGCGCAAGCTGAGCCGCGAGGATCGGCGAGCCATGCTCAATGCCCTGCTGCGCGACCATGTGGGGCTGGTGGCGCATAAGGAATCGAAGGTGCAACCGGTGTTTGAGATGACGGCTCTGCCGGAAGGTGTGAAGTTTAAGGCTGTGCCTGCACCTTCAAGCTCTGAAGGCGGTGAGAAGCCTTCGCAGGGAAGCCAGATGACGGTGGACGATGGCTTGATCAGCGGCAGAGGCGTGACCATGACGACGCTGGCTGACACGTTGTCGTACCGGGTGGAGCGCAACATTGTGGACCGCACCGGACTGAAGTCGGAGTACGGCTACATGATTGATCTGCACTGGACGCCGGAGGAACGCGACAAGGGCAATGACAATGGCAGTGGGACCGATGCTCCTCCACCATTTTTTGAGGCTGTGCGTAAACAGCTTGGACTGAAGATGGTGCCGGGTAAGGCCGAGGTGCCGACGATTGTGGTGGAGCACATTCAACAGCCGGATGCGAATTAAGAGTTTCTGCATTCCGATGCGGCGGTTAATACGGATACCATCGTGACGGCGTCGCGCCCTCATTAACAACTATGCTCACTTTGAATCGTTGCCGCGTGTTTGCTCTTGCTCTTGTCCTTTGTGGCATGGGCTCTGCGATGTGCCGTGCCCAGTCGCCGCTTCCGGTGTTTGATGTGGTGACGATTAAGCCGCATCAGCCGGGCGATACGAACACCAACGTGAATCGCAGCCCTACCAGCCTGCAGGCGACCAACATCTCGTTGAAGGAGATGATTGCGGGCAACTTCAACGTGAAGGCGTGGCTGATCTTTGGTCTTCCTCCGTGGGCAGAGTCGCAGAAGTGGGACATTGTTGCGAAGGTGAGTGAGCCTGATCCGGCAGTGATGAAGAATCTTTCACGCCAACAGCGCGATGACATGGTGAAGGCGCTGTTGATGGAGCGGTTTGGTTTGCAACTGCACATGGATAGCAAGGTGCAGCCGGTGTTTGAGATGACGGCGATGCCGGACGGCGTGAAGTTCAAGGAGAGTGCGCCGCCCCCGAAGAATGATGATGGAACGCCGGGTAAGAATCCAGGTGCGAGCATGAGCACTTCAGACAATCACATGGTGGCGCACCACATCGCCATGAAGGCGTTTGCGGAGAACCTGTCGTACCGCGTGGAACGCACAGTCATCGATAAAACGGATATGCATAGCGAGAATGGCTATGACCTGGAGCTATCGTGGACGCCTGAGATGCTGAACAACGGCGGCGATAACGGCTCGGGACAGGAGGCTCCTCCGCCGATTTTCGAAGCCGTGAAGGATCAGCTTGGGTTGAAGCTGACGCCGACGAAGGCCGAGGTGCCGACCATTGTGATTGATCATGTGCAGATGCCGGATGCGAATTAATTCTTTATGCGTTCCGTTAGGGCGGGTTGTGCGGATACCATCGTGACGACGTTCGCGTCCTATCAACAACCATGCTCTCTGTGAATCGTTGTCGCCTGTTTGTACTGGCTCTTGCTCTTTGTGGCATGGGCTCCGCGATGTGCTGTGCCCAGATGCCGATGCCGCCGCTGTTGCCGGGCGGAGGGTACACGGGCGAGTTGCCGCAGTTTGATGTGATGTCGGTCAAGCCGCACAAGGGAGGCGACGACATCATGATGATGCACTGGGGCGAGGCGGACTATAAAGCCGTGAACATGACGCTGAAGAACATGATCAGCAACGTGTACGGCGTGAAGTCGTGGCTGGTGTTCGGGTTGCCGTCGTGGGCGGAGTCGTCACACTGGGACATTGATGCGAAGGTGAGCACGCCTGACATGAGCGTGATGAAGAAGCTTACGCCTGAGCAGCGACGTGTGATGATTGGCGGCATTCTGAAAGACCGCTTTGGCCTGGTGGTTCACCAGGAAGACAAGGTGCAGCCGGTGTTTGTGCTGACCGTGTTGCCAACAGGCAGCAAGCTGAAGGCGAGTGCGCCTCCGGCAGAGAATCCGGAACCGGGCAAGCTGACCAGCGGCACGTGGCGTATTGCCCGCGGCAGTATGACCGCTACGCGGACGAAGATGTCGACGCTTGCAGAGAGCCTGTCATACCAGGTGGGCCGCACCATCGTCGATAAGACGGGACTTACCGGTGAGTACGACCTGGAGTTGAAGTGGACGCCGGAAGAGCGTGCGAATGCAGCCACAGATAACGGCACAGGGGATGCTCCGCCTGCGATCTATGAGGCTTTGAAGGAACAGTTGGGGTTGAAGCTAACGGCGGATAAAGCGCCTGTGCCTACGGTTGTGGTGGATAAGATTACGCAGCCAGAAGAGAACTGATACCGCTGGTTCCAACGGGGAGGGCGCTTGATGAGGTTGGCTGTTGCGGTCGCGCTGGTTGCACTGATTGTGCCCTCACTTAGTTGGGCGCAGGACAAGGTGCCGACGCAATTCGATGTGACCGTGGTGCGGCCCAGTACGCCCGGTGAGAACCAGATGTCGCTGATGTGGAGCAGCACGGAGTGGAAGGCGAAGAATCTTCCGCTGCGGTTGCTGATTGCGTTCTCAAATCAAGTGGAGCCGTCGCTTGTTCTTGGATTACCGGCTTGGGCTGAATCTTCCCGTTGGAACATTGAGGGGAAGGTGGTTGATCCTGCGGCCAAGCCGATGGATAAGCTGTCTGCGGCTGAACGCAGGACGTTGATGTCGAGTGCATTGCACGACCGCTTCGGCATGGTGACGCACACAGAGAGCAAACTGCAGCCAGTGTTTGTGATGACGCTTGCGGGAGACACCTTAAAGATCAAACAAAGTCCGCCTTTGCCAGCAGGACAGCCAGCACCGAAATTTGGGCGCACAGACTGGAAGATGGAAGGCGACGTTCTGCATGTGAAGAATGCGACCATGGCGCAACTGGCGGACCAACTGACGCTTCGCATGCAGCGCAACGTGATTGACAAGACAGGACTGAGCGGCGAGTTCGACTTTGCGTTTCAATGGCCGCCGGAATATCGCGATCGCGTGGCTGTGAACGGTGGTGACCAGGATGCTGCACCGAGCATCTTCGAGAGTTTGAAAGAACAGGCCGGGTTGAAGCTGACCGCGGATAAGGCTCCTGTGCCTACGGTTGTGGTGGATGCGATTGTGAAGCCAGAAGAGAACTGATTCTTTGTTTGCTATGGAAAGGACTGCACGGATGAAGATGGAGAAGGCGATGATTGCGATGGTGATGGTGTTGCCTTGTGTGGCGGTGTCGCAAGAGAAGACGCCTGTGCAGTTCGACGTGATTACGGTGAAGCCGCACAAAGAAAGCGGCGGCATGAGCGGATGGCGCTGGACGAGCACCGGCATTGAGATGACCAATGTCTCACTGAAGACGATGATCTCTACCTCAAACAGCGTGCAGCCGTGGCTGGTGTTCGGTTTGCCTTCGTGGGCAGAGTCGTCGCGATGGGACATTCTGGCGAAGGTGACCGATCCGGAGATGAAACCGATCGAAAAGGTCACGACGAAGGAAAGGGTTGCGTTGATTGGAAGCATTGCCCATGACCGGTTTGGGCTGGTGGAGCACAACGAAACCAAGGTGCAACCGGTGTTTGTGATGACGGTGATGCCGGATGGTGTGAAGCTCAAGGAGAGTCCGCCACCGCCGAAGGGAGAACCGGAGCCGAAGTTTGGGCGTGGTTCGTTTCTGATGAACGACGGGGTGGTGCAGGCCAAGTACGTGAAGATGGGTTTCCTGGCGGATATGCTGTCGCCGCATTTGGAGCGCACGGTTCTGGATAAGACCGGCCTTACAGGCGAATACGACTTTGAAATTCATTGGCAGCCAGAGTCCCGCACGAAAGGCGCGGACAATGGTGCAGCGGATAGTGATGCTCCGCCGACGATCATTGAAGCTGTGAAGCAACAGCTTGGATTGAAGATGACTACGGATAAGGCGCCTGTGCCCACTGTTGTCGTCGACAAGATTGAGCAGCCTGAGGCGAACTGATGTTGCTTCCGACGGCGTTGCGCTATGTGGGTGTCTTGCTGTTGCTTCTCGTGCCGTGGCCTGCGGCGTGGTCACAGAGCACGCCACAGTTTGATGCCATCGTGGTGAGGCAGCACGATCCGCGTGATGTGAGCCAGGATGGAGGCATTCACTGGAGCGGCCTGACGTTTGAGGCGAACAACGTGCCGTTGACGTTCCTGATGACGCAGGCCTTTGGTGTGAAGAAGTGGCTCATTGATGGTCTGCCTGCCTGGGCAGAGAAGAACACGTGGGATGTAAACGCAAAAGTTGCCGCCAGCGATCTGAAGCTGATGCAGAACCTCACTCGCGAGCAACGCAGCCAGATGTTGCAAACCATACTGACGGAGCAGTTCCGACTGCGATATCACTTTGGTGAGAAGCTGCAGCCCGTGTACGAACTGAGCGTTCTGCCCGCAGGGCCAAAGTTCAAAGCATCCGCAAATATTGATGGGACGAAGCGCGGTTTTGGTGGATGGACCTTTATCGCTGGACTGGCGCAGTGCGAGCGCATCACAATGGCGCAGTTTGCGAACGGTCTTTCACCTTTGGTGGAACGCGTTGTGCTGGACAGGACGGACCTGACGGGTACTTACGACATTGAGGTGCGATGGACGCCGGAGAAATCTGCCAACGCGGCCAATGACAATGGCCTGGATGCGGCGGCTACACCGGGCATTGTGACGGCGTTGCGTGAGCAGGCGGGGTTGAAGCTGACATCTGCGAAGGCGATGGTTCCTTTACTGGTGATTGATGGCATGGAACAGCCCGAGCAACAGTAAACCTTCTATGCTGAATGCATGAGCGATGTGACGCGCGTGCTTGGTTTTGATGTGGGAGAACGGCGTGTTGGCATTGCTGTAACCGATGCGCTGGGGATGGCGCAGCCTTTGATCACGATGGGGCGTTCGTCGCAGAAGGAAGAGTTGCGCAACATTGCGCGACTGGTGCGCAAACACAACGTGACTGCGATGGTGGTGGGGCATCCACGGAACATGGACGGCAGTGCGAGTGCGCAGACGCTGAAGTGTCAGGCGTATGCCACAGCGTTGCGGGAACACTTCGCTATGCCTGTTCATTTGCAGGATGAGAGGCTTTCCTCTGCCGAGGCGGATGAGTGGCTGGACGCGCATGGCTATGCTCGCGGAGCCGAACGCAAGGGCTTGCTGGATCGCGTGGCGGCCATGGTGATATTGCAGGATTGGATGGACGCGCAGGGCCGGACGAACATCGCACAGGGCAGCCCGGAATAACACCGGCTGCTTTCGCCGTTGCAGGTTGTACAGGTGCGCGGGTGTACACCCTGCCGCAATCCGTGGCAAGGGAAATCGTACCTTTGGATGTACGCCTTTTTTACCGAAATGGAACCTTTCACCACCTTTGGTGCAAGTGTATTTTTAGTAAAAATTTTTGCGTCGCAGGCCTTCCAGAGAGAGGTTCTCATCGTGCTACCATCAGGTTCGTTCCTCAAGCAGAGAGGGTCTCGTCCCCAGCTTGATTTGAATTTGCATCACATCACCGATCGGTAGTTGTCAAGGCTCTGCCGACGGTTTTCAAGACAGAGACAGACATGCTCATCCGCCACAGTGCAGAGCGGAGATGGTGTCGTTGTTTCAAAATTTTGCTCGCGGTTGCACTTCCCCCAAAGGCAATGCAGCCAGGTTTGACAGTGAACGCCGGACGCTGGTTCGGCAAGGCAAGGAAAGAAATCGGATGTCATTTGGACCCACGGCATCGACCGTAACCGCTCCGCAGAACGCCTGGACACGTATCCTAGGCGCGCTTGAGATGAAGGTTAATCGTCAGTCGTTTCAGACATGGCTGAAGCCCACGCGCTTCTCTCATGCGAACGACCGCACGCTTTACGTTCGCATCCCCTCGCAACAGTTTCAGCACATTGGCGACCGCTACGCGGACCTGATCCAGGAAGCGATTGAGAACCTTACGCTGGAAGTGGACGACGTCCGCTTTGTGACCGTAGAGGACGATCCCACCACGCCGAAGACGCGGGAGGATGGTGGTTTCGCGCCGCTGCCTTCGCATTCGCCGAATGCGCCGCAGAACGCATCTTCGCTGGCGCCGGGACGTGGTTCTGCTCCGCAGGCTCCCAGTGCAGAGCAGGCTCGCTTTGACTGGAACACGGCAGCGCAACTCAATCAGCGCTACCTGTTTGAGAACTTCGTGATTGGTAGCGGCAACCAGTTTGCCCATGCTGCGGCGCAGGCCGTTGCAGAGCGCCCATCAAAGGCCTACAACCCGCTGTTCCTGTATGGCGGCGTGGGTATGGGCAAGACCCACCTGATGCACGCCATTGGGCATGAGGTGAAACGTCGGAATCCGCACGCCAGCATTATGTATGTCTCGGGTGAGAAGTTCACCAACGAGATGATCAACAGCGTGCGCTATGACAAGATGACGGGCTTCCGTGATCGTTATCGCACGGTTGATGTGTTGTTGATCGACGATATTCAGTTCATCAGCGGCAAAGAGCGTACGCAGGAAGAGTTCTTCCATACGTTCAATGCGCTGCACGAAAGCATGAAGCAGATTGTGATCACGAGTGATCGTCCGCCAAAGGAACTGGCGGAGTTGGATGATCGTCTGCGTTCGCGCTTTGAGTGGGGATTGATCGTCGACATTCAGCCGCCGGATCTGGAAACGAAGGTTGCGATTCTGCAAAAGAAGGCAGAGAGCGAACGCGTTACGCTGCCCACCGACGTTGCCATGTTTGTTGCGAGCAATGTGCGTACGAACGTGCGTGAACTGGAAGGCGCGCTGATTCGTTTGATTGCGTGGTCATCGCTGCATGGCGTGGAGATTACGCTGGCAACCGCGCAGCAGTGCCTGAAGCAGTTCATTGATACGCAGACGCGCAAGATCACGATTGAAGCCATTCAGAAGGCTACGGCTGAGCAGTTTGGTATGAAGATCAGCGAGTTGAAGCAGAAGAACAACTCGCGCCAGATTGTGGTGCCACGGCAGATTGCAATGTACCTGGCGAAGCAGATGACGGAAGCTTCGTTGCCGGAGATCGGCCGCCAGTTTGGTGGCAAACACCACACGACTGTGATGCACTCCATTGCGAAGATTGATGAGCAGCGCAGAACGGATAAGGCGCTGAGCTCAACGATCAGCAAGCTGATGGAAACGTTAGCTTAAGAACCAATCACTCCAAGACTGCAAGAGCCTCGTATATACGAGGCTCTTGTTGTAGGTACATAGACAAGCGAGGAAGCGATGGGCGACGAGACAAGTAAGTATGAGCAGATGATCGAACGTCATCTTGCGGAAGTCTTCAGTGAAGTGGATGACACGAAGCGCATAACGGCCTTGCGTGAACTCTATGCAGAAGATGCGGTGCTGTATGAGCCAACGAACATTGTTCGCGGCATTGAAGCTATCTCTTCGACAGTCTCAGAGCTGCTGAAGAATTTTCCGCCGCGGTTCCGTTTTGTGGCTTCTGGCCCAGCACTGATCCACCACGAAATGTGTTGCGCGCCGTGGACCGCTGGCACACCCGACCAAGCGAACATGGTAACCGGCTACGACGTAGTGCAGTTTGCGAATGGCCGCATTCAATCGGTGTATGTCTTTCTCAATCCTTCGTCCTAACTGAGATCACGCGGCGGGGTAGGTGCGGTCCTTCCATTGGCCGCCTTTGCCGCTGTAGAAGCGGAAGGCGGAGGCCACGGTGGCCGCCATGTAAAACATGGCGATGATGGGCAGTGCTATGCCCCACAAGGGCGACTGCTGATAGCGCCGCAGGATGGGCTGGAAGAGCGCTGCCATGAGTACCCATGCGGCCAGTCCACACCACATGGCTACTCCGTGCACCGCCAGCGCAAGCGCCACCGGTACGGCATACAGCAGCAGCATGCCTGCTACTGTGCCGAGCAACAGCAGGGGCGAATACTGCAACTGCACGTATGCGGTGCGGGCGATCATCTGCCATGTGTCAGCGAAATGCGGATACTGGCGCAGGCTTGTCGCGCGTGTGGCGTGGCCCAACCAGATTGCGTGGCCACCGCGTTTGACTTCGCGTGCCAGTGCGCAGTCATCGATGAGTTCGGCGCGGATGCGCGAGACGCCTTCGATCCTTTGCAGTGCTGCCTGCGAGATGAGCATGGTACCGCCGGCCGCTGCGGCCACTTTGCTGCGTTTGTTTGCCACGCGCGCGAAGGGATAGAGCATGCCGAAGAAGAAGACGAATGCGGGAATGGCGAAGCGCTCCGGCAGTGTTTTGCAACGGAGGCGCACCATCTCTGAGACAAGGTCGTACTCGCCTGCCTGCGCCGCGGCTACTAACCGCGCCACGTGGCTTTGCGCATGCACAATGTCTGCATCAGTGAGCAGAACGTAGTCTGCATCTTCAGCGTGCTCGAGGCCCTGGGATACAGCCCACATCTTGCCTGTCCAACCTGCGGGCAGAGGATTGCCTTGTATGACGGTGAGGCGTGGATCTTCCGCGGCGATGTCGCGAGCAATTTCGCCGGTGCGGTCGGTGCTGTTGTCGTCGACGAGGATGACGCGGAGGGGCCAGGGGTAATGCTGTTGCAGCAGTGCGCAGAGGGTGTGTTCGATGTGCTCTGCTTCATCGCGCGCAGGGATGACGACGGCGACGCGCGCCATCTGCGGAGTGGCATGATGCGGCAGCTCTGGCCCGGCCTGCCAGAAACGCCCATGCGCTACAGCAAGGTAAAACCAGGCAGCAACGACAATGGAAGCAAGGATCAGCACACAGTCGATTGTGCGCCGTTTTCATGGGATACGCGACTAGAGAACGAGCAGCAGGATCTTGCCTCCGGTGCCACCCTTTTCTGCGAACGTTTGTGCCTCGACGGCTTCGTGCAGAGCGTAGCGGCGGACGATGGGGAGTTTGAATTTGCCGTCGCGGTAGTCCTGCGCGAAGGCGAGGACGCGTTTGGGGTCGGGGTGCGCTTTGACGCGCGCGAGGCGAACGCCGGGGTGGAGTGATACGTCGGGCGGCGGCGTAACCACGGTGGCGCAGACGCCGCCTTCGCAGATGTGGGTGAGCAGTGGCGTAGTCGCCTTATCGCCGGTGGTATCAGCGATGGCGTCGACGGTGCCCATGCATTTGCGCGCTTCTTCGTCGTCCATGGCGAGGACGCCGTGCGCGCCGAGTTCCTTCGCCTCCTCAACCTGCGATGAGCGAACACCGGCGATGACGTTGGCGCCCAGCGTGAGAGCGCTGTGCACGGCTGCGCGGCCCACGCTGCCGAGCGCTCCTGTGACAATCACGGACTGGCCCGGTTGCAGAGCGCAACCTTCGCGGACGAGTTGGTCGCCGGTGAGAACGACGAGGGGTAAAGCAGCCGCTTCTACGGGATCAAGGCCTTCGGGCGTGTGCGTGATGTCGACGGCCTTGATGGCGACCAGCGAGGCGTAGGTGGCAGATTCGGGACTGAAGGCCATGACGCGATCGCCGACGCTGACGCCCTGCACGTCTTTGCCGATGGCGCGCACGATGCCGATGACATCACGGCCAAGGATTGCCGGGAAGGTCAGAGGGTATCGCTCTTGTGCTGCGCCGGAACGCATCTTCCAATCGATGGGATTGATGCTGGTGGCGGCGGTGGCGATGAGCACCTGGTCATCCGCGATCTGAGGGTCGGGAACGTCGGTTTCATAATGCAGGTTCTTTGCCGGGCCGTACTCATAGAGGCGCACTGCGTTCATGGCTGGGTTCCGTCCTTGTTCAGCTCAGATGCTACCGCCATCTTCTGCGAGATAGTTTTTCCATGCGTCTGTTGTCGCAATGCGACGCAGGCGATGGAAGCGGCTGCGCATGAGACGGAGGATGTGGGGTGTCATGATGTATCGCGCAACAAGTCGGCCTGCGAATCCAAACGGCAGATTGAAGCGAACCTCGTCGTGGAGTTCAGTCTGGCCGTTTGGCAGTTGTGCCAGGTGATGGTCGTGCTGGAAGGTGCGGAAGCGACCCGCGAGCATGGTGTCCTGCAGGAAGGTGGGACGGACGTAGCCACTGATGCGCGAGACGTGGAAGTGGCGCATGCCCAGCTGCCAGCCCTGCCAACGCACTATATCGCCTGACTGTACGAGGCCGCTGGTGCGTCCGCTGATGGGCGTCATGCCCAGCTCTTCCTGCACGAGGGCGATGGAACAGCTGAGCAGAAAACAGCGGTCGATGGGAGCAGCGATCGTCTCTGTCATTCGCAGCGTGAAGATGCCGTTGTCTTCTGTCCAATCGCGCATGGCCCTCTATGGGATGCACGTATGGACGTTACCGCTGTGGCTGCAGCCTTGCCGCGAGAAGATGGCCACCGCTGGAGAGGACGTGCAAGTCGCTGCCGTGGAAGTAACGCGTGTTGATGGCGTTGCGATCGAGGTCGTGCAAGAGCTGCCATCCGGATTGCTGCAGACGATGTTGGATCTCGTCGGGCATGAAGAAGAGGCGGAAGGGTTCACCTGCAGCGGCGACGCGAGCGGACATGGAGTCGAGTGCGAGACGTTCCAGCGGCGGCAGCGCGTGACGGGGCATGCCGTAGTCAAAGATGAGGACTGAGCCGGGAGCGCAACTGGAGAGGAAGTTGAGAGTAGCTGCGAAGCCTTCGTCGGTGAGGTATGGAACGACGCCTAGCCATGCGAAGACCGCCGGTTGCGATGGATCAAAACCGGTGCTGCGAAGACGTTCGGCGAGGTCGTCGTGATGGAAGTCGACAGCGACATGGTGGGCCTGCTGCGGGACGTCAATGTCATGGTCTTCCAACTGGCGGAGCTTCCACGCCTGCGTGTCGGGGTGGTCGACCTCGAAGACCTGGAGTTGTGGGAAGGGGTTGCGATAGGCGAACGTGTCGAGTCCCGCGCCGAGGAGGACGTATTGCCGCACGCCTTCGTAGACGGCTGCGGTGAGTGTGTCTTCAGCGAAGCGGCTGCGTGCTACGAGGAAGGCTCGCAGGCTGACGGAGTGCGGGCGGTTGGGCGCGCGCAATCCTTCGGCGTCCCAGTTGCTGCTGTTGGTCAGGCCAAGGATGCGAAGAGCCAGAGGGTCGTCAAAAATGATGGGCTGATCAAAGACCTGGTGGGCGGCACGACGCAGCGCTACGCGCCAGGCCGTGCGGGAGGGGGTGCCTTCACGCATACTTCCATTGCAACACACGGAGACGAGACATCCCCGGCCTGTATGAGAAGCAGGCCAGGGATGTCTCGTCTGTTTGTTAAAGGAGTGTTACTGCACGACCAAGGTGACCGTGGTGGTGGCTGTGATGCTGGTGGCTCCGTTGGATGGAACACCAGTGGCGGTGATGGTGAGAGGGTAAGTACCCGTGGCCGTGGTTGTGCCGCCGCCAGTGGTTGTCGTGCTGCTGGAACTACTGCCACCGCAACCGGAGAGGCTGAGGGCCGCAACGGAGAACAGAGCGAGGAGCAGAAGCGATGCCGGACGCATGCGTTTCCGCAAGAAGAACGCGCTCATCAATCCAGCAGCGAGAACGGCCATGCCGCCACGTTGCCATGGACTGCGTGTGGGCTGCGAGGACACTAGTTTTGTCCCTAATGACTGCGCGCTTGCGGAGGTGCAGTTGGATGAGGCGGTGTACACGGTGAAGGTGGACGTTGCCGATGTGTTCGCCGCGACAGTGACACTTGGCAGGTTGTAGCAGGCGTTCAGCGAGGCTGAGGTGGTGGCCTTGAACGAGACCGTTCCAGCGAAGCCAGTGCTGGCAATGGTGATGACATCGGTGCCGGTGGCACCACTGGTGACGGTCAACGTAGCGGCCGCAGGAGTGAGTGCGATGCTGGCAGGCGTGGCCGTTGTGGGAACGGAGAGGTTGATGGTGGCGCTGGCACTGAGGTAGTTTGTGTCACCGGCGTACAGCGCGGTGGCCGAGTGAACGCAGGTGTTGGCGGTGGTGATGGTGCAGGCGGGCACCGTGTAGGTGTAGGTGTAACTGGTGGTTCCTGCGGCCAACGTGAAGGTGGTTGCGCTTGTACCGTCGATAGACAAAGCGACTGTACCGGTGGGGGCGGAGCCGCTGCCACTGATAGTGAGCGTCAGCAGATCCGAGCTTCCGCCTGTGGGCGTATTCGTGGCAGCGCCAAGGCTAATCGTGGGTGCCAGCTTTCCGCCGGTACCGGTTGACGCCTTGAGTGCAGTGGTCAATGCCGAGGCGTCGAGCGAACCGAGGCCTGTGACCATGTCAAAGCCCGTCCCGGCGCTGTAGCCCATGGTGCCGAGTGTGGTTGGGTTGGTGGACGAACAGCCTGTGGTGCCGCCCGTGCAGTTGACGATGTTGTTGCCGGTGGTTATGTCGTGGAAGATGCTGCTGGCGCTACTGCCTGCGGCAAACGTGTAGAGCCTGGGGTTGATGTTGCCCAGTGCGCCGCCACCAGCGGCCTGTTCCACAACGGCGAGCATTGCGGCGAAGTTTGGTGTGGAGGCTGAGGTGCCACCGATGAGACCGCCACCACCGGCACCGGATCCAAAGCCGGCCGTCGTGGTGCAGGGTGCGTTGACCGTGCAAACGATGTAAGCGTGCTCTTCTACCGCAGCCGGGAAGGCGATATCGGGTACGTCGCGGTGGCCATCCGAAAGAACTCCTGTTCCGGTTTGCCAGCTTGGCTTGGCGAAGAGGGTGCTGGAACCACCACCGCTGGCGCTGAGCGCCTTGTACGCCACCGTATCGTTCCAGGAAGTTTCCGGCATATATCCAACGGCGGAACCGCCGAAGCTGTTATTGGAGGAGCCCCAATATGTAGCGGCGTCGCTGTTGAGCTGCGTTCCGCCTACTGCCGTGACGTTGGGCGATGAGGACGGATAGGCGACGGAGAGCCCCTGGGTAGCCGTGGTGGTGGTGTTGGAGGATAGTTCGCACTCGGCTGCGCCTGTGTCACCGGAAGAGACAAGGATGGTCTGGCCCTGGCTGGAGGCCTGCGCCAGAATCGGCTCCATGACGGAGGTGGCGTAGGAGGCGTTGGAGGCTTCGCAACCGCCATAGCTCAACGTGAGGATTGGGGCGAGGTTGTTGGTGATGGCGTACAGCATCGCCGTAAAGACGCCGTTGTTTGTGGTGGACTGCGCCGTGCCGGTGTAGATGAACAGCACCTGGGCGCCAGGAGCGCTGCCACTGGCGTACTCCAGATCGAGTTCGCTTTCGCCTTCGTCGCCCTTGCTGAGCTGACCAGAGCTACCGGTGTTCGGAACCAGAACCAGTGTCGGCAGCTTCACCGTTTGTCCGGTCTTGTTCTGGAAGTAAGTGAGTTGGTTCGGGTCCACCGAGCTTTGGCCGATGACACCGATCTTGATGCCGGTGCCGTCAAAGCCCGACGAGATGAGCGAGTTCATGCCGAAGATCTGGCGGAAGTCCCACGGCACAATGTAGTGCGCGCCGGAACCGTCGGTGTACTGCGGCGCGACGGCCTGTGGGGCATGGACCGGCGGCTGGATGTGATAACTGCTGATGCCGGTGATGCCGCTGACTACGCCTGCCAGGGATTGGGGGAGGCTGATGGCGGTGTTGTTTTCGAAGTAGTCCTGGTCGGCGCGGTGGAAGCGCTGCAGGCTGGTGGTGAAGGCGCTCTCCACGGCCGATGCTGTGCCGGAGAAGACGATGCGGTTGCGGCTGGGCGCGACCTCGTCCACGCTGAAGCCCCTCGACGTGAGCCAATCTTTCACGATGCTCAGGTCAGCATCGGACAAGCCGAACCGTTCGCCGAAGGTCTGCGGCGTGAGCCACTGGTGATACTGAGCCGAGGACGGGTTCTGCTGATCCGCCAGCAACTGTTGCAGTGCGGCAGACTGGGCGTCTGTGGGCTTCAGCACCAGTGACATGCCGGTGAGCTGCGTGTCGCCACCGAGGTGGCCGAGGACGGAGGCGGTCTTGACGCGTGGCGAGACGGTGTCAGGTAGTGCTACTCGCGGGTCAGAGGACGACGGCAGCGAATACAACCGGCGCGCTACCTGGCTTCCTGCGAGTGTGGGGAACACGGTTGCGGCGAACAGGGCGGCAGCGACTATGGTGCTGCGAAAACGGCGACGGGGGGCAGAAATATGCGTCATTGAGCGGCCTTGATTCTGGTTCAAGTAGCGAAGTCCGAGCAACAAAACGGGACACGGAGACAGAACCGCACGGTCTGCGGGTATGCCGTTGGACGGTGATTCTACTCAGCAGTAAACACCCGTCACGGGCATTTGTCGCCGGGGAAGAAGATGCAGGTCGCGGGAATTGAACCAGTTTGGGAAACTGGCTAAGCAGTCATCCAGGTGAAGGCGCGGTCCAGGTAGGCCTTGGTGTCCTTGCGCGAGACGACGGCGTCGAGGAAGCCGTGCTGCAGCAGGAACTCCGACCGCTGGAAGCCTTCGGGCAGCTTCTGCCGGATGGTCTGCTCGATGACGCGGGGGCCGGCGAAGCCGATGAGGGCTCCGGGTTCGGCGATGTTGAGGTCGCCGAGCATGGCGAAGGATGCCGTGACGCCGCCGGTGGTGGGGTCGGTCATGAGGCTGATGTAGGGGATCTTCTCGTCGGCGAGGCGGCCCAGCGCGGTGGAGATTTTGGCGAGCTGCATGAGGCTGACGATGCCTTCCATCATGCGTGCGCCACCGCTGGCAGAGATGATGACCAGAGGGCTGCGCGTGTCCAATGAGCGATCGACTGCGCGTGCGATGGTTTCGCCTACGACGGCACCCATGGAACCGCCGATGAAGCTGTATTCCATGGCGGAGATGACGATGTTATGTTCACCGAGTTTGCCGACGGCGTTGACGATGGCGTCGTTGAGGCCGGTCTTGGCCTGCGCTTCTGCCAGACGCTTCTTGTACGGCTTGAGATCGGTGAAGTTGAGCGGGTCGGTCGATTTGAGTTCGAGATCGACGAGTTCGTAGCCGGGTTCCAGCAGCAGTTCGATGCGGCGGCGTGCGTCCATCTTGAAGTGATGTCCGCAGTAGGGGCAGACCTGGAGGTTTGCATCCAGTTCCGCGCGGAAGATCGCCTTGCCGCAGTCCGGGCACTTGACCCACAAACCTTCGGTGCGGACGGTACGCTCCGCCTCCGAGACGATCTCATTGCCTTGCCGTTTGAACCAAGCCATCGCGTTCCCTAGTGTATCTGTTTTGGGAAAAGCGGGTTGGTACCTCCTCTTTTTCGCTTGCTGGATCTTTCCTGCAATGCTCCACTTGCTGCACTGATGATGCAGGACATTGAAACGAAGCTTGCGGAGTGGTCTGCAGCAGGTGTGATTGACTCCGCAACGGCTCAACGCATTCGTGCGTGGGAAGAGGAGCATGCGAGTCGCACGGCGCGGCCTGAGGCGCAGCGCTGGCAGGTGCGGTTGGCGCTGATCTTTGGAGCTGTCCTGCTTAGCGCGGGCATCCTGTTGTTTGTGGCAGCGCACTGGGACAACATTGGTCCCGGATTCCGCCTGCTGTTGATCATGGGAACGCTGGTGGGACTGCACGGCGCGGCCATTGCGGTGCGAGAACGGTTCGCTGCGCTGGCTACGGCACTGCACGCTATTGGCACCGTTGCGCTGGGTGGAGCGATTGCCCTTTCCGGACAGATTTTCAATATTGAATCGCACTGGCCCAACGCGATTTTGATGTGGGCACTGGGAGCCGCTGCGGGATGGTGGCTGTTGCGAGACGCGCCACAGAAGACGCTGACGCTGCTGTTGGTGCCGGCGTGGGCTCTCTGCGAGTTGGGCGACCGCATGCAGCCGTACGAGGGTGGCAATGTCTATCTGTCACGATTGGCGTTGCTGGTTGGAGCTGTTTACCTGTTGCGGTATCTGGCCGAGCCGGTGCGTGCGGTGGGGAACTGGTTGTTTGCCGTGGGAGCACTGGCAATACCGGTATCCGTAGGCATTCTGGCTGACGGCTGGCAGTATCGTTATGTATTTTTCACCCGGGGCTATAGCAGCTTTGTACCGTTGCGCTATCGCGCACTGTGGCTATTGCTCGTTATCGGTCTGATGGCATGGGGCTGGCTTCGCAGCCGAGAAGCGTTTCCGGTGATTGCAGGAGCTGTTGCTGTGGGCATTGCGTTGCCGTGGCTGGTACGGCCCGTAAGCCATGGCGTCGTTGATCTGGGCAATCCGTGGAGTCGTCCCTATGTGACCTGGGAGCCTTCCGTATTCAGTTATCTGCTGTTGGCGTTGGCGGCTGCTGCGCTTGCGTGGTGGGGTGTTCGGCACAAAGCGCGTGGCGTGGTGAACTATGCCACGGTTGCGTTTGGTGTGGTCGTTCTGTGGTTCTACTTCTCTGACCTGATGGACAAGCTGGACCGGTCGCTTGGACTGATCGGATTGGGCGTATTGTTTCTTGCCGGTGGCTACGTGCTGGAGCGTCTGCGCCGTAGGCTGCTGTTGCAGATGACAGAGGAGGCGGCATGACACTCTCTGGAACTAAGGCTGCAGTGACTCTGCTGGTGATTCAATCAGCGATAGCGCTTAGTGTTGCAGGAACGTATGCGCTTGATCGCATCACCAAGCCTCGTGTGTGGGTGCGGACGCAGCAGTTTGATCCCTCCACACCGCTGCGTGGCCGATACCTTGCACTGCAACTTGCGGTGGATGGATGTTCACTCCCTACGTCCGGCGTCGATGCCTCAAACCCCTACAACTCGTTTGAGGGAATGCCGAATACGCCCAGGATCGGAGTGTGGCCTGTGACACTGAGTGCGGAGAGCGGGCACTTAACGGTGCATGCTGTCGCAACGCCTTCACCGGACAACTCGCAGGCTGTCTCGCTGTGGAAGGGGCAGGACTGCCACAACGCTCGACTGGATCAGGGTGTCAATTTCTTCCTGCCGGAACACGCAGCCTCGCCCGTACCGCAATCGCGCGATGCTTCGTTGTGGGTTGAGGTTACTGTTCCCTCCAACGGGCCGCCTCGCCCCATTCAAATTGCTGTCTCTGATAGCACCGGGTGGCATGTTCTGAAGTTGTAACTACTTGCTGTCGAACCTTAGCCATACATAGCCCAGAGGTTTTGCAATCGTTACTGCGGTTGCACCGTCGCGTATGGTTGCCGAACCTGTGCCTGCGAGTACTGTGATCTTTGCGTTCGCAGGTAGGCCGGTTGGGAGTGGCGTGGTCCATTGCGCGTTGCTGTTGGCTTCGCGGAAGAGGAGTAGGTAGCCGCCTTTGCTGTCTGCGTCGGTTGAAGCGAAGCCTGTCCATGACACGCCGTCGGGTGCGTTGCCGATGGGTTCGATGGTGCCGCGGAAGAGGCGCTCGCGTTCATGCTTCCATGTGGCGACGACTGGCGCGGCGGATGCGATGTATGCCGGTGGCAGGCTGGAGGTTTCAAACCAGCCGAGCGGGCTGGAGAACATGACGCTGGCGAAGAGTGCGTCGGGTCTGTAGTTGGCAGGTGCGAGTGGGTCGTCTGCGTAGCGCTGTGTGTTGCGCGTGTTGTTGAGGAACTCCATGCGCAGACGGATGGGATCGACGAACTCTGATAACTGCCAGAGATTGCGCAGTGTCATGTGCGGGTAGTAGCGATGGAAGTCGGTGTAGCGATTTTCAACGAACGTGGTGCCGCCTTCGATCATGCCGAAGTAGCCGGGGCGACGGCCTGCGGTGACATCGAGATCGATGGTGATGGCGCCCTTGCTTTCAGCGAGGATGCGATCGAACATCTGTTGCACATGCTGCTCTGCGGTTGGAGTACTCATGACGATGCTGTCGAACTTGAAGTACAGCACGCCTTCGTTGCGCCATAGTTCCAGGATTCGGTTTGCGTCACGCTGCCAGTTAGCGAAGTCGTCTGAAGAGTCGGGTGCGTACCAGAGGCCGAACTTCATGTGGTGCGTTGCGGCCTGTTGTACGAGTGGCTTCAAACCCTGCGGGAAGCGTTGCGGATCGACGTCCCAGAAGTGTGATGAGTTGGCCCAGAAGCCGCTCCACACACCGCCGCTTTTTACTGCGGAGTTCATGGACTTGCCATACTGCCAGCCATCGTCAATCTGCACTGCATCGACGCCGAGCTTTGCGCCTGCTTCGATTTCTTTCGCCATGAAGTCTGCGTTGATGCGCGCATCGCGATTGCGATCACCCCAGGTGTTGCTGAGGAACGCTGCGTCGCGTTGTGGTTCGTATGTGCGTAGTTGGCGTTGATAGTTGTGCAGTGCACGGATGCGGCCGCTGCGACCACCGGAGTATGCGAGCACTGCGAAGGGATAACCTGCGCCAGTGAGGCGTACGGTGCGATCCGACGCCATCATGCGGAGATCAAACAGCGATTGCTGTGCGCGTGCATCAGGCAGTGGTGCTTGTTTTAAGAAGATCAATCCTGCGCCACTGAGAACATCTTCGACATAGACAACGTTGCCGCGGGCGAGAATATCTTCCTCGTTGTTCATGAACATCCACTCGCGTGTGCTGACGAGTTGATTGTGCGTGTCTGTAACGTCGCGCAGTGTGACTTCTGTGAGGCGAAGATGTTGTGGCTGCAGAGAAAATTCGTCGAGCGCGGATTCGTTGTCTTTCTTTGCTTTGTTTGCTTCTGCTTCTTTGCCTGTGGCGATGGTTTGTGGTGCGTCGTTTTGCGAGGATGCGTCTGCAGGTGCTGTGAAGTCTTCTTCAATGCCGGTGGCATCCGGGAAAATCTTCATTCGCAGATGTTGGTCCGAGCCAATGTCGATGCGGAGTTGCAGTGATGCTGCTTCTACTGGATTGGTGCGGCCTGTTTCTGCGTGGATCGCTACTGTTGTGTCAGCTTGCGGTCCTGCGATGCGCGGTGAGGGCAGACGCGATGGTGCTGCGAGCCATTCTTTCTTAGCGTCGCGATCCTGAAAAGATGTGGCGAAGAGATGGCCGTTGCGAATCTGCCAGCGACGTTCGAAGTGTGTGTTGCCTACGGTCAACTCTGTTGCAGACCAGCGCGCGTAACAGTTCTGAAAGGCGGCGGTTTGTGCGGATGCAGAGGCGGCTGCGAGTGGTGCAGCGAGGAGCAACAGGTTTCGCAACGTGCGATGGAGGCAGAAGCTCATGGCAGACAGCATAGCCTGCCATGAGCGGTTTGCCTTGTTACGTTATGCGGTGCGTTGAAGGTTGCAGTGGCATTTAACTGCGTGGACGACGATGGTGTTTCGGTGTGGTGGTGGCCGGAGGAACGTCTGAAGACGTGTCCGGTGGATCGTTGGACACGGGAGGAGCCACTACGGGAGGCGTCGTTACGGGCGGAGCCGATACGCCAGCAGAGGCATAGATCGATGCCAGGATGGGATCGTTATCCTGCCAGTAATCGACGAGACCCATCAGGATGTCGCCCTTGCTGACCTGTTGCGTCAGTGCGGGGAGATAGCTGTTGAGCGTGGCCTGCGATGCATCGTTCACCAGGTTCGCGCCGAACGCGTTTGGATAGTAGTTGTAGACGGAAGCATCGGTACCGATGTCTGTATGGAAGATGAACGAGTAGAAGGGCGCGGTGTACGCGTAGTAACGCGGCGTGCTTTCTTCCGGAATGAACAGGAATGATGGGTAATCGGTGATCAGCTTTTGGAAGATTGCCGGATCGAGTGTGCCACCATTCGTGTCAACAGTGGAGTCCACATAGAACACGGTGACGCCCCAACGGGAGTTGGCGTACGCAGCTTTCTTCTCGAGGTTCGCGATGATCTGATCGTTGGATGTGAGGAAGTTCTGCGATGCCTGGCCGTTGCCGCTGAGGGTGAAGACCTGAGGACGGAGACAGACACCAACCCGAAGACCGGCACCGGTCATGATGCCGAAGTAGGCATCGTCAAGCCGTTGGCCCTGGTAGGGCGATTGCGGATCGAGCACGGTGGACTCCATCTCTGGAGCAACCGTTGCGACCTGGTCTGGCGAACAAACGTAGCTGGTGTCTTGGGGGTACTGCTCGCCCTCAAGATCCCATGTGATAACACCCTGACCGTTCATGGCACGCGTGTTAACCACGTTGGCCTGCGCAACCGCGAGCATGCGATTCTGGAACGCCTGCAGGCCAGCAGAGGTGGTTACATCGACGGATGCGTCGTTGAAGTAGCGGCGCGGATTAGTTGGGAAGCCGCCGGGCTGAGTCTTGTCAGAGCTGCCTTGCGGTGAGCTGGCGAGGTATGCGGTTCCGATGAGACGGTGATCTGCCCATGTCATCTGGCTGGGATAGGTCTGAGCGAAACTTGTATACGCGTCAGACGCGTTGGGCGTGGTGTTGGCCGCAGCGAAGCGCAGTGACACCGTGTACGTGAAGCTGGTGCCGGGCTGCACGGGACGATCATTGTGCGGCAGGAATGTGGCGAGACCATCAGGCGCGGTGGACGTCATCAACGGGCTGTAAGCGTTCGCGCCCGCCTGCTTCCAACCGGTATACATGGGCTGCGATTCGTCTGGTAACACTACTGAAACAACACCTGAGCCGAAGTCTGCGACGCTGACGCCGGGCCCGGTGGTGGTGATGGCGTACTGGGTGTAACCGTTGAAGTTTTTCGGATCCTGCGGGAAGTGCAGCACCAGCGGATAGATCTCAGCGCCGTCAAAGATCAAGCCGGAACTTGCGTTGTTTGTTTCCGTGACGATCATGTCGAGCTGGTTGTTGTTCTGCACGAACTTGGTCGCGATGGAACCCCAGTTGAAGTAATAGGTTTCCGTACTGGAAGATGCGTCCCAACTGGTGCCGTTGTTGCTTTCGCCCCAGCCGGATTGGGAATCGGTGCTGGTATTGCCGGCCATGTCAGTGGCCTTCATATGCCAGATGTGAAAGTTGTCAGAAGGATTGGTACCTACATCTGCAAGGGTTTGGCCATTGAACGAAAGGGTTTGGACGCCCTTGTCGCCATAAGTAACTTGCAGGGATTGTGCGACTGCAACGGACGGCAGCAGCGCAAGTAGCAAAAGACTTAGCCAGTCACGACGTTTCGATTCTGGATTCAAAGTGGAGATAACGCGGGACATCAGCCCACGCGGGTCTGCGTGCACATGACGATGTGACATGGTTCGGATTCCTTATTCAAAAAGTGTCGAGGCGGCTGCGCGTGGGTAAACGTCTTTGCGCGATCGGCCTGGATTATGCAAGGGGCAGGGGAAGAGATAAATCGAGTTTAGCGTAGTAAAAACGGGCAGATTTCACCCATTCAGTAGGGTCAGAAACTCCGTAGACGCGCAATATCTACGTAACTATGCTGCCAGCAATCGAACCGCCGGAAAAGCTGGCAGTTTACGAAGTCACGGCATAGAAAAAGGCTCGTTTATTGAACGAGCCTTTTCATACTTCACATTAGTAGGTTGTGCGATGCGCCTAGGTATTACTGCGCACGATGGCGAATACCTAATGTGGCGAGTGCGCCGATGAACAGGAGTGATAAAAGCTGGAAGATGGCCACAATGGGTTCTTTGCCGGTGGGCGCGAACTGATGCAGTGGCGGAATCTTCATAAAGCTCTGGATGACGAGCACCATCACGTTAAAGAACTGAAGGATGGATGCAGTGATGATGTAAGTCTTTCTGTATCCCTTTTGATAGCCCCAGATAGCAGGGATAAATAACACCAGCGAGATGATGCCGACCACGATGGCTGGCGTGACTCCGTGAAACGGGAAGAAGAAACCGGTGATGCTGGTAAGTGCTGTTGTGCTGAGAAACAGCAGATTCAATGAACGGTTCTGAGAGTTACCAAGAAAGCCGAACAAAACCAGAAAACCCGTGGCTATGCCGATGAGACTTATCAGTACGTGAATGAGAGTAAAGATCTGCAGACCTGTCATACCAAACATCACCTCATGAGAAATGGGTGCTGCGATTACTTACCCGTATGCGCGCGCACGGATGGATCAATGGTGTTTCTAAAACTGGCGGAAGATCGTTGCCAGTATGGCAGCAAATGATTTGTATACGTGAGATTTTTTGATACTTTGCGACGAATAGAAGAAGCCCGGCGATAAGCCGGGCTTTTCTGTCTTACGTATCCGCACGAACCACATCGCAAAGCGATGTCGAGGCCTCGATGGCAGATCGTCAGATGCGCATGGGCATGAGGATGTAGCGGTACTTCTGATCTTCGTTTGCGTCCTCGGGGCGCATCTGGCCTGCGGATTGTGCATCTTTGAATTCGAGACGAACTTCGCCGGTGTTGCCGATGGCCTTCAGGAAGTCAATGAGATAGGCCGAGTTGAAACCGACGACGAGCGGATCGTAGTTGTACGGCGTTTCGATGGAGTCTTCCGATTCACCTGCGTCTGTGGACGAGGAGGAGATGCGGAGTTCGTTCTGCTCCAGGCGAATCTTGATGGCGCCGCTACGCTCGTCGGCAAACTGCGATACACGCTGCAGTGCGCCCATGAGGTCTTCGCTGCGCACGATGACGAACTTGTTGTTGTCGCGCGGCAGTACGGCTTCGTAGTTGGGGAACTGGCCAGTGAGTTTGCGGCTGGTGAGGACGCGTCCGCCGATGCGGAAGAAGAGCGTGGTCTCATCGTCGGCAAACTCGATGAAGTCGTTATCGTCACTGGTGGGTGTGTTCGCTAGCAGGGAAGAGAGTTCACCGAGGGCCTTACGCGGGACGAGTGTCTTCTTTTCGCCGGAGACACCTTCCAGCGTCTCGCCGAAGCGTTCGACGTGGGCCAGGCGATGGCCGTCGGTTGCGACCATGGCCATGGACTCTGCCTTGAGCACCAGCAGCGCGCCGTTGAGCGTGTAGCGCGACTCTTCGCTGGAGATCGAGAAGATGGTCTTCGAGATCATGCTCTTCAGCGATGGAGCTGCAATCTTGACTGCGCCGACGGTCGGAAATTCCGGGACCTGGGGGAAGTTGGCGCGTGCCATGCCCACCATCTTGGTGTTGGAGCGGCCTGCACGAATCTGCACCCAGTGGTTGTCCATGAGCTTGATGGAGATGTCGCCTTCGGGCAACAGGCGGATGTAGTCGTACAGCTTGCGCGCCGGGACGGTGCATGCGCCGGACTTCTTCACGCGTGCAGGGCAGGAGGTGCGCAGGCTCTGATCGAGATCGGTCGCCGTGATGGTCAGGCGTTCGCCGTCGGCCTCAAAGAGAAAGTTCGACAGGATGGGGATTGTCGTCTTCCGTTCCACGACGGACTGAGCGGCAGTCAGTTCGCGCAACAGTTCCGCACGGGTGACCGTGATATCGAGATTGCCGGAAGGTGCGGCGCCGCTGTTTTCCATGGACGGGAGTGAGGCAGTGGTGGACACGGGAGAAACCTCCGGAAGTTCAGGCAAATCTTGGGTGCGGCGGCATCGGTTTTGAGCCAGCGTTCAGAGCGGACTGTGGGCCAGGTGCCTGAGTGGATTTCAGCGTATCACCGCGCTGCTGGGTTTCCCAAGGTTGGTTTTCATCCCCGGTTACAAAGCTGGTGCGTGGTGTTTTGACAGGGCTAATCGTAGCCGGACGGAGGATGTGGAAGGCTCGGGCCAAACCGTGGAAAGCGGCGACACAGCTTTGCGTGGAGCTCCAACCTGGCTGATGCGAGGACTGCTTTTAAGAACCTTAGTGAAAAGGAAAGATTGAAATAGCCGTCGTAATCGTTTGGCGAGGAAATGTGGATGAACGTCCCATATTGTTGGTACAGAAAGAGTTAGAAAGTGGACGAGATTCAGAAAAAGTGTCCACGAAGAACGGAAGATGTGTGTTGCCGGGTGGACATTTCGAATGATGTGATCGTGTTTCCACGTCTTCCACAGGTTTCCTCACAGGCTTTGTGTACGGGAGAGGCGTGTGGAAGTGGAAACCGAGGGCCGAACCGCGTGATTGCGGGGATAGTTTGTGCTTTTGTATCCACAGGCACGACGTTTGGGCTGAGGAATACCGGGTTTATCCACTGCTTGCACAGGGTTTACGGAATTCTGTGGATTGCCGGTCCGCAATGATTTTGCGGTTGGGGAAGATAAGAAAAATTTGTTACCGTGAGCATCGGAAATGGTGCATGAGGGAAAGATGGCGATGAAAACGATGGTTCTGGCGGTAGGGATGCTGATGGCGATGCAGAGCAGTGGAGCGCAGCAGCAGGCGGCGGCGACCCCGCGTCCGGCACCGACGCCCGGCGTGATTGCATCGCACCCGGATTGGCCGAAGGCGAACCCGGAGGATGTGAATTCGCCTGAGGCGATCATTCAGGCACTGTCAGACACCATTTCTGGTGAGGCTGGCAAGCCGCGCGACTGGAACCGTTTCAAGAGCCTGTTTGTTCCGGGATCAGGACGAATGATCGTCGTGCGTCACAGCAAGACGGGGCCTGCGGACCTGACGATTCTTTCCAACGACGACTACCAGGCGCGCGCAGGGAACCAGACGTTCTATGAAAAGCCCATTGCGTATGACAAACAAAGCTTTGGGCATATGACGCATGTGTACGAGTCGTACGCCATCTTTCATACGCCCACGGACACCACGCCGCAGACACGCGGTGTGAATAGCTGGGAGTTGTTGAACGATGGCACTCGCTACTGGATTCTGCAGATTTATTGGGACACGGAGCGCCCGGATAATCCGATACCGGCGGCTTTGGCGAAGTAACAGCCCACCTGTTCAAATGCACAGTACCTCATAGCGCACTGTCACTGTTTACTGACTGAGCGTTGCGTTGCATTGCCTGAAACACACGCAACCGCCAATGTCTTTCCTGCACGGGAGGAACGTGATGGTCAGGAGCTGTTTCAAGCAGTTTTTAGCAGTGGTTTTAAGTCTTCTGTTGGTCTTTCCCGCGTCGGAAATGCAGGCTCTTGCTCAGCAACAAGCTCCTGCGCCAGCGGCTGATTCCGGACAGGAGCCAGCGCCACTTTCTGCTGCCGAGTTGGAACAGGTGCTGGCTCCGATTGCGCTGTATCCGGATGCGTTGGTTGCGCAGGTGCTGGGAGCGGCGACCTTTCCTGACCAGGTGACTGCTGCGAGTGACTGGCTGCAGCAGAACAAGAACCTGACAGGGACGTCGCTCGCCCAGGCCGTCGACAAACAGCCGTGGGATCCCAGCGTGAAGGCGTTGACGCAGTTCCCTTCTGTGCTGGACAACATGGTGAAGAACCTGAGCTGGACATCGTCACTTGGAGAGGCGTATCACACGCAGCCCACGCAGGTGATGACGGCGATTCAGTCTCTGCGCGCGAAGGCTAAGGCTGCGGGCAATCTGAAGACGGGTTCGCAGATCACGGTGGTGCAGCAGTCGCCGGATGTGATCGTGATCCAACCGACGAATCCGCAGGTGGTGTACGTTCCCCAATACAACCCCACCGTGGTGTACGGTGCGCCGGTGCAGACGCCCGGTTATAGCACCGCGGCTGTTGTGGGGACGGCGCTGCTTGCTTTTGGTGTTGGCATTGCGGTGGGTGCGGCCATCAACAACAACTGCTGCGGATGGGGTTACAGCTACTGGAACTGCAACTGGCACGGTGGCGGTGTGGTGTATCGCAACAATGTCTACTACGGAAACAGGGCGTGGCGTGGCGGCGCTTACGGCTCGAGCGTGACCGCGTATGGACGTTACGGCAGCGCCACCGCGGCGAGAGCTTATAACCCGAACACTGGCACGTATGCTCGCGGTGCCGCGGTATCCACCCCTTACGGTGCGCGGGCCGCGGGACAGGCTTACAACCCATACACCGGGACTGCTGCGCGCGGCGGTGCTGTTGCCGGACCGAATGGCGCGGCTGCTGCGGGGCAGGCCTATAACGCTCGGACCGGCACTTACGCTTCGACGCGCCAGACTGCGAGTGCTTACGGAAACGCAGGAAGCTCGACCGTTTCCAGGAATGGGCAGACGACTTATACGCAGCATGCAAGCAATGCCAACGGAACAGTTGCTGCTGCCGAGAACTCTCGCGGTGGCGCGGCTGTTGCCGGAACCGGAGCGCGTGGCAATAGTGCAGCGGCTGTTCGAACGGCCAATGGCAATAGCGCTGTGAATGTGAACGGCCATGTGTACACCAACAATGGAGGCTCTCGCGGCTATGGTGCCCAGCAGCGCAGCGGCGGAGCTTTTGGTGGTGGTGGAAGTGGCTGGGAAGCGCGGCAGGCGAGCGCGCGTGGTTCTGTAAGCCGCGGTGGTGGCGGTTTCCGGGGTCGCAGGTAGTGTTCACGAGAACAGTTTCTGGAGAAGGGAAGATGTCGATGCAAAACCGCACAATTGCGCTTTCGGCCCGGCTGCTGGCGTTCACCCTGTTTCTTCCGCTGGCTGCGTGTAATCGCTCTGGAGATAAAAAGCCTGCTGAGGCTTCCACGAAAACATTTGCCTCGATGGATGATGCGGCAAGCGCGCTGGTGGCTGCTGCCAAGTCAGGCGATGAAGACACCATCAAGAGCATCTTCGGTCCGGAGACGAAGCAGGTCGTCTATTCCGGCGATGCGGTGGAAGACAAGAATGCTGTGACGAAGTTCCTTGCTCGCTACGACGAGATGCATCGTTGGCGCAGGCTGGAGGACGGTAGCGAGTCGCTGGTGATTGGCGCGGATAATTATCCGTTTCCGATTCCGCTTCGCAAGAATGCGGACGGCAAGTGGTTCTTTGATACCGCGGCTGGAAAAGAAGAAGTACTGTCGCGTCGCGTTGGCCAGAACGAGTTTGACGTGATGGACATTGCCCAGGGTATTGCCGATGCGCAGGCGGAATACTTCACGCAGCCGCATGATGGTCAACCGGCGAAACAATACGCGGCGAAGTTTCTAAGTGATCCTGGCAAAGAGAACGGACTGTACTGGAAGGCCGGTGAAGGACAGCCGCCGAGTCCGCTTGGTCCGCTGGCTGCCTCTGCAACCGCCGAGGGTTACAAGGCGAATCCCGCGGGACACACCACGTTCCATGGGTATCTGTTCAAGATGCTTGACGGCCAGACGGATAAAGCTCCGGGTGGTGCGAAGAGTTATCTGGTGAATGGAAAGATGGCCAATGGCTTCGCCTTTGTGGCGTACCCGGTGGAGTACGGAAACTCAGGTGTGATGACGTTCATGATGAACCAGGACGGCGTTCTGCTGGAGAAGGATCTAGGACCGAACACGGTTCAGACGGTCACTGCGATGAATGCGTTTGATCCCGATACGAACTGGAAGGTCGTCGAGTAAGGCGTCGGGTGAGCGATGTGTGGCACGCTCACCCGGTCGCGACTTCAGGATTGGATGAACGTCAACAGGTCGGCATTGATGATGTCGGCGTGAGTTGCCGGCATGCCATGCGGGAGGCCGGGATACGACTTGAGCGATCCATGCTTGAGAAGCTTCCAGGAACGCGCGCCGGTTGTTGGGAAGGGACAGATCTGATCGTCCTCGCCATGCATGACGAGAACGGGCACGTCGATGGCGGCAAGGTCGTCATAGAACTCAGTTTCTGAGAGCACCTTGATGCAGTCATAGTGGGCAGTGGCTGCGCCCATCATGCCCTGACGCCACCAGTTTTGACGGATGCCCTCGGAGACATTCGCACCCGGACGATTGAAGCCGTAGAACGGGATGGTGATGTCCTGATAGAACTGCGCGCGGTGATACGCAGTGCCGTCGCGCAGGCCGTCGACCACCTCTTTGGGAACACCGTCAGGATTCTTTTCGGTCTTCATGAAGAGTGGCGGGATGGCGCTGATGAGAACTGCTTTTGCGACGCGTCCCTTTCCGTGTTTCGCGACGAACCGTGTGACTTCGCCTCCGCCGGTGGAGTGTCCGATGTGGATGGAATCTTTGAGGTCGAGAAAGGCGACGAGTTCTGCGACATCGGCGGCATAGGTGTCCATGTCATGACCGTTTGCAGTCTGCGTGGAGCGGCCGTGGCCCCGGCGGTCATGTGCGATGACGCGGTAGCCGTGATGCAGGAAGAACATCATCTGGCTGTCCCAATCGTCGGCTGAGAGGGGCCATCCGTGGTGGAAGAACAGCGGCTGACCACTGCCCCAGTCCTTGTAAAAAATCTCCGTGCCGTCTTTGACCTTGATCGTGCCCATGGGTTCAACCTTTCCTGTCGGAAATGATGGAGTGTTGTTCGCGATGCGGTACAGTGGTGCTCCCAGTAAAGCGAGAGGTGGTTGGTATGCCTAGAGGCGTAACTGCCAAACGACGTGGCAAATCGGACATTCTGCGTGCCCACACAATGCATGAGATCGCGATCGTTCTTTACTCGGGAGCGAGGCCTGCGGTTGTCCACGGGCTGACGGATCTGTTTGAAGTTGCTAACAGGATCAGCGCGGAACAGGGCGAAACTTCTTCGCGGGTAGAGGTAATGGTTAGTCACTGGGGAACCAATCCATCGCTCGGTTTGACTCGCACTTACGAGTCGCATCCGGGAAAGCATGGGAAGCCGGACTGCATTATTTTTCCGCCTACGCTGGAGGTCCAACAGAATGCAGAGTCCACACAAAGATTGCTGGCGTGGGCAAAGGCAGAGCACGTTGCGGGGACAACTCTCTGCTCGGTATGCGGCGGGACGTTTTTGCTGGCTCAGTTGGGGCTGTTGAATGGCAGGCCGGCGACAACACATTGGAGTTACGCGAACCTGTTGGCGATTACCTTCCCGGAGATATGCGTGCAGTCCGATGACCTGATCATTGACCTGGGAGATGTGGTGACGGCCGGAGGGATGATGGCGTGGCTTGATCTGGGATTGAAGCTGGTGGAGCGCTACCTGGGGCCTTTGGTGATGATCAAGACGGCCCAGTTTTTCCTGGTGGATCCGGCTGCGCGACAACAGCGGTATTACGCGAATTTCTCTCCACGTTTGCAGCATGGAGACGATGCGATTCTGCGAGTGCAGGTATCGATTGAAAGTTCTGTCTCAGAGGCTGTGAGTGTTGGAGAGATGGCGTCGACCGCGAGGCTTGGCGAGAGAACTTTTCTAAGAAGATTTCAAAAGGCGACAGGTCTTACACCGACTGAGTATGCACAGTCGATACGCGTGCAGAAAGCACGCGAGTTATTGGAGATGACTGCGTTGTCAGTGAAAGAAGTTGCGCGGAACGTGAGTTACGAAGATGTTGGCGCGTTCCGAAAAATATTCCAGAAGAGTGTGGGCCTTCAACCCTCGGAATATCGAAAGCGGTTTAGAGCACCTTCTGGAGTGAGCAATATTCAAATGCCGGTACGGAGTTATCCGATAAGCACTTAGAAAGTACTTATCGCTGCTTCTCCTTACGCCTCGGGTTCCGCAGGGATCGACAAGCCAGGAAGTACCAGCGATGGCAGGATTGTTGTGACTGCTGCGTAGATGAGCAGGCCGCCGTAGAGAGCATCGGGGATATGGAATGATTCGTGGAGGACACCTGCGATGACGAGCGTGAAGATCAGCGTTGGCTCCAGCGCGATGGCAACGCGAAACGCAGCCTGTGCTGTGCGGCGTGAGAGATAGCGCGTCTGCAGCCAATTCTTGCCGATGCGTATGGGTATGACGATGACGGAGAGCAGCACTCCATAAAGAAGTGATTTGAGAACGAGTGCGCCTGCGGGAACATCCATACCTTCATGAAAGAAGTAGAAGGGGATGAAGAAGGACGAGAACAGACGCACCGCGTGAAGGTTCTCGTTTGAGGCGAGTGTTGCCATTCGCGTTTTGAGAAGACTGGCGATGAGACCCGCGATGAATGCGCCGATGAGGTAATGGATGCCGATGTTCTGCGTGATGACAGCGCACACGATGCCGACCATGAGCAGGAGTGAAAACTCAGAGCCCGGTGCGTATGGGACGACGTATTTGCCGAAGAAGAGAAATAGAAATGGCGTGATGACGATGAGCAGAAGCAGGATGAGTGCGGACGATCCGAGCACAACCATCGACCCTGACTGAGAGACGAAAAAGAGCAACAGCAGCGCCATGATTTCGCCGGCGATGGCGTCGATGCTGACCTCGCCCTGTTCGCTGATGTCGAGGCCGGAGTTGGGTAGCGTGTCGAGGATGAAGCCAGTGGATGGCGTTAGCAGGCCGAGTGCGAGCAGTGTGGATGCCTGCCATGACATGTGCAGGTAACGAATGCCCACCCACGCGAATGCGGCGAGGAATAGGGCGCGCGTGGCGAGGTATCCACTGAGTCGTGGGAGTTGATGACGGATCTCTACGAGGTCGACTTCGAGGCCGGCGAGAAGAAAGAGCGCAGCAATACCGAAGGTGGCTACGACCGTTCCGACGGGATCGCCTACGAGCTGCTTGAGAAAGATGGCTGCGAGGATGCCGAGAGCAAAGCAGGTAAGTGGTGCGGGTACGCGGAATCGCTGGAGCGCGCGGGGCACAACCAGCAGGCCGAAGATCATGAACAGATACGTCAGCGTTTGCGCTGGTATGTGCATAGCAGCTATGTAACTATGACTTGGCTTTGAGGGATACTACTTTTTCATATGAGCCGATTGATCGATCAGGCTTCTACGTATACCCACGCGTCTGTTCCTGATTGCAAGCGAACCTGGATGCGTTTGTAGTCGGAGACCTCATACTTGTCCGCGGCGGCTAGTTCATCTTCTGTTATGAGGAATACTGTTCCTTCGACCTTCTCATCGGGATTGGCGGTGTGGATGACGATGGGGTGTGATGCTGTTCCGCTTTTTGCAATGACGTCGGGATCCGTGAGTTCAATCATCGTCTGCCGGTATCCCGGCATGGCGTCGGGACGACCCTGGAGTGGGCGTCTGAACAAGGCTGTCTGCACTGATAGCAACTGCAACGTTCCGTACGAGAAGAGAGAGACGTTTGGTTCCTGAGCCATAGCTCATAGTTTCTCATTGCGATGATTTGTTCGATACTGCCTCGTCGTACAGCATGTCGCCTACGACTTTGTGTGCGGCGGTGGAGGGATGACCGTCGTGATAGAAGAAGTAGGTTTGCGGTGTGGCGCATTCGGTTGTGTCTTCGTTACGGAGGGCGCGGCCCGCGCACTTGTCGGTGGTGTTGGTGAAGCCGTATTGCGATGGATGTGTGATGGCCTGATCGTAGAAGGAGCCCCAGTTGCTAAGCGCGATCTGGATGTCTGGGTACTTCGCTTTCATGTCCTTAGGCACTGAGGTGAGTTCGGCATTGGCGCGTTCGCCAGCGGTGGCGAATTGCGGAATCTTCACTGGCAGCAATGCGACCATGAAGCGGCGAGCGCCGAGAGCATAGAGCGTGTCGATGAGTGCTTCTTCATTGGTGCGTGTTTGGCCTGCGGGGAGTGTGCGATCGTTCAAGCCGCCGAGTAGGAAGAACATGGTCTGTTTTGCATCGAAGCGTATGTCGTTTGATTTCACTAATGCCGAAAAGTCATCGACCTGGTTCCACATACCTCGGCCGAGTAGTTCGCGGTGTGGGCCGTAGCTCCCTTTGCCTTCTCCTGTGCGTGCGCCGCTTACAGCGAAGTTGAGGCCTTCGGGGATGGGATGTTCGGTTTGTGTTTTGGGGTCGCCAAAGTAGGTGAACGGAATGCCGAGGCGCTGTGCGAGATAGACGACGGCGGTTGGTCCGTTGCCATCGATGTAGCCTGCGCCTGAGTCGGAGTAACTGTCGCCGAAGACATAGAGCTGCGTGTACGGCTTACTCTGCGCATGGCAAAGCAGAGGGACGAAGAGCAGGAGAGCAAGCAGTCGCGTGGCCATCTTCATATGCGAACGAAGTATAACTGCCGCTTGATACGGGACAGCAGTAGAGGGTTGCGATGATGTATCGCAACCCTCCCTTGTTACTGCGATGTGGTGATTACTTTGTGGCGGCTTCACCCATGGTGCCGCGATGTGTTCCTGCTCTGAGACCAGCGAGGATCTGTTGCAGGAAGTCATTCGCCGCGCCTGGGTTGTTGGGCAAGAACAGCGTGTTGGTACCGCTGCGAATGCCAATGTCCTTCAGCGTGTCAAAGTATTGTGTGAGCAGAACGAGCGCCATCACATCTTCCGCGGTGGCGCCGGGAACGGCTTCGCGGAAGTGTTCGATGGACGCGCGCAGACCGTCGATGATGGCCTGACGTTCTGCGGCGATACCGCGGCCCTGCAGGGCCTTGCTTTCTGCTTCCGCTTCGGCCTGCTTTACCTTCAGAATCTTTTCGGCTTCGCCGCGCGCCATTGCTGCCACCTGGCTGCGCTGTGCGGCGTTGATGTCGTTCATCGCGTCTTTCACCTTGCCGTCCGGGATGATGTCCGTAACGAGCGCGGTGAGGATGTTGAAGCCGAAGTCATGCATCGTGTGATCGAGCTCGGTCTTTACAGCGATGGAGATGCCGCTCATCTGCTCAAATGTTTCGTCGAGCGTGAGCTTGGGCACATGGCCGAGGATGGAGTTGAAGACGAAGCTTTCAATCTGCTTCTGCGGACGCGAGAGTCGATAGACGGCGTCGAAGACTTTGTCGTCGACGACCTGATACTGCACGCTGACGGGGATTTGTACGAAGACGTTGTCCCGCGTTTTTGTCTCTACAGAAAACTGCACCTGTTGGACCTGCAGGTCTACGAAGAAGACGCGCTCTGCGTAGGGAATGAGAACGTGCAAGCCGGGACGCACGATGCGATGGAATTTGCCAAAGCGTTCGACAACACCCGCCTGCGAAGTGCGGACGGTGTACAGGGTTTTAAGCAATGTGACGAGGGCGATAAGACCAAGAATCACGAGGATGGTGATTCCTGCGATAGGAAAACCTGAGCCTTCCATGGAGAGTGGCCCCTCCGGGCCGGTTACACAACGACTTTCTGACCGATGTTATGGCCATAACTAAGCATAGTCCTTTTCGAATAAGACAATGCAAGGTTGTGACGTTGCTTCTTTTGTTGCGGCATAGAATCTAATGCGCATGCCGACACAGTTCTCTCCTGCCGCGATTCGTTTTCTGAAAAGCCTGAAACGCAACAACGATCGCAACTGGTTCAACGATCGTAAGAGTGTCTTTGAGCAGGAAGTGAAGGCACCGTGGCTGGCATTGATTGAGGAAGTGAATCACGCCATGGTGGACTTCGCGCCGGACTGTGTGAAGCCTGCTCCGAAAGCGATGTTCCGCATTTATCGCGATACGCGGTTCAGCAGTGACAAGAAGCCGTACAAGACGCATGTGGGTGCGTGGTGGTCGCCTTCATCGCTTGCGAAGACGAGTGGCGCTGGATTCTATGCGCACATTGGTGCGGACGATGTTGTGGTGGCGGTGGGGGCCTTCATGCCGCAGCCAGATCAGATGCTGGCGATTCGCAGGCACCTGCAGCAGAACTATGAAGCGATGCGCGCGTTGATGAATGACAAGAAGTTGCGCAAGCTGATGCCGGACCTGGAGACGATGCCGCTGACACGTGTGCCGAAGGGATTTGCCGCAGATGATCCGGCTGCGGAGTACTTGCGGGATCGGAAGTGGGGAGTATCAGTAACACTGCCCGCAGAGGTGGCGACGACGTCGAAGCTGCTGGATGAACTGGTGAAGCGATTCCGCGCTGCCGCTCCGTTGGTGGCTTTGCTCAATGCTCCGTTGCTGCAGGCGAAGACGCCGCGGCGAACATTCTTTTAACAGCCGGTTAGTTGGGTATGGGAACTTCGTCTACGTGGTCGATGACGATTGTCTTTACCGGGACCTTGGCTGGTTTCAGATTGAGACCCAGTTGTTCCTTGATCGCGGTAGGGAATGACGGCAGATCGGAAGATGCGGCGTCATCGGGCGCGTAGCGCAGGTCCATGTTGTATAGACCTGTGAGGCCGGTGTGGTTCACAACGGGTACGCGCGCTGCAAGAGACAGCATTCCTGCAAGGCCGTCTGCATCGATTCCGCGGGCCTGGATGTGGCCGGGAGCAAAGAAATTCTGCGTGAGTTCTCCAGCTTTCTTACCCTGCTCCACGGAATCGGGACTGACGGGCGTGAGCCTGGTGCCGTTCTTATCCGTGGTGATCTCATACCCGGAGACCGACCTGGTTCCGAAGTGATACGTCAGGTGGAAGCGTTCGATGAGAAGCTGCTGCATCAAGGGACGCAGAGATTCATAGTTCCACGTGACACCGTCGGGCAAGCTTGCCCGAACGTCGTAGTGAGAATCGAGCGCGTGCTGACTGCCTTCAATGGAGTCAGGATATTCCGGTTTGAAAGCGATCTGCAGAAGGAGACGTAACGTGAGGCAGGTGCCGTCAAAGTGGCTGCTGCCCGGTGGCGGAATGCTGGAGCATTCCGGCGTTACGTGCGAAGGATGAATCGCCGCCGTTTCAAAAGCGATTGCTGGTTTCGGAGTCTGCTGAGCGTGTGCTGCATTCAGAAACACGAGGAGCGCAACGATGGCCGGAAGCTGAAGGCGGATTCGCATGGATGCAGGACACAGCCTAATCCTGATGGCGAGGAGGAGCAAGGAATGCACGGCCCGGACGGAATGCTGTAGTCAGCAAAAAGTCCGGGCAGGGAGCATCCACTCCCTGCCCGTTAGCGGAGAGGGCCGCTTTCGGAGAGAAATTAATTCTGCGGAGGAGGGCCACCACCGGGGCGTCCCATGGGCATGGACGCGACGTAGGCATCGAACTTGGTCTTCTGGTCGTCGGTCAGCATGTCCTTGATCTTGGTGTTCTCGTCTTTGCGCATGTCCATCATCTTGGTGCGCATGTCGGGGTCCTGCGCGTCGCGGAGGGCCTGCATCTTCTTTTGGTCTTCGGTGTAGAGCGCGAGGATCTTGGTCTTCTGATCCGGGGTGAGGGTGACGGCCTTGTCGATGGCCTCCACGCGCTGCTCTGGTGCCATCATGCCGCGGCCCTGGGCGAGCATCGGCGTGGAACAGAGTGCTGCGCTACAGATAGCCACGACGCTGATGCGCGTGGCGAAGGTACGGATCGTTGTCATGTTCATGGCGGTTCTTTCTTCACTCAGCAATACCCTGACCGAAGATTGCGCGGCCGGAGTCTGAGCCTAAAGACGGGTGAGGGCGCAGGATTGGTTTCAGAAATTCCTGTGATTTTTGCGGTGGGAAGTGCGGTTTTGGGACGCGAAATGTACCCGGGCAAGCACCTTTCCACAGAAAAACCGCTAAAAACCCAATAAAACCTAAAAAAACCAATGTTTACCGATTGACAACTGATGCGCGAAAGCTCATCTTGATATGCGGAACGGTTGTGGGACCCGCATGAACACTGGCGATTTCTGCAGGCGGAACCACTACCCATGATCCGAGATTTTTTACAACGAAGGAGTAACACCAAATGGCAAAGGGACTGACCAAGACCGCACTGATCCGCACCATCGCAGAGCAGCTCGAACTGCCCAACAAGCAGGTTGCCCTGTTCTTTGACACCCTGTCTGCAACCGCCGTGAAGGAAACGAAGAAGAACGGCGAGTTCACCATTCCCGGACTGGGCAAGCTGGTGAAGGCAGAGCGCAAGGCACGCACCGGCCGCAACCCCCAGACCGGCGAAGCCATCAAGATCAAGGCGAAGACCGTTGTGAAGTTCCGCGTGGCCAAGGCTGCGAAGGACGCAATCGCTCCGGTTAAGGGCGCTACCGCCAAGAAGTAGTTTCACCGCGAAGCAGACGCTTCGCAGAAGCATACAAAGCCGCGACGGCTATACGCTGTCGCGGCTTTTGCTTGTGACTTCGCTGACGTATAAGGGAGTCGCGATGGATACTCTTTCCCGCCGACGCTTTGTTACCCTCTCTGCACTTGCGGCTTCGCATGCCTACGCCGCGCCACGCAACGCTGAACCGCGTTCGTTACTTTCCCCCTACAAGCTGGATCGGCTGGTGCTGGGCCCATCGCATGATGATGGTGCGTATGACAGCAAGAGTGTCGATTGCCCGTTTGTATTTCGCAACGGCAATCTCTGGTACATGACGTTTGTGGCGTTTGATGGCATCGGCTATCAGACGGGCCTGGCATCGTCAGAAGACCTGTTGCGATGGAAGAAGGTGGATTGCATCCTGCGTCGTGACGCGACCAACCCTGTGTTGAAGTACAACGTGGCGATGAACTGGATTCTGCGCGAGAACGACCTGGCATCGCAGGGGCGCATCCAACGCGTGCAGGGAAGCTATGTGGGCGCGTATCACGCGTATCCATCGCAGGGGTATGAGAGTGGCGCTGCGGTGATTGGGTTGGCGCACAGTAAGGATGGACTTGCATGGATGCCGGGCGACATCATCCTGCGTTCGGAAGATGGAGCGTCGTGGGAGCGTGGCGGCCTGTACAAGCCATGCCTGCTGCGCGATGGTGATACGTTCTACCTCTTCTACAACGCGAAGGATCACACGACGGGACCCTGGCATGAGCAGACGGGTGTGGCGACGTCACGTGATCTGAAGACGTGGACGCGTTATGAAGGAAATCCAATTCTTCGCAATGGGCCAACGGGATCGTACGATGCGCACTTTGCCAGTGATCCGTGTGTGTTGAAGAACGGCAGGGAATGGGCATTCTTCTACTTCGGCCTGGATGACAAAGGTGTGGCACGCGACCTGGTGGCCAGCGGCTCCGACCTGTTTCATGCAACGAAGCAGGAGGCGCCGGTGGTGGATGTGGGTGCGCCAGGATCGGTCGATGGCATCTATGCGCATAAGCCGTCTGTGGTGATCCGCAACGGCGATCTGTATCACTTCTACTGCGCCGTTGGGGGCGACCGGAAGAATTCGGTACGTGGCATCTCTGTCGCGCGCTCGCGACCCTTCAGCGATGCAGAGCGCGCGTTGGCGACGATTTAGAACTCGGATTTTGGGATAAATGCGCGAAGCGCGATGGATATGCCGAGCGAGATGAGAATGCCTTGCATGACGTGAGGCACCGTATTCTCCCAGTTAAAGCCATCGGCCCATCCCAGCGTTGCGAAAGAGATTGCCACGCCCAGCATGTAGAACTCGCTAAGGATGCCTTGCTTCCAGTCTGGGCGATTGGTGCCGGGAGCCGTGCAAGGTTTCAACGATGGAATGATGCGTGGGACTTCTTCGACATAGGCACGGTAGGTTTCGCCGAGGTGGCCAGTGAGATATGGTTCTTCGCGGCCGATCAGGCGTAGTTGAAAAATCGTGATGACAATGATGCAAAGGGCTGCCGCTTCGGGCCGCATGAGAAATGCAAGGGCAATGGTGTGCAGAATGGTGCCCAGATAAAGCGGATTGCGAACGAAGCGAAATGGGCCGTCAGCAACGACGCGATTGCCTTCCATGCCACCGTTCTTAACGGTGGACGCTCCAAGATAGGAAGCTCCCCACGTGCGGAGTAGAGCGCCGGCGAAGGCGAACAGCAGAATGACAACCAGTGTGCCGTTCCAGTAGCTGGCGAAGCGAACGTACTGCGGCTGCGAAAGATTGTTTGCGATGCGGAACCACGCGCTGCCATTGCGGATGAAACTGAAGAGCGAAACGCCGTGGAAGCCATTGTGATAGTCAGGCCATGGGGCCGCGAAACAGAACGCGTAGATCAACGCGTGAATCAGAAAGCGGTGTTTGTACTCGAACCTGGTGGCTTCCATCATGGCGTATCGTGTTTCAGTCCTAAACTCTTAGGAGTCACCTCCTAAAGTATTAGGAGATAACTCGGTGTGTCTTGTGAAATTAGTTTGCAGAGAGCATGGTGAGCAGCGTATCGAAGTCTTCCAGATTGCTGTACTCAATGACCACACGCCCTTTTCCGCGTGTGTCTTCAATGCGAACCTTCAGGCCCAGCGAGCGCTGCAGTTTGTCCTGCGCTGCTTTCACGTTGGGATCGATTTCGGGTTCTTCGACGTCCTTCACTTTGCCGAGTTTGCGTTCCGGGTCTAGTAGCCCCTTCACATAGTTTTCTGTTCCACGGACCGAGAGGCTCAGGGCTTGAATTTTCTGCGCGGCGGCGAGTATCTGCGCCTCGGACTCCAACGCCAGCAAGGCGCGTGCATGCCCGAAGCTGAGGTCGCCGCCTTCCACCTTTTCCTGCACTGCCTGTGGCAGTCGCAGAAGCCGCAGGAAATTAGCGACAGAGGCGCGTTCCTTGCCGGTGCGCTGCGCCATCTGTTCCTGCGTCATTTTGAAGTCGCGGGCCAGACGATCATAGGCGCGAGCCTGTTCCATGGGATTCAGGTCGGCGCGCTGCAGATTTTCCACGATGGTCATTTCCATCGCTTGTTCATCCGAAACTTCGCGGATGATGACGGGAATGGTTTTCTTTCCAGCGCGCTGCGATGCCAACCAGCGCCGTTCGCCGGCGATGAGTTGGTACTTGCCGCCAGGCAGCGCTCGCACAACAATAGGCTGCACCACGCCAGTGGACGCAACGGACTGTGTCAGTTCATTCAGCGCGTCTTCATCGAAACGGGTACGCGTCTGGAAAGGATTGCGCTGAATAACGGTGACGTCCACTTCCAACGGTTTTCCTGAGGGCGCTGCAGGAGCGGCTGGTGTTGGTGCGGGCGCAGTCTGCCGTGAAGGTAGCAGCGCTTCAAGCCCTCGTCCAAGAGCCCTGCGCTTTGGATCCTGCGTCTTTACATCGGACATAATGGGGTTCCTGTCTTTTACCCACTAGGGGGAGTCGTTACTCTTCAGATTCGTCGGGTACATGCACTACGGTGCCAGCGGGATTGCCTTCCGTGGTGAATACGCCATTGCGGGCGAGGAGCTCACGGCCGAGATCGCGATAGGCTTCAGCACCGCGAGACTTTGCGTCGTAAGCGATGACCGGCAGGCCGTGGCTGGGTGCTTCCGCCACACGTACGTTGCGGGGAATGGTGGTTGTGTAAAGCTTGTCGCCGAAGAAGCCCTTGATGTTCTCTGCGACCTGCTGCGATAGCGAAGTGCGTGGGTCATACATCGTGAGCACGACGCCTTCGAGCCCCAGATCCGGCTGGAACGCTGCTGCCACACGGTCAAGCGTTCCGGTTAATTCGGAGATGCCTTCCAAGGCGAAGTATTCGGCCTGCATAGGGACAAGGAGGGTATCGGCTGCGACGAGGGCGTTGAGCGTCAACAAATCGAGCGCCGGCGGGCAATCCAGAAAGATGAAGTCGTAGGAGTCACGGACATCCTCGAGCGCCTTGCGCAGCCGGAACTCACGTTCGGTCAGTTGCGCCAGGTCAAAATTGGCGCCGATGAGATCTTTTGAGCTGGGAATCAGGCGAAGATTCTCGATGCCTGTGTCCAAGGTGATCTCCGCCGCGGTGACTTCGCCCAGCAGTAGGTCATAAACAGTCTTGCGGTCAGGATCGCGACCTATGCCGAGGCCGCCGGAAGCGTTAGTCTGTGGGTCGCAATCGACCAGCAGAGTCGACAGGCCATTGAACGCAACGGCTGCCGCAAGATTGATCGCGGTCGTGGTTTTTCCCACGCCACCCTTCTGGTTGACGACTGCTATGACTTTGCCCATGGCGCTTCGCCAGAGTAGCAGGGACGGTGATATATGAGTATTGTTCCACGTGGAACACCTGAGGAGATGCTGTGGAGAACGTTCCACGTGGAACGCTGATTTCGGCGTTATTGCCCGAGATTTGGGCTTTCCACACGTTTCCACAGGGATACACAGCCTTGTGAAAGAGGAACACTCAAGGAGTGCTCCAATGCCCAACCCGGAAGAGGCTCAGCGCCTTCCAACGGGAGATAACGCAGCATGGCCCCTTTGTCCTTTACGCGCGTTTCTGCGATTGGGAGCATAGCTTCCGTGTGATCCACGGCGCGCAGGGCTACGAGATCGAATGTCGATTCTGAAGGCATCGCCTCTACCCGGTTGGACCAAACCTCTGCATCAATGCCGAGCGTGCGTACCGCTTCGCGCAAAAACGACGCTTTCTTGCCCTGGGATTCCGCCAAGGTGATTTTCAGGTCCGAATGTAGCAATTTAAGCGGAATGCCGGGGAAGCCGGCACCGGAACCGAAGTCGAGCAGCGTCTCTGCGCCGTTCAGAAGTCGCCCGGCGAACAGGCTCTCGCCGATTTGCCGCTGTACCAGCATTTCTGGATCGCGTACGGCGGTCAGGTTGGTCTTCTGGTTCCATCGCAGCAAAAGCATGAGATAGACCTCAAGCTTTTCCAGCGTCTCGACAGTAAGGTGTTCCGTGTAAGGTGCAAGTAGTTCAGCGATATGGTCGCGGGATGGGACATAGAGCATGGCTCAGGCTCCTGCTGCCGCTTTTAGGAAATCGGCGAAGATTGCCCGCGATGCTGCGCTGGAACCCACCGTTCTTTCCGGATGCCACTGTACTCCTATTAGCCAATGTTTTGGATCAGAACCTTCTACTGCTTCAATAATCGCGTCCTCTGGGCATCGAGCAACGACCCGCAGAGTGTCACCGGGAGAAGCGATGGCCTGATGGTGGCTACTATTCACGGGGATGCGTGAGAATTCGTCGTCGATAGCGGTCGATTCTCCGGATTGTTGCAGAATGCGTCCTAGGCGGCTGTCCTGTGAAAACTGCGCGATATGGGCTACGGCCACAGCGCGCCCGGCGCGATGGTTTACCGGTACAGGGGAGCAATCCTGGATGAGCGTGCCACCGTAGTAAACGTTCATGGACTGTGTTCCAAAACAGATACCCAGCAACGGCTTCTTTGTTTCCTCTGCTGCTTCGAACAGGGCTCGATCGGTCTGGTCGCGCAGGGGATCGGCGGCTGCCGAGGCGGGATCACGATCATGTCCATAGAGAGCCGGGTCGATATCGGCTCCGCTTCCTGGTAGGAGGATGCCGTCTGCCTGACGCGCCATCTCCTTGAGTACCGCCACGGAGTGCGTCAGCACCACCTTAATCGGTTCGCCACCCGCTGCCTCAATGGCCGCAGCATATTCCGGCCAGCTCTTCGCGTTGTAGGGCTCGTCGAAGCTGGTAGGAATCGGGATCAGGATTCGTGGTCGGCTCATTTCCCTGATGATACGCCGCTTGCCGCCACTCTATGCTCGATGTTCCACGTGGAACAGTTAGAGCTGGCTACTGGGAATCTTCGCCTGATTTTCCGGGACAGAGTCCGGCTGCGTGAGTTGTGAATGACGGTAATACTCCGCGGCGATGGCGTCCATCAGCTGCTGCGTCAAGGCTTCCGCGTTCTTGGTGTTCATGCCGGTGGTCTCGATGGGATCGCAAGCTACTAGCATTAGAGGCCGCGGGGCTAGATGGTAGGTGTGCATCGGCAGGAGTTCGTAGGTTCCTACAAGGGCCAGTGGTACTAGGGGGACCTGTGCCTTGATGGCCATGAAGGCGGCACCCTGGAGGAATTGGCGGATGTGGCCGTCGGAGGAGCGTCCACCGTCGGGGAAAATTAATAGAGGCATCCCAGATTTAAGGGTTGCCACGCCACGCATCAGACCTGCGACCTGCGAACGCATACTGGACTGGTCAATGGGCACTTGGCCGGAGCGGGTGAGGTGCCAGCCAATGAAAGGAATCTTGAACAGGTAATGGTTCGCCAGAATGCGGAACTGGAAAGGGAGCGACCCAAACAGCGCGGGCGTATCCATATAGCTGAGGTGGTTGCTGGCGAATACGGCGGCGCGTCCCAGGCGGAGATTTTGCGGGTTCACCACCTTCATTGGAGAGAGGGCGATTCCGAGCATCAGTTTTGCCCAGAGCTGGGCAATGGCGTGTTGCTGCCGACCAGACTTATCCCATAGAGAGACCAGCAGTGAAAGTGAACCGCAGGCGACCGTAATGAACAGAATCAGAGGAATGAAGATCAGGTACGAAGCCCAGGGCAGCAGCCGTTTCATCCGCGTCGCTCCTTCAGCCATGTCTTGGCTTCGGCCACCAGGTATACCGAACCTGAAATGATTACACTTCCTACGCGGTCGGTGGCCTTGTCCATGGCGTCGGCCACGGATGTGCACACTTCGGCGGCGGTATCCAGCTCCGCAGCCACTTCAGAGAGGGCTTCGGCGCTTGCGGCACGTGGGCTATGGATGGGGGCCAGCAGGATGCGGTCGTCAGGACCGTCAAAGAGCGGAAACAGGATCTGCGCCATTTCGCGGATGGACTTGTCTTTTAAAGCGGAGAAGACGAGTGTGCGCGGTGCGGGTAGTTGGTCACCGTCTATCTGGCGGGAGAGGTGGCTGCGTAGTGTCCATGCCCCGGCGGGGTTGTGCGCTACATCCATCAGGAGTGTGATCTGCGTTCCCGGGATGGTGACGGATTCGAGTCTTCCCGGCCAACTTGTCAGCCGAATGCCACGTTCGATGGACTGCGGCGTAAGTCCTGTAAGTTGTTGTTGTGTAATGAGGTGTTCGGCTACTGCGATTGCCAGGGCGACGTTGCGACGCTGGTGGTCCCCCGGCAGGGGGCTGGCTACCGTGATGCCCTCTCCCTGGATTGATACCGGGTAGGAGACGTCACCGGTGATCCGATCCGGCAGGTATGCGGCGGCGTTTACCCCGGTTACGTCGAGCGCCATGGCTACTTCGCCGATGGCGGCGTTGGCCTCGGGGTGCTGTGGCAGGGTTACCAGCAGTCCCTTTGGGCGTAGGATGCCGGCCTTCTCGCGGGCGATCTCGGTCAGCGTGTTGCCGAGCCATTCCGTGTGGTCCAGAGAGATGTCCGTGATGACGGAGAGTACTGGTTCCACGATATTGGTGGCGTCGAGGCGACCGCCTAGTCCTACTTCAAGGACCGCGATATCGATTCCTGCGTTGGCGAAGGCGACGAATGCCATCGCGGTCATGACTTCGAAGAAGCTGGGTGCGTGCGGTAGTTTGCCGTCGCTTACGAGTTGGGCTGCTGTCGTTTCTACTTTTGCGAAGGCTTCGGCGAAGGTGTCGTCGCTGATGTCCGTGAGCGAGTTCTCGCCCGGAGTTGCGCCGCTGATCTGGATGCGCTCGTTGGGGCGCAGCAGGTGTGGTGAGGTGTACAAGCCGGTACGGTAGCCGGAGACGCTGAGGATGCTGGCGAGTGTTGCGGCCGTTGAACCCTTGCCGTTGGTCCCTGCGATGAGGACAGAGGGATAACGGTTCTGCGGATTGCACAAGGCTTCCGCAAGTATGCGCATGTGAGCAAGCTCGAATTTGCGGCGCGGAACGCCAGGCGCGGCAGGAGCAAGCTCGCCGCTCAGGGTGTACAGCTTACTAACTGCTTCTTCGTACTGCATGACTTGGTCATTGTAGATGGGTAACCCCTCCCCCTCCTCCCTGTTTTTCTAAAATCGTCTTTCTATTGGGGTTAGGGTTCTGAGTGGCTGTAAAATCGTCTGCCTATTGGAGTTAGGGGCAAAATCGTCTTTCTAAAGGGGTTACGCCCTTCAGAGTTGGCTCTTTGTTCTTCCTATTTCTATTTTAGTGATTTGGAAGAAATACCATGCCAACTCTATTTGCTTTTATTTGATGGCTTTAGGTGATGTAGGGGGTTGACAGGTTTCCGTGGCCAGTCAGGGTCGATATGAACACGGGGAAATGAGGCTTCTACGAAAACTGAGACGCTGCTTTGAGCCTACGCAGGATAATTGTCGCGGACCGATCTCCTGCTTCCTTCAAAAGCAGGTTGGGCTGGTAGTTCCTCTTTTTGATTTCAAAAACACCTTTCAAGGTGACGAGCACCCGGCGGCGATTTTGCTCTCCCCTAGAAGTTCTACTGGTGTAGGATGTTTTCCATCGAAGTTCTAGGGGAGAGGCAATGAGCGTTGGCAGAGCGTCCAGCCGCGAGATGCTGAAGAGAACCTGGGACATGATGGCTTGCGGATTGATGATGGGCGAATCACACGTGCGCATGGTGGGTGGCCGATGAGATGGCAGAGATTCTTTCGGCGTAAGCAGGCTGATCTGGAATTGCAACAAGAGATCGAGCTGTATCTGGAAGAAGAGATCGACGCGAACATTGCCCGTGGCATGGACAAGGACGAAGCGCGGCGGCGTGCACACCTGAAATTCGGAAGCGTAAATCGAGTACGTGAAGAAGTTTGGCGGGAAAGTAGTTTCCTTTGGATTGAGCACATGTGGGGAGACCTGCGTTATGTGCTGAGAAAGCTCATCAGCGCGCCTTCCGCGGCACTGACCGTGATGATCTCGCTTGGAATTGGAATCGCCGCGAACGCGCTTGTCTTTTCGGGCGTGGACAAAATCGCACTGCAGGGTCCCCCGGTTGGAGACCCTACGAAGCTCATGAGTGTTTATCCAACCGATCAACATGGGCAACGTGCACAGCTGATTTACGCGGAAGTTTACGAGAGCCTGCGGGGACAACTTAAATCGTTTTCGGATCTCGCTGCCTTCACGTCACATATCCAGGTGGCCCTTACGGGCAGAGGAGAACCAAGGCGGGCGTGGGGCCAGAGCGTGACACAGAACTACTTCGATGTCACTCAAGTTCCGATGACGCTCGGCCGGGGATTTGGAAGCCGCGATGTGTATTCTCCCGTGATCGTGTTGGGCTACGACCTGTGGAGGATTTACTTCAATGCAGACGATCGAGTGATTGGCAACACGGTGTTCCTGTCTGGAAAGCCATTCACTGTGATTGGTGTAGCGAAGCCTAAATTTCGTGGAACCTTGCAAATGCAGGTTGCGGACTTCTGGATACCGCTGAGCCAGCAAGCGAGCCTGGGATTTCTTCAAGAAACGGATAGCGAGCTAGTCAATGTTATTGCCCGATTCGCTCCGGGAGTGGACCGAGCAACGGCGCAGGCGGAATTGAATTCTGTGTCGCAGCGCCTTGCGACTGCGTTTCCGAAGGAGATGCAGGAACGAGAGCTGCGATGTGAGCAAGCAGGTAGCTTACCCGCTGAGGCGTGGGTGCACATCGCTGCCTTCGTGGCGGCAGTTATGGGGATCGCCCTGCTTGTATTGGCGATTGCAGTCTCCAACGTTACGAATCTGCTGTTGTCACGAGCGATGGCGAGGCATAGGGAGATGGCCATACGCATTGCTTTGGGTGGGACGCGGTGGCAACTCATACAGCCAATGCTGCTCGAGAGCCTGGTCTTGTCCCTTGGCGGTGGTGTGGTCGGCGTTGGTGCAAGTGTGCTGGCGATGCGCGCGCTTACGTACTTTCACATGCCAGTCGATCTGCCGATTGACCTCACCCTGAACATATCCACGGTGGTGCTTTGGTACGCGTTTGTGTTGAGCGTAGTGGCCGGGATGCTATGCGGACTAGGCCCGGCGCTTGCGGCAACACGACCATCGGTTCCAAATGCATTGAAAGGTGAAAGCAGTTTGGAGAAACCGGGACGTCGCTGGGCCATGCGCGATGTGCTTGTGATGGTGCAGATCGCTGCAACCATGGTTTTGCTGTGTACGACATCGCTTTATCTTCATAGCTTGCTCAAGCTGACCAATGGCAATACTGGACTTCGTATGGATGGAGTCCGCGTGCTTTCCATCGATCCAGTCCACAACGGATACAAAGCGGAGCAGGTCCCGCTGGTTCTGAAACGTGTGTTGGACGGTGTGATGGCGATGCCTCAAGTTGCATCGGCTGCGTGGACAGACTCCACGCCTCTTTCGATCGCCATGAAGTCGAAGAAGTTTCATCACGTGGGACAACCTGGAGACCTTGGGCTTGACCCTGAAGCGGATGTTTACGATGTTGGACCGGGATACTTCGCCACCATGGGTATCCAGCAGATAGAGGGCAGGAACTTCAACGGCGCAGGGCCGGATGGCCCTAAACAGATGATCGTGAATGAAGCATTCGCCCACCGGATGTTTAAGGATCGCCGTGCGGTAGGTCAGTATTTGACGCCGACGGTACCGAAGGATGCGAGCCCACAAACGCCTGTCAGCTACGAGATCATCGGTGTCGTGAAAAACAGCAAGTCGACGATGATGAATTTCGAAGACAACCCACCCATTGTGTATGAAGCCCTGGAGCAGAATATGGGCACTTCGGCGCCGCTGCTTGGATATTCTCTGATGGTTCACTACCAGGGAAACGGAGCCCAAGTGGCTAACGCGCTCCAGGCGGAAGTGCACTCCGTCGACCCATCGCTTGCCATCTTCCATCAAAAAGAGATGGCGGAACAGATCATGGATTCGTTGATCATTCCACGAGCGGAGTCGACCATCTTCGGAGTATTCGGTATTGCTGGTCTGTTGCTCGCTACTGTGGGGCTCTACGGTGTGATGAGCTATACCGTTGAGCGTCGGACGAAGGAAATGGGAATTCGTCTGGCACTTGGCGCAACTATGGGCCAGATACAGAGCTTGATCGTTCGTTATGGGATAGCGCGTACGGTCATCGCATTGGCGATCGGCTTTCCGATGGCTCTCGCCGCATCGAAGGTCGCTGCGAGTTTGCAGAATGGGATAACGGCCTATGACGCCATATCTTTCACATTGACGCCACTATTTCTTATGTTGGTGGCGTTGGTCGCTTGTTGGATTCCGGCTCGGCGTGCGTCCGCGACGGACCCACAAGCCACACTGCGTCATGAGTGAGCTTATCTCGGCCAGCACAATCGGTCTTCTTACCGTTGCTTTGGGGATTTGGTGACTTTGGCCTTGTCGAGGCGGGTTCCTATGGCTTCGAAGGCGGGTGTGGGGCCGGTCCAGTGGAGTTCGTCGACGTTGGTGAAGAGGGGCAGGTCGGTTTTGAGTCGGGCCAGGGTGCGGAAGAGGATGGCGTTGTCCCAGTTGGTGCGCAGGGTCTCGTTCATGCCGCGTGGGTTGGCGATGGCGAGTTGCCAGTCTGCGATGTCTTTGGGGATGGCTTCGAGGTGGCCGAATTTTGCGAGGACAGCGGCGGTGCCTTTGGCTCCCCATCCGCGCAGGCCGGGATAGCCGTCTGCGGCGTCGCCTACGAGGGCCAGATAGTCGGGGATCGAGGCAGGTGGGACTCCGAACTTTGCGATGACTCCTGCTTCGTCGCGGATTTCGCGTTTGCGGCGATCCATCTGCACTACGCGTGTGCCCTGCACGCATTGTGAGAGGTCTTTGTCTGGTGTGCAGATGAGCACGCGTGTGACGCGCGGATCGAGTGCAGCGATGTGGGCTGCGGAGGCGAGTGCGTCGTCTGCCTCTTCATTCGTCATGGCCCAGGTGACGATGCCCATCGCCTGCAGCGCTTCTTCGAGTAACGGAAATTGTTGCCACAGATCGGGATCGATGCCTTCGCCGGTTTTGTAGCCGGGCCATAGATCGTTGCGGAAGGATTCGATGACGTGATCGGTGGCTACGCCGATGTGTGTGGCTCCTTCTTTCACCATGGCGAGGATGGATGCGAGTACACCCTTCACTGCACCGACTTCGTTGCCGTCGGCATCGCGCATGGAGGGCCATGCGTAGAAGTGGCGGAAGAGTTCGTACGTGCCGTCGATGAGATGGACTTCCATGGTGGTTAGCGTACATGGAACTTGCTGTAAGAAAAGTTGAACCTTTGATCAGGGCAAATCCTGCTTGTGCGACTAAGTGCAGTTCGCCATCGCCTTCCATTGAAATGGGCGAGCGATGGGCTGACACACGGGTTTAGGCTCACGGGGGTGAGGCCACGAATAAAAATGATCCGATCCGCAGCGATAACGGTACATTTTGCCAATCCTCACGTCACTCCTAACAAGTAAAGCCGGTACGTTTCTGTTACCGTTTCGCTGAACCGTGTTGTCGCCCACATTGGGCAGAAAGAGGCTGAACCTTGAAGATCAAGCGCCTTGTCCCTATCGCGTCTGTACTAGTCCTTCTTCTCGCATTCGCCGTGCCGGGGATGAAGGCACAATCCGCTTCTGGCATTCAGAGCGCTTATGCGTCGGATGCGGGCAAGCTCTCTGACAAGTTCACCGGAATTGCTCGAGTCATGGCTGACAAATATGACTGGAAGCCCGGCCCCGGAGTGCGTTCCATGGGAGAGGTGCTGAATCTGATCGTGGTTGAAAACGGGATGTTGACGCGGGTTCTCACCGGCGCTTCTGGAGCTGCATCCAAACCCGCTCCGATCACCGATCCGACCAAACTGCAGGATGCGCTGAAGTCCTCTTACGCAGATTTGCAAAGTGCTATTCGCGGGCTTTCCGATAGCGATCTGAAGTCTTCGGTCAAACTGTTTGGACGAGATATGACCAAACAGGATGCGGTGATGCTACTGATTGCGGATCAGCATGAGCATCTGGGCCAGTCCATCGCTTATGCCCGCGTCAATGGTGTGGTTCCTCCCTGGTCCAAGTAAGACTCTGAGTAAGCGAAATGAATGAGGCCCGCATCGTTTGCGGGCCTCACTGTTTCAATCGTCATGAGATCGTTTTCGATTTTTGTTGGGAATGGCGAGTTATTCGGAACGTAGTGCTTCCGCGGCGTCGACTTTTGCGGCACGTGCCGCGGGAATGGCGGATGCGATGATGGCTGCGGCGAGAATGGCTATGGCGGATGCGACGAATGCGAGTGAGCCAGGCTGATGGATCGCTGTAACGTATCTGGCGACGATGCGTGTGAGTGCAAAACCTATCACCACGCCTGCGGCCACACCGATGCCGGCCATCGTGAGGCCTTCCGCCAGAACGTTGGTGAGAATGTTGCGCGGTAGAGCGCCCATTGCCATGCGGATTCCGAACTCGCGCGTGCGGCTGCTGACAGAGAATGCGAGAACGCCTGCTACGCCCACCACGGAGATTAAGAGGGCCACGGCGGCGAATCCGCCGAAGACAATCGCGTTGAGGCGATCGGGTGTGAGCACTTCTGCGCGCACGTCTCCGAGTGTGCTGGCCTTTTCAACGGGCTGATCTGCCGATAGATCATGAACGATTTGTGTGATGGCGGGGACCACGGAATACGCGTCCTGCTTGGTGCGTACGAAGAGACGGCCTGTCCATCCTTGTTCCTGTTCGACGGGCTCATAGATCGTCATGGCCGGTGCGGGGATGATGTTTTCGTCGTCGAAGTCGGGCACCACGGCGATGATTCGCCTTGGCTCAGGGCTGATGCCAACAAACTTGATGACGCCGTCTGTCCAGCGCACGGTACGGTTGAGCGCGTCCTGTCCGGGGTAAAGCATTTTGGCGAGGCTCTGGCTGATGATGACGACACGTTCGGAGCCGTCGCGGTCGCTGTCTTTAAAGTCGCGACCTTCCTTCAGCGGTACACCGAAGGTATCGAAGAATCCCGGCGACACGACTCGGAACTTTGCGCGGAAGTCTTCGCCGTTGTCGCGCTTGGCGCCTTCTGCAGCGAATTGAAAGCTGATGCCGAGGCCACGATCGTCGCGCCAGGGTGTGCCGAAGCCTGATGACACGTGCTCGACGCCAGGCAGCGCGCTCACACGACGTTGCACTTCGCGATAGAACTCATCCACCTGCAGAGGTGTTTTTCCGAACGACATAAGTGGAAGATTCACTGCGAGAACGTTGGCCGAATCGTAGGGCGGGCGCGTCTGCTCCAGCACGAAGAGAGTTTTCATGAGCACGCATGCTCCGCCAAGCAACAGGAAGGAGGCTGCGATCTGCGTTACTGCGAAGATGCGGAGGCGACGACTGCTGCCTCCAGCGATGCGTGCTCCACGACCGGTGAGGCCACCTTGTGGTGAGTCTGCTGATGGGAGGCGTGGAATGAATGCGAGAAAGACCGCCGCTGCCAACGCGAGCGCAATGCCGAACCACACCATGCTGAAATCGAGTGTGAGGTCATTGGCGCGGACGGAGAAGCGCGATGCATAACGACCGAGTACGGCGACCATTGGTATAGCGAGGGCGACTGCCGCGATTGCCCCGCTGCCGCAGAGGATGAGGCTTTCGGCCAACAGAGAGCGGCGCAGTGCAGCATGGCTCGCACCCAGTGCCGAGCGTATTGCGAGTTCTGATTCGCGGCGCACCGTTCGTGCGAGCACAAGATTGGCGACGTTTGAGCTTGCGATGACGAAGAGCAGACCCGAAGCCGCGAAGAGTATCCACAAGATGGTATTGGCGCGCGAATTGATCTGATCGTGCATGCGCGTTACGTCGATCTGGTAGTGGTCTTCCGCCTTGTAGACCTCAGGATGTGCGGACACCATTGCGCCGTATGCGGTTCGCAGTTCTGCGCGTGCGTTGTCCAGCGTGGCGTTGGGGGAGAGGCGCGCGAAGACCTCGGTCATGCGATGCTCGCGGCCCGTGACCATGGTAGCGGAGAGGTGATGCGGGCTGGTGACGAGGTTGGCGATGATTTCAGTCGACACGGGATAGGGGACGGATGGCTCCAGCACGCCGACCACGGTCGCGGATCGTGCGCCGGTGGGGCCTTCCAATCGGACAGTTTTTCCGATCACGGTGGGATCGGAGTGCAGCGATGCTCTCCAGAAGTGATAGGTGAGCACGATGGCTCCGGCGGCATTCTGGCCGTCATCGGCGGGAGTGAGAAGACGTCCGAGCACGGGGTGCAGACCCATGACATCGAAGTAGTTTCCATCCACTACGCCTGCCGGAATTTCTCGTGGCGTGCCGAGGCCAACGACCGTGAAATCGACCTCGGAGAATGTGCCCAGCTCCTTAATGGACTTCAGACCGGTGCCGATGTCTTTGATTTCAGGGACCGAGAACGTTGCGTTGTCCTGGCCGAGGCCCGGGGCGCTCTGGCGGAGATACAGCAGTCGGGCCTCATCGTTATTCGCCAGCGGACGAAGCAGCACAGCACGCACGACGCTGAAGATCGCAGCGTTGGCGCCGATGCCCAATGCCAACGTGAGGGCGACTGTAATCCATAGCGCAGGAACACGCGCCAGGGAACGTGCGGCAACTTTCAGATCGCGGAAAAACGACATCTCACACCTCGGTCAGGCGGGGTCGGGGATTGGCCGCCTTTACTAGTCGACGAACGGCTGGACACCAATTCTACAAACCGACCACGGAATTTTGGAATAAACAGTTTTTCCGCGTGGGTGGCTCCTCTGCGCGCCCGCACAGGCGCATGGAAGGCGAAGGTGTGGCCTGTCGTTTCTAACAGTACTCCCGCCTATCCAGAGGGTTTACCAATGTCACTGCAAGGACGTGGGGAAACCGGAAGATTCGTTTCCTAATTTTCAGGAGAAACGTATGCAGCGAGCGAGTCGTTGGTTGACTGTGGGAGTGGCTTTGATGGCACTGACGTTTACAGGATGTGAGAAGCCCAAGTCCGATACGACGCCTGCGCAAGATGCGGCTGGACCCTACGCGTTTGAGCGTGGGTTTGCGACTCAGGATGCGGCTACGAAAGCCTATGACGATAACGATCTGAATCGTGCGGTTGAGGCTTATAAGTTCTTCTATCCCACGGTGTCTGGTCACGCGATCTTTGTCGGCAACTTGAAGCTGGGCATTGTGCCGAACAAGGTTTTTGGCACGCTGGATACGAAGCCGAAGCATGTTGGCTACACGCTTAATTCCGATACGCCGTATGCGCCCGCGTTGATTGATCTTTCGAATGGGCCGATGGTGATTGAGCTGCCGCCAGGACCGCTGATTTGCATTGCGATGGATGTGAATCAGCTTTGGATTGCTGATCTTGGAATACCGGGGCCAGCGCATGGTCAGGGTGACAAGGTGGTGTTTTTGCCGCCGGGTTACAAGGACGCTGTGCCGGCGGGATATCGTGTGGCGAATTCGCCGTCGAACATGATGCTGGTGGGCATTCGTTCGCTGCCGGTGGGTGGCGATGTGGCGGGGGCGATTGCGCTCATCAAGACGACGAAGGTGCATCCGCTGAAGCCGACGCCGGGATGGCCTGAATTGCAGTGGCTGGACCTGACGCCGATGCCGCAGGACACGACTCCGCTGGCATGGGAAGGCAACATTCAGTACTGGCAGCAACTGTATGAGGTGATCAATTCGGAGGTTCCGAATCAGCGCTTTCACTTCTGGTATGGCCAGTTGGCGGCGTTGGGGATTGAGAAGGGCAAGCCGTTCCAGCCGGATGCGCGCATGACCTCGATTCTGGAGAAGGCAGCGAAGATTGCGAACGGGCAGATGCGTGTGGAGTCGTTCAACGACCGCAGGCCCGACCGTGTGGTGTGGCCGGACCGCAAGTGGGAATGGGCGGCGCTGCGCTATGAAGACGGCGATTTCAATACGGCGACTTACAACGACCTGGTAGCGAGGGATAAGTGGTTCTATCAGGCGATTGGCGCGTCGCATGCGATGTTCCGGCGCGACCCGATGGCGGGGTCGCTTTATTGGTTGGGTGCGCGCGACAGCGATGGCAACACGCTGGATGGCGGCAAGAGCTACAAGCTGAGTGTGCCGCAGCCGGTGCCGGGAAAACTTTTCTGGTCAGTGACGGTGTATGACACGGACACGCGCAGCCAGGTGGCGACGGATCAAGGGAAGGCGGCGCTGCGATCGATGTTTGAGTTGAAGAACATTTCAAAGACGCAGCCAACGGAACTTTACTTTGGGCCGACAGCACCGGCGGGTCATGAGAACGAGTGGATCAAAACGATTCCCGGCAAGGGATGGTTCACTTACTTCCGCATTTATGGGCCGGAGCAGGGTGCGTTTGATGGCAGTTGGAAGCCTGCGGATTTTGTTGAAGTGAAGTAGGGCGGAGCTTTTTGATCTGAACGGTCTGAAGCAGGGACGCAGGAATGTTTCCAGGAGAAAACGATGGTGAGTATGCGCTCCAAAGTAGCGCGATCGATCTTCGTTACGTTGTTCATGCTTTCGCTCGTTGCATGTGAACAGCACACGAAACAGGAGACGCCGATGTCAGGTCAGAATGCGGGTGGTGATGTAAACGCGTCTGTTCTTCATGCGCGTGCTATGCAGGCGGTGATCTGGGGCATGCCCGCTGTGAACTACGACCTGATGCTGCAGGAGATGCTCCACAAGACTTCGTCGAAACAGAACGAGGTTGTGTACTGGTCAAAGCCTGTGACGTGGAAGAACCAGACGCTGACACCGAATCCTGATGCGTTGTATTTCATGATCTTCACGAATACGCGGGATGCAGGGCCGGTGGTGATTGAAGTTCCTCCTGCGGATACGGGGTCGTTTGCCGCAAACATTGTGACCGTATGGCAAATGCCACTGGAAGATGTGGGGCCGGCGGGGGCGGATCAGGGTAAGGGAGGGAAGTACCTGGTGCTGCCGCCGGGATACAAAGACAAAATTCCTGATGGGTATATTCCGCTGCGGTCGGAGACGTATGGCGGTTACGCGCTGTTGCGGTCCAACCTCCCCAGCCACAGTGATGAGGACGTGGCGAAGGCTGAGGCATATGGGAGACGGTTGAAGGTCTATCCGCTTGGTCGGGCGTCGCGTCCGGCAGAGACGAAGTTTACGGATGCGAAGGACACACTCTACGACTCGACGATTCCTTTTGACGTTCGGTTCTTTCGGTCGCTTGACCGCATCGTTCAGATCGAGCCCTGGCAGACGCGTGACAAGGCGATGATTGATGTACTGAAGACAATTGGCATTGAGAAGGGCAAGCCCTTTCATCCGGATCCGGCAATGACCGATGCTTTGAAGAGTGCGGCTGTGGACGCGCATGCTTACATCGATGGGCTTTATCAGGCCGGGTTTCCTCCGTTCTTTTCTAGCGCGCGATGGGCTTTGCCTGCGATGCCGGATCTTGTCAGAGCTGGATCATCAGGTTATGCAGAAACGGATATCTATCCTGTGGATGCTCGCGGGCTGACTTATTCGCTGGGCTACATCGGGATCAAACGGCTGGGCAAGGCGCAGTTCTATCTGATGGAGAGCAAGGACAAGAACGGCGATACGTTCGAGGGCAAGAACACGTACCGTCTGCATGTGCCGGCTGATCCGCCGACGAAGCAGTATTGGTCGGCGACGGTGTATGACCGTGAGACGCATGCACTGGTGAAGAATCTTGATCGTGCAAGCCGCGCTTCGAATGACACGACGTTGCAGAAGAACGCGGATGGATCGGTAGATATCTACTTTGGGCCGAAGGCTCCCAGCGGTAAGGATGCGAATTGGGTTCCGACTGATCCGTCGCGGCAATTCGAAGTGATGTTCCGGTTGTATGGTCCGACTGAGGCGCTCTTCGAGAAGACGTGGGTTCTGCCTGATATCGAAAAACTGTAAAACGGTGCGCGTGAAATTTAGAAGCGGTGTGGGGGCTTTCAGGTAAGCTGCGAAGCAAGTACGCGAGTTGCCTGGAGAACTACCGCATGTTTCTCTGCAGATTGCTTCATCGGATCATGGTTGGTGTTGCACTCACTCTTTCATTGGCACTGACTGCGGCTCATGCAGCTGAGAAGCCCACGCCTCTCATTCTGTCAGTGCAAGATGCTCCGGTGGTCTTTACTGGGTCGGATGGCAACACGCACCTTGTGTACGAGCTGTGGATGTTGAACTTCTCCAGCGGTGACATTGCTGTGCAGAGTGTCGATATTCTTGGCGACGGTACAGTCATTCAGACGATGGACGCCAAGACGGTTGCTACTCGTTTGCAGCCTGTGGGGCTGCGCGACGCAACGGGTACGCTGGCGAAAAGCTCGCAGGCGCTTCTCTTTGTTCACATCACGCTGCCTGGAGGTGCTGCTGTTCCGCGTCGTCTGACGCATCGCGTCACGACGTTCATTGCTGCGGCACCGCCTGCGTTTCAACACCTCGTGATGGCCGGAGGTGAGACTGTGCCGTCTCGACAGACGGTGGCGGTTATTCATCCTCCTCTGGCTGGTGGCAATTATGTTTCGGCTGACTCGTGTTGCGATTCGAGTCGTCACATGCGGGCCGCGCTGGGAGTGAACAATCATGTGTGGTTGGCTCAGCGCTTCGCTGTGGATTGGGAGCAGTTGGATTCGCAGGGCAGGATCTATTCCGGGCCTCGTGAGAATCTCAAGAGCTACACGATCTTCGGTAAGCCCGCGCTTGCCGTTGCCGACGCTACGGTTGTTTCTGTTGTGGATGATCTTCCGGAACAGACTCCTGGCAAGTATCCCGAGGGCATCTCGCTGGATAAGGCGGATGGGAACTCGGTGATTCTGCGGCTTGATGATCCGCGGCTTGGCGGCCATGTCTTTGCGATGTACGCGCATATGCAGCCTCGCAGTATTCGCGTCCACGAAGGCGAGAAGGTTCATCCTGGCGAGGTTCTTGGGCTGGTCGGCAATACCGGCAATTCGGTTGCGCCTCATCTTCATTTCCAGCTGATGGCTGAGCCTTCATCGCTGGCTTCGAACGGGCTGCCCTACGCGATCGACTCCTTCTCAGTCACTGGACAGATACCCAGCACTGAGGCTTTTGATGAAGCTGAGGCGAAGGGGACTGCCATTGCTCATCGCGTGTTGCCTGCTCCTCGTCGAGTCGAAAACGCGCTGCCGCTCGACCAGCGCATCATTGCGTTTCCTGATTTGCCGACGAGAGGGAACCGCTGACGTTACGCCGCGATATTTCGTGTCTGTTGCGTGTTCAGGTAAGCTGCGAACCAAGCACGCATTGTTAAGGCACGGTTTCTCCTGGAGGGGCGTTGGCGATTTCGAGTCACGGTGAGGTTCGCACCTCGGCCGCAGCAGCGGAAGGTAAGTACACGGTTCAATTGGCGCTGATTGTTGCGCTGTTTGGTGGCATTGGTTTCATCACTGCGATGAATGACGTGCTGGTGCCGCACTTCAAGGATCTGTTTCAGCTCACGAATGTGAAGGCGCTGCTGGTGCAGTTCGCCTTCTTCGGAGCGTACTTTCTGCTGGCGATTCCTTCGGGCAAGATTGTGGGGCGCATTGGTTATCGCAATGGCATGATCGCGGCGATGGCTGTGATTGGCTGCGGATTGATGCTGTTTCTGCCGGCGTCGTTGCTGATTACGTATCCGCTGTTTTTGTTTGCGTTGTTTGTGGTGGGTTGCGGGTTGGCGCTGTTGCAGGTGGCGGTGAATCCGTACATCAGCGCGCTGGGTGATCCTTCGAAGGCTGCTTCGCGATTGAACCTGGCGGGTGGATTGAATTCGCTGGGCGGAACGCTGGCTCCGCATGTGGGCGCGATGTTCATCTTTGTGGCGGCTGGTGCGACGACGGCTGAGTTGGCTCGCAGTGTGCGGATGCCGTATGTGGTGCTGGGGCTGATGGCGTTTGCTATGGCGCTGGTGGTGCGACTGGTGCATCTGCCGGAACTAATTCCGCAGGCGGAGGCGCACGAGAAACTGCAAGGGAGTGCGTGGGATTTTCGGCAGCTCCGGTTTGGGATGCTGGGAATCTTCTTTTACGTCGGCGCGGAAGTGACCGTGGGCAGCCTGATCATCAACTACCTCGGGCAGCCTTCGATGGGCAGCATGCCGCATCTGCAGGCAGCGAAGTATGTGTCGCTGTACTGGGGCGGCGCGATGGTGGCGCGTTTCATCGGCTTTGTTGCGCTGCGGCATGTGAAGCAGTCGCATGCGCTGGCATTTGTGAGCGCGTTTGGCGTGCTGGCGATCACGCTGGCGATTCTGGGGCATGGTTCGCCTGCGATGTGGGCAGTGGTTTCGTGCGGACTTTATAACTCGGTGATGTGGCCGTGCATCTTCCCCATGTCGATTGAAGGACTTGGCAAGTACACGAGCCAGGCTTCGGGGCTGCTGGTGATGATGATTGTGGGCGGCGCGGTGGTGCCGGAGATTCAGGGCTGGGTGGCCGACCATTATGGCTATCAGCCGAGTTTCCTGGTGGTGCTGGTTTGCTACGCGTATGTTCTGTTCTTTGCGCTGAATGGCCACAAACCGGGGAAGAGCAGCGAAGGATTGGTGGAGGTCGCGCCGCCGGTCGGGGTTTAAGGTACTTCGTACCGTTCTCGACGCTTCGCGTGGTCGCGCTATCGCGCTATATCCCAGGTTCGCTTCGCATGCTGGCACGCTTCCCGCGGCGGGGCATTGTGCTTACAGAGTTTATGGGCGAGGGTATTGCGCCGTGTAGGGCTGCATGTATGCTTATTTTGCTCGTTTAATTAATTCCTTTTCCGGGGTTCCTGCACATGGGCCAGGCTTTTGCTTTTCGCTCTTCGTTTGGTCGCACAGCGGTGCGCATTGCGGGTGTAACGGCCCTTCTTCTGTCGACCGGTGTGACCGCGACGACGCAGATGCAGACGGCCGCACCCAAGCCTGTTCGTCCTGGCATGGACTGGATCCAGCTCTTTAATGAGAAGGACCTGACCGGATGGACGCCGATTGGTGCGGAGAGCTGGACCGTGGAAGGCGATGGCATTCTGCACGGCAAGGGTCTGACGAAGGCCTACGGCTACCTGGAGACGGACAAGGACTACAAGGACTTTCAGTTGTCGCTGCGCTTCAAGTGCGTGGGCGATGGCAACAGCGGCGTGTTCTTCCACACGAGCTTCGATGGCGTGGATGCCAAGACGGGCATGCAGTTTGAGATTGACTGCACGATGATGCACCACACGGCTGGCGTGTATGCCGAAGATGGCCGTGGCTGGGTGGTCTGGCCGTCGCCTGAGAATGAGGGCGTGGTGCGCAAGGGCGAGTGGAACGACTATCTTGTTGAGGTCATCGGCAATCGTTATCGTTCGCGTTTGAACGGCGTGCCCATGGTGGACTTCACCGATCCGAAGCCGGGCGCTCCCGATGGAAAGCTTGCGCTGCAGCTTCATGCAGGCGGCGCGGGCAACATGCAGTTTAAGGACATCTGGATTCGCGATCTTTCCAAGCGCTAACTCCTCTCGAACGACGCAACACTGTTTCTTTGCCAAGGACTTTCTGAATGCGGAAATGGAATCTCAACCGAAGTGTTCACCGTCTCTCTGCAGCGGGTGCATTTCTTCTTACGGTTGCAGCGTGCGCGCCTTATGCGGCAGCGCAGCATATCGAAACGTCTACGTTTAACCAGGCACCGAAGCGTCCTGCGGAAGACCCGAAGGCCGTGGAACACGGCAAGCAGGTCTATGCGCAGAAATGCGCTTCCTGCCACGCGGACGATCTGCGCGGAACGGATACGGGTGTGAACATTCTGCGTTCGCAGCCTGCGCTGACCGATCATGGCAACGATCACCTGACGCCGATCATGCTGGGCCAGTGGACCGGCATGCAGACGCACAAGGTCGACATTTCCAATGCCGATGCCCTGGCTGTGGGTGCTTACGTTCGCAGCATGTTGGCGTTGATTGGAAGCCAGGGACGCGCACCGTATGACGCACAGAAGCAGCCAAACATTGTGGTGGGCGATGCGACTGTGGGTAAGGCCACGTTTGCGAAGACGTGCGGCTCCTGCCACTCTGCGGAGGGCGATCTGAAGGGATTTGCCAAGAAGGTGGCTTCGCCCAAGCTGTTGCAGGCTGCGTGGCTGCGTGGCACCTACCTGGGCGCGACGCCGGTTGTGGTGACGGCGACCGTCACGGAACCGGGCAAGGCGGCGGTGAGCGGAACACTGATTCACGTGGATGACTTCCTGGTGACGCTGAAGGTGGAAGACGGCACGCAGCAGACGTTTGAGCGCAATGGCGCGGTGCCGAAGGTGGTGGTGAAAGATCCGCTGGATGCGCATCGCAGCCTGCTGCCCAAGTACACAGACAAAGACATTCACGACATAACGGCTTACCTGGTGACCCTGAAGTGATGGCGCGACGACTCCTAACTTTTGCTGCTGCCCTGTTGCTGGCTCCTTTGGCGCCAGCGCAGAACGTGACCAATGCGGATATCGCAAAGCCTCTGCAGAACGAGTGGCTGACCTACAACGGTGATTACACCGCGCGCCGCTACAGTGCGTTGACGGCTGTGAACCGGCAGACGGTGAAGCACCTGACGCTGGCGTGGACGTCGAAGATGACGCCGGGTGACGGGCTTGCGCCGCTAACCGGCTATAGCAAGGTTCGTCCTACGCTGATCACTGGTGGCCAAGGCCCCGGCGGATTGGGTGCTGGCGGTATCAAGGGCACCATCCTGCAGCACGATGGCATCCTTTATGTGACGCAGCCGGACAACACCTATGCCGTGGATGCACGCAGCGGTGAAGTGCTGTGGCACTACTACTGGAAGACGCGTGGCGGTACGCACATTGGCAATCGCGGCGTTGCTTTATATAAGGACTATCTCTTCTTCGAGACGCCGGATGACTATCTTGTTTCGCTGGAAGTGAAGACGGGCAAGGAACGCTGGCATAAGAAGCTGGCCGATGTGGAGGGCGGATACTTCGCCACACCCGCGCCGATTGTGATCAAGAACCATGTAATTGCAGGCGTGGGTAACGACATTGATGCGCCGAGCTTTTTGAAGTCGTTTGATCCTGAGACTGGTGAGCTGCAGTGGACGTGGTACGTGACGCCGCAGAATGCTGGCGATCCCGGTCTTGATTCGTGGAAGAACCTGGATGCTGCTCGCCATGGTGGCGGCGGTACCTGGGTGACGGGTGCGTATGACCCGGAGACGAACTACTACATCATGAGCACGGGCAATCCCACGCCGAGCTGGACGAACGGCAACCGCGGCGACGGCGACAATCTGTACGCCTGCTCGCTGGTGGCGCTGGATGTGGATACCGGCAAGCTGAAGTGGTACATGTCCACTTCGCCGCATGACACGCACGATTACGATTCCGCGCAGACGCCGGTGCTGGTGGACGGTGTGTTCAACGGACGCAAGCGGAAGCTGGCTGTGACGGCTGCTCGTAACGGCTACTTCTTTGTGGTGGATCGTGTGACGGGTGAGCATCTGTTGACCACGAAGTATGGCGAGACGACGAACTGGTCGAACAAGCTGACGCCACGTGGTGGACCGTATCCTGATCCGGCTAAGGATGCTTCGATTGGTGGCAGCCTTATCTCACCGGCTTCGGGCGGTACTGTGAACTGGCAGCCTCCGGCTTATTCGCCGCAGACGGGTCTGCTGTACCAGTATGAGAACAACGGATTCTCCGAGGCGTTCCTGACTGATCCTGATCCGCGTGGCGCTATGGGATTGGGTGGCAAGGATGAGCTTTCCATCGGTACGTACTCGAACTACATCTCGGGTATCGACTACAAGACGGGCAAGGCGCGGTGGCGTCATGCGCTGTATGGACAGGGCACGGGCGGCGGCGGTTTGCTGGCGACGGCTGGTGGTCTGCTGTTCAGCGGCGACGGTTCGGGCAACCTGGTGGCATTCGATACGGCGAATGGCAATCCGCTGTGGCACGCGCACATTGGCAGCATCACGAATGCTCCGCAGACGTTTGTTCTGGATGGACATCAGTACGTGATCGCGGCTTCGGGCGATACAGTGTATGCGTTTGAGTTGTTGTAATCGTCGTAAGGACGTGAAGGCGGATGGCGATTGCCATCCGCCTTTTTGTTTTCTTGATGCGTTGTAGTGGTGTTGAGGAATGCAGGTCCTTCGGCTCCGCTCAGGATGACGACCTTGCGGACGTATGAGCTTCACTTCGCGAAGCTGGCTTAGGTGTGTGGCTGGAAGGGTTTGAAACTGTCGCTGCGCTAGGATGCGTTGGGATTCTTCGCTGCGCACACGAATGACCGCCTGAAAGCGCTGCTGATACCGTTAGGTTTCTTACCTAAGCTCAGAAGCAGCATGGAAGACGATAAGTAACTACGGGAGGTGTTCTACGGAATAGCTCGCGGGGATCTTGGGAGCTTCGAACTGGTCGTCTTCCAGCGTTTGATTCACGGAGAGTTCCGTGATGGTCATGTTCAGCGTGATCTCGTCCTGAGGCCGACGGATGGTGATCTTCGAGGGGAAGGTGGTCTCGCCGAACATTTTGTAGTCGCTGTAGTTGGCGACCGTGACCAGCTGGCCCTTCTCGTCGTAGATGTCTTGCTGGTAGGGCAGCAGCGTGGAACGGCCAATGTGGATGACGCGCTGCGTCTTCAGTTCCTGGCTGTTCTCTACCGGGCGATAGATACCGAACTCATATTCCGGCTCGTCCACGATGTATTTCTTTGTGGGGTCGGGCTGGTAGATGCGATCGTCGGAGGTCATGGAGACGAGTTCGCCAGTCTTCGCGCTCTGGATCAGAAGCGAGTCCGTGAACATGTCAGGCCGCAGGTTTTCCAGCGCGTTCTTCGACGGCGTGGTGACCGTGTTGGAGCCGGTGACAGCGCGGCTCTTGGGCGGGATCACGAGTGTGAAGTTCTGGCCGTTGGTGACCATGTCGATCATCCGCGTGTGAATGGCGGGGAGCAGTCCAAGGAAATGGAAGTCGCCGGGCTTGCGGATGAGGATGTAACCGTTGAACGAGGTGTAGTCGACGACCTTGCCCTGCTTGCCGCCGCCGGTTGAGGCTTGCATCTCAACGGAGGCTTTCAGGGTCTTGATGCTGTTGTAGCGATCCGTGGTGGACTTAACGACCTGATCGAGCGATGACGAAAGCACCTGGTCCGGATGATGGGTCTTCATGACGGAGCGCGTCGTACGAAGGCAACCACCCAGCGCTGGTAAGAGCGCCAGGAGCAGCAGTGAGTTCCTTCGAGCGTGCTTCATCGTTTCCAAACGTCCAGTGTATTGACTGGCGCAAAATCGCCACAGCGACGATCTACGCCAGCCACTCGGGGTATCAGGTATTGGATGCAAGTTTGACCTGATCGATGTGACTTTTCTACCGCTGGTACCCGCCCCGTAACGTGTTGGGATTAACGGGCATTCGGCAATAGACCAGCCTCAACCAGAGTAGGCGGCTTGCGCAGCCTGGTCACCTGTTCATAGGCATAGGCCCAGCCGAGGAGGTCGCCGTCGTGCCAGGGGCGTGTGCTGATCTCGAGGCCGAAGGGCAGGCCGCTGTCGTAGAAACCAGCCGGAACCACCACGGCAGGGACGCCGATGTTGTTGTTCCAGCCGGTGGAGGAGTGCGGGCCGCTGGAAAGTTGGCCGTTCTGGGGCATGGTTTCGTCTGGTGGCGGCATCTGCGCGCTGGGGTAGATCACGCCGTCGAGGTGGAGGCGGTCGAGTTCGGAGAGGAACAGGGCGAGCGCCGCTTTGCGCGGGGCGAAGTAGGATTCGTCGGCATTGGGGTCGCCCTTGAGCAGAACCTGCGGAGTCTGCGGGCGGTTTGGATTCGCGGGTGCTCCCGGCGGACTGATGCCGGTGACGGTTGCCGGGAGGGGTGAGCCGATGGCTTTTTCGTAGGCGTCGACCGAGCGGTATTCAGCGGGGCCGAACTCGGCCAGCCACTGGTTGGTGCCGTCGCGGCGGTAGGCGCGCGTGTTGACCTTGCGCACGGCTTGCGCGAAGGTGTCGGGCATGAAGGTGTCGTCGATGATGACTTCCGCGCCGGCTGCGCGGAACTGGTCGATGGCTTTCATCAACATGGCGCGGGTTTCAGGGCGCATGCCGTTGGTGGGACGGGGTGCGACGGAGACGCCGAAGCCAGTGTTGCCGCTGAGCATGAAGGCGGGGACGGCGAATCGTTTGCCTTTGAGGGCGTCCTTCTTCAGGTAGGGAAGATAGGGGCCGAGCTGTGCTGTGTCTGCGCCTTCGGTGCGGCCTGTGCCCTCGGTGCGGAAGTCGAGGGGATCGGCGGGGTGGCCGCTACCGTTCATTGCACCGAGGGCGATGGTGGCGTCGGTCACGTTGCGGGCGATGGGGCCGGTGTTGTCCAGCAGCCAGTCGAGCGGGGCGATGCCTGCGATGCTGACGAGGCCTCGTGTGGGAAGGACGCCTACGACCGCGCTTGTCCCCGCTGGCATGCGGATGCTGTTGGCGGTGTCGGTTCCGGTGCCCAGCATGGCCATGTTGCTGGTGACGGCGGTGACGGTTCCTCCACTGGAGCCGCCGGGAGAGAAGCGTACGTCATACGCGTTGCCGGTACGGCCGAAGGCGGTGGAGCGGTTGGTGTCGCTGGCGGCGAAGTCCGGCATGTTGGTGATGCCGAGGATGATCGCTCCCGCTGCGCGCAGGCGGGCTACGACGGTTGCATCTTTGGGCGCGATGAACTCGTGGCCGGGAAGGGCGAAGCCTTGCCAGCCGTCACTGTCGATCAGGCCTTTGACCGCGGTGTTGGCCTTAATGACTACGGGGATGCCCCATAGCGGCTTCGTTGCGTCGAACTTTGCGGTGTCCTGCGCCTTCGCTGTTGCGAGGGCGTCTTCGGTGTTCACCGTTTGGACTGCGCGGTAGATGCCGTTGTACTTCGCGATCCGGCCCATGTACCAGCGCGTGACCTGTTCCACCGTGTATTTGCGCTGTCTGTAGAGTTGGTGCAGTTGCTCGATGTCGATCTCGAGGAGGTCGTGATCCATCTTTGCCTGTTGGGCTGCGGGAAGCACGGGCAGGTTCGCCGGGATTGGAATCGGCGGCGGTGACATGGGTTCCGGTGAGGTGCTTCGCTGCTGGGCAGCAGCGGTGGAGGCAACAACGGCAACAGCCAGCGCAAGCGGCAGAAGGCGCATCGGTGGGAACCTCGGAAGCAATAGGGATGCTCCGTTTGTAGCACGGTTCCGTTCGCGTTTACGCAGAGATGTGTTGCGACAGGCTGAGTGTGTTGCCGTCCGGGTCTTTGAACCAGGCGACTTTGTCGCCGCCGGGTGCGGTCCAGATGCCGAGCGCGTCCTGCTCCATGAAGCCGAAGCGGGAGAACTCCACGCCTTTGCTTGTGAGGGATTGCACGTCGTCTTCAATGGAGGTGGTCTCCCAGCCCAGGATGGTGAACTGGGCTGGTTCCACCTTTGGCATCTTCGCGAGGCGAACCATGTTTGCGCCGCTACGGAAGATGAGGGCGAAGCCGTCATCTCCCACGAAGGTTAGGCCCAGCACATCGGCGTAGAAAGCTTTTGCGCGATCTGCGTCGGTGATGGGTGCGAAGCCGATCAGCTTTCCATTCATGGCTGCCTCCGTTGTTACTGCACGCTGCCGCTTACGTCGTCCGTGGGGGCGTCGAGTTCTGCTTCAAACCCGGCGCGGATCTGTTCCAGAAAGTCTTCGGCGTCGACCTGCTCGTCCTGTTGTGCGTGGGCTTCGGCGATGTGGCGGGCGAGGTCCGCCAGCAGCAGGCCCCATGCGGATGGGTCTTCCCACATGCCAAAGGCAAGCGCTACGTGCTGTTCACCGTTGGCGATCCACACGCGAAGGACCTCCAGCGAACGGGGATCGCGCGATGCGGCGGCGGGAATGGGTAGCGAATCTTTCTGTGACATGGTTTCTTCCTCAGAATTCACAGTAATCCACAGTTCTTATAGGCAATCCACAGGCTGTTTGTGGATAACGGGTGCAAACGTAACTGCAAAGGCACCTGAGAGCTTACATGGCTTGCTAACAGACTGTGAATAATTGAGTCTGGGCAGGGTGAGGCTGCTGCAGATCTTGGGCAAAAGCGGGCTCGTGGCAGAGGCTGTACTCTGAACTAGGCGAGGCTGCAAGACCTGTTTTACCGAGCCGCCGTCTGCATATTCTGTACAAACGCAATGCTGCACCCGCTCCACGAGCGCCGGTAGTTAAGCGCAGGAGAACACACCCATGGCAACCTTCCTCCAGATCGTCGAGCGCGACGGGCTTCCCGCATCCGTACACACGGAACGCGTGATTCTTGGCGCCATGTTGTCTGACCCGGTGGCCGTTGTGGATGCCACGGCGAAGCTGATTGCGGATGACTTTTCGCTGGACTCGCACAAGCGCATTTATGGCTGCATGCAGGAACTGTCCGACATGGGCCACGCCATCGACTTTGTGACGGTGGCTGAAGTGCTGATTCGTCGCAAGGAATTGGAAGCCATCGGTGGACGTCCTTATCTGATCTCGCTGACGGAAGATTTGCCGCGCCACCTGGCGATTGAAAACTATGTGCAGGTGGTGAAGGACAAGTCGATTCTGCGCAAGCTGATGCAGGTGTGCGAGATGGGTTTGAATCGCGCCGCGGATCAGAGCGAAGTGTCGCTGGATGTGCTGGGCGATGTGGAGAACCGGCTGATGGAGATCAGCGAAAGCGCCATCAAGCGCGGGTTTTCTGACATTGGGCAGATTGTTACGGAGAGCTTTGGTTCCATTGACCAGCTCTACGAACAGGGCCGCGAGATCACCGGGCTGGAGACGCATTACACCGAGTTCGATCGCATGACGAGCGGCTTGCAGAAGGCCGATCTGATGATCATTGCGGCGCGTCCTTCGATGGGCAAGACGGCGTGGGCCATCAACATTGCGCAGAACTGCAGTGTGCGCGACCAGAAGGTGGTGGCTGTTTTCTCGCTGGAAATGTCGAAGGAGTCGTTGCTGCGCCGTATGTTGGCCAGCGAGGCTCTGGTGAACAGCCGCAAGATTCAGACAGGCTTTTTGCCGCGTGAAGACAAGCAGAAGCTCATCAATGCACTGGATCGACTGATGAGTTCGAAGATGTTCATTGACGATACGCCGGGCATTACGCTGACGGAGATGCGTGCGAAGGTGCGTCGTTTGAAGCAGCAGGAGGGTTCGCTGGACCTGATCCTGATCGACTATCTGCAGTTGATGACGATTGCGGCGAGTGGACCTGGTGGACGCAAGCCGGAAAACCGTACGCAGGAAGTGTCACAGATTTCGCGTGGTCTGAAGGCGCTGGCCAAGGAAATGAATGTGCCGGTGATTGCTCTGTCGCAGTTGTCGCGTGGAAGTGAGCAGCGTCAGGGCGATAAGAAGCCGTTGCTTTCGGATCTTCGTGAGTCTGGTTCGATCGAGCAGGATGCGGACGTGGTGTGCTTCATCCATCGCGAGGAGTATTACGACCGCGAAAACGAGGATGTGAAGGGGCAGGCGGAGATCATCATCGCCAAGCAGCGTAACGGTCCTACGGGTTCGGTGAAGATGGCGTATCTGTCGGATTACACGCGTTTTGAGAATCTTGCGCCAAGTGGCGGCGGTGGCGGGGACTATTAGCAGCCTTGCACCGCTATCGGTGCACTTCCGTGGTTTGCGCTGTTTGCTGAGCTTACATTCGTTGTGCGAATCTAATGCACCCAGCCAACCCGAACGTGCCTTGCTGCTATCCTAATAAGGATCGTACGATTCGATCTGGTCATTTTGCGTGTTTCTGGTTCCACCGTCACCGCATTACCTCCACATTGCGTTCGTCGGTACATACAGCTTCACTAAGGAACAGAGACATGGAACAGGGAACAGTTAAGTGGTTCAACGATGCAAAGGGTTTTGGATTTATCAGCCGTGCAAACGGTGGTGGTGATGTATTCGTTCACCACACTGCAGTACAGTCTTCGGGCTTCCGTTCGCTGGCAGAAGGCCAGAACGTGGAATTCGAAGTTGTAAAGGGACCGAAGGGTCTGCAGGCTGAGAACGTTCGCCCTCTGTAAGCGACGGTTTCGTTATGAAAGAAGGGGATGGCCTTTGGCCATCCCCTTCTTCGTTTCTGGATTTGTTTGTTGCTGGAATGATGTATTCGAGTGGCTTCTTTTCGGTCAGGATGACACCACTTCGTACCGTATGCGCTTCGCTTAGGCGACCTGCTGCTTCCACTGCGCGATGCGCTCGATGGCGAGGCGAATGTCCTTGTCGCGCTGTTCTGCGTTGGGCTCTTCGCGTTCAATGATGAGCGGGCCGGTGAAGCCGATCTTCTTCAGCAGAGCGATGAATGCGGGGAAGTCTACTTCGCCTTCGCCCAGCGCGACTTCATGGCCGAGTTCGCCCATTGCCTTGGGTGATGTGCCGTCCTTGCAGTGGACCGAGAGTACATGCTTCTGCAGCAAGTCCAATGCAACGATGGGATCGCCGATGCCGTAGAGGGTGATGTTGGCGGGATCGAAGTTCACACGCAGGTTTGGCTTCTTCACCTCGGCGAGGAATTGCAGCAGCGTGTAGGCGCTTTCCTGTCCTGTTTCCAGAGTGAAGCTCTGACCGTTGGCGGCGCATGCATCGCAGAGTTCACGCGCGATGCCAACGAGTTCGGTGAAGATGGGCGATGCGGGTTCGTCGGGGATGAAGCCGATGTGGCATGACAGCGATGTGATGCCGAGAGCCGCAGCGAAGTTCGACGCTTCCTTCGTGCGTGCGATGCGTTCCGCAGCGTAGCCCGGTGCGGTGAATCCTACGGTCTCATGCACCTTTGCGAGGTTGGCGTAGTCTTCTCCACGATAGGCAACGGCAGCGCCAGAGACGATGACGCCTTCACGTGCAATCGCTTCTTTCCACTCGTTGACGGCTGCAGCGCAATCGAGCGTCGGCGCGATGCCAAGCTGACATACGCGCAGGCCGAAGCTCTTCAAGTGTTGAAGATGCGTGTTGGCATCCTTTTCTGTCCAGAAGATGAGGCCTGTTTCCAATGGTTCTGCTACTGCCATGAGATTTCCTTTCCGTTGTTGTCGCGTGATTGCATGAGCAGCAGCGCCAGGCGAACAGCCTTTGCAGAGCTTTCGGGCGTGCAGAGCGTGGGTGCGCTGCCGGTGCGGCAGCATTCGACGAAGTAGGCAATCTCGTCGTAGTAGGCGTCGTGTTCGGGGAGCTTTACTTCCTGCGATTCGTTGCCGTGGGTTTCCGTCAGTTTGCCTTCCGCAAACGTTAGCGATGCATCGTTTGCGGTGATGGAGAAGGATGCGGCGAAGGGTGTTTCTGGCGCGAGCCATCCACCTTCGACGATGATTTCTTTGTCTGCGTAACGAAGGCTTGCACGCATGGTATCCACTTCGCCGATGCTGGTGGCGCTTACGGTGACGGGGTCGCCGAACCATTGCAGCGCTTGATCAAGATCGTGAAGAAGAAGATCAGGGATGGCTCCGCCGCTGACTTTAATGTCGCGCAGCCAGCCGCTCCAGTGTGGGTAGCCGGTGCTGCGGCGCAGTGTTGCAGTGGTGATGTTGTTTGTTTTCTTTACGAAGTCGAACGCATACGGATATGGCTGCATCCACCGCAGAACGTGCGCGATCATGAAGGTCTTGCCGCTGGCTTTTGCAAGGGCGACGAGTTCTTCGCAATCCTGATTGCTGAGCGCCATCGGCTTTTCGCAGAGCACATGCTTGCCTTTTGCGAAGGCGCGTTCAATGGCTTCGCGGTGCATGGGCGTGGGGAGGCAGATGTCGACGGCGTCGATGGTGGGATCGTCGATGACTTCCTGCCAGTCCGGTGTCCAGCGAACGGTGTCAGGCAGTGGCTCGGTTTTCAGATCGAGGTTGCCGCGTGTGGGGCCATCTGCGGATGGCTTGTTATGGGAGGCGACGGCTGCAAGTGTTGCGCCGGGGATGTGCATGATGGCCGCAGCGTGTGCGCCGCCCATGAAGCCGTATCCGATGAGTCCGATGTTCATTGTGTCTTTCTCGTTATTCCTCAAGCGCCGTTGCGTTTGGGCAGCTTCCAGTCTGGACGAATCCAGTGACAGGTGTAGCCGTTGGGGATGCGTTGTAGGTAGTCCTGGTGTTCCGGCTCGGCTTCCCAGAAGGGGCCAGCGGGTGCGATTTCAGTTACGACTTCGCCGGGCCACAGGCCGCTGGCGTTCACGTCGAGGATGGTGTCTTCGGCAATCTTTTTCTGTTCCGGCGTGGTGTAGTAAATGGCCGAACGATAGCTGGTGCCGAGGTCGTTGCCCTGACGGTTGAGCGTGCTGGGATCGTGTAGCTGGAAGAAGAATTCCAGCAGTGTGCGATAGGTGAGCTTTGCTGGATCGAATACGATTTCAACGGCTTCGGCGTGCGTGCCGTGATTGCGATAGGTTGCGTTGGGCACGTCGCCGCCGCTGTAACCCACGCGTGTGGAGATGACGCCGGGATAGCTGCGCAGAAGTTCCTGCACACCCCAGAAGCATCCGCCTGCCAGAATTGCTGTCTCTGTAGCCATAAGTAGAAGGTACCCTCTGCACATTTGGATGCACAGAGGGGTGTTTTCGAGGCAGTGCTACTCGGCGAGCACTGCCTTGTTGAGGTTGCGCGGGCTGTCCACGTTGATGCCATTCTGGATAGCCATGCAGTAAGACAGAATCTGCAACGGAATCACTTCGCAGATGGTGAGCATGCCCTCGCTGGATTCTTCCACGGGAACGAAGAAGTCCGCGAGTTGTTCGACGGCTGTATCGCCCGCGTTGCCGACGGCGAGAATCGTGGAGCCCTGCGTGCGCATGTCCTGCATAAGCTGCACGACTTTGTCGTAGCGCTCAAGGGATTCGCTGTCGGTGCGATCGACGGTGGCGATCATGACCAGCGGTGTTTCCTTGCTGACGAGTGCGTTGGGGCCGTGCTTGAGTTCGCCGCTGGGATAGCCTTCGGCGTTGATGTATGCGGATTCCTTCAACTTCAACGCGCCTTCACGTGCGATGGCGTAATGAACGCTGCGGCCTACGAAGAGGAATGCTTTCGCGTTTGCAATCTGTGCAGCGATTTCGCGGACGCGGTTCTCCCACAGCGGCAACTGACGACGCACACGGTCAGAGAGAGTGCTGAGTTCTGCGAGGAGCTTGTCGAGTTCCGGCTTCACCAAAACGCCACGCTCTTCTGCTGCGAGCAGCGAGAGGAGATAGAGGTTCAGCAGTTGTGCGGTGAAGCTCTTGGTGGCGGGTACGGCGCGTTCGCGGCCTGCGAAGGTGGGCATGGAAACAGATGCTTCACGCGCCATGGATGAGCCGGGAACGTTGGTGATGGCCAGTGTGTGATGACCGGCGATGTTTGCCTTACGCAGTGCGGCGAGTGTGTCGACCGTTTCGCCGCTCTGCGAGATGACCATGACAGCGGCGCTCTTCAATGAGTGTTCCGAGCGGTAGCTGTATTCGCTGGCGTATTCCACGTCAACGTGGATGCCTGCTTTGTCCTCAATGAGCAGCTCTGCAACGAGGCCGGCGTGGCGGCTGGAACCGCTGGCGGCGATAACGATGTCGCGCTGTGCTTCACGCAACCATTGGCGAATGGACGAGCAGGTGTCGTCGCGGAATCCTTCCGCGGTGGCGTAGGCAGCGAGGGTAGCGGCCAGCGTCTCCGGCTGTTCGTGGATTTCGCGGAGCATCCAGTGGGGGTATGGTGCAGGTGTATCGCTCACAGTGTTTACCTCTTTAGTTCTTGCTATTGCTGTTCATTTGATCCGTGCCGTAGAGGCACGGTGCGCCCTTCACGGGCGGAAAGATAGAAGGCATCCAGCACGGTCATGACATTCACTGCGTCTTGCGCGTTGATGGCGGGTGCTGCGCCTGTGCGGATGGCGTCGCGGATGCTTTCGTAATACTTCTGCTGGCAACCACGTTGCGGTGTGGCTGGGGTAGTCTCGCCAGTTGCTCCATTGATGATGACACCACCATCGGGGTCAATGCCAAACGCAGGATCGTTGGGCGACATGCCGGATTGCAGTTGCGGTTCCTGCGGATCTGCGCCGTATTTCATCCATGTGCCTGCAGTGCCATGCAGTGTGGAACGTGGGCCCGTGCCTGCCACTAGCAAGGATGCGTTCAACACGATGCGCATGTGCGGGTAATGCAGAACGGCGTGGCCCCAGTCGTCTGTTTCGCCGCCGGGGCGCAGTATCCCCAAGGTTCCTTGAATTGCTTGCGGCATGCCGAAGAGATAGATGGACGCGTCGATCATGTGTGGGCCGAGATCGAACCACAGGCCTGCGCCGGGGCCGGGATCTTCACGCCAACGCTGACGCACGTTGGGACGGAAGCGATCCATGTGCAGTTCGTAATGCGTCACCTGGCCGAGAATGCCGGATTGCAAAACTTCGCGTGCGCCTTTGATTTCGCTCTCCCAACGACGATTGTGAAAGACGCTGAGGATGCGGTTGTGTTCGTTTGCGATCTGCTGCAGATCTTTTGCTTCCTGCAGGTTCAGCGTGAACGGCTTGTCGACAACAACATGTTTGCCTGCCCGCAACGCTGCTGCTGCGAGCGGGAAATGCGAATCGTTTGGCGTGGCGATAACTACGAGATCAATTTCAGGATCGACAACAGCATCCTGCGCGCTGGATACACGCACATTTGGATAGAGTGCGTGCACATCGTCAGGACGGCTGGAGCCGACGAGCGAAAATGCGATGCCCTCCACGGCCTCAAGCAGAGGCGCGTGGAATGTGCGGCCAGCATAGCCGAAACCGAGGAGGGCAGCGCGAACAGGTTGCATGGTCATCGTCAGGCTTAGTGGTACTTCTTGATGTCGAGGCCCAGTTCGTAGGCTTCGTTGTTGGCCATGAGTTCATCCCATGTGGCAACGCGGCCCAGTTCCGCAGACATACGACCCAGCATGCAGCTACGTGCGCTTTCCACGCCGGTTGCAATCTGGTTCTGATACTTGTTGCCGGTGATGCTGCCGATGAAGTCCTGATCTTTCATCTTGTCGGCTTCAGCAAGGTTGTCGTTGAAGGCTCCGTCCGCAGCGAACTTGCTGTCAGTCTTCGCAGGTCCACCACTCCATGTCCATGCCTTCGGTCCAAGGATGCGCAGCGGTCCCTTGTAGGGTGCTTCTGCAATGCCTTCGCTGCCGAAGATGTGTTCGGCAACATCGAAGAAGCCCTTGAAGTTGAACTGCGTGGAGTTGAAGACGAACTGTACGTCGCCGGGGTACGTGAAGATGACTTCGTAGTTGTCGTTGGTGTTGCCGTAGGTGGTGACGACCTTGCGGCTGGCGCGTGCATCGGCCTTGATGGGATGCGCGCCCATGATCCAGTTGCATACGTCGATGACGTGGATGTTCTGCTCCAGCAGAATGTCGCCCGAGAGCTTTTTGTCACGCAGCCAGTTGCGCAGGCGGAACTCTTCCTGCGAGATGTTCGGCACATCGTGGAAGACTGCCGGCGGCGAGTTGTAATAGCCGTTGAGCGATGCGATCTTGCCGATGTCGCCGTTGTGAATACGGTTGACGATTTCGACGAACGGCGGTGCCTTGCGAATCTGGAAACCAACGGCGACGCTCACTTTGCCATCGATGCGCTTGGCGATGTCGAGTGCGCGGCGTGTCTGCGGAGTGTCAACGCCTACAGGCTTTTCAACGTAGACGTGCTTGCCGCCCGCGGTGAGGATGTCGAGATGCTCCACGTGGAAGATTGGCGGCGTGGAGATTTGTACCGCGTCAATGTTGGGGTTGGCGGCCATTGCCTTGTATGCGTCCCATCCGTGGAAGGTCAGCTTTGGGTCAACGGCAGGCTTGCCCAGTGCAGCGTTCACCTGATCGAAGTGCTGCTTACCCTTGGCAAGCTGATCCGGGAAGATGTCGCCGAGCGCGACGATGCGCGCATCGGTGTTCTTCGCGAACGATGTCGCCACGGAGGTGCCGCGGTTGCCGCATCCCAACAGGCCGTAACGCACTGCGGAGTTTGCGGCATAACCAAAGGCCGTGGAAGGTTTCACGATAAGGAGACCGCAAGCTGCGCCGGTTCCTTTGAGAAATTTTCTGCGATCCATTTTTGTTCTCTCTCCGAATGTCGCTTAGGCGTGGCTGAGCTTGTTGAGGATGTTTTCGAGGTAGATCTTCTCTTCCTTCACATCCTGGACCTGCTGCGGGCCCGATGTTTCACGTTCAATGCTGACAGCGCCGGTGTAGTTAAGCTGCTTAAGCATCTTCAACACGGTGGGGAAGTCGACTTCGCCTTTGCCGATCTGTACTTCCTGGCCGAGTTTGTCAGGGTCGGTGGGCCACTTGCCATCCTTCGCGTGCATGGCCTTTACGTGCGGTCCGAGAACCTTCAATGCATCCACCGGATTCGCTTTGCCGTACAGGATGAGGTTTGCCGTATCCAATCCAACGCCAAGTGCGGGATTGTTCACATCCTTAATCATGCGCAACATAGTGGTGGGTGTTTCCTGGCCCGTCTCCATCAGAAACTGCTGGCCGTTGGCCGCGCAATGCTCGGTGAGTTCGCGGATGGCCTTTACGGTTCCGTCGTAGAGAGGATCATGCGGATCTTCGGGGATGAAGCCGCAGTGCGTTTGAACGCGTCCCACGCCGATGAGCTTTGCGAAATCTGAAGTTTGCTTCAGTGCATCGACACGCGCCGCACGATATGCGGGTGGCACAACGCCGATGGTCGACGGGCCTTCAACAAAGTTCCACTTCAGCGGCAGTGGCTGCACGACTTCGGCAGTGGTCGGGACGACCTGGTACTTGTCGAAGTATTCGTTGAACTGCTTCGCCAGCGCGGGCGTGAACTTGCCGATGTAGTTATCGAGAGAGAGGAAGCAGGTTGTGAAGCCGAGATCGTGCACCAGCTTGATGCGGGCTTCAGCATCTGGGAAAGGCTTGATGAGCAGGCCCAGGGCCATGGGAGCGTGCGTGCGCTTCATGGCCTGTGCTTCAGCGCGGTTGGGCAGCGCGATCTTACCTGCGACAGTGGCCAGCGCGGCTGCGGTGGCCGCGTGCTTCAAAAAGCCGCGACGCGTCAGCCCTGCGGATTCTCCTTGCTGTGTGTGCTGCTCCTGCATGTACTTTCCCCTCCGTATGGTTCTGATAGCTACAGGGCGATCAGATAGTTAAAGGCCGCGATAGAGGCCGCGCTGCGGGGCAGCGAGACCGGTTCACCATCGCCAAAAATGATCTGTGTGGAAGCAAGGAAACGCGGCAGAATGCCGTTCTCAATGGCCTGTCGGGTGGCGGTTCGGAAGAGGCCATTTTCGAAGCCTTCCAAATCTGTAAACAGCACCGCCGCAGGATCGTTCAAATGAACCAGTGTCGCGATGGCGCTGCCAAGAGCTGCACCTGCATCGCGCAACAGCTTGATCGCTTTGGCATTGCCACGCATGGCCAGGTCTTCCAGATCACGCATGTTTTGAATGGAAAGCCCTGCCTTTTTCGCAGCTTGACGCAACGCGTAACCACCCGCCAGCGTATCCAGACAGCCGTTACGTCCGCAGCGGCAAGGCGGGCCTTTGGGGTCGACTGTAATGTGACCGATTTCGCCCGCGCTGCCGTCGTGTCCGCGATAGAGCATCCCGTTCATATAATGCGCGGAACCAATGGTGCGTCCCAGCATGACGATGGAAAAGTTGTCATACTCGCGGCCGCGACCGAAGATCTTTTCTCCCATAGCGATAGCGTTCGCGTCGTTGTCTGCCCATGCGGGGAGTTTCAGTGCGGCTGCAATCTTTTCTGCAATGGGAACATCGCGCCAGTCCAGACCGGCGGAGTAGCGGCAGATGCCGGCTTCGGCGTCTACGATGCCGGCGACGGAGATGCCAACGCCGCGAACGCGGCTGCGTGCCACTCCGGATTTGCGCAGCATCCGCGTGAAGCTGGCCTGGATGGCGGCGGGAAGACCGTCAAGGTCGTTGTGTTCCGTGACTTCTTCGTGCCCGAGAACTTCGCCTCGCAAATCGGTGATGGCGAGTTGTATCTTCTCTTCGTTCACACTGACGCCGACGAAGCAGGAGTGGGAGGCCTGAAGAGACAGCTGGACCGTGGGGCGTCCGCGGCGCTTGCCCGCATTCATGGCAGGCGTTTCCAGCAAGAGTCCCTGTTGCAGCAGGTGTTGTGTCACTTCCGTGATAGCGGCGGGGCTCACGGCCGCACGATCGCTCAGTTCCAGCCGGGAAAGCTGGTCGTTTTCGAGCAATGCGGCAATCACGGCGGTCTTCGCAGACCGGAAAGACACCTTCATGAGAAAGCTCTCCGAACCCCGGGATGTGTTGCCGGGGTGTTGCGCCAGGGTGACAGGGATGTAAATCCTTCTTGACCCTTCACGGGGTGGTGGATATGATCCACCTACCGAAACATTGTTGACCTGATTACCTTCGCAATACTACATCAGCCGCACCGGGATTGACTCCAATTTATTCACTCAGTGAATTTATAGGCGAGCCAACGGGACAGGATGAAGTGCAGCTGGCAGGGAGTACGCGCATTTTTCGCCGGGGAAGAACTCATTTCCCTTTTGGCACAAGAAGATGCCTGTGCGCACGTGGACGACGACACAGGCCGATACCAGGCGGAACTATACCTCGGGAGACCAGGACCATGAAGGACCTTTCAAGAATCTGTACTCAGTCGCGAGGCACTGCGGATGAGCAGCGTTTCGCTATGACCAAAGGCGCGCTACGCGCGATGACGATGGTCGGCATGTTTGCCGCAGCGGTTTCACCGGCCCTTGCTCAGACCACTACCGCTGACGTTGTCGGCACTGCAACGGACGTATCAGGCGCTGTGGTGCCAAATGCGACGGTGACGTTGACCGACGTGAACACGCACACAACGCGTACCGTCAAAGCGGGCACCGGTGGCGAATACACATTCACGCTGCTGAACCCTGGAACCTATTCGCTGTCGGTTACCGCGTCAGGATTTAAGACTTTCCAGATCACCACGTTCAACCTGTCAGCCGGTGACCGCGCGCGTGAAGATGCTCATCTCGCCGTCGGTAGCGAAGGCGAAACGGTCAACGTGGAAGCGACCACGCCCGCGCTGCGCACGGACTCCGCCGCCATCATTACAACGGTGACGGAAAAGGCTACGCAGGAACTGCCGCTGAATGGACGTAACTTCATCAACCTGGTGCAGGTGACGCCGGGCGCTACGGAAGGCCTGAACAACGGTCTGGCCAGCGGCAACCGTCCCGATGATCGCCGCCAGACGTCGTCGATTTCGATGAACGGCCAGGCCGACATGATGAACAACCAGACGATTGACGGTATTGACAACAACGAGCGCGTTATCGGTTCGATCGGTGTTCGTCCGTCGGTGGATTCGATCCAGGAAGTCAGTGTGCAGACGAACGTGTTCACGGCAGAAGTGGGCCGTGCGGCGGGCGCGATTGTGAACGTCATCACCAAGTCTGGTAGCAACCAGTTCCACGGCACGGTGTACGAGTTCTTCCGTCATGACAAGCTGAACGCCAATCCGTTCAAGTTCGGCGCGGCCATTCCGAAGCCGAAGTATCGCCAGAACCAGTTCGGCGGTAGCATCGGCGGACCGATCTTCAAGGACAAGACGTTCTTCTTTGCTGACTACGAGCAGTTGAACAAGGTCTTCAATCAGAATCCTTCGTCGACGACTGTGCCCACTCTCTTTGAGCGGAACAACCCCGGTAACTTCACGGACAACGTAGGTATCAACACGATTGTTCCTGCTGCGAGCTTCGACAAGGTTGCTCTGCAGTACTTCAACCTGTTCCCGTTGCCGAACACCGGTACAGCCGCGACGGTTGCCAATAACTACACGGCGGCGCGTCCTGACTCGCAGTTCTCCAAGGTGGGCGATGTCCGTGGCGATCAGCGATTCAGCAATGGTGATCTCTTCTATGTGCGCTACACGTACAACCGTGTGGACACGAGCATCGGAAGCCTTTTCCCGGCGGTCAACTCTGCGGCCGGCGTAATCTATCCGGGCGGCAACCTGGGTTCCTATCCTGGCCCTGCGCTCACGCGTGCTCACCAGGCCCACCTAAACTATGTGCATTCCTTCACGCCGAACCTGCTGATGGAACTCAAGGCGGGCTACACGCTGCTGGATAACGCGCAGTATCCGCTGAACTTTGGCAAAGCGATCAACACCGCGTTTGGCCAACCCAATATAAATGTGGACGGACGTACGGCTGAACTCTCGGCCGTCAACGTGACGCTCGGCGGCGCAACCCTGGGCAATCGCCCGCCGATCATCTACCACGAGAACACGTATCAGTATGAAGGCACGGTCACCTACATACGTGGCAAGCAGATCATCAAGGTAGGCGCAGGTGTGATCCGCCGTCAGGACTCCACCACACAGACCGATACCGCCAACGGCAACTGGGTCTTCGACAACTTTGCCAAACTGCTTTCGGGCGACTACGCTACAGCCGCTCGCAACCAGATTTTGTACACGCCACGTAACCGTACCTGGGAACCGCACTTCTTCTTCCAGGACGACGTTCACCTTACGCCGAACCTGACGGTGAACCTGGGTGCGCGCTACGACTTGTTCACGCCGTATACCGAAACGAATAACATTCTTTCCAACTTCGATATCGTGCAGCAGAAGTTCCTTATCGCCGGCGTGAATGCGGATTCCCACGGTGGCATCAAGACGGACTACAGCAACTTTGCTCCACGCATTGGTTTTGCCTATACCCCCGCACCCAAGACCGTCATTCGCGGTGGCTTCGGTCTGACCTTCGCTCCGGAAAACACCACCTCCGGCTCGGCGCTGGTAAACCAGCCCTTCACCGCAACCCTTGGACCCTACACACAGGTCCAGGCTCCGGGAGGCTTTGGTAAGTTTGCAAACGGCATGCCCACGCCGACTGCGAATCCATACCTTGTTCCTACAGGCAGTGCGACTGCAGCGCTCGATCCGAATTTCAAGTCCACCTATATTGAACAGTTCAACCTGACCCTGGAACGCGAGTTTGCGGGCTTCGTTGGAACGCTGTCCTATGTGGGCGAGCTCGGCCGCCGCAACGGTTACTACCTGTCGGACTTCAACACCGTTCCGCTTAACCTGGCGCCGCAGTCGTTCACCGCTGCGACACAGGGCAGCACTACCCTCGCTCCGGTGGCGACGGCCGACTATAACTCCCGTCGCCGATTTGCTTCGGGCAACAACACGCAGCTGTTGGGCGTGCCGCTGTACCGCAGCACCGGTGCCAGCAGCTACCACGGCTTCCAGGCAGTGTTGAAGCGCCGCTTCAGCAAGGGCCTCGATCTGCAGGTCGCTTATACGCAGTCACGTCTGTTGGACAACACGGAATCCATCTCCAACAACGGCGGCAACGGCTTCGGTTCCACTGCAGAGTTGCTCAACTCGATTGAGTATGGCAACGGCAACCTGGACATGCGCAGCCGTATCACTGGAACCTTCAACTACGCGTTGCCATTCGGTCAGAACACGCACGGCTTCGTTGGCGTGCTTGCCAAGGGATGGCAGGCAAACGGCATCGTTGTATGGGGAACAGGTCTTCCGTTCTCCGTCACGAACAACGTAAACCGTTCCGGTACGCGTCCCACGGCAACCAACAGCGATCGCTCCGCAAGGCTCTCCAGCGGTCGCGTCGGCCATCCGACGATCACCAAGTGGTTCGATACGAATGCTTTTGTCTGGCAGCCAAACGGTACCACCAGCCAGCAGCGCCGCAACCAGCTCTACGGCCCCGGCATCCAGCGTGTGGACCTGTCGTTGTTCAAGAACTTCGATCTGACCGAGCGCTTCAAGCTCGAGCTCCGTACCGAAGCGTTCAACGTCCTGAACACGGCACAGTTCGTCAATCCGTCTGCCTCGCTCAACCAGGTAGCATGCACCACGGGATGTAACAGCTTCCCGGTTGCCGGCTTCGCGCCAGCGGCTGGTTACGGTGCAATCACTGCAACGAACTTCTCTTACAACCCGCGTCTGATTCAGTTCGCGGCTCGAGTGAAGTTCTAACTAAAACAATGTCGGGCGGCTCACAGTTGAGCCGCCCGATTCTTTTCACTGCTGTACTTTGCTCAGGGGATTGCGTTGATGCAGCGACGTTCGTTTCTGAAGTCCGGTTCCATGGCCGCATTGGCCACTGTTGTTGGTTGCAAAACTTCCAAAGCAACGAATTCACCGCGCATTGCGTTTGGCGGTATTGCGATTGAGTGCAGCACGTATGGTCATATCCGTACGCGCTATGACGAATTCACGATTACACGTGGCGATGCGTTGAATGCGATGCCTCGTTTCGCCGTGTTGAAGCAGCGCTATCCTGACGTTCCTTTCATGGGCACCATCGTTGCCACTGCCGTTCCTGGCGGGCCTGTTGCGCGCGACGCCTATGACAAGATCAAGGCGGAGTTTCTCGATCGTCTGAAAGCGCTGTTGCCGCTGGATGGTCTCTATTTACCAATGCATGGTGCGATGACCGTTGATGGCCTGGATGATGCTGAGGCTGACTGGTACGAAGCCGCACGGAATGTGGTCGGGCCGAAGTGCCTGATGTCAGCGAGCTACGATCTGCACGGCAACATCAGCAAACGCATTATCGACGCGCTGGACATGATGTCTGCGTATCGCACGGCGCCGCACGTTGATCAGAAGGATGCGATGTTCCGCGCCTGCGACATGCTGGTGAAGTGCATTAAGGAGAACATTCGTCCCACGCTGGAGTGGGCAACGGTTCCTGTGTTGATGCCGGGTGAGCGCAGTTCCACAAGCTGGCAGCCTGCGAAGCGTTTGTGGGCGCAACTGCCGGAGTTGAATAAGACGCCGGGTGTGATGGATGTGTCCATGCTGGTGGGTTATGTGTGGGCTGACCAGTCACGTTCTGCTGCATCTGTTGTTGTGACTGGAACCAATCCTGCGAATGAAGAGAAGGTCGCCACGAATCTTGCGCAGCAATACTGGGATGCGCGCAAGGAGTTCGCGTTTGGTGATCCGGTGTGTCCGCTGGACGAGTGCATCGCGAAGGCGATGAAGTCCGATGTTCATCCACTGGTGCTCGCTGACTCTGGTGACAATCCGACGGGTGGCGGCAATGGCGATCAAGCCACAGTGCTCGAAGCATTGTTAAAGGCAGGTGCGAAGGATGTTGTCTTTGGCGGCATTGCTGATAAGCCTGCGACGGACGCTTGTTATGCAGCGGGTGTTGGCAAGACAATTCCACTGTCCATTGGCGCAACGCTTGATCCGCTTGCAAGCAAGCCGGTGAAGGTGCAGGCCACGGTGAAGGCGCTGTTGCAGAATGTTGATCCTGCAAAGCGCGAAGCTGCGGTGCAGATACAGGGCATCACGCTGATTGTGAGTGCGTATCGTAGGCCGTATCACCTCATCGAGGACTTTACAAAGCTTGGCATTGATCCGTATGCGGCGAAGATTGTTGTGGTGAAGTCTGGCTATCTGGAACCGGAGATCAAGCAGATGGCGAAGGCAAACCTGATGGCGCTTACGGATGGCGCGATTAATCAGGACATCGTGCATTTGCCAAAGAATCAGAATCGTCCGCCGACCTACCCGTTTGTGGATGACCTCACGTACACGCCGAAGGTGTATATTTCGGCGCGCAGCCCCAAACAGGCGTAAACACTCGTCGAAACGCAGCATGCAGCAGGAGGAGAGAAGGCAATGGAGTCAAGCAAGATGCAACTGGATCGCCGGAATTTTCTGAGGGGCGCGGGTGGCGCAGCGGCCGCCAGCATATTGGCAGGCGAGGCATTTGCGCAACAGAAGAGCGCAACACCTGAAACCATTGAGAAGGGTAGTGCCTTCCGTCCTTTGACTGAGAGCGAGAAGCTGGACCGCATTGCAGCGAACAGCTATCCGCTGCGTTGGATCTTTAAGAACCGCAACAATGTGGGTGATAAGGCGACCGTTCAAAAGATGCAGGCGAAGTACGGCAGCATCACGGCGCTGGAGTATCCCGCGTATGCGAAGAAGCTTTTCCCGGGTGTGACGAAGTTCGATATCTGGTCGAGCCTGTTTGGCGACATCACCGATGAGAGCCAGTACGAGCCCATGATGGTCATGGGATACAACGGCAAAGAACGTCAGATTACGGAGTTCAATCCGGGCAGCCCCAACGGCGTGAAGTGGTTGGAGAAGCTAGCAGCAAAGCAGAAGGAAGAAGGTGTCTTCTGTCATCACATTTCAAACAACGCACCGCGCGATATCTGCGAACTGGATGAAGCGAAGCGCAAGGCTGGTGTTGCTGTTGCGAAGAAGTGGCTGGATGGTGCTGCGATCATCGGCGCAAAGAGCATGCGTATTAACAGTGGCGGTCCGCGCATTGCGCCTTCACCACAGCCGAATGAAACCAGCTATCCGAAGAACCCGGAGCTGGAGAAGTACATGGACCAGTGCATCCAGTCGTTCAAGGAAATGGCAGAGCACGGTTCGAAGGTGGGCGTGAAGGTAACGTTGGAAAACCACTGGGGTCTGACAGCGAATCCTATTAACATCCGCACCATCATTGAAGAAGTAAACAGCCGTTGGTGCGAAGCATCGCCGGACTTCGGCAACTGGGAGCACAAGTACCTTGTGTATCACGCACTGAACGATCTTGCTCCTTACGCACACACGACGTGCCATGCGAAGCATTGGGATCGTTGGGACAATGCATTTGGTCAGGGCACGCATATTGATGTGCAGCGCAATGTGCGCATCATGATGAACAATGGCTACACCGGCGTGTTTGCGCTGGAGTATGAGGACGGCCCCTGGGATGGTGTGGAGGGCGCGAAGTATCTGTTTGAGCAAGTGAAGGCAGCGCTGTAACAGGCGCTGGTTTCGCGGAGGCAGTATTGCAACGAGAACTGGAAATATGTGCGGAGACACTGCAGGCATGTGAAGCAGCAAATGCCGGTGGCGCCGATCGCATTGAACTGTGCGCCGCCCTCAGTGAGGGCGGCGTTACTGCTGGTGTTGGATTTCTGCGTGAGGCGATTGCAGCTTCAAAGATTCCAGTACATGCATTGGTGCGTCCGCGCAGTGGCAACTTTGTGTATTCCGCTGCGGAATTTCGTATGGCATGTGCGGATGCGGAGATGGCGTTGTCGCTGGGCGCTGCCGGGATTGTTATTGGCACGTTGACTACGGATGGTGCTGTCGATGTGGCGCAGACAACGGAGTTGATTCGCATTGCGAATGGGCGTCCGGTTACGTTTCATCGCGCGTTTGATCTTGCTCGTGATCTGCACAAGTCGTTGCGTGTGGTCATCGATCTTGGGTGCAATCGGGTGCTTACATCCGGTGGTGAGCCGACTGTGATGGAGGGCCTGGAGATGTTGATTGAGTTAACCGAGATTGCAGACGGACGGATTCGCATCGCTGCAGGTGGTGGTGTGTCTCTGCAGAACGCTGCGCTGCTGGCGCAGGTTCCCGGGCTTGATTTGCATGGATCGTTTCGTCGTAAGCCGAAGACGGAAGATGTTCGGGATGTGTTGTGGCAACAGGGTGAGGCTCGCGTTGAGGCTGAGGATGTTCGCCTGGTGGCGGAGTTGATGCATCACGCGTGACTTCCATGCGGATGTGTTGAATCCTGTTGCGGGAGACTGACATGGATCGCCGAACGTTTTTGTCGTTGAGTGGAGCGACTCTGCTGCACGGGCCGCTTGCGGAAGGTGAAGCGCCGCAGAGCGCTACAACGCTGGCGATCAAGCCGTATCGTCCATCGAGCAAAGTGAACATCGTCATGCTGATGGCGGACCAGCATCGTTGGGATTGCATGGGTGCGTATGGCAACAAGGCCATTCACACGCCCAACATGGATCGCATTGCACGCGAAGGAGTGGTATTTGAGAACGCGTATTCATCTACGCCAAGCTGCACGCCCGCACGCAGCGCGTTGATGACGGGCCGCAGTCCGTGGGGACACGGAATGCTTGGCTACGGCACCATCGCTACAAATCCGTATCCGACAGAGAAGGCAGCGGCCATGGCGAAGGCGGGGTATTACACCACGTCCGTCGGCAAGAATCACTACTATCCCATAACGAATCCGCATGGCTATCACCACCTGGTGAGTGATGAACATTGCAGTTACTGGTTTCACAAAGGCGAAGGAAAACATGCGCAGTCTGCGGAGCCGCGTTGCGATTATGAGTCGTGGTTCTGGTCGCAGATGCCGGACAAAGACCCGCATGCAACGGGGCTGGGATGGAATGATCGCAGCAGCAAATCGTTTGCCTATCCCGAAGAGATGCACGCGACGCATTGGACTGGTGAGACGGCAGTGCGTTTTCTACAACAGTATGAGCGCGACGAGCCGTTCTTTCTGAAGGTGTCGTTCATTCGGCCGCATAGTCCGTATGACGCGCCGGAACGATTCTTCCGCATGTATGAGCGTGATCTTCCAAAGGCTGCTGTGGGCGATTGGGCGAAGAAGTATGAGCCACACGCCAGCGAGCGCGATGATCTGTGGCATGGCAAGTTCAGTGATGCAGAGATTCATAACTCACGGCAGGGATACTACGCCGGTGTGAGTTTTGTGGATGAGCAGATTGGTCGCATTCTGCGCGTATTGGAGCAGCGCGGCATGTTGGACAACACCATGATTGTGTACTTCAGCGACCATGGCGACATGTTGGGTGATCACAATATGTGGCGCAAGTCGTATGCGTATGAATCGTCCGCGCACATTCCCATGCTGGTACGGCCTGCGAAGTCACAGCAGTTGCATGTTGCCGGGAGGCGTATGTCGCAAGTGGTGGAGATTCGCGATCTGCTACCAACATTTCTGGATGCGGCTGGAGCGGCGATCCCTGAAGATGTGGAGGGCAAGAGCCTGCTTGGATTGCTACGCGGTGAGAACGAGTGGCGCGAGTACCTTGATCTGGAACATGCCATTACGTATGACCCCAGCAACCACTGGACGGCTTTGACCGATGGAAAATGGAAGTACATCTTCCATTGCTATGACGGCACGGAGCAGTTGTTTCATCTGGCGGAGGATCGCGCCGAGTTACATGATCTGTCTGCGGCGGCTGCACATGCGGAGAGGCTGGCAATGTGGCGTGCGCGCATGGTGAAGCATCTTGAGGTGCGCGGACCGCATTGGGTGGAGGACGGGAAGCCAGCGATTCGTAAAGGGAATGATCTTTACTCGCCGAACTTCCCGGGTTATTCGAAGGAGATTCCGCTGCTTAGTTGGGTAGGGTAAACGCGATGTATACGCCGGGGATCGGGCCCTGCGCTGCAGGGTGTCCGGGCACCGCGTGCGTGTATGTGGTGGCGCGAGCCGCGGCGCAGAACACTACGTATTCCTTGCCGTTGATCTCGTAGATGGCGGGCATGCCTTCGAGTGCGGCACCCACTTCGTGTTCCCACAGAACTTTGCCGGTGGACGCATCGAGTGCGCGAATCTTGCGATCGCGTGTGCCGGTGAAGATGAGTCCGCCCGCTGTGACTACGGGGTTCACCTTCGGAAAGTGTGCGCCAGTGTTGGTGATGCCTTTGGCTGCTAGCTCCGGCACCTCACCCAGTGGAATCTTCCAACGAACGTTGCCGGTATTGAGGTCGTATGCGGTGAGTGTGGCCCATGGCGGAGCGATCACGGGCAGGCCGCTTTCTGAAAACATGAAGCCGAAGCCACTGCGATAGCGCAGCGTAGCCGGATCGCCGGATGCTACAGCGTTTGTGCTTTCAATGATGGGCAGGCCGGGATTCTTCAGGAACTTCATCAGGTCATCGACCTGCGCAGTCGGCAGGCTACCGAAGGATGGCATCTGATTCTTGCCGTAGCGCACGGTCTGACGAATCTGATCTTCGGTGAGTCGTTTGTTGATGTCGACGAGAGTGGGAATGACGGGAGCTTTGCCTTCACGATTGGTGCCGTGGCACAGGCTGCATGTGTTGGCGTAGACGCCTGCGCCGCGTGCTTCCGGCGTATCGCCCACTGGCACCGCGGGAGGCAGTTGCAGCTTCAACATAGCAGGCAGGTCTTTGGATACGACGTAAAGATAGCCGTGCGTGGGATCGACGGCTGCGCCACCATAGTTCACACCACCGTTATTGCCGGGCATCTCCACTGTGTCCTTGGTCGTGGGCGGTGTGTAGATGCCTTCGTTGCGCGCGGCATCAATCTGCTTCTTGAGTTGCGCGTGTTCTTCGGGCGAGAGGTATGGGCTCAGATCTTTCGATGTGAATGTCTGGCGGCTGAAGGGCTCAAGCTTGGTGGGCACAGGTTGCGTGGGCCACACGTGTTCGCCGGGCATGGCGTCCTGCGGTACGGGCTTCTCTTCAATGGGCCATAGCGACTTGCCCGTCACGCGATCGAAGACCCACAGGTAGCCGGTCTTGCTGGTCTGTGCGACAACGTCCACATCCTTGCCGTTGTGTTTTACGGTGAGCAGCATGGGGGTGTTTGGGTTGTCGTAATCCCAGATGTCGTGGTGCACCATCTGGAAGTGCCATATGCGTTTGCCGGTGTTTGCGTTGATTGCAATCAGCGAGTCGCCATAAAGGTTTGAGCCGGTGCGATTGGCGCCGTAGAAGTTGTACTTGGGGCTGGCGGTGGGTACGAACAGGATGCCGCGTTTTACATCGAGCGCCATGCCTCCCCATGCATTTGCTCCGCCTACGGTCTTCCATGCATCCTTCGGCCATGTGTCGTAGCCGTATTCGCCGGGATGCGGAATGGTGTGGAAGATCCACGTCATCTTGCCGGTGAGGACGTTGTACGCGCGGATGTCGCCGGGTGCGGAGTCATATTCTTCGTTGGTGGCTGAGCCGAGAATCACCAGGTCGCCGAAGACTCGGCCAGGATTGTAGGACTGCACCAGCGTCAGTTTGTTCACGTCGCGGCCCAGGCCTTCACGCAGATCGACGTTGCCTTCTTTGCCGAAGGTGGTGATGGATTTGCCGGTGGCTGCGTTAATTTCGCGCAGTTGATTGTCTACTGCAAAGATGAGGCGCTGATCCTTGCCATCGGCGCTCTGCCAGTAAGCGAGGCCGCGCGTGGGAACCAGAGGCGTCTTCGCGTCCAGCGGATGCGACCACAGTTGTTTACCAGTGCCTGCGTCCAAAGCCACGATGCTGTTGTTCTGTGCCAGCACATACATCGTTGTGCCGATGATGAGCGGATTGAAAACGTAGCCACGGCCATCGCCGGTGGCGACGCGCCATGCTTCCTGTAGATGACTAACGTTGGTTCGGTTGATCTGCTTCAGCGATGAGTATTGCGTGCCGTCTTCTGAACCGCCGTAAGCGCGCCATGTTGCATGCGCGTCTGTGGATGTTTGTGCGAAGGCTGATGTCGCGATGAGAACACTGGTGAAGGCAAGAGAGCTAAGCAGGTTGTGCCGTGGTGGCATCGACTGACTCCGTGGTCCGTTGTTCGATTGCATGTGCGCGTGCTTCAAATGCCTGCTGGTCGCGTGCGCGCCACAACGCTCCCTCAATCGGATCAACCACGCCATCGCGTGTTTGCAGCGATGGGAAGTCTTTGCGCAACGACGCAATCAATGCTTCGCGCACGGGGACCACGCGTTCCATGATGCTGCCTGCGAAGGCAAGCTGCGGAACGAAGGTGGCGTCGCCCTGCAGCGTTTGTAACTTGCGAATCAGCAGGCGCACCAAGTGGGCGAGTGCTTCGCCTTCAGCCTTCAATACTTCCTGTGCAACAGGATCGCCGTGCTGCGCCACGCTGTACACAAGCTGCGCGAGTCGAGATACATCCGGTGCAGGTGTGCGGTTGGCGTATTCAATCAGCAGGTCCAGCGAGGGCAGATTCCAGAAATCGATCACGGCCTGTTGCAACGCCGTAGTGCGGCCCTCGTCGATGGCCATGAAGACGGAACGGATGGCGCGTAGGCCAATGGCGTGTCCGGAACCCTGATCCGAGAGCACGGGCCCCCATCCACCGGTGTTGGCCATCTTGCCGGAAGGTGTGCGGCCCGCAACATTGGAGCCCGTTCCTGCCAGTACAAGAATGCCGGGGCCGCCACGGAAGGCAGCGTCGAGCGCGATCTCTACATCGCCCAGAAGCAAGAGCTGTCCGCTGATACGTTCTGCGATGGTTTCGCGCAGCCAATCGGCCACCATGGGAACGGTTTCGCCTGCGGTTCCTACGCAGGTGCGCAGTACGGATGACATGGCAATGCCGCTCTGCGCGGTCAGGCCGCGAAGTCCCTCTTCCAGATTCTGCAGTGCGGTATCCGCATCGGTGCGAAGACGCTTGATGGTGCCGGTGCGCTGCCTCGCCAGCGTGCGTGTTTCATCGGCCAGTACAAAGTCCGTTTTTGTGCCGCCCGCATCAATCGCCAGAAAATACGCCATAAGGTAACTTTACTTGGCTGAAGCCGTGAATGGGGCGTATCGCACCCCGAAAGTCCCATGTTATTCCCCCATTTCCAAACAAAAAAGGCCGCGACGGAATAATTCTCCGTCGCGGCATTCTTATTGCGTTTAGAAGTAGATTTTTGCGGCCAGTTCAATGGAGCGAGCGGCATTGAGTGTTGACGTAATCTGGCCTGCCGAGGCCGAGTCGATATTCGTCACGGGCGTGGCAAAGGTAGTGTGGTTGAAGACGTTGAAGAACGATCCGCGGAACTCAAGAGAACGGGTGTCGCCAAAGGGGACTTTCTTCAGCACTGAGACGTCGAACTGCACCAGACCGTCGTTGCGCATGGTGTTGGTGCCGCCGTTGCCGTAGGTGTATTGCGCGGGGATGCTGAAGGCATCCGTGCCACCGGTGGGGCAGGAGGCGTTGTGCGAGTCGTAATACCAGCAGCCGGGCCTGCGTACCATCTGCGGACGTCCGGTGATGTTCGGACGTTGGCCGCCAAGGCCGGTGTTTGCCTGGTCGTTGCTAATGCTCAGGGTGAAGGGCAGGCCAGACTGCATGGTGCCTACGCCGGAAAGACTCCAGTTACCAATGAGGCCCTGCACCACGCCGCTTGCGCCCGAGGCAAACATTTTGCCTTTGCCGAAGGGCAATTCATACAGGCCGCTGGTTACGAAGTTGTGCTTGATGTCGTAGTTGCAGGGGCCGTAGTAACGGATGTTGCTGCTTTGCTCGCGCGTCTGGCCGTTGAAGGTGCCATCGGTCAGGCAGGCTCCGTAGGTGTAAGAAGCGAGGAAGGTGGCTCCATTGAATGCGCGCGCCTCAAACTTGGTTTGCAGTGAGTTGTAGTTGGCGTTGCCAGCGTACTTTGAGAGTCCGATGGTGCCCCACTGTGGGAAGGGACGACGCGTTTGGATGGTACCTGCGCCGGGGAACGGATCGTTGATCTGGAAGGGCTGCACGATGTGTTGCGTGCGGTTGCCAACGTACGCCACGTCCAGTGAGATTTTGCGGCCAAACTGATGCTGCACGGCCAGGTTGTATTCCTGCGCGTAGGTGTTCTTCACGCGGAGGTCCATGGTGGTGAGGCTGGGTTGCGAGCAGGAGAGCGCTACATATCCAAATGAGCAGACTGAGTTGCTGGTGTTGGCGGCGACGATGGGCTGACCGGAGTAGAAGTCGCCAAAGGTGAGGTTGGGGACGCGTACATTTGCTGAGTTTGGCGTGTTGTTGTTGTTCAGAGTTTGTGATGCGATGAAGGGGACAACGTTCTGCGTGTTGTTGATGGCGTTGTTATCCGGGAAGAGATAGAAGATGCCGTAGCCTGCGCGGATAACGGTGTTCTCTTCTGCCTTGTAAGCAAGGCCGATGCGTGGCCCCATATTGACGCGGGCTGCGGGGCGAATGGATGTGGGCAGGCCAAGGTCGTTGCTGCCTTGAATGCGGTCTGAGAACAGCGAGTAGAGATACGGTGTGCCGGGCTGCGCGTTCATCGAGAAGTCTGACGGGATGACCAGCTTGCCATTGGCAGGGTTCCAGCCTGAGGTTTGGCCCTTGATGCCGTTGTAGAAGGGGTTGATCTCGTAACGTAAGCCTGCGTTGATGGTGAGTTTCGAACTCGCCTTGTAATCGTCTTGGACGTACATTGTCTGGAAGTTGACGTAGTTGCCCCACGGCTGGCGGAAGTAGCTGCGCAGCCCGGATGCGGGATAGCCCAGCAGGAAGTCCGCGAAGTTATCGCCGGAGTAGGAGTTGCTGAAGGTGAACGTACCTACCGAATTTGAGCCGAAGAGATAAGTGTTGGTGTCGTGGAAGTTTTCGTAGCCGAAGCGGACCTCATGCTTACCGCTGGTGTACGTGGAGCGGATGACGTACTGCCACGAGCGAATCTTGTTCTGCTTGGGATAGTTGCCGCTTTGGCCCGTGAAACCAGCGTAGTTGGAGATGCTGAGCTGCGGCATGCCCTGATATTGATCGGGCGATAGACCTTCGAGGCCTTTGACGCCGGCTTGCTGATTGATGTTCTGCCCTTGCAGCGAGCTGGTGAAGAAGAAGACGCTGCGGTAGTACGAGAACTGCGCTTCGGTCAGCCACTTTGGCGAGAATATGTGTGTTTCTCGCAGCACCAGATTCTGGCCACGACTGCGAAGGGGAAAACCACCAAGCGCAGGGAATGGATTGGGATCTGTCTCATGGTTATCTGTGATGGAATAGCGACCCATCAAGCGGTCCTTGGAGAAGAGCGTCTGATCAACGCGAATGTCGCCCTGGTTCAGTTGCTGCTTCAAACGGTTTGTCAGCACAGCATGAGAAACAGTGCCACGAAGCTGGTTTGCATCCGGCATGTATTTCAGGAAGAACTGTGCCTGCGGCACGATGCGGTTTGAGGGGATCGTATTGTTCGCAAATGCCAGTCCGGTGAGCGGGTCTTTGAGCGTGATGCCGGTGCCTTGGTAGTTGCCGCCACGCATCGCGGCGCTGGGTACGATGTTGTCGAAATTCTGGCCCAGCGTATACAGCGTTGATTGCAGATCAAGGAAGAAGAAGGTGTGGTCCTTCACGATCGGTCCGCCAACGGCAATGCCGAACTGATTGCGATGCAATGGCTGATTGCGACGCGTGGAACCGGCAGGCGGAACATAGAAGTAGTTCTTCGCGTCGAAGGCGTTGTTGCGCAGGAACTCATACGCCGTGCCGTGGTACGCGTTGGTGCCGCTCTTCAACGTGGCGTTCACAATCGTGGGGCTGTGGCCGTAGTCAGCGGGCATGTTGCTGGATTCCACTTTGAATTCCTGCAACGCGTCCACGTTGGGCGAGATGAGCGTGCCGCCAAGCTGCGATTCCGTGATGTTTGATCCATCCAGATACCATCCGGTCCACGACGGCGAGAGGCCGTTCACATTCACGTTGACCGCACTGGCGCGGATGGATGTGCCGCCGGAAGCGATGTTCTGTCCACCCTGAATGAAGCTGACACCGGGCGTAAGCTGCGTGAGTTGCCAGAAGTTGCGGCCGTTCAACGGCACGTTCTGCACCGTCTGTGTATCAATGACTTGGCCCACGGCAGACGATGCTTCATTCAGCAGCGGTGTTTGCGTGGCGATCACGTCCACCTTGTCAGAGATCGCGCCCACGTGCAGTACGGGGTTGATGGTGGCTCGCTGAGCCACCTGCAGCTCTGTGTCGGCAATCTGTGCGGAGGTGAAACCATCGTGCGCAATGGTGATGGAGTAATGGCCGATTTGTAGATTGGGGACGTTGTATACGCCGCTGCCATCGGAAGTTGCGGTGCGCGTTTCACCTGTGCCCAGGTTGCGGATGGTTACGGTTGCGCCGGGAATAGCGGCGCCCGTATCGTCCTGCACGGTGCCGAGGATGGTGCCGGTATTGGACTGCGCGTGGGCCACGGCGACGCAGGCAAGTGCAAGCGATACAGAGAGGATGGCCTTTCGGGAAAAGTGCAGCGGCGTCATAGGAGTCTGCTCCGTCGGAGTGTTTTGATTTTGCCGATTTCCGGAAGCATGTATGGCGACTGCAGAGCGACGCGGGTCTGGCAGAATCGGAAGCGTTTCCGAAAATACGCACCGTCACCCTGTATTGTCAATAAACTCGTCACTCCTTGGGCACCTGTGGCACAATTTTGTCGGAAACGCTTCCGCTATGGATTGACAAGGGAATCCTGCAGCGCTGATGCTTGTCGGAAACGCTTCCAATTTCGGCGTCCACGAAAGACTGGTTTTCAGAAAACTATGAGCAGCTTGCAGACAAAACAACTGAATGGAAAAACCGCGTTGGTGACGGGTGCCAGCAGCGGCATTGGTGCCGCCTCGGCCTTGGCATTGGCCGCTGCCGGAGCGCACGTGCTGATCCACTACAACTCGCAGGCCGATGAGGCGCAGAAGGTGCTGGATCAGGTCCGCGCTGCCGGAGCAGACGGCGAAATCGTGCAGGCCGACCTGGGCACATGGGACGGCACGCAGGTTCTCTGCCGCTATGCGGAAGACCGGCAAATCGACATCCTGGTGAACAATGCCGGATCTCTCGTGCAGCGCACGCGTGTGCTGGAGTTCACGCATGAGCTGTGGGAGAAGGTGATGATGCTGAATCTCACCAGCGCCTTCTTCCTGTCGCAGGCGGTGTTGCGCGGCATGAGCGAACGCAAGAGCGGCGTCATCATCAACATGTCGTCCGTGGCTGCACGCTTTGGTGGTGGCTTGGGAGCGCTGGCTTACTCGTCCGCGAAGGCTGCAGTTTCGACGATGACGAAAGGGCTGACTAAGGAATTTGCGCCGCAGGGAGTGCGTGTGAACTGCATTTCGCCCGGCACGGTGGACACGGGCTATCACCGCTCGTTCTCTACGCAGGAAGGTCTGGACGGAGTGCGTGCTGCAACGCCGATTGGAAGGCTGGGAACGGCGGAGGAGATTGCCGATCTGGTGGTGTTCTTATCCAGCGATCAGGCGACGTTTATCCATGGCCAGGTGATTGAGATCAACGGCGGATTCTTCATGGCGTAGGTTGGGAATCAGGAAAAAGAAGGGCGCCCACAGGGCGCCCTTTTGCATGAAAGTAATCATTCGGAGTTTCAGACGGCGGGAGCGATGTCGCGTCGGCGTGCCACGCGCGGCAGTGTCCATACCAGCGTTGCTGCGATGATGGGCAGTGTTCCGAAGAGCATGAACACTGGCCGGAACGAGTAATGATCGACGAGCCAGCCAGTGCACAGGCTGAAGACCATGCCGCCGAAGCCGGAACCCATGCTGGCAAGTCCCCAGATGGAAGCGACAGCGTTCTTCGGATAAAGATCACGCGGAATGGCGAGTACGTTCGCCAGCGCGCCGCTGTAGCCGAAGGTAGCCGTGGAGATCAGAGCGATGCTCAATGCCGCACTGCTGACCATGGCCGCCGGAAACGCGCAGACCATGCATGCGGAGAAGAACAGAACGCTGATGCGGCGGGCTGTCTGATCGTTGACGCCGCGCTTCATGATCAGCGCGGTCAAGAAGCCTCCCGCGAGATTGCCGAGGCCCGCGGTCGCAAAGGGAATCCAGCCGATCTTTCCAATCTGCGCCAGCGTGTAGCCGTGGCCCATTTTCAGGTATTGCGGGAACCAGAAGGTGTAGAAGTACCAGACCGGATCAGCGAAGACCTTGCTCAGAGTGAACTGCCACACAAAGCGGTCCTGAATGAGCGAAAGAACGGAAGGCGCGGGAACGACCGGTTCTGCAGGATTAACAGGTGGTGTGCGATAGATCAGCAGCCACACGACCATCCAGATGAATCCAAGAACGCCAACGATGGCGAATGATGCTTTCCACCCGAAGCTGATGGCACACCACGCGAGCAGCGGTGGCGCGAGCATGGCTCCAATGGCCGCGCCGCTATTGAAGATTCCTGAAGCAAGAGAGCGCTCACGTGCAGGGAACCATTCGCCAATGACTTTTACGCCTGCGGGATAGTTGCCCGCCTCGCCCATGCCCAGCAGAAAGCGATAGATGCCGAGCGAGAATGCACCGGTGGTCAAGCTGGTGAGAATCTCTGCGGCAGACCAGAAAGCAATGGTCAATGAATAACCTTTGCGACTGCCGAGACGATCCAACAGCGGTCCGGAGATGCCGTTCATGATGGTGTACGCCAGCATGAACGCAAAGATGATCTGGCTGTACGTGCCTGCGGAGATGTGGAACTGATCGAGCAGGACCGGCGCCATGACAGAGAGTGTCTGTCGATCGAGATAGTTGATAACCGTAGCGAAAAACGTCATCGCCAGCATGGCCCAGCGCATGCGGCTGAGCGTGAATGTGGCGTTTGTTTCCGCAGACGGATTCGTTATAGCTGAGGTGCTCATGCGAGTCCCTGCTTTGCAAGGTGCGTGCGCACGGCTTGCAAATCCTTCTTCATCGTTGCAAGCACTTGTTCGCGAGGAAGCGTGAGTGTGGTCTTGCCGTTTTCTGCGCCGCCCAGCGGATATTCAAAGTGCAGTTGCAGCGGACCGTTGAAGTTCTGCGTCTTCACGATGCCGAGGAACTGATCGAAGTGCACCATGCCTTCGTTGATGGGGCACCAGTGCGGTACGAACACGCCGGTAGCGCCGAGACTCTTGTCATAAGGATCGGCGTGCGTGTTGCTCTTTTCATTGCGCGCCCACAGGAAGTCCTTCAGCGCGATGCCGCGCATCCAGTCTGCGGAGAGCTTGCTGGTGCAGATCCATCCGCCGTAACCGCCTTCCACGGTGGCGTGGCCAATGTCGTAGTTGAAGCCAAACCATTTCGGATCGATTCCGCGGAACATCTCCCATAGGTCCCAGATGGTTGCGCCAATGGCTTCCGGGCCGGAGTGTGTGTGATACATCGCAGCAACGCCGTTCTTCTGGCTAAGGTCTGCAAGTGCTCGTACGCCGGGGCGCATTGCATCCAGCTGCGCCACGATGGGCTTGTTCGTTTCATACTTCAGGCCGCCCCAGCGATAGTGATGAATACCTTCACCAGCAGCGGCTTCCAGAATCTTCTTCGCCATCGGCATGGTGGCGGGCGTGATCTCCGTGCTGACCATGGAGACTTCCAATCCGGCTTTGCGTACGGCGGCAACGGCTTTCGGCAGATCAGTGGTGACGTTCTCCGGTAGCACGTGGCCTTCCGCGCGCACCGTCATGTCGATAGCGTCAAAGCCCATATCCTTGGCGGCAATCGCAGCTTCTCCAATGGGCATGAACTGCAGATGCTTGGAGAAGATGGATACCTTCAACGGGCCGGCCGGTGGCGCAGGTGTGATGTTGCGTGTGGATTCCGCACGCATCGTTGTTGATCCAAAAGCCTGTGCTGCGCCCGCCATGGCCGCGCCCAGCAGAAGCGATCGGCGTGACATTCCCCATTCTGTTTCGTTCTGCATGTGCGTTACCTCTTTGCGGTCGATGTTGTGGTTGAGGGCAGTGCAAAGGTCAGCAGCGTTGACCCTGCCGTGACGGAGACGTATTGCTTGCCGTCAACGGCGTAGGTCATCGGCGGGCCTTTCATGCCCACGTTGGTGTCGTAATGCCAAAGAATCTTTCCGGTCTTCTCATCGGCGGCACAGAATGCGCCGTTGGGATCGGCGTAGAAGACAAGTCCTCCTGCGGTAGCGATCACGCCGGACCATGTCTTCAGAACAAGCGCGCCGGGCTGTGCAATCTCCCATTTGGTTTCGGCAGTTTCAATGTCGATCGCGCGTACGAAGCGCTGCTGCAACCCCTGTGCTGCAGGCGTGCCGGGCGCAGCCTTGGGATCGCCACAAGCCTCAATCGTCATCATGTAATACCAATGCGTGGTGGGGCTGAATGCGGTGGATGTCCAGTTGGCGCCGTTGTCCGGGCAATTGCGCTGCTTGGTTGGCATGGTGGAGGGCAGCGACTTGTTGAGGATGGGGCGGCCATTCGCGTCGATGCCGGTTGCCCAGTTGATGCGCTTCAGGAATGGCTTCGCTTCCAACAGTTTGCCGTTGGTGCGATCGAAGACGTAGAAGAATCCGTTGCGATCCGCGTGCAGCAACAGTTTGCGTGGCTGACCCTGGAATGTTGTGTTGACGAGGACGGGTGGTTCCACGGCATCACGATCCGCAAGATCATGAGGCGTGAACTGGAAGTACCACTTCACTTTGCCGTCGTGCGGATTCATCGCGAGGATGCTGTTGGTGTACAGGTTGTCGCCGGGGCGCGTGCGGTCGTCGGAGTCAGGCCACGGATTGCCGGTGGGCCAGAACAGCGTGTCGGTTTCGGGATCGTAGGAGCCGTGCAGCCAGGTGGATCCGCCGCCCAGCTTGGGCCACTCCGGTCCCCATGATTCCAGTCCGGGTTCGCCGGGGCCTGGCAGAGTCCAGTGTCGCCACAGTTTCTTGCCCGTCTCTGCGTCGTAGCAGATGATGAAGCCGCGAATGCCCCAGTCACCGCCGGAGACGCCGCCGATGACGGTGTCGTTCAGAATCATGGGCGCTACGGTGGAACCGTACTTCATCTTCTCTTCCGGCATGGTCTGTTCCCACACAGGCTTGCCGGTGACGCGGTTCAGGGCGATAAGATGCGCGTTGTCTGTGGTGATGTACACCTTGTCGCGGAACACGGCAGCACCGCGATTCGTGCCCACGGATGCATCGCCCACAAGGCCCGATGTGGGCGGGCGGAACCATGTCCAGATGGTGCGACCCGTTTTTGCATCCAGCGCACTCACGCGGTTTTGGCCGGAGAAGTACATGATGTCGCCCACGACGATGGGCGTGGCTTCAAGGCCTAGCTGCGGCATGGGTGCAATCCACTTCAGCATGAGCTGGCTGACGTTGCTGCGATCGATGCTCGTGAGATCGCTGTAGCGATTGGCGTTGAGCTTGCCGTTGTACGAAGGCCATTCGCCCTTGCGCGGATGCAGGATTTCGTTGAACTCAATGATGCTGGCACCGGGTGTGATGACCGCGTTCTTCTCCGGCATGGGGCCATCCACGCCGGTCAGGCTGCCGAGGTATGCTGTGAGATCGTCCATCTGCTTTTCGGGCAGTGTGAGCGGCTTCATCGCGGCATGGTCGTCGACAGTTAGTTTTGTTACCTGCGAGAGCGGCAGCAGATGGATCGTGCCGCCATCTTTGTCCTGCAGATGAATGTCGTAGTTGGTGCGATTGCGCAAATAACCGTGCAGCGTCTTGCCGCCGATAATTGCGGTGGCCAGTTCGTAACCGGGCGTGATGTGCAAATCCGGCGCGGTGAGCGCAGCGCGGATCGACGGTACGCTCATATGCGATCCAACGTCGGAAAGGTCGGGTCCTGTTGCGGAACCCACACCGCGCACCATGTGGCACGTGCTGCACTTGCCGTCGTTCCAGAAAAACTGCTTGCCCGCATCTGCGTTGCCGACGGCGGCGCTTTCCGCTGCGGTTACGTTCAGCGAACGGACGTACGCGGCAAGGTCATCAATGTCTGCGGATGGCATGCTGCCGAAAGGAGGCATGCCCTGGGCGGGAAATCCCGCCGCAATGATGCTGTGAATGCGGGCAATGTCTTTGCCGCGAAGGTCGGGATTGTCGGCCAGCTTTGGCGCGTGCTCTGTTCCGCTGCCGTCTGTCCCATGGCAGCCAACACAGAAATTGTTGTACTTGGCTTTGCCGGATGTGGCGGAGGGCGTTTGTGCGGGCAGCGCTACGGCCGCGGCGCACAGCAGAACAGCAGCCAGAGTGCGGGTTGCGGAATGGACGAAGCTGGTTTGTGTTCGATTCATGTTCTGCGGTCATCCAGCCTCGAACCGCCCCTGAAAGGGCCGGCCCGCGTCCGTATTCTCCTGTAGAGGTTTCGCGCTGGTTCGTTGCGTCGGAAACGCTTCCGAGGAATCTTCAGCCAAGCATCTCGCGGCTGTCAACCTCCGTATTGCGACATCGGATACCCTCGCGCTTCGCGGCGCAGCGGTGATAGCTTTGTAAGCGCTTCCGAAAATACAGAATGCAGACGGGAATAAGGAGCTGGAATGGCGGAGTCGCTTCAGGGAAAAGTGGTGCTGGTGGTGGGAGCTTCCAGCGGTATTGGGCGGGCCACCGCGGAACTTGCCGCACGCGAGGGCGCAGTGGTGGTGGCCGTGGCACGGCGTGAAGACAGGCTGATTGCCATGAAGCAGCAGCTTGCTTCAGATGGGGTCACACTGCACACGCGCAAAGCCGATGTCACGCAGTTGGAAGAGATGCAGGCGATGGTTGAGGACGTTGAGAAGACCGTCGGGAGCATTGCGATTGCGGTGTATGCAAGCGGCACCAATACGCCGGAGCGTGCCATGAAAGTGATGCCGCCTGCGGTGTGGAATGAAGTTTTAGACGTCAACCTGACCGGCGCATTCCACTTGGCGCACGTCGTGCTGCCGGGCATGCGTAACGCGGGTGCTGGCCATATCGTGTTCGTCTCGTCGACCGCCGGAGCCATTGCCGATCTTTCTGGAGCGGCGTATCAGGCGTCGAAGCGCGGTGTTCTGGGGCTGGCTCATGCTATCCGGCTTGAGGAGCGCATGAACGGCATTCGCACGTGCTGCATCATGCCGGGGCTGACGAATACAGAGCTGGTGGAGAAGCGGCCAGAAAAGCTGTCTGCGGACACACTGGAAAAAGCATTGCAGCCGAGGGATGTGGCGGAGACGATTGTCCACGTGATGAAGACGCCTGCTCATGTCACCATCACGGAATTGTTGATGGTTCCATCGCAGGCGTAGTCGATCTGAGTAAGTAGATGAAAAGCCCTGGATTATCCGGGGCTTTTAGCTTTTACTTGGTGAGTTTTGCAACCGATGAACGTTCCACCAGCTCTACATCCACTACGCGATGGATGGGGGCCTTCGAGCCACTGCTGAGTAGCTGCTGCACAATCTCAACCGCTGCGCGGCCGACTTCATACTTCGGCTGGCGAACTGTGGTGAGCGGCGGGAAGGTCATGGCGGACAGCTCCACATCGTCAAAGCCGATGAGTGAGATATCGCGTGGGATACGTACGCCTGCTTCGATCGCGGCACGCATTACGCCAAATGCCATGGCATCGTTGCCGGTGGCAATGGCGGTTTCGCCGTTGAGATTGCGGAAGATTTCAATCGCCGCTTCGTAGCCACCCTGCATGGTGTTGAGGGTGTGGATGGTGTTCACACGCGCGCCACGCTGCGCTTCCATAGCCTTCACAAATGCGGTGGAGCGGCGTGACAGGTTGGCATGTTTCTTAGGGCCGGTGAGGTTGATTACCTTGCGATGGCCGTTGCGCAGAAGGCATTCTGCAGCTAGTCGTCCGCCCTTGTCGTTATCCGCGTTCACGGTCGAGAACGTGGTGTCGCGCCCAGGACGATTCAGCAACACAATCGGCACGCCCGCTGCGGCAATCTTCTGCTGATCTTCGCGCGAAAGCGTTGCGACGGAGTTCATGATGATGGCCTCCGCACGCTTATCCAGCAGCGAGTTCACAGACTTCATCTGGCGCTCTGCGTTCAGGTCGCTGTTGCACAGCATTACATCGCGGCCGGATTCCAGCGCGGCATCTTCCACACCACGCGCCACTTCCGCGAAGTAGGAATTACGGATATCGCTGACGATGAGGCCCACCATGTCTGACCGACCCGTTACCAGTCCGCGCGCAAAGCGGTTGGGCTTGTAGTGCAGTTGTTCCGCAATGCGCTGCACGCGCGCCTTGGTTTCCGGGTGCACGCCGTAGGCATCGTTCAGGGAGCGCGATGCGGTTGCAATGGTGACGCCTGCGGCCTCTGCCACCGCCTGCAGTGTCACGCCGCCTGTTCCCGGATTTCCGTTCTTCACCATCAATCACGTGTGCCGGATGAAATTACCTTCGCAAACCGGCGGCTTCCTGTCTTTAGTTTTTGAGTCGGCGCAAATTTTCCGTAGGCGCCACGGACAAACAATACCCGAAGAACGCTTTTTCGGAAAGGTTTCCGAAAAAGCATAACTTAAGAATGTGTCCACTTTGTAACTTTGTCAGACGGGGAAATCGCCGCTGCGTTCTACCTGGCAATCCGTTCCCCGCGAAGTTTTCTCATCGTGTCTAAATAAAACGACAGGTTGTGCACGGAGCCCAGCGTTGCAGCCAACGGTTCGCCCGTGTGGAACAGGTGGCGGAGATAGGCTCGCGAATAACGACGGCAAACCGGGCAATGGCACTCAGGGTCTGCGGGGCCGTGATCTTCACTGAATTTCTTCCCACGAATGTTCAAGCGCCCTTCGCTTGTGAACAGCAGGGCATGGCGCGCGGCGCGTGTGGGCAGCACGCAATCCATCTGGTCCACGCCCATCTGAGCGTATTCCACAATCTCGTCGGGATAGCCCACGCCCATCACATAACGCGGCTTGTCCTTGGGTAGCAGTTCCAGCGTATGAGCAATGATCTCGCGGGTGATTTCACGCGGTTCGCCTACAGCAAGACCGCCAATAGCGTAGCCATCGAAACCTTCGCCGTTGGGCGCGCGCATCTCCAGCAGGCGATTCGCGCTTTCCGTGCGCAGGTCTTTGTACATGCCACCCTGCACAATTCCGTAGAGGTTTTGCCGCTGGCCCAGTTCGTTGAACCATGGAACGTTCTGGCAATGCGAATGAAAGTGATCCAGCGAGCGTTGCGCCCATGCATGCGTTAGCGCCATGCTGTCGCGGGTGCGTTCGTATGTGGCGGGGTGTTCTGTGCACTCATCGAAGGCCATGATGATGTCCGCGCCCAGCGCAATCTGCACATCAATGGAGTGTTCCGGTGAGAAGAAATGTTTGGAACCATCCAGGTGCGAGCGGAACTCCACACCTTCGGAGGTGATCTTGCGTAACGCGGCGAGCGAAAAGACCTGGAATCCGCCGCTGTCTGTCAGCATGGGGCGATTCCAGCTCATGAACTTGTGCACACCGCCCGCGTTGCGAATCAGCTCGTGGCCTGGGCGCAGATACAGGTGATAGGTGTTTGCCAGAATGATTTCGGCACCGCGGCCATCGTCGCCCAGGGTTTCCAGAGTGTCCTGTGGCACTGCTTTTACTGACGCTGCTGTGCCCACAGGCATGAAGACAGGGGTTTCCACGCTGCCGTGGGGAAGGTGCAGCGTGGCGCGGCGCATGGAGTTTTCCGTGCGATGGATTTCAAAACGAAGAGACATCTGCATTTGATTGTAAAAAACGATGGGCGGCACCGCGCAGATAGCAGTGCCGCCCACCTCAATCTCTGCGTTAGCTCGGAGGGTTAAGCGCAGAGAAACCTGTTGTTTTTAGCGTGCGCCGCCGGAGACCTTAACGATCTGGCCGGTTACCCAGCGTGCATCGTCTGTGGCGAAGAAGGTGGTGGCTGAGGCGATATCATTCGGCTGGCCCACACGGCCAAGCGGCGTCTCTTCCACTGCCTTGGCTTCAAACGGGCTGCCGATGAAGCCCTTGCTGACGGCGCCTTCGGTCACGACCATACCCGGGCTGACGCTGTTCACGCGGATATTCTTCGGTCCCAGTTCCTTCGAGAGCGACAGCGTGATGGTGTCTACTGCGCCCTTGGTTGCGCTGTAGACAGACAGCGCGGCAGGTGCCAGCGTGGCCACAACCGAGCTGATGTTGACGATCGATCCGCCTTCGGCCGGAAAGTGCGGCACGGCGGCCTGCGTGGTGAGCAGAAGGCCGAGCACGTTCAGATCAAAATGGCTGCGATAGTGTTCTACGGTGATGGCTTCCAGGGGAGCGGGATCAAAGATACCGGCGTTGTTCACCAGCACATCGATCTTGCCGTACGCCTTTACCGTTTCATCGATCAGCTTGCCGATCTCTTCCGGCTTGGCAACGTTCGCACCTACTGCGATTGCCTTGCCGCCAGCCTTGGTGATGCGTTCCACCACGGCGTCCGCGCCAGCCTTCGACGAAGCGTAGTTCACGACGACCGAGGCACCATTTGCTGCCAAATCTTCTGCGATAGCCGCGCCAATTCCCTTGGATGCGCCGGTTACCAATGCAACTTTTCCGCTGAGCTTACCCATGATCCTTAGATCCTCCCGAAGCGTCTCGCTTCGACATTTCAATGACTATCGAAATGATTGCGCTGGACAGGGAAAGGATTCAGGAAACATTTTGATGCCTGTGAAAATGTAATAAACAGGCGTTCCAGATCAGGCGAGTTCTTTCAGATAGGAAAGGTAGTTTTTCCAGACCTTGCGCCGCACTTCTGCGCGGACGAACTTGCCATCGCGATGTGTCTCAATCAACCCAGCGGATTCCAGTTGGCGCATGTGATGCGATAGCGTTGCCGGATTCATCTCCAGGCATCCGCGCAGATCCATGCAAGTGGAATTTTCCTTGTTTGCAATGCGGCGAAAGACGGAGAGACGTGTGGGGTCAGCAAGCGCGCGCGTAATGGCGATCATGCTGCGTTCTTCGGTGTTGTGCTGTGTTTCTTCCCGTTCTGTCTTGTCTTTCTTTGCCATGGGGGAACCGCCTGCAATTCACGCAGTATACGCGGGCGTGTCCAGTTCCTGCAGAAGCTGACCGACTGTGCGGTGCAGCACGGGGTGCCTCATTTCCGGCGCAATCGCCGCAAGTGGTTCCAGCACAAAGCGTCGGCGATGCATCTCTGGGTGAGGCAGTGTCAGCTCTGGCGTCTCCATAACGGTGTCGGCATACAGCAGTAAATCCAGGTCCAGTGTGCGTGGGCCTTTTTCGATGCCATGTGAGCGGTCGCGGCCATGTTCGCGTTCGATTTGTAGCAGCTTTTGCAGCACGAGCTCAGGTGGCAGTTCTGTTTCGATGAGTGTTGCGCCGTTCACGAACTCGGGCTGATCGGTGTATCCCGCAGGTTCTGTCTCAATCCACGGCGAGACAGCGATTACGCGGCCAACAGAGGCCAGCGAATGAACGGCGTCCGCGAGAGTGGCCTTGCGGTCACCCAGGTTCGATCCCAATGCGATGGCGGCGAGAGGCACGGCGAATCAGGCGTGGACCGGCGTGGCGAACGCGGCGTTCAGGGACGATTCCATGGCGGGCTCTTCGTCAAATTCCGGAGCCAGCTCCCATGCAGAGCGATCTTTCAGTAGCTTGCTGACCAGCGCAGTGTGCATGGCATGGCCTGCGCGCTCAGCCACCACACGACCCTGAATGCGTCGTCCTGCAAGGGCAAGATCGCCAATCAGATCCAGTACTTTGTGGCGAACAAACTCGTCGGGGAAACGCAGGGGGCCGTTTTGCACTTTTTTATCGCCAATGATGATGGCACAGGTGTCGTCCGCGCCGCGGATCAGGCCCATGTTGCGCAACATGGGTTCGTCCTCGCGGAAGCCGAAGGTGCGGGCGGGTGCGATCAGGTCTGCGTAGGCGCCGGTTTGCAGATCGCCGAGAAAACGCGATGAGCCGATGGGTGCAGGGAAGTCGATGGAGTAATCGATCTGGTAGCCCTTGCCGGGATACACGCCGATGAACTTCAGGCCATCCTGGCTCTTTTCAGTGACTTCGACCGGCTTCAGGATGCGGAGATATTCACGGCGGCGGCGCTGCTGTTGGATGCCCACACGCTCGAACGCCTCGACATAGGGCAGGGATGAGCCATCCAGGATAGGTACTTCCAGGTTGTCGATTTCCACGATGACGTTATCAACACCGCAGCCGATAAAAGCGCTCAGCAGATGCTCGGTGGTCGAGATCAGGACGCCTTGCCGCATCAGCGATGTTGCGTAGGACACCTTGGCCACATTGCGGCCGTTGGCGGGAATTTCAAAGTTGTCGAGATCGGTGCGGCGGAAGACGATGCCGGAACCAGGGGCGGCGGGTACAAGTCGCATGGTGACGGGTGCGCCAGAATGCAAACCTACGCCGCTGAAGCTGACTGGCTCCTGCAACGTGCATTCCCTGTGTGGCGATTGACCCAAATCCAACGCTCCTGATCCAACTTGGAGAATGCAGCGTGGGGCGCGCTGCAAAACCCGGCGAAGGACAGCGTACACCTATTTGGGAAAACGCAAGTGTGTCTGATTGGACACAGTTTTCGATTACATGCCAGGACCAGACGTAGAATCGGGCCATGTCTTCCGATCCGCACCTGCAAAGCGTCCTGACTGAAACCAGCGACCGATGGCTTGCCCGTTTGCGCGAGCTGGTCGAGTGCGAGTCGCCCACGGAAGACGCAGCGGCGGTGAACCGCGCGATGGATATGGCGATTGCCTGGGCGGAGGAGCTTGGCGGGCGTGTGGTGCGCCATCCGCAGACCGGCTATGGAGATGTCGTTGAGCTTTGGTTTGGGGAGCATGCCGCTGGCTGTAAGCCATTGATGTTATTGGGGCATCTGGACACAGTCTGGCCGAGGGTAACGCTTGCGGGCATGCCGTGGCGTCAGGAAGCCGACGCGCAGGGACGGATGCGACTGTGGGGACCGGGCGTTCTGGATATGAAGGCCGGAGTCATTATGGCGCTGGCTGCGATGGAGGCGGTCCAGCAAAACGGAGGCCTTTCGCGACCTGTTGTGCTGCTGCTGAACCCGGATGAGGAGACCGGATCAGAGGTTTCGCGGCCTCATACGGAGCGGATTGCGCATGATTGTGAGGCGGTTTTCGTGCTGGAACCGGCGCAGGGATTGCCGGGTACCGCGGACGATGCCGCCTACAAAACGGCGCGAAAGGGCGTCGGGCAATATCGGCTGGATGTGACCGGCTTGGCCTCGCATTCCGGGGTGGATTTCACGCGCGGACGTTCGGCGGTGCTGGAGCTGGCCCGCCTGCTGTTGAAGGTGGAGCAGTTCACGGACCTGGAGACGGGGCTGACAGTGAATCCTGGCGTGATTGGCGGCGGAACGCGGTCAAACGTGATTGCCGCGCATGCCTGGGCTGAGGTGGATGTTCGCATTGCGCGGGCAGCGGATGCGGAACGTGTTGATCGGTTTTTTCACGGGCTTACCGTCGATGATCCTGCCTGCTCGTTGCAGGTGAGTGGAGGCATCAATCGTCCGCCGATGGAGCGTGGCGAGGGAACGGTGCGTTTGTTCGAGCAGGCTCGTTCGCTGGCCGCGTCATTGGGTATGGAGTTGAAGGAAGCAGCCACAGGCGGTGGATCGGACGGCAATTTCACAGCGGGCATTGGCGTGCCAACGCTGGATGGAATGGGGGCCGTGGGAGAAGGCGCACATGCGGCGCATGAGTCCCTGTTGCTGGATCATTTGCTGCCGCGCACGGTGTTGTTGGCGGCCATGATCGCTTCCAGTGAATAGGTAGCCCCGGTGCCGCTAGGTGCCCGGCCTTCAGACCCAATGGCTTGCCGGGATACAATGAACGACGGGACTTTGAAAGCCTTCCGCACGCATATTCCCAACAGTTCAAGGTAAGACATTAGGAGTTTTCACCATGGCGATTCCTGCCACCCAGATGCGCCCCGGCATGGTCATCAAGCACAACGAGAAGCTGCACTCGGTTTTCTCGGTTGAGCACCGCACCCCCGGCAACCTCCGCGCCTTCATCCAGGCAAAGCTGCGCAACCTGGAATCCGGCGCCATGTTTGAGCACCGCTTCCGCTCTGGCGACGCGATTGATCGCGTCATTGTCGACGATGTTGCGATGGAGTTTCTCTATCAGGACGGCGAAGAGTACGTCTTCATGAACATGGCGGACTTCGAACAGACCTCGCTGGGCCGCGACATCCTGGGCGATGCCGTGGACTACATGCTGCCGAACATTAAGGTGGACATCAGCTTCATCGACGGCAAGCCGGTGGGTGTGGAACTGCCCAACGTGGTTGAGATGACCGTTGTGGAGACGGAGCCGGGCATTAAGTCCGCAACTGCTTCGTCCGTGACCAAGCCTGCCAAGACGGAGACTGGCCTGATTGTTCAGGTGCCGCCGTTCATCAACGAAGGCGAGAAGATCCGCATCGATACGGCTGAAGGCGCATACATGAGCCGCGCGTAAGCACGGCAGAAGAGAGATACGAGAGGGCTGCGCACATCGCGCAGCCTTTTCGCTTTCTGGAGGTCAGTTCCTGTGTGGTCATTGTCTCGTGTGTCTTCACTTGCAGCCTGTTTTCTTGTCGCAACGTCAGGCATTGCCCAGCAGCAGACACCTCCCGGCGGCAATCCTCTTCCCTGGGCCGCTGTTTCGATCCACCCGGCTGATCCTTCGGTTACGAACATCCATTGGGGTGATCAGCCGAACGGTATCTCCTTCCAAGGCGTCGGTCTGAAGATGCTTATCTCGCAGGCTTATAACTTCAACGTGGCTACATTTCGTGACGACGAAATTGAAGGCTTGCCTGCATGGGCAACCTCAACTCGTTACGATGTTCTTGCGCGAGTGGATCCAGACGATCAAAAGGCGTTCCAAAAGCTCTCAAATCTGTCGATACAGGAAGTTGTTGCCGCCTATGCTGCTCGTCAAACGACTGGCGAGATGTTGATGGAGCAAGCTTTGCTGGCAGACCGGTTCCATCTTAAGGCGCATTGGGAGCAGCGAGAACGAAGCGTGTATGTGCTGACAGTCGCGAAGAGTGGCGTACGGATGTCGCCTGCGGCGGATCCAAAACATGGCAGCGTGAGTTTTGACCCCGGAAAGCTCGCAGCCGAAGGAATCCCTGTGTCATTCATCGCAAGTGTGCTTGCTTCCCATGTGCAGCGAACCGTGATCGACAAGACCGGCTTGAAAGGCCAGTATGACTTCGATCTACACTTCGCCTCAGAGAGTATGACTGCCGCAAGCAGCACAAGCGGTGAGCCTGACTTCTTCACCGCAGTGCAGGAGCAGCTTGGCCTGAAATTGCAGAGCAGTAAAGCGCAGGTTCCGGTATTGGTAATTGACCATGTCGAGCCACCCACACCAAACTGAGCAGTGTTCAGGAGTGCTTGAGCATGATGATTCCCCCTCTGTATCGAATAGTTGGTAATGCTGTGTTCACTACGATGACACTTGGTTGCATCAGCATCACGCTGGCTGCCCAAACGCAACAGACGTCGCCGCCGGGTGGCGCACCCTTGCAGTGGATGGCCGTGTCCATTCACCAGATGGACCCGGCGCATGAGAACAATGCTTCGGCAAGCGATCAGGCGAACGGCCTCTCGGAGAAGGGCGCGCCGTTGGCGTCGTTGATTTCGCAGGCCTATAACTTCGGCATCATGCCCATGCGTGACGATGAGGTGGAAGGTCTGCCAGGTTGGGCCAAGTCCGCGCGATATGACGTTGAGGCGCGCGTTGCTCCTGAGGACGTGCCTGCATACAAGAAGCTTTCTGACCTGTCGACGGCAGATACGATCACTGCATTCAAGACGCGCACCTACACCGGACAGATGCTGATGGAGCAGCAACTGCTCATCGAACGCTTCCACTTGAAGATGCATTGGACCACTGGCGAACGCAACGTGTACATGCTGACCGAAGCCAAGGGCGGCGCAAAGGTGAAGACGACCGAGTCTGATCCGAATCATGGGACGCTCTCATTCTCCTCGGGCAAGATCAATGGCAAGGCGGTACCGATTGTGTTCTTCGCGTCCATTTTGGAGATGCCGGCAGACAGAAAGATCGTGGACAAGACAGGACTGACTGGCTCGTATGACATGGACCTGCACTTCTCATCGTCCAATCTTGGAGCGACCAGCAACACGGACAGCAACGATCCAGACCTCTTCACGGCGCTGCAGGAGCAGCTTGGGTTGAAGCTGCAGCCCGCGAAGATGACAATCCCGATCCTCGTCGTCGATCACATCGACCCGCCTTCAGACAACTAGCGACAAAGAAACGGAAAGGGCACGGAAGCGTCCGTGCCCTTTCCGTTCGCTGCTTGTTGCTCTTACTTCTTCAATGCGGTAACAAGATCGGCGAAGGCTACCTTGTTTTGTTCGCCGCCAGCAAAGTGCTTCACGGTTGCGGTCTTTGCGGCTACTTCGTCTTCACCCAGGATGATGATGGTGCGGGCAATGCGGTCTGCATTCTCGAAGCTCTTCTTCAGACGGAAGTTGCCGTCGCCCACTTCCGCTTCCAATCCGGCAGCGCGTAGCGAACGTGCCAGTGCCAGTGCGGCAGGATTCTGCGCAGTGGAGAGAGGTGCAATGTACGCGTCGATCTTTGCTGCTGCTGGTTCGCCTTCAGCCACTGCACGCGACTCTTCCAGTGCCTGCAGCGTCAGGATCAAGCGGTCTTCACCAATCGCAAAGCCGATGCCGGGAGCCTTGGGGCCGCCAAGCATTTCGCTCAGGCCGTCATAACGACCTCCGCCCAGCAGCGCGTTCTGCGTGCCGAGACCCAGATCGACGGTGAACTCAAACGTGGTGCGCGTGTAGTAATCCAGTCCGCGCACGAGGCGTGGATTGACCTCATAGGGAACGCCGCAGGCATCCAACGCAGCCTTTACCTGTACAAAGTGTTCCGTGGAAGCTTCGTCGAGGTAGTCGGCAATCTTCGGCAGCGCGTTGATGATCTCCTGGTCGGCCTCGTCCTTGCTGTCCAGCACGCGCAACGGATTCGTCTCCGCGCGGCGTTGATTGTCCGGGCACATCTTGTCCTTCACCGGAGCCAGAGCTTCACGCAGCGCTGCGATGTAGCGCGGACGATCTGTCGCAGAGCCGACGGAGTTCAGGTGCAACTTCCATCCCTTGTATTCATTCGCTGCCGAGGCGCGCGGAATGCCGAGTTCATCCAGCAGCGTGGCCAGCATCTCCAGCACTTCCGCATCGCGCAACGCAGATTCGCTGCCAGACGTTGCGGGGCCAATGACTTCGGCACCGATCTGAAAGAACTGACGATAGCGTCCCTTTTGCGGACGCTCGCGACGGAACATGGGGCCAATGTAATAAAGCTTTTGCAGCTGACCGGTGTCGCCGAGCTTGTGTTCAATGTAGGCGCGGACCACGCCTGCGGTGTTTTCCGGGCGTAGCGTTAACGACTGCGCCTTCTCGCTGGCAGCACGTGCGCGGTCTTCCCACGTGTACATCTCTTTGCTGACGATGTCGGTTTCTTCACCCACGCCGCGTGCAAACAGTTCCGTTGCTTCCAATACGGGCGTGCGTATTTCACCAAAGTTGTAGCGGGCAAAGACGGCGCGAACGGTGCTTTCCACGCGGTTCCACAATGCAGTTTCAGGGGGAAGCAGATCGCGTGTGCCGCGGATTGCTTTCACGATAGAAGCCATAGTCATTAGTTTATCGGAGCTTACACTGCGCGATTTTTGCAGCCGACATGAACTGTTTTCTTAAGCTGTGCGTGTGTTTGTGTCGATGAAGAAGACAGAGAGAAGAAACTAGCAGTATCAAAATCTGCTCATGCCTGAAAACTTCCTCTTGCTATTGCACTAAACACGGTGCACCATATTGCTGTGTTCGCATCCGATGTGTTTTCATTGGCCACCTGCAACACGCGCAAAGAAGATGTTGCATCCTACCCATCATCGGTAGCGGAGGTTTTGTAGACCATGATGTCTGATGAAGATCTGAAGTATTACGCAGCGGCGCACGACGACTATGAGCCAGAGCTCGACGACGAAGACGAAGAAGACGACGAAGACTTCGACGACGACGAAGACGAAGAAGACGAAGTGACCACCACCTCGGACGATGACGACCGCACGTTGGACGATGAGGAAGATGACATCGACGATGAGCCAGATACCGACGATGACACCGACAGCGAAGGCGCAGACCGTCTGCTTCACAGCGAGCATCACGCGGAACAGGCCACGCTGAAGGCATCACCTTCGTCGCAGGCCGATCCTTACACACCCGCAGACAGCGAATCGGTAGAGCCGGAAGAGAGCGCAGCCGAAGTTTCGGTTGGAGTAGCGCTGACCTCCGCAGCGGCTGCCGTGAAGAAGGCTCCTGCAAAGAAAGCTGTTGCGAAAAAGGCTCCGGCCAAGAAGGCAGTCGCGAAGAAAGCCGCAGCACCTGCAGCGAAGAAGGCTGCTAAGAAAGCAGCGACGAAGACCGTAGCCAAGAAGGCCGCAAAGAAATCTCCCCCACCCGCAGCAAAGAAAGCAGCCAAGAAGGTAGCAAAGAAGGCCGCGAAGAAAGCAGCGAAAAAGGTGGCGGTGAAAAAGTCAGCACCCGCAAAGAAGACCACGGCAAAGAAAGCCACCGCGAAAAAGGCGGCAGCGAAGAAAACCGTGGCCAAGAAAGTAGCGGGAGCTAAGAAGTCTGCCACGAAATCGTCTGTGACGAAGCGTGGCGGCAACGTCGCCATTAAGAAGGCGGCGAAATCCAACCAGCGAGGAAAATCCTTGGCAACCAAGAAGGCACCTGCAAAGAAGGCCGCGGCAAAGAAGACTGCCGTGAAGAAGGCTCCGGCGAAGAAGGCCGCAGCGAAGAAGACTGTTGCGAAGAAGGCTCCGGCAAAGAAGGCAGCAGCGAAGAAGACTGTTGCAAAGAAGGCCGTTAAGAAGGCTGTTAAGAAGGCCGCCAAGAAGACCGCAACCAAGAAGGCCGCTAAGTAGTTCGGCCCTTCTCCTAACCGCAGACGGGTAACCGGCTGCACGTAGTTAAGGCAAGCAAAAAGGCCCGGCTCCTCTTCGTGAGGCTCCGGGCCTTTTTGCGTCTGCAGATAAGTCCGGCGGACTGCTTGTTCCTGATCGGAAAGATTTTTGGCTACGGTGTCAGTCTGTTTGTACTGATGGCGGTGGAACCATCCGTCGTGCATCGGCCCATATCATCCAGTGATCGTTCATCGGCTCGGCCCCGCATCGGCCGTAGACACGCCGCGCTGCGACATTATCCACGGCGGCGTTCACACAGACGCGACCGGCGCCCTGCTGAACAAACCACGCACCCATACGAGCAATCAGTTGGTCGGCAATTCCCAGGCCTCGTTTCTGAGCTGCAACGTTGAGCCATTCCAGTTCGCCTTGGCAGGCATGCCTTGTCGTTTTGTTTCCTGCGACGAAGCCCACAATGCTCTCATCTTCGATAGCGACGAAGAGCGCGCGTTCCGGCAAACCATATTGTGGCGAGACCTTCCCGTCCCTGTACGCGGTGATTCTGTTCAGCCAATAGGCCTCGTCCCCCCATTCGACGGCACGGATTTTGACCATCGCGGGGATATCGTCGTCCTCGACAGGTCGAATGACCATGGGCCCTTCTCTCCAGGGAAATAGTGGGATTGCAGAACCGATGCGACTCGTAAGAAACGAAGAGCGGGCCGATGAAGGCCCGCTCATACCGTGTGTTGCTTAAAGAGTGATTACATCTTTGCGGTCTTCGCTTCGGTGATGGCGGCCAGAACCTCTTCGCTGTGATTCTGCACCTTCACGTCGGGCCATACCTTTACGATCTTGCCCTTGGGCGAGATGAGGAAGGTGACGCGCTTGGCGAAGTGGTTGGGGCCAGCAGCCACGACGGGCACGCCGTACTCATCCACAACCTTGTGTTCGGGGTCAGCCAGCAGCTTGAAGGTCAGGTTCTCCTTGGTGCAGAACGCCTTGTGGCTGTCGGCGGTGTCCAGGCTCACGCCCAGAACTGCGGCGTTGGCCTTGTCATACATGGCCTGATCGCGCTGAAAGTTGTGCGCTTCAATGGTGCAGCCCTGCGTCTGATCCTTCGGATAGAAGTACAGAACCACCCACTTGCCCTTGTACTGCGACAGGCTTACCTGTTTGTCTTCCTGCGAGGGAAGAGTGAAGTTCGGGGCAGCCGTGCCCGTTTCCAACAGACCAGCGGCGGCTGCGGCCATCGCCATACGCGCCGTTCCTACCACCGCCAACGCGGCTACCAACACCATGGACCACAATCCTGCACGCTGCATAAACATCTCCCTTGGGAATCTTCCGGTGACAGTATGACTCACGCGCATGGCGGCGGGTAATGGCGAATTTGTAATTTTTTCATCGAGGGCCACGCCATTCTGACGCGACTCAGGCATTGCGCTGCTCTCCAACTACAGCGATGCCTGCCGCATTCGCCTCGCGGAGCATGTTCTCTTCGTCGAAGAGGAGAGTTCGGCCTGCTTCGATTGCCAGGCATGTGGCTCCTGCAGCCTGCATGGCGCGGATGGTGGGAACGCCCACCACAGGGACGTCAAAACGAAGATCCTGCTTGGGTTTGGCAACCTTCACCACGGTCAGTGAACGTGCCAGCGTGGATGCGTTATCGTCCAGTGAACCCATCAGCGCACCGGCGCGGGCAATGCAGGCATCTGTACCTTCCATCGCTTCCACCGCGACGCACGCACCTGCGGCGATGACGACCGTCTGCCCAAGATCGAACCCCGCGATACCGCGCGCCACGGTGAGACCGTAGGCAATGTCGTTGTGTTCGACTTCGTTTGGCGCGCGCTGTGTCAGCACACCCTGCTTGGCCAGCATGGGTTCCAGGTAAGCGGTGGAGCTGATCAGTTCAATACCTTCATCGCTCAGCACTTTGGCTACTGCGCCCAGCAGCATGTCAGTGTTGCGTGTGCTCAGACTCATCAGCAGTTTGGCCAGCCGCCAATCCGGACGGATGGCAGAGAAGATCTGCTTGTGGCGCACCTGCCCGGCCATCACGGCGTTGTGTACGCCGGCCTTCTGGAAGGTGTCGATCAGTTTCGATAGTTCGCCCAGGCTCATCCAGTGGACTTCCATGCCGCTGTCGTTTGTGGCGCGCGTGTCCATCTCCGGATCGGTTTCTTCCTTAATGGCCGCGACCACCACATGCAGCCCGCGTGCCCTTGCGGCCTCAAGCAGAAGAAAAGGGAAGCGTCCGTTACCAGCGATTAATCCAAGCCTGTCCATCAAGCGTCATCGTCACACGTTGGCGGGGATTCGTCCAATGGCGCAATGCCTTCGAAGCGTTCGCGTTACCCTTAAACGTGATGCGAAGCCTGTTTGCCGCCCTTGCCGTTTTGTCCCTCTCCGTACCCGCTGTCGCGCAGGATGCTGCTGTGCACACCGTGGAAATCTCCGCGGGTTTTCGCGAAGCTGTACTGAAGAACTTTCAGGGATATGAATCGCGCCTCAGCACGCATTGCCCCACGGTCACGCCCGACTGGAACGCCGCATCGCACAAACTTTATGGCAAGCCGGTCACGGGTGATGACGGCAACCTGAGCAATGCAACGTGGGTGGAGAGCGTTCCGGGCACTGCATGCGGCGAACACCGGCGCTATCGCGTGCTGGTAACCATTCGCGGTGGACACGCTGCAGTTGCGCCGCTGCTGCCGGGGGAGAGCATCGCCACGCCGCAGTTGGAATCCGATGCGCAGATGCCGCTGATCAAAGCAACGGCGGAGTTCGTTCCCAAAGGCCAGACCTGCCCGGTGGATGTGCTGGATACAAAACTCGACGGCCCTGTCCCCGCCGTTGCGCGCGCGGCATGGAACGAGATCTGGACCGTGCGCACCTGCAATCGCACCCTGAACGTGCCAATTCGGTTTGTGCCGGACATGGTGGGCGAGGGAACGAGTATTCGGATTGAATCAAAGTCTGTGACCGTGGCGCAGTAGTCGCCTAAGAGGTCGACAACGGCGAAGGAAAACTAAATCGTTCCTTCTTTTTCTCGCCAGTCGGAATGTCGAACGTGGGAACACGTGGAGCTGGCAACCCCATCTTGTCCGTCGGCGCTATCTTATGCATTGGAGCGCATAGCAACTTCCGTGAGACGGAACAGATAACGGCACCGTTCTGATCGTGAAGCGCGGCAAAATTCACGGTCAGCGTTTGATCGCCCGACGGAAACTGATAAACCGATCCATCTCCAAAGTTGTCGATTAGTTGATCCATGGCGAGAAGGCAGCCGGACAAATTGCAGGTTGTGCATACGTGCCAATGGCAGATCGAGATGTCTTTCTCGGTGCGCTTCCATGCTGCGCCGTCTTTGGATGAAGCCATGAGGGGGACGCTATGCCCTCCACCCGGCTGATCTTTGCCAACCACTTCCATGCCAATCAACCATAAGAGGCCGTCCTTAGCCATGAAAGTGCCGATGCCGGTGGACGGACGGTCGTAGAAGACCCAACTCTTGCCTCCATCCGAAGAGGTCAGAAATCCGCCGTCTGAGTAAGCTCCCTCGCGAATGACTAACCCCAGGTGCATGGCATCGGAGGCTACAAGATTCTGTCCAAAGGGATAGGACTTTACCAGTGGCAGATATGGCCTTTGGATTACATCCTGATACGACATCCCGCCGTCTTGTGTAATGACGAGGCGATCGGCGAAGCGAACGATCCCATGCTTTGCATCTCCAAAAGCCGCCTCAAGGATTGTGTCTTTGCCAACAGATTTCTGATACCACGTGGCTCCGCCGTCTTCAGTCAAAAACACCGTGCCGCCGTCACCATACGCGTAGCCAAATTTCTCATCGCGAAAGTTGATACCGCGTAGAGTTGGCCCGCCCGACTGCGAATACCGAAGGTTCCAAAGTTGGCCATCCTGAGTTGTGGCAATGCTGCCATTCGTACCGCACACCCAGATGTATCCGTTGCTGCTGGCCACAGCGGTCGGAGTGAAGTGAAGGTCAGCGGGTACCCAGCGTTGCGCCGGGCACAGAACCGCACAGAGAAGTAATACAAGAGACAGGGAGAACGCGCGCACGCCGCCACTATAGCCGACGACGGCTGCCGGAGTGAAGCAGTCAGCTGCTTACTTGATGACGCCGCGTTCGCTCTTGGCGATGAACTCTGCAAGGTACGCGACGCGTTCGCCGAACTCGCCGCTGGCTATCTTTTCGCGGATCGCTTCGAGTGCCTGCGTGGTGTTCAGCCCGCTTGCCTGCAGCAGTCGATAAGCCTGGCGAAGCTGCTTGATTTCTTCGGCGGTAAAGCCGCGGCGCTCCAAACCAACCTTGTTGATGCCGAAGGCCTTGTTTTCGCGGCGCACGCTGGTCAGGCTGTAGGGCAACACATCCTGCGTGATGGTGGTGCCGCCGCCGATGTATGCATAGGCGCCGATGGTGCAGAACTGATGCACGGGCGCGTTGGCGCTGAGGACAGCGTAGTCCTCGACCGTGACGTGTCCGGCGAGCGTGGAGCCGTTGGGAAGGATGCAGCAGTTGCCGATCTTCGAGTCGTGGCCAATGTGGACGTAAGCCATGATCAGGCAGCCATCGCCGATCATTGTTTCGCCGCCACCGCCAACGGTACCGCGGCTAATGGTCACGCACTCGCGAATGGTGTTGCCGTTGCCGATGGTCAGCTTCGTCGGCTCGTTCTTGTACTTCAGGTCCTGCGGGCTGCAGCCGACCGATGAGAACGGGAAGACACGGTTGTCGTCGCCCATAGTCAGGTGGCCGTCCAGCACAACGTGGCTGATCAGTTCGCAGCGTTCGCCCAGCACAACGTTGGGGCCGACGGTGCAGAAGGGACCCACGGTGCAGCTTTCGGGAATGACTGCACCCGGCGCAACGAAGCTGGTGGGATGAATTGCCATGGAACTAGACTGCAGCCTCAGGAAGTGTCGGGCCGTCCTGCTGCGGGTTTGATTCGCCAGCAGTCTTTGCCGGGGCAGCAGTTTGTGACGGACGCGGCACAAGCTGGCACGTCACCGTGGCTTCGCAGGCCACCTTGCCGTCAACCGTTGCTACGCCCTGCATCTTCACGGCGCGCGAACGCCAGTTCAGCACGGTGACCTCAATCTTCAACTGATCGCCGGGAACGACGGGCTTGCGGAACTTCGCGCCGTCAATGCCGGTGAAGACCATCAGCTTGTTCTCGCGGTCGGGGATTTCGTTCAGCAGCAACGCGCCGCCTGCCTGCGCGATGGCCTCAATGATGAGCACGCCCGGCATCAGCGGATAATCCGGGAAGTGGCCGGTGAACTGCGGTTCGTTGACCGAGATGTTCTTCAGGCACAGAATGCGCTGCTTCGGCTCGACCTCAAGGACGCGGTCGATCAGCAAGAACGGATAGCGGTGCGGCAGCAGCTTCATAATCTGCTGCACATCCATGACGGGGGTAACGATCTCACTCATGACAGTTTTGAGTATAGTTCGCTCATCTATCTCATGGCTTCGTTACGTCGCGGTGAACGGGCTTCCATGAGAAGGCCCGCCCATATCAAGTCGATTCGACGGTCGAGTGATCTTTGTGTGCGAGCACGATCGGCTGATAGAACGTTGTTGTTTCTGGCATCAGCCATTCGATTTCGGCGAAGCCGGTTGATTCAAGAGCCTGGGTGAGTTCGGCGCGCGTTAAGGCGCGATATCGAGACGCATAATGTTTGCTTGCCCAGAGTGAGGCCGATTTCCAGGTCAGGTATAGATGAACTTCGTATTCGTTACCGTCCCAGTCCCACACCTGATGAACAATGCGACGCGTCTCATTTTCTGAATAAAAAGTGGGCCCTTGAAAGGATGGACGGGTGGCTAGCAGGCTGTCGTAGTCGCGAATCGTGGCGAGCAGGGCACCTCCGGGCTTTAATCGAGCGGAAATATTCTCCAGCGCCTGGCTCAAATCCTGATCGGACAACAGGTGAGGCAGAGAGTTATCCCCGACCAGTACCGCGTCAAAGTCTGACGTGGGCAGAGCGGAAAGATTTCGCATGTCGGCCACATGGAATGTGATCTCCAGGCCCAATTTGCGCGCTTCACTGGCGGCTCGCCTCACTGCTGCCTTGCTTAGATCCGTGGCAATAACCGAATGACCGCGTTGGGCCATCCCGAGCGCTTGTGTTCCGATCCCACAGGCACAGTCGAGTATCTTGAGAGGGCCTCCAGCCAGCTTGTTTTCGAGCAACGGCCCCAGCGTAGCTGCCTGTCGTTGAATCGAGCGGCCCCAATCCTCAAAGATCAGATGATAGTGTTCTGCCAAATCATCGTAGAATCCCGCGGTGTCCGTGCTCATGGTCCTCCTCAACAGTGGGGCACTACTTGGCGTTGCCCGATCCGGCAGGTGCTGCTGTCTGTCCCTGCGGCTGCAGCAATTGCTGCTCGAAGCGCGGACCAACGGTAGCGTCGCCGCATATCCTTGCCTGCAGCGGAGCTGTGACCTCGCCTTGGTCGAGTTTCGCGGTGCCTTTTGCCACATTCACGCAGGTGTTGTGGTCATAGACTTCGCCGGAGACCCAACGCAGTGCCGAGCGCGCGGACTTGCCCGGAGCAAGCACTACAGGCGTCAGTACCGGGCCGGGGTGCATCCCCTTTGGCGTGTCGGCCTGGGCGTTGAGGGGCGCGTTGGTGATGTCCAACCAGGTGATCTGCGGACGGCGCGGCACTGTGCAGGTTCGTAGCCCTATGTTGGTCAAAACGAGATAGGCGCCCGAGTGGGACATGCCGTTGAATTCGCCGTCGGCGGAGTCAAAGCTCAGAGCGATGTCGAGCGCCGTGCAGGCGGACGGCTTCGAGTCTTGTTGCGGCTGCGCGGGAGTGACCAGCCCCCTGCCGCGATATGGCGACGAACAGCCACACGACAGAAGCAGGAAGGCGGCGATCCCGAGACTTGATGCTTTCTTCATCTGCGGTTGGATGCGCCCGTTAGTCCTTGTGCTTGCCAATAGGCGCGTTGGGCGCGAAGAGTGCCGGATCGACCGGTTTGTAGTGAATCTCTTCCACGAAGCGCTGCGCCACCATGTCGCCGTTGAAGTAGCGGGTGGTGACGTACGGTGTGGGAATGCCATCGACGTCGTGCCAGTCGCTGTACTCTTCCACGTCTTCGTCGAAGTCCTGATATTTTTCGTTGCGGAACTGGAATCTACGGCGCAAGGGGTAGTGATTGCTTAGCTCGATATCGACCGTGACGGAGTCATTGTCTTTGTCGATCAGCGTGACTTCTTCCACTTCGCGGCGCGCGACGACCTTGTGGCCGCCGTAGATGAGCAGCGTCTTCGGATCGGTGAGCCATGTGTTCGCAATGGAATCGATGGAGTAATGGATGCGCCGGAAGTACGCTTGCTGATCCTCTTTGGGAAGCGATTTGCGACCGCGATAGGTCACTTCCACGCCTTCGGTGGTGGTCCATATCTGCACGACATCGCGCTTCTTCGTCAGTTCAATGCGGTCTTCCCATTGATTTTTGGGCAGCACATGGTGGAACTGCATGTATTCGCCTACGCCGGTGGGCTCATTTTTATAGAACGACGAAGTGCGGCCGCGCAGAATATAGTCGCCGCGATTCAGCCACTTCTGTCCGCCCAGTGCTGTGTACATGGTGTTTAGCGCCGCGCGTGCCTTGGCCTGATCAATCTCTTCGCCGGGCTTGGGCTGCGTGACAATGATCTGTTCTTCGCGCTTGTTCTCTTGCTGGGGAGGGAGCGTCAGCACCCGTTCCTGCGTATGAGCAACGAACGGCATCAGAAAGCAGCACGCAGCGATTGTTGTGATTCCGTTGCGAACGCGCTTTTTCATCAATCTCTCCATAGCCTCTTATCCAACCAGCACGGCCCCGCCGTTCACGTTGAAGATCTCACCGGCCACAAATCCTGCAAGCGGTGTGCACAGGAACAGGATGGGGCCTGCGATCTCTTCGGGCGTGGCTACGCGGCCCAGCGGAATGGCGCTGAACACCTTCTTAGACGCGATTGGATCGGTGAGAGTACTTTCGGTCATCTCGGTATGCACCCACCCCGGCGCGACACAGTTTACGCGGATACTTTGTGGCGCTAGTTCTGTTGACAGTCCCTTGGTCATGCTGATGAGCGCGCCCTTGGTGGCGGCGTAGTCAGCATGGAAGGCCTCGCCGCGCTGTCCGGCGGTGGAACTGACAAGGATGACATGGCCGCGAACGTTGTCGATGGGCTGCTGAGATTGCATCTGGGCCACCGATGCGCGAATGAGACCGAAAACGCTGTCCAGATTGACGCCGATGGTGCCACTCCACTGCGCATTGGACATGCTGCCGATGGGTGCATCGTGTGGCGGCCAGATGCCGTGATTGGCGACAAGAATGTTCAATGAGCCGAAGTGCTGCACGGCGGCCTTTACGAGAGCGTCGCCATCCGCAGCGGTGGCAAGTTCCTGACGAATGGCGAGGCACCATTCCGGTCCACCACACTCTTCCTGCAGAGCCAGAGCCTGCGCTTCTGCCGCGCGATAGGAAAACGCAACCATTGCGCCTGCCTTGCGAAACAGGCGGACAGCAGCCGCGCCAATACCGCGTGAGCCGCCGGTGATGAGAGCGACGCGACCTTCCAGAGAGAGTGAGACACCTGCATGTTGCATGTGTTCACGCTACACGATGCGTTAGAACAGCCGCTCTGCCCGGCGCAGATTGCCTGCGGTGCCTATGTTGGCCAATGTGAAGTTGAAGCGATAGGCATTTTCGTTACGAATGCTGCCCAGTTCGTATTTGCGGTATTCGCCAGAGATGCCGCAGCAATTCCAGTTGTAGGAAACCTGTGATGCCGCGTACTGTACCTGCGACAGCTTCAGATCGATACCGGCATTGGCGGCAATGCTAAGGCCGGGCTTTGCAGGAGTTCCGTAGCCCAGCAGAACACGGAGCTGGCTGAAGTCGCTGATCAGGGACGTAGCGGTGCTGCCGCCGCCGGTGTCGGTGGTGAAGCGTCCCGGAGCGTAGAGGCGAGCGTGGCTTAGTCCGCCAAAGAAGTTGCCCTGATGAAAGTCCAGGAACACGTTGCTCTGACGCATGCGTCCCGCGTGCAGGTCATAGGCCATGTCCCATTCCACGTCGATGTGGTCCGTGGCGCTGAGCTTCATCTCGCTCACGAGGGGCGAGGCGCTGCGAAAGTCTGTGAGGAACGCGATGCCGCTTAGATCCAGCGTGCTGTCCAGAACATTTCGGCGATTCAATACCACCACGCCATCGGGGTTCGTCGGTGTGAGGAGTCCGCCGAACGTGTCGTCGAAGTAGTGGCGCTGCACCAGCTTCCAGCGAATGGTTTCGCGTGTGCCGCCACAGGACGAGTTCGTTTCTGCGGGGTCTTCGTTCGCACCGCAGGCGCGTTCCTTGGTGGGGCGTAGGAACAGGCGTTGCGTGAATCCGTACTCCAACTCGTTGCGGTTTGCGACAACGTCTGTGTCGTCGAAGCGTAGTGTGCGAGCAAAGTCTGTAACGCCGCTTGCGTAGCGGTAGTTCATTTCAGGTTCGATGGTGTGCCGCGCTTCACGTCCTAGCAGCTTGCGGAAGGCGCCCGTATCGAAGGTGCGTTCCAGCACGGGGAAACGCATCTCCATGCCCGCTTCCGTCACAAAGCGATTCAGGCCGGGCGTGCGTTCCGTGGGAACTGGACCGGGCAGCGCTGTCGCGGAGCGCGAGTGTGAGTAATAGGTATCGTGCAGACCGACTGAGGGGCGGAAACGGAACCCCGCGAAACCAAAGGGCATGGCAAGCTGCGGATGAACGTCGTAACGACTCACCAGGTCTGATGCGAAGCCTGTCTGCGCTGAGGGGGTGCCCTGGGTGCGCTTCAGCCCTGCATACTGCATGGTGGAGCTCCACAGGAAGGGCGTGGTGCCAATGCGACGTTCCAGCGAATCCAGATCGAACACAGGTGCGTGAAAGATACGGATCTGCTCGCCCGTGCTGACAATCTTGAGACCCTGATAACGATCTGTTTCGAAGGCGGCCACATAGCCGTTGCGGGCGGTCGTGCCATACAGATACGACTTGATGTCGGACGACACAGCCTGATTGAAGTTGTCAGTGAAGGCTTCGCGATAGATGTAGCTGCTCAGGTATTCGGCATCGGCGGCGACGCGTGTATGCAGCCTGAAGTCCTTGCGACCAGAGAACGCCACATCTTCACCACCCTGATTCACATAGGTGTTCGTCGTGGTCGTCTTGCCATTGGTCGTGGTGGTGGTTGCCTGATAAAAACCGCGATCCAGCAGGCCGGAGTAACGCGCGCGCAGGAAATCGTTATTGCGACCCTGCATACGGAAGTTGGCGGCCTGTTCCCATCCGCGACGTGAGAAGTATTCCGCACCCACCGTCAGGTCGGCCGAGCGGCCTAGCGTCATGTAGAACTGTTCGCCGATCACGATGCCCTTGGTGCTCGAGTTGCCGAAGATGGGAATCATGAAGCCGCTCTGGCGTTCTTCGCTATCGGTGGGGTGCGTGGCGTACGGCAGGAAAAACACCGGGATGTTGTACAGCCGGAAGAGGGTGTTCTTCGCGCGGGCTTTTCCATCGCGTATCAGGAAGTGTCCGGCGGCAAGCTGCCAGTCCGGACGTGGCAACTGGCAGCTTGTCACCGTACCGTCGATGATCTCCATCTGCTGCGGCCCGGTACGGATGACTTCACGGCCGGTGAACAGGAAAGGATTATCTGTGGTGTAGGTAGTGCTGCGGATTGTCTGCACTACGCCGCCAGTCTGCAATACACCGGTCGCCGGCTTCACGCTGGTCGTCAGTTTTACGCCAATGGAGCCGGACACGTTGTACATGCGACCGTTTTCCGTATGGATGTTCAGCAGCGCGCGGCTGGCCTGCATGCTTTCACGGCCACTGTCCGCCGTGATGTGCACGTGGCCTTCAGCTTCCGCGTCACCGGTGGTCTGGTCATAACGGATGTGGTCAGCTTCCAGTCGATAGTCGCCGTAGGTGACCACCACGTTGCCATCCAGCAGCAGCATGTTGCCATTTCGGCTCTGGCGGTCGCTATCGATGGTGATCTTTTTTGCTGAAGGCTCCGGCACAGGGACGGCTGTGGGAAACCGTTCCGTGCCCGGATCCTGCGGCAGATCGCGCGATTGCGGCGTTGCGGCAGAGGATGTATCCGCAGGGGGTTCCTTGGCAGTTACCTGCTGTGCCGTCGCAGACACTCCAAACGCTGCTGCCAAAGTGATACACCAGCAAATACAGGCTTCGCGCACGGATGCGAAGCCAGGCGGCAACACCCCGGAGCGCGTGCTGGATGTCTGCGTTACGTTCTTCCGGAAAATGGCGTTGCTGCTCACTGAAGTTTCTATTCTACGAAAGTGAGACGCCTTGAGCACCGCGAGCCCTCTCCCCCTGCAGCCGCTACCCGCTGGCACCGTTTCTGAAGAGGAAGCACGCGCCCTCAAGCGTGAGATTGCCAACCGCCTGGCCGAGCACCGCCAGCGCCGCGGACGTCCCTCGGAGATGCAGACCTCGCTGCCGATTGAGGTCCCCGCACCACGTCATCGCGTTGCGGACTCTGTGGCCGCCCGTTACGCCCGATCCGTTTCCTATAGTGACTTTCTAAAGCAGGAAGCAGAGGCCGCCATCCGGCAGGCCGAGGCAGCCGCCGAGGTGGCTCGCCGCAATGCTGAGGCCATTGCCGCCGCGCAGCAGCAGCTTCTGGAAGAGATTGAGCAGTGGAACGAACCGGTAGCGCCCCAGCCGGAAGCGCATGGCCCTGCCGAGGTCATCACCTTTGCTGCGCCGGTGGAGACGGAATCGCCGCTGGGAGTTTCTGAAGCTGTTACGGAATCCCGGATTGTGGCGGTCGACGAGCCCGTGAGCGTTCCGGCACCGCAGATCGCAGAACCTGCTGCAGCGCCCGTTGTGGCGCAGTCTGTGGTTGCAGCGCCTCCTGCTCGTCCGGATTTTGCGCAGGTGTTCACCGCTGCGGTCAATGAGATTCAGGAACGACCAGCAACCCTGGCTGAGCGCCTGGGGCTGGCTACCGGACCGTTGGATTCTGCTGTAGCCCTGCCGACGAACCTGATTGAATTTCCTCGCCAGCTTGTGGCCGCACGCAAGGCTCGTCCGCGTCTGGCGGAAGGTCCTCTGCGTGAAGAAGCAGATGCCGCGCCAGAGCGTGCGCAGCTTCGCATCTTTGAGGTGGAAGCCAGTGCCGTCTCAACGGAGCCTGTGATCGAAAGTATTCTGCCGGAGTGGCACACCATCCGTCTGGATGTGGATGCGTCGGTGCGCATGGCAGAGTCGCCCGATGCACAGATCTCATTCGCTATGCCGCTTTATGTGGCACCGGGCAGCCAGCGCATGATGGCGTTCCTGGTGGATGCCTGCTGCGTTGTCACTGGATTCCTGATGGCGGTAACGGTGGCGGCTTACGCTTCGCCGGTTCTGCCCACGGGACTGTCTGCGGTGTTGGCTTCGGTGGTCACATTGTTTGCCTTTGCCATTGGCTACCAGGCACTGTTCTTCTCACTGAGCGGCACCACGCCGGGTATGCGCTATGCGCGCATTGGCTTCTGCACCTTCAGCGACGAAAATCCCACGCGCAAGGCAATGCTGCATCGCATCTTTGCTCTGCTGCTGGCAGGTATGCCACTGGGGCTGGGACTGCTGTGGGCGTGCATGGATGAAGAGAATCTCGGATGGCACGACCGCATCTCGCGCATGTATCCGCGTGGATACTAACGCGTTCGCGATAGGCTGAAGGGGCCATGGCGTATGAGCTTACCCCGAGCCGTAATCGCAAAATCCTCATCGCGCTGTGGCTGTTTCTCTATGCTTCGTTTGCGCTGATTGTGCCGCCACTGCTGAACGATGCGGACTCTGTGCATGCGGAAGTGGCGCGCGAGATGATTGTGCGCCGCGACCCCGTCACGCTGTACGCCAACGGTATCCGCTACCTGGAGAAAGCGCCCCTTCTGTACTGGTCGATGGCAGCCAGCATGGAGTTGTTCGGCGTTGGGGCAGTTGCAGCACGACTGCCGCTGGCTCTTTTCGCGTTGGCACTGTTTCTGGTAACTGAGAGCTTCGCACGTCGTGCCTTTCGTAGCGCGCGCGCAGGTTTCTATGCAGCGATGTTATTGCTGCTGTGCTTCGGCATCTTTATCTTCACGCGCATCCTGATACCCGACGTCATCGTGTGTCTTTGGTTGACGGCATCGCTGCACTGCTTCTGGATCACGGAGCAGCAGGGCGAGCAGCCGTGGCGTCTGCCTGCCATCGGGTTTGGTGCGGCGTGCGCGCTGAACCTCCTCACCAAGGGATTGATCGGCCTCGTCTTTCCCATTGGCACCATCGTCCTGTACCTGTTGATCACGCGCGGTTTCGCTGGGACTCTGCGGCGTCTGTGGAAGCTGCATCCCATCTCGGCGCTGGTGACGTTTCTGCTGATAGGTGCACCGTGGCATATCGCTGCCGGACGTGCGAATCCCACTGAAGGACATCCCGCAGGATTAACGCATCCCGGCCACATCTTTCCGTTGTTTTGGAAGGGCTGGCTGGTGGGCGAGCCTTCGTATGGCAACGTGCACGGTTGGACGTGGTTCTACTTCATGAACGAGTATCTGCTGCGTTACCTGAACCTTCGCGTGCCGCGCGACTACGCCACCGTGCCGCTGCTGCTGTTCTGGGGGCTATTGCTGGTGTGGATGATGCCGTGGAGCGCGTTTCTATTCAAGGCAGTTGGCGCTGCACCATGGCGTGCATTTCGTTCGCGCGGCGTTGCGCTGTCGTTAGATAGCGAACAGAAAACATTGCTGCTGTTGACCATCGCGGGCCTGTTGCCGCTGGTGTTTTTCTCCTTCTCTACACGGCAGGAGTATTACGTTCTGCCCTCGCTGCCATTCTTTGCGATGTTGATTGGCGGCTGGCTGGATCGTGAAGCGACCGAGGTTGAGGATGGAGTCATTCCGGCGACGCTGGGACAGAGCGGGCAGCGCATCGCGACTGTTTTATTGGCCTTCGGAACTCTTGCGTCGTTCGCGTGTGTGTTCTTTCTGGCGCATGCGAACGAGCCTCCGCCAACGTTCGAACTGGCCACCATGCTGCAGCGGCATCCCGGGTTTTATGGATTGTCTTTCGGGCACGTTTTCGACCTGAATGCAAATGCAATGGGCGCGTTTCGCGATCCGTTGACACTCACAGCGGTTGCGCTCTTCGGTGGCACGCTGATCGCATGGTGGCTGCGAAAAAACTATCGTCCGCATCACGCCAATATCGTTCTTGGCATTGCCACAGCCATGTTTCTTGTGGCCGCTCATAAGGGATTGCAGACCTTCGCCCCCGTACTCAGTAGCGAACGGTTGGTGCGGACAATTCAGCCGGATCTCCGGCCTGATGATCTGATTGTGATCAACGGCGAGTACGAATCAGGATCGACGCTTGGTTTTTATCTGCATCGCGATAACATCCACATCTGGAATGGGCGGTCATCGAGTCTCTGGTACGGCTCGTTCTTCACGGACGCGCCAGAAATCTTCGAGACCGACGCATCCATGCGCCTGCGCTGGACGGGCGTGCAACGGATCTTTGTGTGGACAGAGCCGGGCAAGCTTCCCGCCTTGCCCGGCCGGACTTACATCGTGGCAGAGGGCGGCGGAAAACAGATCATCAGCAACCGTGACACGGTCTACTAACGCGAACGCGCGCGTTCAATTGCCCGCACCACAGCCTTCGATTTGTTCACCGTCTCTTCGTACTCGGTCTGCGGAACGGAGTCTGCCACTACGCCGCCACCGGACTGAATGTAGCCGTCCTTGCCGTGCATGAAGAGGGTGCGGATGGCGATGCAGCTATCCAGGTTGCCGCTGAAGTCCGCATAGAAGATGCTGCCGCCGTAGACGCCCCGGCGCGTGGGCTCCAACTCCTCAATGATCTCCATGGCGCGAATCTTCGGCGCGCCGCTGAGCGTACCTGCCGGGAAGCAGGATCTGAACGCATCAATCGGCGCAAGATCGGGACGCAGCTTGCCCTCAAGCGCGCTCACCAGGTGCATCACGTGCGAGTAGCGCTCAATGAACATCAGCTTCTTCACTTCGACTGAACCGAATTCACTGACGCGGCCCAGGTCATTGCGCCCCAGGTCGACCAGCATGACGTGTTCGGCGGTTTCTTTCGTGTCCTTCAGGAGATCTTCTTCCAGTCGCCGATCGCTCGCCTCGTCATCGCCACGGGGGCGTGTTCCTGCAATGGGATGATATTCAATCTGCCCACTGTGGACGCGTACAAGCAGCTCAGGTGATGAACCCACAATGTGCGCAGGGGTCTCTGTCTTTGCGCCGGGCTTCTTCATAGGGAAGCGCAGGAAATACATATACGGCGACGGATTCACGATGCGGAGCGAACGATAGATCTCAAACGGATCCACGCCGGGCTTGCAGTCGAAGCGCTGCGACAGCACGCACTGGAAGATGTCGCCCGCGGCCACGTAATCCTTCACCTTTGCCACTGCCTTCATGTAGTCGCGCTTGGCGGTGCGAGGCGTCAGTTGCAGCGGACCCAGCGGCTTGTGCTTTCTCGCAACAGGCAGCGGTCCAGCAAGCTGCTTCTCCAGGCGATCCAGACGGCGAACCGCCTTCGCATATGCCTTCTCCGCATCCGGTTCGCGCTTCAGATCGGCCGTGATGATCAGGAAGATTTCCTTCTTCACATGATCGAAGGCAAGCACTTCGTCGAAGAACATAAGGCATGCATCGGGGACGCCGAGTTCGTCCTTCGCGGTCTCTGGAAGACGTTCAATCTGTCGCACCACGTCATACGCAAAGAACCCAACGGCGCCTGCGGTGAACGGTGGCAGGCCGGGTAGCTTTGCGGGTTTGTGCTCGCTCAGCGCAGACTTCAGCTCGTGGAAGATGTCGCCTTCATACTGCCGAGTCTTCTTGCCGTCGATCGCCGTGATGGCGCGGCCACGCGATTCCAGCTTGCGATACGGACGGATGCCGATGAAGGTGTAGCGGCCAATGCGTTCGCCGCCTTCGACTGACTCCAGCAGGAACGCTTCCGGTTCTTCTGCGGCAATGCGCAGGAAGGCGCTTACCGGCGTCTCCAGATCAGCGGTGACCGTGCGGTAGACGGGAATGAGCGTGTGCTTCTTCTTCACGAGCGCGAGGAAGCTCTTCAGATCGGGCGTGGCGGAAATGGTGCGTGGCATGGCGGCTGAACTAATGGTACTGGACTGTCCGCATCGCCGTTCAGGGATTCGTGAAGAAGCCGTTGCGCGACTGCACCCGCAGCGATTTGTCCTTTGTCTTCAGTTCCAGCTTGTGGAACTGTTTTGGCGTCGTGTCGGAGGGTAAGGCGTAGCCGATTTCGTATTGTGTGCGCAGTTCCTGCGCGATGTCCCCAAAGATATGTTTGAGCGTTGTGCCAGCGCTAACTCGGTACACATGACCACCGGTCGCAGAAGACCAAGCCACCAGGTTTTCCATGCCGGGATCGCCGCCGGGGCGGACAGGGGAGTTGGCAAAGCCACGCTGCGGAAGGTCGTTCCACGCGCTATAGGAGACAGCGTAGATAGGCACGTTGTCGCGCTGTGCTTCGGCAATGGCATCGGCGCGTTTCGTGACACTGCCATTGTCACCGCCATCGCTGATAAGAATGATGGCTTTGCGTCCACGAATCTTCGCGAGCAAATCTTTGCTAAGGCCGTAGATGGCATCATTCAGGCGAGTGGCGGTAGCCGCCCTCTGGTCGTAGTGCAGCCCATACAGCGCTAGATGCAGCTTGCCGGGGTCGTTAGTCAGATCGCTGTGAGCAAGGACATTCGCGTTCACCTCGATCAACGCAGCACGATCCTGTGGTCGTCCAAGCACGGTTTCAAAGAAGACATCGCAGGCGCGTTGTTCGTCATCAATGAAAGTGCGTTGACTGCCGCTTGTGTCGATCATCACGACGAAGGTCAGCGGTAGTTCATTACCTTGCGAGAAGTACTGAATCGCTTGCTCTTTGCCGTCCTGTTTCAGCGTGAAGTCGTCTTTGGTAAGGCCGGTGCGTGGTTCGCCCGTCTTATCTGTAACAACCGCAGACACTTCCACCAAGCGTGATGTGACATGCAATGTCTCGACTGGCGCTTCCTGTGCCAATGCAGGCAGTGCAACGAGCAACACCGGGATGAGTGTGAGAAAGCGCATGGATGATTCCACTGCGATTCAGAGCCTGTTCAGGTCGGGCGCGACATGGCGCCTATGCAATGGTACGTGCCAGCGCCCGCTATTGTTCAGGGATTCGTGAAGAAACCGCTGCGAGCCTGCACGCGCAACGATTTGTCCTTCGTCTCCAACTCCAGTTTGTGGAACTGTTTGGATTTGGTGTTCGCAGGTAATGTGTAACCGATTTCGTACTGCGTGCGCAGTTCTTGCGCAATGTTTTCGAAGATGTGTTTCAAGGTAGTTCTACGAGTCACCTCGTAGACATGGCCACCTGTCGCGACGGACCACTCCTTGAGGTTCGTGAGACCTGGATCTGCAGCGCTTCCAGCAAGAGTCACGCCGGAAAGTCCGCCGATACCCCCTTGGGGCATCATGTCGGTTCCGCTCCACGCACTGTAGTCGACAGCATAAACCGGCACGTTGTCCCGTTGCGCTTCAGCGATGGCATCTGCACGGGAGACTGTGTTTCCCAAAGCGCCGCCATCGCTGATGAGGATGATTGCCTTGCGGCCGCGTACCTTTGACAGCACGTCTTTGGACAGGGTCCAGATGGCATCGTTAATGCGGGTCGCGGTACTCTCTTTTTCATCAAAATGCAGGGCCGCCAGCGATAGATGAAGTTTTGCCGGGCTATTCGTCAGTTCGCTGCGTGCCGTGATCTTTGCATTCACTTCTACGAGAGCGGCCCGGTCCTGAGGCCGACCCAGTGCGGTCTCAAAGAAGACATCGCAAGCGCGCCGTTCATCGTCAATGAAGCTGCGCTGGCTACCACTGGTGTCGATCATCAGGATAAAGGTCAGCGGCAGCTCATAAGCCTGCGAGAAGTAACGGATGGGTTGTTCTTTGCCGTCCTGCTTCAGAACGAAGTCGTCCTTGGTGAGGCCAGTGCGCGGTTCGCCGGTTTTATCTGTGACTACAGCGGAGACTTCCACCAGGCTCGATGTCACATGCAGTGTCTCCACCGACGCTTCCTGCGCAAGTGCAGGAAGTGTAAGCAACAGCATCGGGAAGAATGCGAGATAACGCATGGGCGATTACACCGCGTGACTAAGAACCTGCGAGTAAAGAGACGTGTCCACGTTGCCGCCGCTCAGGATGACAGCGGCGGGGCCGGGCTTGCGAGCGGAATCCATCAGCAGTGCCGCCAGTCCTAGCGCGCCTGCTCCTTCTGCGACGTTATGCGTTGCAGCGAAGTAGAGTCGCATGGCTTCTGCCACTTTCGCTTCCGGAACTTCTATAAAGCGCGCCACGCCTTTGCGCATTGCTTCCACAGCTTCTGCATTGGGTTTGCGGCAGGTTACGCCATCGGCAATCTTTGCGGTTACGGGAGCTTCTACGACCTGTCCAGCAGCCACGCTCAGCACGGTTGCGCGTGCTTCTGTTGAAGTGACGCCGACGATCTCTGTGGCCAAACCAAGTCCATCGCGCACGGCAATTGCACCGCAAATGCTGGAACCCATGCCCACAGGAACATACAGTGTGGCGATCTGCGGTTGCGCCTCCAGCAGTTCGAGATGCAGCGTTGCAACGCCGGTGATCAGGACGCGGTGCACACCGGAAACCATGTGCCAGTCGTGCTCGGCAGCAAGCGCGACAGCATGGTCCATTGCGGCCTGATAGTCATCGCCATGTTCGATCAATTCAGCGCCCTGGGAACGCATGGCTGCATTCTTCTCCACACTGTTGCCATGCGGAACCACTATGACAGCGCGCAGTCCATGTTTGCGCGCGGCAATGGCAATGGATTGGCCATGATTGCCTCGCGTGGCGGAGATGACGGTGGTGACTGCAGGCTCGCGGCGTCGTAGCGATTCCATGTACACCAACCCACCGCGTACTTTGAATGCGCCAACGGGCGAATGATTTTCATGCTTCACCCAAAGCTCTGTACCCGCGGCGGCCTCAAGCTGCGGCCAGCGAATCTGCGGCGTGGGCGTGAGCACGTCGTATACATGACGCGAAGCTTCGCGAATGGTGGCAAGATCGGGCATCAGTGCTTGCTCAGGCATGTGTTGCGATCATCTCCTCTGCGGAAGGTTCTTTTACCGCGCGCGAAACCTGCACGTTAACGGCGTAAAACGTAGCTCCGCCGCCAATATCGGTTACACGTTCGCTGGTGAGTACGTTGACTCCGTGACCGTCATGCGACAGCTTGTTCCAGCCCAGCGATGTGGCAACTGTTCCTTTGACCACGCGTCCCGTGAAAGCAACCTGCAGATGAATGGAGCCGCGCTCATTTGTTACTTCCACTTCATCGCCTTCGTGTAGGTCGCGTGCTGCGGCATCGTCCGGATGCATCTCCACAATGTTCAAACCGATGCGCGAGCCTTCCATGCCGCGATGTTTTGGCATGTTCGCAAAGGTAGAATTCATCCAATTGTCTGCTTTGCGTGCCAACATGCGTAGCGGTTGCGTGCTATCTCTACGCTCCGGTGCTGCGACGTACGCTGGCAATGGATCAAGCCCCTGTTCGCGTAAAGATTCGGAGTAGAACTCACCTCTGCCGCTGGGCGTTCTGAACCACGATGCGTCGGTAAAAGGCATAAACTCGCCGCGTTCATTGCGCGGCAGCTTCAATTGCATCATGTTTCCGTGCGCCTGCAACGCCTCCATGGTGATGCCTTCGTGCCAAGGATGTTGCGTGTCCAGCGCCTGCCGGATGAGATCGTGTTCCGTGTCGTGGAAGCACGACTCGTCGAATCCCATACGCTGTGCGAGTTGGCCAAACAGCCACGCATTGCTGCGTGCTTCGCCCTGTGGCTGCATGGCCCGCAAAGAGAGCTGTGCCACGTAATGGCCGTAGGCGCCTTGTACGTCATCCTGCTCCAGGAACGAAGGCGATGGCAGAACGATGTCCGCGTAGTCTGTCGTGTCGGTCAGGAAGCAGTCATGGACCACGGTGAAGAGATCATCGCGACGCATGCCCCGCAGCACTGCGTTCTGATTGGGCGCAACGGCTCCGGGGTTGGAGTTGTAAACAAACAGCGCATGCACGCGTGGCGCATCCAGTTCCGTCAGTGCATGGCCAAGCTGGCTCATGTTCACCATGCGAGCTTCGCGATGCAGGGGACTCGCATGCATCAGTTCCGGCATTTGCAGCTTCGCGGAGTTGAAGCCAAAGGCATTCGATGAAGACAACATCACGCCCCCGCCATGATGCCTCCATGCACCTGTCAGTAAGGGCAGCATTCCCACGGCGCGCGCGGCTGTGCCACCGTTGTCCGTGCGCTGGATGCCGTAGTTCATGCGGATGACAGCAGGCTTTGTCGTGGCGTAGCGGCGCGCCAGCGTGACGATGGTTTCCGCGTTGATACCGCAGATTTTCGCTACGTTTTCCGGTGCGTATTCCGCAGTCATCACACGTTCACGCAACGCCTCAAAACCGTGCGTGCATGCGGCAATGTAGTCGCGGTCTTCCAGGCCATCGCGCAGAATCACATGCATCATGCTCATGGCCAGCGCGGTATCTGTTCCCGGCGTGAGTGCGATGTGTTCATCTGCCAGCTTTGCTGTCTTCGTCTGATACGGATCGATCACAACAAGACGAGCGCCATTGCGCCGTGCCTCTTCCACAAACGGCCACAGGTGGATGCTGTTGCCGTGCAGGTTCGCGCCCCACGCAAGGATGAGTTTTGCGTATACGAAGCTCTGCGGTTCCGGCCCAATGCGCACGCCGTATACCGCATTCAGCGCGGCTGATCCTGCACTGGCGCAGATGGTGCGATCAAGCTGCGACGCCCCAAGCCGATGAAAGAAGCGGCGATCCATGGACCCGAAGCCGAGCTGGCCAATGGTACCCGCATAGCTGTAGGGCAGCACCGATTCAGGCCCGTGCTCGTTGCTGATGGCTTGCAGGCGTTGTGCAATGGTATCCAGCGCCTCGTCCCACGAGATGCGCTCGAATGCTGCAAACTCTTCGCCATGCCTCAGCGGACCTTTCGGTACGTCCGCTTTGCGTTTCATCGGATGCAGAAGGCGGTCGGGCGCATAGACACGGTCAAGATACCGCGCCACCTTTCCGCAGAGAAACCCACGCGTGACAGGATGTTCTGGATCGCCAGTGATGCGGACCACGCGTTCCGTTGCATTATCGATCGTGGCGATGATGCCGCAACTGTCCGGGCAGTCCAGCGAGCAGGTCGCATGGACTGTGCGTGTTGCCGACGCGAGTTGGTTCCCGCTGCCCATGTGATGATTGTAGAAGTTTCGTGCAGTAAAAGAGAATGGCCAAATCCGCAGGAGGCTTTCCGGCAATGCGTCGCATCTTCCGCAGTGTGGTTTTTGCAATCGCAGTGGTGACCGCGCCGCTGTGTGCCGTGGCGCAGCGCACCGAAGGCGAACAGATGAAGGTGCTGCCACAGGCGGAACTGGATGTGGTGAAGGTGTTGCTGTCGCAGGAGCGTGCATGGAACGCAGGCGACATGAACGCATTCCTCAGCAGCTACGAGAAGACACCCGCACTGATCGTGATCAGCAATGGCGTGGCACACGGATTTGAAGATGTGGAGGCCACGTACAAGAAGAATTACCCTGACCGCGCGAGCATGGGCAATCTGACTTTCAGCGACCTTGAACCACACATCCTGGATGATCGTTTTGCCATGGCCACCGGCAGGTATTCGCTGGAACGCGTGAAGAACAAAGGCGGTAATGCGTCTGGCACGTTCTCTCTGGTGTTGGAGAAAACTGCGCAGGGATGGAAGATCATTTTGGATCACACCACCTGATTTTCCGCATGAGTGATGTGCCGCGAACAGCGCGACGGGTGCATCCTAAAGATATGCGCGTTCACGAAGTGAAGACCTCCACCCTGAAGCTTGTGTACGAAGAGGGTGGTCCGAAGAATGGCAGGCCGCTGATGCTGGTGCATGGCTGGCCGGATTCGCCGCGAACCTTTGACAAGCTGCTACCTGCACTCCATGGCGCAGGGTATCGGACCGTTACGCCGTATCTGCGCGGCTATGGCCCAACAGAGTTTCGTTCGCCATTGCTTGGCCGCAAGCCGCGCCGTACGGGGCAGGCTGTCGCATTAGCACAGGATGTCCTTGATCTGGCGGATGCGCTGAAGTGGAAGACTTTCGATTTCGTTGGTCATGATTGGGGCGCGCGCGTTGGCTATACGCTCGCGGCGCTGCATCCGAGGCGGCTGAATCGCATGGTGACGTTGTCCGTTGCGTTTCAACCGGGTTCGCTGAAAGCTCCGAAGTTGTCGCAATCCGAGGCGTACTGGTACCAGTGGTTTCTGTGCACCAAGCCGGGCGAGGCTGCGTTTCGCGCCGATCCGCTGGCCTTCTGCAAACGCCAGTGGCAGACATGGGGGCCGGAGGATTGGTTCTCAGAACAGGAGCTGGCCGCCGCTGCGCAATGCTGGACGAACAAGGATTTTGTCGACGTGGTATTGCACTACTACCGTGTGCGCTGGGGACATGCTGAGCCCGATCCACAATACGCCGTGCTGCAGGCGCGATACGATGCAACGGTGACGCTCGATGTACCGACGCTGTTGATCCACGGCATGGAAGATTACTGCGTGCTGCCCGAAACCACCGACGGTGCGGGAAGACACTTCACCAATGGCTATCGCCGCATATTGCTGGAGGGCGTCGGGCATTTCCCGCAGCGTGAGCAGTCGGGCGCGGTAGCCAATGCAATTCTGCAACATCTGTTGGAGCAGTAAGAATGAGTGAACAGGAAGAAGGTCTGATCGTGCGGCATTACCAGGTAGAGGGCCGCGTGCAGGGCGTTGGCTTTCGCTGGTTTGTGCAGCGCGAGGCAGCGGAAATTGGCCTGAGGGGGTGGGTGCGCAACTCCCCGCATGGCCATGTTGAGGCGGTCGCTGCAGGTTCACCGGAGCAAATTGCGGAACTGGAGACGGCGCTGAAGCGCGGAAGTCGCGGATCGCGTGTGGATCGTATCCGCATCCATAATCTGGAAGACAGCGAAGCGGCGGCACTCAGGGAGTTCCGCATTGAAGGTGCTGTTTAGGCCTTCCACAAGACAATTTTTAGATCTCACAAATCAAGGCGTGGTCACTGACTACGCCTTGCGCCATTTATCCGGACCGCCGCCTGCTGTGTGGCGAACGCGCTCCACGTCCGGATGATCAGAAGGATTCAGTTCCTTCACTTTCGCAATTGCTTCTTCCTGCGTGGCGAAAAGGGCACTGGCGCGTTCTGATCCCTTTGCACGCACCGCGAACTGGCCGTCCTCATTCTTCTCCACGAAATAGTGTTTTTCCGTCGACATGGCCACACTCCTTTTTCGCTGAGATGCGTGGATACCTCCATGTGTATCCCCGCCGCCCTCGTTACAATAACTGCATGTCCCACCTCATCAACTGCGAACCTCTGAAGGACCTCATCCGCACGGTCCCTGACTTTCCCAAACCCGGCATCCTCTTTTACGACATCACCACGCTACTGAAGGACAAAGCTGGCTTTGCGCAGATGATTGACGCCTTTGCGGCGTATTACATCGACAAGCAGATCGACCTGGTTCTGGGTATTGAGGCCCGTGGCTTCATTTTTGGACCGGCGATGGCGTATCGCCTGAATGCTGGCTTTGTGCCTGTGCGCAAGCCAAAGAAGCTGCCCGCACCCACCGCTCGCGTGACCTATGACCTGGAATACGGTTCGGATTCGCTGGAAATCCATCTGGATGCCATCCAGCCCGGACAGCGCGTGGTCATTGTGGACGACCTGCTGGCAACCGGTGGCACCATGCAGGCCACGGTGCAGCTTGTGAAGCAGCTTGGTGGCGAGATTGCCGGCGTGGCATTTGCCGTGGAACTGGACTTCCTGAAGGGCCGCCAGAAGTTCCCGGACATCGATGTCTACTCCCTGCTGCACTACAACGAGTAGCGTTCAGCGAAGATCAACTCGCACTTGTTCACGTAAAAATCCCGAAGCACTCTCAACGGAGTGGTTCGGGATTTTTCGTTGCGTTCAGGATTCGTTTTCTCAGCCAAACACAATGCAGCTTGGCGATTTGACCGCCGTGCCAGAGACCGTCGGCTGCAGGAATCCTGTTGCTTCATCGATGGGGAACACAAGCACTTCGTCCGTGACCTGATTGGCGCTCAGGAACCAGCGGCCCGTGGGATCAATCGCAATGTGGCGCGATTCCTTACCGGGGTTGGCGAGCCGCTGCACTTCCAGCAGTCCACCTGTTTCCGGGTGAATTGCGTACACCACAAAGTCTTCATGCACGCGGTTGGAGGCATAGAGGAAGCGCAGATCCTTGCCGAAGATGATTTCGCTGGCGCGCACATCCACCTTGGAAACACCCGGCGGCAGCGTGCGCACAGTGGACAGCGTCGTCAGCGTCCCTGCGGCTGCATCCCACGCAAGCTGGTCAATGGTGCAGCCCATTTCGTTGATGTTGTAAACCCACACGCCGTTCGGGTGAATGGCAACGTGACGCGGGCCTTCGCACGGCGTGGCCAGCCATGCGCCGTATTCGCTGAGCTTGCCGCTGGGACGATCCACTTTCAGAATGCGGATGCGGTCACAACCAAGGTCGTTGATGAAGACGTAATTGCCGCAGGGCGAGAACGTCGCATCGTGCGCGTAGCTGTGGTCCTGGCGCTTTGGATCGGGACCGTGTTCCGCGGCGTCAAACGTCGCCAGCGTTTCCGGTGTCAGCAATCCGCCGAGCGAGAACTGGAAGGATGCTGCTGATCCGCTGAGATAGTTCGCGGCGACAACCACGCCGTCACGCTCGTCAAAAGCCACGGCGTTTTGTCCGCCGGTGGCGGCGCGGCTCTGCTGCGTTAGCTTTCCATCAGCGCCCACGGCAAAGGCGATCATCTCCCCGGGTACACCGTCACCCGATGGCTGCGATGTGGTCAACAGGCTGCCGTTTCCGGCAAAGCGCAGCCAGCTTGGCTTGGGCACATCGGAAACCAGTCCCGGCTCGGTCAGCAGACCGCGCTCCGAATCGAAGGAGGCTGTATAGATGCCGCGGCCACCGCTGCTGGTGCCAATGAAAACACGTTCCTGACTCATTGCTTCTCCTGCTTCTTATGATGCGTTGTTTTCAGGCAAACATCAGACAGCTTGGCCCGGCAATCTGCACCTGCGAGGCGCGCTCGCCCAGTTTTCCTGTCGCGGTGTCGATGGGGAAGACCGAAATGTCGCCGGAGAACTGATTGGCGCTTAGGAACCACTTGCCACTGGCGTCAATGGCCATATGGCGCGACTCGTGGCCGGGATTCATCCGCTCCTGGATGAGATTCAGTGCGCCCGTTGTGGAATCAATCGCAAAGACAGCGAAGCTCTCATGGATGCGGTTTGATGCGTACAGGAAGCGGAAGTCCTTCGAGAAACACATCTCGCACGAACGCGACTGGTCCTTGCCGGGTGCACCGTTGGGGATCGTGCTCCATGTGCCCTTGGTGGTCAGCACGCCATGAGTGGGGTTCCATAGAAGCTGGTCTACGCTCGATCCCATTTCGTTGATGTTGTACACCCACTTGCCGTTGGGGTGGAACACAAGATGGCGGGGGCCTGCGCCTGCCGTGCCTTCCCAGTGATCTGGCTTATGCGGCTCTAGTTTTGCGGTTGCGTGATCGAGGCGGAAGACGTGAATGCGATCGCAGCCCAGATCGTTCACGAAAACAAAGTTGCCATCCGGCGATGTGAGTCCGGAATGAGCGTGTGCGCTCGTCTGGCGATCCTTGTCAGGGCCGTGCTCGCTGGCAGGGAACTGGATGAAGCTGACCTCGCTCAGCTTGCCGTTCGCATCCACCTGGAACGACGAAACGTTGCCGGGGCCGTAGTTGGAGATGAAGACCGCACGCGCATCCTTCGATACGCCGATGTGACATCCGCCGCCATCCTGCGAAAACGCGCGGCCGAGTTCGGAGATGGAATGGCCGTTGCCAATGCGATAGCTCACCGCCACGGAGACGCGCTTGCCTGTTGCGTTCGGTGCGGTGGCTTGCGCGAAGAGCATGCCTTTTGCAGTGGCGAGGAATCCGGGGCTGTCGATCTTTGCGATCAACTCCGGCTGTGTCAGTTTGCCGTCAACAAACTGTGCAGCGAAGATGCCGGGGCCAATACCGGAACCGTCACGCGCGGTGTTGGCTGTTCCAATGAAAAGCCGCTGCCCCTTTGCCTGTGCTGCGGCACCACGCACCATCATTGAGGCTCCTACTGCCGCCGATCCCGCCAGAAACTCACGCCGTGTCTGCACCCGCTTCACTCCTTTTTCAGCGAAGCCTTATTCAGACACTTCGCTCACACGCAGTTTTTCGTCCCTACCAAGATAGCCCTTGCGGCGCAGCCAGTCCTCCATGCGGTCGTGCAGCAGGTCCAGTGGTACACGCAGTCCCGCTTCCATCAGGCCGTCGGCGAGGGGCAGCGTGTCGTCAAATATCGCGTCGTTGGTGAAATTGCGCATTGCGAAGCTGTCCAATCCCCTAAGTGGAACAGGAGAGGCGGTGCCGTCCTCACGGACGACTTCCAGCGCAATGCGACGAACGAACATGGGTGCGATGGTAGCGCATTCGCGCTAAGCCCAAAGGACGAAGCAGGCACCCGGCAGTTTGATGCTGCTCACCTGCGCGCTCAACAGGCCTGTCTTGGGATCGCGCGGCAAGACAGACACATCATTGCTGCGCTGGTTGGCTGCAATCAGCCAGTGTCCTGTGGCGTCCAGCGTGATGCAGCGGTTCTCCACGCCTTGCGATGGCAGGAACTGGATGCGCCGCAGCGTTCCGTCCGGCTGCACCGCGTAGGTGACGAAGCTCTCCAGCGTGCGCACGCTGCAATAGAGAAAACGGTTGTCAGCTGACAGCGCCATGTCTGCCGTGCGGCACTTTGGCGGCGCGTCCACTGGAAGGGTGCTCACGCTTTCGCGCAGTTTCAGCGTGCCACGCTTCGCGTCCCACTCCAACAGATCGACGGTATTCGTGAGTTCGTTGTTGCAGTAGATCCACTTACCGTTGGGATGAAATACAAGATGCCGTGGTGCAGAGCCTGGCGCTGCTGTGTAGAACGGTGGGTCATGCGGTGTCAGCTTTGCCGTCTCCGCGTCGAATGCGTAAACGTAAATGCGGTCGCAGCCGAAGTCGTTCACGAGCACAAAGCGGCCACCGGGCGCGGTCAGAATGGAGTGGCATCGGCTGTGCGGTTGCGCGGGCTGTGGGCCGTGGTGATCCGTGCCGTATTCGATGTGTTCAACGTATGGCGATAGCTCGCCGTTGTGATCAATACGGTAGGTGCTCACGTCGCCGCTACCCCAGTCGGCCACCATGGCCACGCGTCCGCTGGGGTCAATGGAAATAAAGTTTGGGATGTTGCCCTTGGCCGTCTGCTGATTGATGGAGCGCAACGGCTGTTCTGCATTGCCGGTAATCTCGAAACCCTGAACCGCTGCAATACCGTCCACTGTGGCGGTCGTGTAAAGACGATTGCGCTGGTGCGGATTCAACGTCATGGAGTCGTTGCCGGGAAGCTTTGCTGCCATCTCCGGCGGGGCGAATGTCCCGGTCTTCGCATCGAACGAGGTCTGGAAGATGCCTTGCGCCTCTTTGCCGGTGGTGCCGATGAACGCTGCTTTGCGGTGGAGCGATAGCGCTGGTTGGATGGCAAAGGAGCGTAGGGCAAAAGCAGTAGCAGGCAGGCCAAAGGCAAAGTGACGACGATTCATCGCGAGGGCTCCGGGGACGCGCCACCAGCATACGCCCTCATGCAACTCGCTACGTGGTTGCAGATGTTGTTCATAGCAAACAGTGGAGGAGCGCCGAAGCGCTCCTCCCGTATTCACTGAACTTAAATGCGATTTACAGAGCGCCGCCGTCGGCAGGCAGATGCCCGGCATATTCTTCCGGCTTCACGTTGTCATCAATCACCGGCAGCGTAGGCAGGTTGCCGGTCGATCCAGCTTCATCGACGACGGACTTCACGTTGGCCAGCACTTCATCGATGGTCATGGTGTACATCTCGCGGCCGTTGTCGTAGCCATTCTGGATGATGGTCTTCAGATACTTGCCTGCGGCCTGTGCGGCAGCGTAGTCGGTGATGACGAAGCCAGTGGCGCGCTTCATCTGTACCCAGGCCACGTTGGGCATGGCAATCCAAACCGGGCGTCCGCTGACGTCAAAGCGAATGTCCGTGGCGTCCGCGTGGCGCGTGGCAATGGCGACAACCGTGCCCTTCCAGACGCAGTGCAGCTTTTCTCCGGTCCACTTATCTTCGACGGTGAAATCCTCGTACATCAGCAGGGGTCCTCTCGTAGCGGGTGCTGGTTCCAGACTAAGGATTCCTCCGGCGATGGGCAAGCGTCGCAGCCCGGATTGCCCAGATACATGACATCTTGTTCATCTTGAGGCCTAAAACAGAGAAATTGGCCAAAACAGGGCTTCTCGGACTGGAAGTGTCCGATGGGGTGCGGGTTAGCGTAGAGATACCAGAACAGCTCCCTCATCGCTGTCCTCTTCTGAAGGAGCCCTTAATGCACTCCCGCACATGGAATCGTCGCGAATTCATGATGGCTACCGGTGCGACTGCCTGTCTGGGGGCGCTCGATTCTCGTGCACAGGCAACACCGGATTACACCGTCACCATTGATGCCTGTACGGTGGAGGCTTCGCCGAAGCATGTTGTGCGCACCGTGGGGTACAACGGCCAGGTTCCTGGCCCGTTGCTGCGGCTGCGCGAAGGACGAGCCAGCACGATTCGCGTAGTGAATCGCACGAAGTCGGAGGAGATTGTGCATTGGCACGGCCTGCATCTTCCCCCTGCGACTGATGGCGCGATGGAAGAGGGAACGCCCATGGTGGCGCCGGGTGCCATTGTGCAGTTCCAGATGACGCCGCAACCGGCAGGGTTCCGCTGGTATCACACGCATACCTTTGCCGGGAATGATCTACGGAAGGCTCAATACAGCGGCCAGCACGGATTTCTGTACGTGGAGTCGGCAAATGAACCGGGTAACTATGACGCCGAACATTTTCTGGCGCTGCACGACTGGAACGGATATCTGACCGGCGGCGACGACGGTTCGATGAATCCCACGTATGACATCAGCACAGTGAACGGCCGCATGCTCGGCTATGGTGAACCCATTCGCGTGAAGCAGGGGCAGCGTGTTCTGTTCCACATCCTGAACTCTTCGCCCACTGAGGTGCACTGGGTAGCGCTGGCTGGACATACGTTTCATGTCATTGCACTGGATGGCAATCCAGTCGCTACGCCTTCTACGGCTACGATGCTTCGCCTTGCGCCTGCAGAGCGCGTGTCCGCGTGGGTTGAGATGGATCATCCGGGCGTGTGGGTGCTGGGTGAGGTCCGCAAACACATTCAGGCGGCTGGCATGGGCACGGTCATTGAGTATGCCGGAAGCACGAAGAAGCCTGCGTGGCTCCAGCCTGCGTCGCTGGCATGGGATTATGCGCAGTTCGGCACCGCCGACGCAGATGCGGCGATCACTTCGGAAGTAGAGGAGATTCCGCTTGTACTGGAGAGCCGTTTCAAAGGGCATGGGTCGCAGGAACGATGGATGATCAACGGCAAGTCGTATCCGGATACCGACATGCCTGTGCTGGTGCAGGGCCGTCGCTACCGTCTGCGTTTTCAGAACAAGAGCATGGACGACCACCCGATGCATCTGCATCGCCACACATTTGAGCTGAAGGAACTGGCTGGTGGTAAGCGGACCCGCGGTGTCATGAAAGACACCGTGCTGGTACCGTCGGGAGCTGAGACGGCGGTGGAGTTTACCGCGTCCAATCCAGGCCTTTCTCTGTTGCATTGTCACCAGCAAAACCACATGGATCTGGGCTTCATGATGGTGTTCCGCTATGCCTGAGAAAACGGCACAGCGGTGGACGAAGGCGCGCGGCTGGTTGCTGACGGCGATAGCCACGGCAGGACTGTGTGCCTCACGCAGTGTCGTGGCGCAGGGAAATTACGAGATCCAGGTGTATGGCTCGGACACAGTGCTACCGGGCAACACGATGCTGGAACTGCACTCGAACTTCACTGCGAAGGGCCAGCGTTACACGCTGCAGGGCGTTTACCCCACGAATCATCAACAGCACGAAACCATCGAGATTACGCAGGGGTTGAATGGCTGGTCAGAGGTAGGCTTTTACATCTTCACCAGCGAACAGGATGGGCATGGCCTCCAGTGGGTGGGCGATCATATCCGCCCACGCGTCCGTGTACCGGATAGCTGGCATTGGCCCATCGGCGTCAGCCTGTCGACCGAAGTCGGCTATCAACGCGCGGTCTACTCCCCGGATACATGGACATGGGAGATCCGGCCGATTCTCGATAAGTCGGTTGGGCGTTGGTACTTTGCATTGAATCCAGCGCTGGAACGTACGTGGCACGGACCAGATGTCGGTCAGGGCTTGGGTTTTGCGCCCGGTGTGAAGGTCAGCTATGACGTAAATCGCGCAGTCAGCATTGGGCCGGAATACTATGCGGATTACGGTAGGCTGGGACGGTTTGACAATCTCCATAACCAGCAGCAGCAGATTTTTCTGGTCACGGATCTGAACGTGTCGCCGAAATGGGAGATCAATTTCGGCGCAGGACTCGGTGCCACAGCGGCAACCGATCACCTGATTGTGAAGTTCATTCTTGGGCGCCGGTTTTCCTGGAAGAAGCCGTCTGAGGTGGAATAAGCGGCTAATTCTGCGAGGGCTGTTCGACGGAGTCGAGAACCAGTACCTCCAGCGGCTCCTTTGCCGGAATGAGTTTCAGCCCAAGCTGTTCCTGGATCGCCCTGAAGAAACTGGGTGCGTTACTGTCTGCAGGGGCGCTGCCGTCGTCCGGCGACCATTCCAGCTTTATGTCATAACTGTCGGTCAGGCCGGTGCGGTTCACCACGACCCTGCCGGCAACCTGACCGAGTTGCTCAGCGATGATGTCCGTGGTGAGACCGGTTCCACGGAAGTACGTTTTCCCGGCGTCCCATCGCTTGCCATTGGAGGTGCTTTTCTGGAGGCGAGGCGGACCGTCGACCACCAGATCCAGCGCACTTAGCGTCTGCGTCTCCCGATGCAGCTTCAGGGCAAACCGGTCTGCGATGAGCATCTGCACCAGTCGGCGCTTCTCGATATGCGCATCATCGCCATTCATTTCGCGCATCTTTGCGTCCGTTGCAGCGTCCGTCTTCGCTTGCAGGTCAAAACGTTCACGGCTCATCCAGTCCGGCGTATTCAGTATGCGTTTCTCCGGCATGTCGTAGGCCCATGCAAGTAGCCCTCGCAGGGTGACATTGGAGGCGCTGAAACTTCCTCCTGCCGGATAGTTAATGTGCGTGCGTCCGTCATTCACTGCTGGCGTTGGCTTCACGGTGGACACTTCAAATCCGTTAGTGACTGCGGATACCTGGGCCATGAGCGGCATGGTCAGCATGGCCAATAACAAGAACTTCGGACCCCGCATCGCGCCTCCTGCACCACTTTCAGGGCAGCATACCGTTGGGCACCCCGCCAGCGCCATCTCTCACTGCTAAACTTACGCTTGGCGCAGATTGCGCCGACCGATTCGCGTTCGGGCCTCGCAGAAGGCCGCTGGCGCACGCAAAAGGATTCCGACTCTTGGACACACCCAACCGTACCCGTACTTCGCCGCTGCCCGTTCACGCTGAAGCATCGTTCGTGACCAAGAAGGCAGGCATTCTGGACAGCCTTGCCAATAACCGCAAGCTCGCACTGAACTTGGCCATCGCTGTGGTGGTTGTCGTCGTTGTTGTGGTCGCATGCGTCCTGATGTACAACCATCGCTCGGCTGTTGCTGCGGATCAACTTTCCGCTGCCATGCAGACCTACGCCGCGCCCATCCGTTCTGCGGAGAACCCGGTTCCCGCCAGCACGCGCAGCTTCGGCTCCACCGATGAGCGCGCGAAGGCTGCGAACGCCGAGTTCAAGGCCATTGCCGACACCTACGGCATGACCGACGCAGGCCGCAATGCACTGTATCTGGAAGGATTGACCGCTCTGCAGACGGGCCAGAACAGCACCGCCGAGGAGCTGCTGAAGAAGTCCGCCGGTAGCTGGAACCGCGATATCTCAAACCTGGCGGGTCTGGCATTGGCTGGTCTGTACCACCAGACGGGCCGCACCAGCGACGCTGTGGCGGAGTACAACCGCATCATCGGCAAGCCATCGAACCTGGTTCCTACCGGTCTCGCCAAGCTGCAGCTTGCGGAGATGTATGACTCCGATGGCAAGTCCGCCGACGCGAAGAAGATTTACGCAGAGATCAAGGACAAGGACCCCAAGAGCGCTGCTGCTGAAGTGGCCGGCGAAAAGCTGAACGGCCCCGCCGCCCGCTAAGTTACACCGCAAAAAGGAACACCGCATGGCGGCTCCCGAAAAACCATCGGCAACACTGGCAGAGTTGATTCGTCGACGCTCCAGCGCCGGAAGGCCAAAGGAGCCGCCATCGCCGTCTACGGCAAAGCCCCCGGTGGCGGATCGCTTGGGGCAGTTTGGACTGCTGTTTGCCGAGCCTGAAGATGAAGTAGCCGCCCAAAGCGACGAACCGGAGACACTCCCCGAAGCAACAGAATCGAAGCCTTCTGAGCGCAGGCTATGGTCCGTTGCGGAGCTGGTTTCGGCGTTGCGTTTCCGCGTGGAGCGCGAGTATGCGGATGTGTGGGTGGAGGGCGAAATCTCCAACTGCCGCCCCGCGCCCTCGGGTCATCTGTATTTCACGCTGAAGGACGGCGATGCGCAGTTGCCAGTGGTGCTCTTCCGCCGCGAAGCTGCGCTATTGAAATTCAAACCCACAGACGGCCTTAGCGTGTTGGCCCGTGGGCGTGTCAGCGTCTTTGAAAGCCGCGGGCAGTTGCAGTTGATTGCCAACTCGCTGGAGCCGCGCGGCGCGGGCGCGTTGCAGCTTGCCTTTGAGCAGTTGAAAGCAAAACTGCGCGCCGAGGGGCTGTTTGACGAGGATCGCAAACGTCCGCTGCCACCGTTTCCTCGGACAGTTGGCGTGATTACCAGCACGCAGGGCGCTGTGCTGCGCGACATTGCCACGGTGGTGCGGCGACGCCATGCGCGGCTAAATCTCTTGGTGTTTCCCGCAACGGTGCAGGGGCCAACGTGTGGTCCGGATGTGATGCGTGGCCTGCGTTACTTCAATGACGCGCCGGAAGCGCATCGTGTCGACGTCATCCTCATCGCGCGCGGTGGCGGTTCCGCGGAAGATTTGAGTGGATTTAACGACGAGGCCCTGGCGCGGGCCATCGCGAGCAGCGACATTCCCGTTGTCTCTGCGATTGGTCACGAGACGGACTTCACCATTGCCGACTTCGTTGCGGATTTGCGTGCTCCAACACCCTCTGCCGCAGCGGAGATTGTTACCGCCGCGCAACATCGCATTGAAGAGCGTGTGCAGTCGTTGGAAGCGCGGCTGTTCCGGGCAGTTCGTTTCCAGCAGATGCATGCGCGGCAGCGTTTTCTGCGCACATCCGCGGAAGGGGCATTTGCGCGTCTGCGCGATGGGATCAACCGACGCCATCAGCGTGTGGACAGCGCTCGATTCCGTCTGGAGGCGCTTTCGCAACGGCTTTTGCAGATGCGTGCCACACAGCTTCGCCGGGTTTTGGAGCGATTACAGCGGCAGGATGTCCATCGCCGGGTCTTGCTGGCGACGGCGCAACAGCAGCATCTACAGCAGCGGTTGGAGCGCACTGCGGCGGGGATCATGGTCCATTCTCGACAGCGGTTGGAGCGGGCAGGAGCGCGTCTGGAGGCGCTTTCGCCCACGGCTATTCTGGAACGCGGCTACGCTCTGGTGTATCGCGAAGACGGCTCGCTCCTGCGAGACGCATCCACCGCAGCAGCGGGAGAAACCATTACGGCACGCGTGGCGCGCGGTTCCGTCCGAGCCATTGTTAGCGGTAACCCGCGCAATCCTTAATATCTTGATCAACTTTCTCAAATTCCACGCCTAGAATGGATACGGCAGGAATCAGACACGAATGAGAAAGCTCTTCGGAACAGACGGCATCCGCGCCGTTGCAGGACAAGCCCCCCTCGACCCTCGCACCGTCCACGCCGTTGGCGTCGCACTGGCGCATCATATTGCCGCCCCCGGCACGCAGCCGAAGGTCATCCTTGGCATGGACACACGCGAGTCCAGTGAATGGATCGCCGCTGCCATCACCGAAGGTCTCCGCAATGGCGGCGCGGTGGTTGAATCGGCGGGCGTTATCACCACGCCTGCGATTGCGTTTCTTACCCGTGCACACGGCTTCGCAGCGGGCATTGTCATTTCTGCTTCGCACAATCCCTGGCAGGACAACGGCATCAAGGTCTTCGGCCCGGACGGCTACAAGCTGCCGGATGCAACCGAGCTTGCCATTGAGGAAGAGATCTTCCGCCAGTTGGAAGCGAACTCGAACCACTCGTCGATTCACACCTCGGCCCCGGCCGTCGAAGAAGCGGATCGTGCGGAGTATGTGCGTTCGTTGCTCGCCGCAGTACCGGGACTATCGCTGGATGGCAAGCGCCTCGTGGTCGATTGCGCCAATGGCGCCGCATCCGCAGTTGCGCCGCAGTTGTTTGCGGGACTTGGAGGCGAAGTTCGCATCCGCAACGCCAGCCCCGATGGCCGCAACATCAATGTTGAGTGTGGCGCAACCAAGCCTGAAGTTGTAGCGAAGTACGTACTTGAGGACAAGGCAGACATCGGCATCACTTTTGACGGTGACGCGGACCGCGCCATGTTTGCGGATGAGAATGGTCGCGTGATTAATGGCGATGCGGTCATGCTGCTTGCTGCGCGTGATCTGCAGGCGCGCGGATTGCTGCATGACAACACGGTGGTTGCCACAACGATGAGCAACATGGGACTGGAAGCCGCATTGAAGCGCAGCGGCATCCGTATGCTGCGCGCACCCGTGGGCGACAAGTATGTTCTGGAACAGATGAAGGGCACTGGTGCGTCGCTGGGTGGCGAACAGAGCGGCCACATTCTCTTCACGGGCAAATCCACAACGGGTGACGGATTGCTGACAGCGCTGTTGCTGCTGGATATCGTGCATCGCAGTGGAAGTTCGTTAGCTAAGCTGGCGGAGGACCTGAAGACGTTCCCGCAGGTCATCGTCAACGTGAAGGTGCGCGAAAAGAAGCCGCTGGAAGGCATTCCTTCCGTTGCGGAAAAGATTCGTGAAGCAGAAAACGCGCTCGCCGATACGGGACGCGTGGTGATTCGTTACAGCGGAACCGAAGCGCTGGCACGCGTGATGATTGAAGCTGAAGACGAATCTTCCATGAAGCTCCACGCTTCGGCAATCGCGGATGCGATTCGCGCAGAGCTTGGCGTTTAAAGCGCTCTAGGGCGCAGGATACTCAGTCACCTGCGGTGTCTTGCGCGGCTTTGTCTCCGTGCTTCCGCCCGTGTCGTTGATCACGTTGCGGATGGCCCCAAGGTTGTCGAGAGCGACCGTGATCATGTGGTGAAAACGCACCTGCGGTGTGTTCGGTACTTCAATCGCGCGATCCAGTTCCACGTCCGGGTGGCGGAAGACGCTGTAAATGCCCAGGCCCCACGCCTCGTGCTGTTTCACGTTGTCCGCCACTTTGTATGAGGCCCAACCCTTCGCGCCGTTTGTGTCTGTCCATGCAGATTGTGTCGGCGGGTCATAGGGAATTTCGGATTGATAGAAGTAGGTGCGTCCTGCTTCACCATTCCACAGCACCTGGTACCGCTGATGGTGTTCTACGAATAGTCCGTAGATCGTCACGCGATTACCGTTGACGATAAGGCCGTTGTCGCTTTCGTTGATGTTCCAGCCCACTGTACCGGGCTTTCCATGATCGGCGCGCCAGATCCATGTGTGATCCACAATCGTGTCGTTACTGTGGATGACAAGGTTCGCGCTGGTTTTCCCAACGGTCGCTCCGCCAACGCGAAAGAACACATCATGCAGTGAGATCGGGTTCGCCGCATGAGAGCGAACGCTGTGCTGTGTTCCCACTTCGAGCAGCGAAGGTGACTTCTTTTCTCCCGCATCGAACAGCAGTCCGGAGACGGTGATGCCGCCTTCATCCGCAACGATCATCGCTTCTGTTCCTGCTGTTGGGTGCAACGTTGCGAATCCAAGACCGAGTACGACAGTGTTCGCGTGAGTTACGCGCAGTGGCTTATTGAGGTCGTATGTGCCGGGTGTCAGTAGCAGGTGTTTGCCCTGTGCCAGCGCGGTGTTTATCGTGTCTGCGGTGTCGTGTTCAGGATGTGCAATGTAGAAGTGCGACAGCGGGATGGTTCGGCCTGGAGTGTTTCCGTTGTGCCATGTTGCGCCCACGGAATCGTGTTGCAAGGCAGGTACGCGCACAGCCCATACGCCCTTCGCATCGACAAAGAGAAATGGCTTTTCACGCACGATCGGCGTCTTCGCAACCTTCGTGTAGGGCGGTTTCGGCCACTCACCCCCAGGCATGTTGTTTGTGCCAACGAAGACCATGTTCCAGTTCGATCCAGTCCAGCGTTGCCATTCGGTGCTGCGCGAAAGCCATTGTTGTTGCGACCCGGAATCCACGGTTCCATCCACAACGGTATCGCTCATCCATCCGCCGCTGGCCCATCCATGTTGCTGGTGCAGCACCACGTCGCCATGCACGTGCATGCGGCGAAAGAAGATCGCCTGCGATACAGCCCACTGCATGATTCCGTTTGTCGGCGTGACTGAAAATCCTTCGACGCCGCGCCAGAATGTGGTGGTAGCGTTGTTGTTCTTCAACGCAGCATCGGAGTGGACATTGCCATCGATGCGCACATCATTGGGCGATGCACCTGCACCAATGACTTGTGTGTAAAAGCCCACGGGAACAGCCAGGTGATACTGGCCCGGGAGAAAGATGAACGCATAACGGCCGCTGCCGAACTCGCTGTGCTGCTGTTCGGCATAGACTGTGTCGATCTTTGCCTGCATGGTTTCTGCGCTGTCTTTGGGAGAGTAGACGAACACGTTCGGGCCCAGGTCAGGTGCCTTCGCTGTATGCTGCGCAAACGATGAGCCAGTGAACAGAAAAACTGTAGTTGTTGCGAGGATGCGCAGAAGCATTGCGTGAAACTCTCCCAACGAAATGGCAGCGCGCAATTGTTCACGCGCAAGATCGCCTGAGTGTAAATTGCGCGTGCGTTATTCCACCACGACGCGTGGCACGCGATCGCTAATGCCGCACAGAATTTCGTACACGCTGGTGCCTGCGATGCGGGCCTGCTCGTTAGCTCCTACAAACTCCGACCCCATGCTGCCAACCAGAACAACTTCATCACCAATCTTGGTCTGTGGAAGATGTGTCACGTCCACAACCGTCAGGTCCATGGACACGCGGCCCAGAATTGCAGCGCGCCTGCCATGCAGTAGTACGAATCCACCTGCATCTTCGGTCGATGAAGAAAGCCCGCGGCGGAATCCATCTGCGTAGCCCACTGGCAACAGAGCCACCCGCATCGGCCTCCTGGCGATGAACGTCGAGTTGTAGCCAATGGTAGTTCCCACGGTAATGTCGCGCAGGCTCACCACGCGCGTCTTCCATGTCATCACGGGCTGTAGTGAACAGCCGACATGCGCTTCTGGGAAGCCGCCCTCCATGCATAGTTCCAGCGGAAGTGTGTAACCGTACAGTGCAAGGCCCGCGCGCGTCATCGCCTGTGCGCCCAGCATGCCTGCCAGCGCTGGAATCGCGGCGGGCATGTAACCACTATCCGTAGCGGATGTGTTGCCCGCATGGACATAGGCAGGCGCGAGCCCTGCTGCGGCTACTTGTTCCAACGCAAGCCTGAAGTCGCGCATCTGGTGACGGTCCTGCGGATCGTCGGCGATTTCAGTCGACGCAAGATGCGTCATCACACCTTCCAACAGCAGCGGTGAATCTGCGGTGAAGCGCGACAGCAATTGTTGCAGCAAAGCGCCGGGAGCCACTCCCTGTCGCGACATACCGGTATCAATCTCTACGTGCACAGCAAGCGATCGCGCAGGAAGTCTACGTCGCTTTGCCTCTGCTTCCAGCAGATCGAGATGGTACGTCTCCCATACAACCGGCGTGAGAGCGTAATCGAGCACGGAGGCTTCTTCACCAAACCAAACGCTGCACATCACCAGCAGCCGTGGTTGCGGCATGCCCTGCGGCAGAATGCCCAATGATTGCCGCACTGCAACGCCTTCTTCCACGGATGTAACACCAAGCCACTTCGCTCCGGCAGCAGCGAGAATCGGTGCGCATTCCGTAGCGCCGTGGCCATAGGCATTTGCCTTGATGACGGCCAGCATCTCCACCTGCGGCCCCGCAGCGGCCTGCAGGGCGCAGTAGTTGGCGACAAGGCGTGAAACGGAAATCTCCGCCCAGATGGGGCGCGTGTGGCTTGGAAGTACAGATCGCATACGGCTGTTCTGATGCTATCGTTCTGCGATTGCACAGTACAGATCAGTCTGGCTTTGGCTTAGATATCGCGTCGATCACCAGCGTATCCGCGGGTGCTTTCACAGGTTGCAACTTCAGCCCGACTTGTGACTGGATTGCCGTGAACAGTCCTGGCGGAGCGTCTGCAGCGTCACTGGGCGGAGCATCGTCTGGCGCCCATTCCAGCTTCAGGTCGTAGCGTCCCTTCAGCCCTGTCTGGTCAACGATGGGTCGGTTCACGTGGAACTGCAGGATCAGCACAAGCTCGGACATGGCCGTGTTCGTGAGATTTTCCACGCGAAGCCCGGCCGCCTGGCTGTTTCTCTGATCCATCGGGCCGTCGGGTTTGCTCGTGTTCTCGATCATCTTCGAGCCGCCCTTGGCCACGGTCAACGCGAACACCGGTATCTCCCGCTGTTCGTGGTGCAGTTGCAATCCAAAGCGTTCCGCCAGGATCTTTCGCATCAAGGTCTGCACCTGCGTCAGGCTGGGTGAGCCTTCCATGTCCGGGACTCCAGCAACATCCCAGCGCTGCGTCTCGGCCCACGCCGGCATATTGGCAATCTGCACTTTCTGCATGCCATAGCCAATCAGCAGAAGTTGCTGCACAGTGGTGCCCAGCAGCAGCACGCGCCTGCCATCCATGTTGATGTGCTGGCCGCGTGTCTCCGTAGGATCGGTGGCTTTCACCGATGCCACTTCCCAGTCAGGATCGGCATTCGCGGGCATCGCCTTCTGTCCGAATGCTGTGGAAGGAATGCTGCAGAGCATCAGCAAGGATGCGAGCGTGGCAGGCGTGTTCCATCGCCAGATACGAGACAAAGGATTTTCCATAACCGGTTATACGTGTGATCTCCGCTGATGTTCCGTGGGGATGTTTTTGCCTGATAACGGATATGATTCGGCGTCGTTGCGGACTGCATCCAATCGATATGCCCGACAGCCGCAGTTTTGATATGACCACGCTTCCGCTTTCTGACACCTATAAGCTGCTGGCTTCCACGGTTACGCCGCGCCCCATTGCGTGGATCACCACGCTGGACGCTGAAGGCCGCGCGAATGCAGCGCCGTTTTCCTTCTTCAATGTGATCAGTTCCGATCCGCCGTTATTCTGCGTGGGCTTTTCGGCTGCGCCTGACCGCGAAGGGAAGGATACGCTGGCAAACATCCGCGCTTCTGGCGAACTGGTCATCAATCTTGTTTCGGAAGAACTGGCAGATGCAATGAACATTACCGCAACGGATGCGCCGCGTGGGCTGGACGAGCTGGTGATTGCAGGGCTTGAGATTGCGCCGAGCGAAGTTGTACTGCCACCGCGCATTGCGGCATCGCCGGTGTCGATTGAGTGCCGGACGTTTCAATGGATTGAAACCGGTGGATCGTCCACGGTGCTGATCGCGCGCGGCGAACGCTTGCACATTCGCCGCGACGTGTTTGCGAACGAGGAACGGCTCTACATCGATAACGCCAAGCTGGACCTCATCGGTCGAATGGGCGGGGCAGGGGACTACATGCGCACCCGCGACACCTTCACGATCCACCGGATCGCCTGGAAGGACTTTCCACAGAAGTAGCTTCGGCCAGCGCCTGCTTACTTCACAGGGGTCGCTTTGAATTCACCGTCGACGCTGTACTCAATGACATTGACAGTGCCGGCGATGGTGCCGTCGCTGTTCAGCTTGCCGTTGAATTTCAGTGATGCCTGATCGCCCTTGGCCTGCCAGGTGACGTTGCTGCCATCTACGGAACCCACGAAGTCGGACATATCGCCGCAGGCGCCGGTCAGTTTCTTGTCTTCCTGCGTCCATTTGCAGGAGAAATCGCGTTCGTTGCCCATCACGCTAATGTGGACGTTCCACTGTCCGCTCACGGACGGTGCCTGGGCCAGGGCTGCGGTTGAAAACGTGAACAGGAGTGCGGCTGCGATGCGTGTCTGCATTATGGTGTGTTCCTTTCCTCGAACCGAGGGGATGCGAAACCTGCGATTACTGCACCGCATGTTTTCTGACAATACGGATCGGGCGGCTCGGAATGTTCCTTTCGCATCGCAACGAATGCACCTGTGCAAAATTACGCTGTGATATCTCGCAGCAGGCAGTCTGTCGGGGATTCCGATAAAATCAACCCCGTTGCGCACATCGCGCCGTAGAGGAACATAACGATGGCATCCCAGATGGCAAATATCCCCGCGCTGAAAGAGCTGCACGGACAGCTCAGCGCCCGCATGACCAAGGCTGTGGAAGATTTCCGCACCAACCTGCTGGCTGTCCGCACCGGTCGCGCCAGCGTGCACATGCTGGACAACATCCGCGTGGACTACTACGGCAGCGAAATGCCCATCAACCAGCTTGCGCAGTTGTCTGCGCCGGAACCGCAGCAGATTGTGGTGCAGCCTTTCGATGTGGGCACTGTGGGCCTGATTGAAAAAGCCATTCGCACCAGCGGTCAGGGGTTCAACCCCATGCACGATGGCAAGATCATCCGCGTTCCCATTCCTCCCATGACGGAGGAGCGTCGCCGCGATGCCGTGAAGCAACTTTCCGGCATCCTGGAAGATCACAAGACCGCAATCCGTAACATTCGCCGCGACGGCAACGAGAGCGTGAAGAAGTCCTCCAAGGACAAGCTCATCAGCGCTGACGATGAAAAGCGCGCCACGGAAGAGATTCAGCAGATGACCGACGCGCAGATCAAGCAGTTGGACGATATGTTCAAGGTCAAGGAAAAGGAACTGATGACGGTTTGATCCGCCGCCAGTTTCAAACAGCAGAAAGGCCGTTACCTCTAGGAGGTAACGGCCTTTTTCAATCGTTTTCCGCGACTATTCTTCGAGCCGGTAGGTGTATTCCTCAATCACGGGGTTGGTCAGAACCTCATTGGCAATGCGCTCAACCTCGGCCTTGGCGGCGTCGCCGGTTAGGCTGTCGGCGAGGGTCAGCACAAAGTATTTGCCCTGACGGACGGACTCGACCTGCGGGTGGTGCAGGCGGCGGAGGGCGTTGGCAATCGTCTGCCCCTGGGCATCGAGAACCGTGGTCTTCAACGTGACGTAAACATGGGCGCGCATGCCCGGATTATAGCGATTTCGGCCATCTGACGCCTTTTGGTTCTCACCCGAAAGGGTGGTTTGGAGATAGCTGGCGCGGAAGGTAAACTGATCGGGTGTTGCCGAAGCCCTACCCCGGGGCGTATTGTTCCCGGCGACCACACCTTCTCGACAAAGAGGCCCCAAAGATCTTTATGCCGAACTATTTGAAGTTGCCAGTTGGCGCCAAAGCGCCAAAAGTCGTAAACGCGGTCATTGAAATCCCCTACCAGGGCCGCATGAAATTCGAATACGACAAGCAACTGGAAGTCTTCCGGCTGGACCGCAATCTGTACAGCCCGGTGCATTACCCCGGCGATTACGGCTTCCTGCCTTCCACGCTGGGCGACGACGGCGATCCGTTGGATGTGTTGGTTCTGGTCGATGAACCCAGCTTCCCCGGCTGCCTGCAGGAAGTGCGTCCCATCGGTTTGATGGAGATGATTGATGGCGGCGAAGGCGACGAAAAGATCCTTGCCGTGGGTTGCGCGAACCCGCGCTTCTTTGACATCACCAGCTACGAACAGATTCACCCGCACAAGCTGAAGGAGATCGTCCACTTCTTCTCCACCTACAAGGACCTCGAAGGCAAGACGGTGAAGATCGAAGGCTGGAAGCCGGTCGATTACGCGTACGAAGTCATTGAGAAATCCATCAAGGCTTACGCGGAAAAGAACGCAAAGTAAGACCAAAGGAAAACACGATATGCGATTGGCCGCACTTGCACTCATCTTTGCCGCAAGTGCGGCCAATCTGTCTCTGGAAGCGCAACAGGCTCCAAAAGCGCCTGTGCCGGTGATTCTGTCCACGGACACAGGCAACGAGGTAGACGACCAGTGGGTGATCCTCTACCTTCTGACCGATCCGGCATTCGATGTGCGTGGCATCCTGTCCGCGCAGGCGCCCACCCTACCTGATCCTTCCGCGCATTGGACACTCGGTGTTCTCCGTGACGAGGTCGAGGACCACATGGGGCTGACGGTGCATCCGCCGCTGCTGGAAGGCGCCAGCACACCCATGCAGGATGCTTCCACGCCTCAGCCCAGCGCGGCCGCGCGCTTCCTGGTGGAGCAGTCGAAGGGATTTTCTTCATCGAACCGGCTCACGGTACTCACCATTGGAGCAGCCACGGACACGGCTTCTGCGTTGCTGGTCGACCCGACCCTCGCAGACCGCATCCGCATCGTGGCGATGGGATTTACCAACCTCAAGCCAGAAGGTGCGGCGGAGTTTAACGTGCTGAACGATCCGCATGCGTGGCAGGCGATTCTGAAATCGCATGTGCCTGTGGTGATTGGTACGGGCGAAGTCTGCCGCCGCGATCTGTCCATGGGCTACGCTCAGGCGCAGCAGATGCTCGCAAACCACGGCCCCCTGGGCGCGTGGCTGTGGGATGAATATCGCGTCTGGTACTTCTCGCATGTCAAACCTGTACGCTCCACGGACTTCACCCACAATCACGTGATCTGGGACATCATCACAGCGGCGTATGTGCGAGGACTGGTGACAACGCGGGTGGTACCTCGACCTTCGCTGACCGATGACACGCGTTTTGCTGCAGGGCAGAACGGCGCGACGTGGGAAACCATTACGCACGTGGATACGGCAACGCTGTGGAAGGACTTCTTCGTCGATCTGGATCGCTTCACCGCAACCCACACATTGCCGCCTTACCAGCCGCGTTAAATGCGCAGAAACGCTGAAGAAACTAACATAGAGGTATGAAGCCTCGATCTCCGCTCTATGTCACCTCGCTGATTGCGGGTGCGTTCTTCATGGAGAACCTGGACGGCACCGTGATTGCCACGGCGCTGCCGCAGATGGCGAAGAGTTTCCATGCCAGCGCTGTCAGCCTGAACATTGGCATGACGGCGTACATGCTCACGCTGGCCGTGCTGATTCCCATCAGTGGATGGGTAACGGATCGTTTCGGATCGCGGTCGGTGTTTGCTGCGGCAGTGGGCATCTTCACTGTGGCGTCGCTGCTGTGCGCAGTGTCGCGAAATCTTACAGAGTTCACGCTGATGCGCATTCTGCAGGGAATGGGCGGCGCGATGATGGTGCCGGTGGGCCGCTTGATTGTGTTGCGCGAAACGCCCAAAGACAAGCTGGCGCAGGCGATTGCATACATCTCGTGGCCCGGCTTAACGGCCCTTGTGTTGGGGCCACCGCTGGGTGGATTCATTACCACCTATGCGAGCTGGCACTGGATCTTTTTGATGAATGTGCCACTCGGTATTGCCGCTCTCATCCTTGCCATGTTGTGGATTGAAAATGTTCGCACCGAGGAGCGGCATCCCTTTGATTGGGGCACATTCGCGCTCGGTGGCATTGCATCCGCAGGCAGTGTGTACGCAATGGAACTGCTGGGCGGAGGCGAGACGCGCTGGCCTGTACCGGTGACCATGCTCGTGCTCAGTTTGTTGTGCGGTGTGTTGGCGATTGTCTATGCGCGACGCAGGCAAGAGACTTCGCTGATTGATTTTGAATCCATGCGGAATAAGACCTATTCGCTCTCGATCTACGGCGCCAGCGCGTTTCGAGTTGCGGTATCGGTCTTACCGTTTCTTTTGCCGCTTATGTTTCAGATTGCTTTTGGCCTGAACGCATTTCGCAGCGGCCTGTATCTGCTGGCGCTATTCGGCGGCGATCTCAGTATGAAATCGATCGTCCTGCCATTGCTTCGGCGGTTCGGCTTCCGCCGCATCCTCATTGTGAACGGAATCCTCACGGCGCTCTCAATGGTGGTGTGTGCGTTTCTGTCACCGTCCACGCCGGTGGTACTGCTTCTGCTGGTGTTATTTGTGCATGGCGCATGCCGCTCCATGGAATTCACATGCCTTACTACGCTGGCCTATTCAGAGATTCCGCCAGAACGCATGAGCCGCGCCAACGGCTTCCTGAGTGCCATCATGCAGTTGAGTGTTGGTATGGGAGTGGCGGTGGGCGCGGTGACGCTGCGTTCTGTGGCGCACGCACGCGGACATTCAGCAGCCACGCCGCATCTTGCAGATTTCCGCTGGGCCATCCTTCTCATGTCGATCGTTGCGTTGGGGCCGGTGTTTGATAGCCTCGCTCTTCCGCACGATGCAGGTGCAGACACCAGTGGCCATCAACCAGAGATTGCAGAAGCAGAATCAGCACTGATCTAAAAGGAAAAGGGCATAGCGAAAGCCATGCCCTTCGTTACATTCGTTAGCTGCCTATCCGTTCGGCCGAGCAGCAACCATGCGTTCGTTAAAGGTGCGGAAGAAGTTTGCGTAATCACCGTTTTCTGCAGCAAAACGAAGTGGCTTTACGCGATCAATGATGACTTCCTCCACATTCGGCTGATCGCGCAGGATGGCGAACGTGTCATGCAGATAGTCCGCCAAAGGCATCGCAGCAGGATCGTTCTTCTGGCGGTCACCCATTAGTTCTGTCTGCACATACGGCGGAACGATTTCGATTACCTGAACGCCCGTGTCTCTCAACTGGAAACGCAGCGACTGCGTATAGCTGTGAATCGCCGCCTTCGTTGCGCAGTAGGTCGGCGTCATGGCGAGCGGCACATAGGCCAATCCGCTCGTGACGGTCATTACGGTTGCAGATGGTTGCTTCAACAGATGCGGCAGCAGGGCGGAGTTCAAACGGATGGGCCCCAGCAGATTCGTTGCAATCGTGGCTTCGGCATCTTCCGCGTTGCCGTCGGCCAACTTTTCGTTCCGCATGATGCCGGCGTTATGCAGCACGGCATTCAGCTTCGGATACTTCGCGATCAGATCGTTTGCGAACGTCTTGGTAGCCTCTGCGCTGTCAATGTCCAGCACCTCGGCGCTCATGCCAGGGTTTGCTGCGACCACTTCATCGAGAACAGACTTGCGGCGTCCTGCGATGATGACGTGGTTGCCTTCTTTGTGAAATGCCTCGGCCAGTCCGCGACCAATACCGCTGCCGCCGCCGGTGATCAGAATTGTGTTGTCTTTGATCTGCATGGTGTCTTCTCCCGCAATGCTATGCAAGATTATGCGCCATGCCCGAATGTTTTTCTGTGAACGAAAAAAAGGGGCAGTGTTTAGGCTGCCCTCTTGCCAAAACCAAATTGTGCTGCGGTGACCACCGGATGGCGGGGGTCAGCTCGCTGATCGAAGACGACTTACCAAGCTTGAGAGCGCGGGTTGTTGCATGCGGTACATTTTCTCCTCCAGCGCTTGGGTGACAAAGTGATTGAGAGATATCCCCTGTTGACGGGCAAGGTCTTCAGCTTGCTGCCTCAAGGAGAGTGCGATTTTAACCGGTATGTTTTCGTGCCGTAGGGGATCCATAAGTGCCTTAAAGAGAACTCAACGCAGAAATCGCCGCAACCAAAGTTTTCCTATATTAGGCGCGGCTGTGAAAAAGTCAAACTAATAGGTACACATTAAGTAAGTTATTCCAAAGTTCTGGGAATAAGTGTCGGGTATCCAACTTATGCTGCAGGTAACCGAACTACCTCGGATGGCATCAAGCTTTTCTGTTTTAGAAGACCAAAGAAAGTCTCTACCTCCACCGGTCTGCTGTAGAGATAGCCTTGCGCAATGCGGCATCCGAAGCGCAATAAAGTTTCCGCTTCGAATTCCGTTTCCACACCTTCCACTGAGACGCTCATACCCAATGCCTCGCTCATTCCTAAGATGAATTGAATGATCTTGCCGTTCACGGGCGAATCGATGAGAGACCGAACAAAGCTCTGATCAATTTTCAACGTATCAACAGGGAACTTCTGAATGTAACTCAGGGAGGAGTAACCAGTGCCGAAGTCGTCGAACGCAATCTTCACGCCGAGGTTCCGGATTCTCTGCAGAAGCGGGCCCATCAATGCGGGCTCGCTCATCAGGATGCTCTCTGTAATCTCCAGTTGCAATTGGTTCGGCGGCATGTTGGTCTCTTCCAGCGTCTGCACCAGGAGGTCAAAATATCCGGGCAGCTCCAATTGCTTCGACGAAACGTTGAGAGAGAGCAAAAGAGGCTTTGATGACCTTTCCTGGAACTTATGAAAGTCACCACATGCCTTGCGAAGCACCCAGTTTCCGATCTCGACGATGTGTCCTGTCTCTTCGGCGAGGCGAATGAAAGTATAGGGCCCGAGCAGCCCCCTTACTGGATGTTGCCAACGGATCAACGCTTCTGAGCCATAGATCGAACGATCCTGCATATCCACGAGAGGCTGATACCACAATACAAATTCTTCTTCTGCGATGGCCCGTTTCAGCTCTTTGCGATCTTCAATGGCACGCAGCATGTTGGCGTACATCTCTTGAACGAAGACCGCGACCCGAGCCCCGCCTTCACGCTTGGCGCAATACATGGCCAAGTCGGCGTCGCGAAGTACCGAGTCCGGATCGGTATAGCCGCTGTCAATCGTGCATAAGCCAATAGAGGCGGAAAGATGAAGTGAGTTTCCTGCAATCTCAAAAGGCCGTTCCACAACCGTCAGAACCTGATGCGCAAACCGCAGCGCGCAGCCAGCGTCTGAAGCGCAGTTGAGAAGGACGGCGAATTCATCACCGCCAAGTCGCACCGGCACATCTTCTTGGGTCGCAAGTGTCCGCAAACGCTTTGCTACTTCCTTTAGTAGCGAGTCGCCCTGTCCATGCCCCAGCATGTCATTCGCGGATTTAAAGTTATCCAGATCGATATACAACAGTGCGTGGTAAGCGTAAGCGCGAGCGCCCTTCTTATGGAGTAGTGTGCGCAACCGGTCATTCAAGTAAGTACGGTTGTTCAGGCCTGTTACAGGATCGCTAAATGCAAATGCGGCTAACTTCGCTTCCACGCGCTTTCTCTCTCGGATCTCCTCCAGAAGCGCCTCATTCTGCATCCGTATTGCTCTCTGCTCCGCCAAAGCATTCGCAATCTCTTTTTCCTGTTCAGCCTCCGCCAGCCCGCGACTCCATCGGATACTGCGCCAGTACAGAAATAATCCCGCATGAGCGACGCACAGTAGCAACACCGCGATCGCAATTGCAATCGGCGCGATGAATGGCGGCGTCTGAAATTGGGTGGATCCTGCAAGAGGCAGGATGTGTTGCGGCGAGGGTGCCCGACGAACCCACATCCATATCAAGTAGGTCGCCAGTGCGGCAGGCGCCAGGCTCGCGATCGGATACGCAAAGCGCGGGCCGCGCCATGGTGTCGCAGACCTCCTCAACAACATCGCGACGACCACCTGGCAAAGAAAGCACACTGCCGCTGCAAGCAGAAATGTAGCCGTCAAATTTAAAGGACGCAGGGGATACCGGACGCCCGACGCGACCAACAACAACAGTTGCGAACAGAGGATAGTCGCCGCTTCCAGAAGGCTCGATGGCAAGAGCAAACGCAGTCGTACGTTTTCGCGGGTGACACTGCGGAAGGCGACAGTCCGGCCACCTATGGTTATCAGCAAAGCCAGCGTGAACAGCAGGAAATCAAAGGACGTTCCCTGCGGGACCTGGAACAAAGACAGGAAGCAAAGCTGAACACAGAAGCGGCAATAGCCTGCCGTAACACCTGCCCCAATTGTCCAAATCTCTCTCTGCTTTTCCGCCACAGAGATAAGTGCCTCAGCAAACCGGAACGCACTGAACATGGTGAGCAACATCAACAGGAAGCCAGCGCCAACACCATGCGGTTGGTGGCTGAATATGAGTTGCAATCCCTGGGTTTCGAACGCTGGGTACAAGTTACAGCTTCCTTTCTGTCTATCCCACTTATCGGCGCATGACGGGATCGAGTGATTGTGTGCCTTGCCGATCAAGTCACTTAAGTTCACGCCCACTGTCCTTTTGTAGCTTGGAAATCGCCACGTTACCGTTGCTCTTTAGTGGCGATATCACCCCTGATATCAAAACCCGGATTTATTTGGATATCGGTAACTCCCTGTGGTGACCGATGTCCATTCTCGTTGCAAGATAGTGGAACAGTTCCTCTGAATTTGGCTTCTGCGCTGGTGATTCAGCCGGACAGAAGAATCAGAGGCATAACAATAACCCCCACGCTTCAAGGAGAACAACATGACGCTTCGCATTTGGAAAGATCTCGTACAGGACGAATCAGGACAGGACCTAATTGAATACGCATTGATCGCCGGACTTATTGGCGCAGTCTGTGTCGGAACACTGCAAACGTTCGCCACTGCCCTTCAAGGTGTGTTCACGACAATCTCTGCGCATTTCACCGCTATCACCTAGTCCACAGACGAAGCAGCTTCTTTTCGGCTATATGCCCTTGTTCCATATTTCTGCCCGGAGGTAACGCGGCGATGATATCGCATGCAATCGTGTTGCAGTCGTACACCGCTGCGGTGGCACTTTGTGCCGCAGTTATGGATGTGCGATCGCGCCGCATTCCGAATTGGTTCACGCTCCCCACTCTTATTGGGGCACTCGTACTGCAGGTAACCACTGGAGGCCTGCATGCACTCGCGCTATCGTTTGTAGCGTCCGTGCTTGCAGGCTCTCTCTTCCTTGTGCTGTTTCTGGCAGGAGGAATGGGCGGAGGAGATGTGAAGCTTATCGCTGCAATTGCAGCGGGCGTTGGTCTCTCGAACACGGGAGCACTTCTCGCACTCACCGCACTCTGTGGTGGGATCATGGCCATCGTTGTCATCGTGTGGCGTGGGCGCGTTTGGCAGTCCGTGCAAAATGTTGGCCACATCATGGCGCATCATTGCGAGAACGGTCTGGAGCCTCATCCGGAACTGAACGTTCGCAATAACCGCAATCTTCGTCTGCCGTATGCATTGGCCATCACAGCCGGTACGCTGCTGACGATTTCTCTCCAGAAGGTCGGACAATAACATGCAACCACGGCGGCTCCTCATTGCACTTACCGTTGCAATCATTGTCTCGGGACTATTTACGCTTTGGCTCGGCACCAGGCTGTCGCATCAGGCCAGAAATTTCGAAAGCTTAAAGTATGTTGCGCTCGCCAAGAACCTTGATCCTGGACAAGTCATTGGCGCAGATGATCTCAAGCAGATTTCATGGCCTGCGGGTGTGCCTTTGCCCGGTGCCTTTGTGCGCAAGGATGAGGTTGTCGGTAAGTCGGTGCTATATCCCTTGCAGGAAGGCGAGCCCCTGACAGCGCGTCAGCTTGCAACCAGCGCCGGTCTTTCCGCCCGTATCCCTGCCGGTATGCGAGCCATCTCACTCAAGTCGAATGAAGTGGTGGGTGTCGCCGGATATCTTCTTCCCGGCACTCACGTAGATGTACTGGTGACGGTGCACGCCGCTTCGTCCGCTGACCCCATCACATCCGTCGTATTGCAAGACGCGCAGGTACTTACTGCAGGCGAGAAGATGCAGCCCGACCCGGATGGTCACGCCAGCAAGGTTGATGTAGTCACGATCCTGGTGTCGCCCGACGACGCAGAGAAAATCGTGCTCGCCAGCACACAGGGAACTGTTCACTTTGTTCTCAGAAACGGCGGAGACCATGCCGTGGCAACGAATGCTCCGATGAATCTTTCCGCATTGGGTGTTCAGGCGACTTCCACGGCTGCACCCGCCGCCGTCGCTCACGTATCTCCACGCGGACAATCTCAGCCGATGCATACCAAACCGACGCCCGCCACATACAGTATCCAGGTTCGCCGCGGCGATAAAGATTCCGTGGAGACCTTTTAATGTACCGTCTCAATCCGCTTCATCGCTCCGCCCTATGTTTCGCTCTCCCGGCAATTATGTTGTCAGCATTCGTTCATGCAGAGCGTCCGCAGCCACACGCCCTTGCAGCCGGCACCGATGCGGAGAAGAGCAGTGTCGCTTCCGCTCAACCGGCATCCACGTCCGGTCACAGCGCGCCTTCGACAAGACAATCGGCGGTATCGGGAATGGAGAGCGCAGTGCTCTCCGATGCGCCAACGCATCTTCTCATTGGTCGGTCAGCATACGTCACTTCACAGAAACGGCTCTCGCGGGTGTACATCACCAACCCGAACGTGCTGTCCGCGTATACGGCCACACCTAATGAAGTATTGGTCACCGCAAAAGAGCCAGGCGTAAGTTCCCTCATGATCTGGGATGAGAGCGGGGAGGCGCACACCTACTTCTATTCGTCTGATGTGGAAACAACTTTGTTGGAGAGTGTGTTGAAGTCGGCTCTGCCGAACGAAAACATTACGGTGCGCGCCGACGGCTCGCGCGTTCTTCTGTCGGGAACCGTCAGCAATGCGACGTCTTATCAAACTGCGGAGAAGCTTGCCGCTCAATACTCAAAAGATGTGTCCAACGCTATCGTTGTGAATCCCGCAACAGCACGCCAGGTTCGTCTGCACGTCCGCATGATTGAGGTGGATCGGACGAAACTGGAGCAGCTAGGTTTCAACCTGTTTAGTTCGGGTGGGAATACGTTAGCGCAAAGTACTACTTCGCAGTTTCCCTCCAGCCTCACCACTACGACAGGTAGCAATAGCAGCAGTGGTGGTAGTAGCGGTAGCACCTCCACGGTAGGTAATAAGACTGTCTCTATCACCAACCCGTTGAATTTTCTCCTCTACAACGCAGATCTGAATCTTGGTGCCATGATTCAGGACCTGGAACAGCGGAATGTTCTCCAGATTCTTGCAGAGCCGAATATCACCACACTCAGTGGAGAGAAAGCCAACTTTCTGGCAGGCGGTGAATTTCCATTTCCCGTGGTGCAGGGAGGCATAAGTGGCCTCACATCCATCACAGTTCAATTTCGTCCTTACGGTGTGAAGCTTGAGTTTCTTCCGCAGGTGAACGCCGATGGTTCCATTGCCCTGAAGGTTGCGCCAGAAGTAAGTGCGTTGGATTACACGAATGCCGTGCAAATCAGCGGCTACACCATCCCCGCTATCTCAAGCCGCCGAGCAGACACTCAAGTCGTATTACATGACGGACAGACGTTCGCAATTTCCGGGCTGTTGGATCAACGTACGACAGACCAGCTTGGACGTACGCCTGGAATCGCGAACATTCCGATACTTGGCAATTTGTTTAAGAGCAAAAACATTAATCACTCTACTTCAGAGCTTTTGGTTCTTGTCACACCAGAGATTGTTGATCCATCGAAAGAGCAGGTAAAAGAACCGGCTCTGGCAGTGAAGATGCTGGACCCTACCAACTTTGACGACAAGATGCAGAAGAACCCAAAACACTAAAAGACACACCGGATGTTGGGTGTGAAGAAGGATGCAGGCAATGTATCAATTGAACGGAACTCTCGATGTCGTTGTGCTCACAATCGGAACGGAAGAGCGCGTCACACGGGAACTTCTGGACGTCGTGAACATGCGCAATTGGTCAAGCAGTGCATTCCACTTTGAGCGCTATCTTACTTCGCTCCGCCACCCATCCATTGGGCAGTACATCTCGTCCTCAAACGGTTGTCTGGCCTTTGTCGACTATGATCGCAATCCTGATGAGGCCGCGGAGACAGCACAGTATCTTTCGAAGGTCTATCCGGGCAAAGTTCTTATTGTTGCTGTGGGCAAGCGGCCCTCGTCGACCGCCATTCTGGTTGCGATGCGCGCAGGCTGCAGCGAATACTTCACCAAACACTCTCCTCCGCAGGAACTGGATGTATTGCTCGATCGCTTCCAGCAACAGTGCTTCACCGAGGTAGAAAGCCACGCCACAAACGGCGCAGTGCTTTCCGTTCTTGGAGCCAAGGGCGGCGTTGGAGCCACCAGCATCGCAGTGCATCTTGCCACGTACCTTGCGCAATATCACCAGCGGAAAACGCTGCTCATTGACCAGCAGCAGATGCTAGGTCACGCTTGCGTCTATCTCGGTATCGACGGAGAACACCATACGCTTGGGGAGGTCGTTCGCAATCTCAAACGCATGGACAGTGAATTACTTCGCGGCTTCGTTGCGCATCATTTCAGCGGTCTCGATGTGCTGTCGTCGCCGGATGCATCCAGCGATCAGGACCTCGTTCCTCCGCAGGAATTCGTACGCACCCTTGAATTTCTGCGAGGCGAATATGACTACGTCATCCTGGATTGCGATCGCAGGCAGCCGGACCTCTGGCCCAGCCTGGCGACTGCTTCGTCCGAGATTCTGATGGTTGCCACACCAGAAGTGGCCGCGGTGCGTGATCTTTCCCGCATTGCCGATGGTCTCGTTGTGACAGAAGGTACGTCCTCAAAGCTGAAGGTTATTCTCAATCGCTACAACGCCCCGCACGCACTGGCAGCCGATCAGATCGAAAACGTTCTTAAGCTTCCCATCGCGCTCAAACTTCAAGACAGCCCGGGCGAAATGGTCTTTGCCTCCAACTCAGGAAAGACGCTTAAATACCCAGGCCCAAGCCAGCTTGCGACCGCTCTGCATGGATGGAGCAGCAAACTTGCAGACATCAATGCAAAACCTGCATCAGCGCGCAAGCAGGATAAGTCTGTTTCGCGATGGCGGCAGCTTATGCCCGCCTGGTAAACGTGCATCACCGATCCAACAAGGAAATCAAGAAGCCAATGGCAGTGAACAGCATGATCACGATCGATGAGGGGGAAGTCGCAATGCCCATTCGTCATAGCATCTCGGAGGCCACCCAGCAGGAGGTGAAGTCGGCGGTGCATCGTGAGTTGCTGAAGAGGCTTGATCTTGAACGCCTCGCCGAGTTCAATGAGACGCGCTCCAGCCAGCAGCAACTCTTTGCCATCATTCACCGCATCGTTACGGAACAAAACATTCCGTTGAGCGCGGCGGAGCGCGATCGCCTGACGCAGGAGGTTCTGAACGAGGTTTTCGGTCTCGGACCTATCGAACCCCTGCTCCACGATCCCACGGTCAGCGACATCCTGGTCAACACCTGGGACTCAGTGTATGTAGAGCGTCGCGGTCTTCTGGAGAAGACCAACATTGTCTTCAAGGACAATCGCCACCTGATGCACATCATTGAGAAGATTGTGTCCGCGGTAGGCAGGCGCGTTGATGAGATGTCGCCCATGGTGGACGCTCGTCTTCCGGACGGCTCCCGCGTAAACGCCATCATTCCGCCGCTCGCCATTGACGGGCCTATCCTTTCAATCCGCCGGTTCGGCAATACACCTCTCACTGCGGAAGATCTGATCCGTTCGAAGATGCTTGCTCCTGCAATGCTTGAGGTTCTTCGCATTGCTGTTGAATCACGGTTGAACATCGTGGTTTCCGGTGGTACCGGCGCAGGCAAGACGACGCTGCTGAACGTGTTGTCTGGATTCATCTCTGAACGGGAGCGCATCGTTACCGTAGAAGACTCCGCAGAACTTCTGCTTCGTCAGGAGCACGTCGTGCGTCTTGAAACGCGCCCGCCGAACCTGGAAGGACATGGTGCTATTCGTCAACGCGAACTGATCATGAACGCGTTGCGTATGCGTCCCGATCGCATCGTAGTGGGCGAGGTTCGCGGCGAAGAGACACTCGATATGTTGCAGGCCATGAATACAGGCCACGATGGTTCTCTCACCACCATCCACGCAAATTCTCCGCGCGATGCGGTGGCCCGCCTTGAAACCATGGCAATGATGGCCAATGTCGGTCTTCCGGAAAAAGCGATTCGTAATCAGATTGCATCGGCTGTCCACCTCATCGTGCAGGTGGCCCGCATGAGCGATGGCTCACGCCGCATTACACACATTGCAGAAGTCGCGGGGACACAGGCAGACATCGTAGCGCTGAATGATCTTTATCTCTTTGAACGTATGAGCACTGGATCCGCCGGTAAAGTGGCCGGCCGCTTTTACTCGCCGGGCGTCCTTCCCCGCTTTGCGGGCAGGCTTCATGACACCCCGCCTCACGTCATTGCTGAGCTTCTGAACGTGAGTGTGGAGGTCTAGCGACATGTGGCTTTCTCTTTGCTTCATTCTGCTCACATCGATCATCTTCGGTGCCGTAGTATATGGCACCAAGCCGTCGAGGGTAGCCACGGAAGCAGAGGTGCGTCTACAGACCCTGGTCGTCCTCACAAAGCCGTCGCAAGCGAAGACGCCACAGGCCAGCCTCGAGAAAAAGATCCCGAGTTCGTACTTCTGGTTAGAGAAGCGTCTCGAAGGTACTCGTGTGCTGCGATACATTCGAGTGCTGCTATTACAGTCCAGAAGCGACTGGAGTCCTGGCGGAGTGATTCTCTCTGTCCTCGGCCTGCTTGTTATGTTGCCGTTGCTAACGGGCCTCGCAACCGGAAACCCCATCCTCATGGTCGCTGCATTTGTTTGTTCCTTTGCGCCGGTGCTTTGGCTCCGCACGAAGCGGCAGCGCCGCATCAAGGACTTTGAAACCGCACTTCCGCAAGCGCTGGAGATGTTTGCGCGTTCGCTGCGTGCAGGCCACGCCATCCCGGTTGCGATTGGCGTGCTTGCAGAAGAAGCGCCGCTTGCTGTCCGTCAGGACTTCGCAGAGGCGCACCGCGATCAGAACTATGGGTTGCCCATTCGCGATGCATTCACTGCCATGCTGGAACGTGTTCCATCGCGCGATCTGCGAATTTTTATTACGGGGCTTCTCATCCAGAAAGATACGGGTGGAAATCTTCCAGATGTAATGGATCGCATTGTGGCCGTCATTCGCGATCGTGTGCGCATACAGGGAGAGGTGCGTACGCACACTGCGCAAGGTCGGCTCACGGGTTGGATTCTTTGCCTGCTACCCATAGCGCTGTTGTTGGTCATCAACGTTATGAGCCCGGGATATTCGCGCGTCCTCTTTCACGATCCGATGGGGCGCAAACTCCTCTACACCGGCGCCGTGCTCTTATGCCTCGGTATCATTACCATTCGCCAGATCATCCGCGGGATTGAAGTGTGATCCCATGAACCTTCTCTTTATATGTTCCGCGGGCTTCGCCGTCTTTTTCATCATTCTGCTTCTTGCCACACCTGTATTGCTGAAGAAGTCAGCCGATGCAGATCGTCTGCGGCACCTGATCCACCCAAACCAAGTCATCACAAAAACATCCTCACCACACCTCAAAGAACTTGTAGCGCGTTGGACCGCGGTTTTGCGTCCGCGCGCCGGCACTCGCCGAAGTGAACAGGCAAGAGAAAAGCTGGAAGCAGCAGGCCTGCGGACATCCATGCAGAGGGACACCTACGCATCGGTGCAAGGGATCGCACCTTTGGCCGGCCTTTTTCTTGGTACCTTTGTTCGCGGAAATATGATGCTGGCCTGTGTCGTGCTGGGTGCCATCGGCTATCTCGGGCCAGATATCTGGTTGCGACGACGTATTCGTTTGTACAAGGCGAAGCTTCTCCGCTCTCTTCCAGATGCGTTGGATCTGCTGAACATCTGCGTGGAAGCTGGACTCGGTCTGGATCTCGCGATGCTGCGCGTGTCGGATGAGCTGGCACTAAGTCATCCGGAGTTACATACAGAGTTCCAACGCGTGCAGTTGGAGCAGCGCGTGGGTGGCGTAAGGATGGACGCCTGGAAACGGTTCGCAGAACGATCCGACATAGAAGAAATCAGATCGTTCGTTGGAATGCTCGTACAGTCCGAGCGATTTGGAACTCCCATTGCACGTTCACTGAGTCGCTTTGCAGATGACTTGCGCACGCAACGTAGACAGGGGGCCGAAGAAGCCGCCGCCAAAACCCGCGTCAAGATCGTTTTTCCCCTGGTCTTCTTTATCTTTCCCTGCCTGTTCCTCGTGTTACTGGCACCGGCGATCATCAGCCTGTTTGGAATTTTCAAAGACCTTCAATAACTCAACCGTTCGACCTAAACGAAGTATCCACATAAGGAGATAGCCCAATGGACATGACAACAATGATTCGCATCGCAGCGGGTGTTCTGGCAGTTTTGATTCTCGGCGTGATCGTCTATCGTCGCCGCAGATCGGCATAACGATGCGGCACAGGCGCATAATCTCTGTCCACACTTTTGCTGAAGATGCTGTCGTTGCCTCAAGCGTTGTGGTGGCAGATACTTCCATCAGCCGCGCGGTGGGTCTGTTGGGGCGCACACATCTTCAACAGGACGAGGGCATTTGGATCAAACCGTCTTCGGGCGTGCATACCATCGGTATGCGATTTCCCATTGACGTGATTGGCCTGGACAAACAGCTTCGCATCGTACGCCTTTGGCCTTCACTCAAACCGTATCGCGTCACAGCGATTGTGCCGTCGATACGGACTGTCCTCGAACTAGCCTCAGGCAGGATCGTTGAATCCGGCCTGCGGCTTGGGGACCAACTTCGCATTCAGGAGTCCGCCCTTTTTGATGAGGCGTCTATTCCAACTTCGTGACGATAGCGGACAGGTGTTGGTGATCACCGCCCTTTGTATGGTGGTGCTCATCGGATTTCTGGGTTTGGCTGTTGATATCGGGTCCGTCCGCCATGAGCAGCGTCGTCTGCAGAATGCTGCGGATGCGTCTGCGCTTGCAGCAGCGCTTGAAGTTCGCGTATGCGGTAGCACGCCCAACTGCGCGGCCATGCAGACAGCTGCACAGAATGCCCTGGTAGAAAACGGGTACACAGGCAGCAGCGCTCTCATCACTGACTGTGCCAGCAGCCCAGGCTCCGGCCTCACCATCACGTTGCACAATCCCCTGTGCCCTGGCAGTTCTGACCCGAACAAGTCTCGATACAACTACGTGGAAACTCAGGTCTCAGAAAAAGCTCCGCTCTACTTCTCGCGTATCTTCGGCTTCACCGGCTTCAACCTTAGTGCACGCGCAGAAGCAGCACGAGGCGTTGGTGGGCCGTGTATTTATGCACTCAACCCCAGCGCGTCGGGCGCGTTGAATGTTGGTGTTGGTGTTGGCTTTCGATCCAACTGTGGTGTTGTTGTTGAATCCAGCAGCCGCAGTTCTGTTAACTGTCTCGTAGGCCTCGGTGTCACCGCGCCTTATGTCCAGGTCTCTCCAACCGGGGGCGGTGCCAGCCTTCTGTGTCTTGGGAGTACTCATGTCACGCAAGCTCCCGTACCGGTTCCTGCAGATCCGCTCGCATATCTTCCTGCTCCCCCGAATGCGAACGATCCCTGTGGGACGAGTAGTGGCAATGTCTACAACGGTTCGCAGAGTGCGGTGCAACTGGGATTGCTTGCAGGTCTTACAGGTAATGTCACTTTTAATCCTGGTGTCTACTGCGGTGGTATCTCCATTACAGCCGCCTTATTGTCCAATATCACCTTCAATCCCGGTACATATATCTTGCGCAATGGCCCTGTGTACTCTCTTCTTGGCATTCGCACCGGCACCGCAAGCGGATTCACGATGACCGTTAGTGTCCTGAGCAGCATTGTTGGCAACGGGGTCACGTTTTATAACGAGGGCGATGCAGGAAGCTTCTCGCTCACAGCCAGCTCTTTGCCGTTACAGCTCTCCAATTTTCAACTCACTGCGCCAACAAGCGGGAATTATGGTGGCATCCTTTTTTGGCAAGCGAGCGGAGTCCAAAATACAGGAACGTTTCTGGCAACGCTGCTCCAAGGGTCTCGCGTGGATGGTGTGATCTATATGCCGAGTGCGCTTGTTACCTATGGCGTGAGTGTTGCCGGAGGCGCGTCTAAATACAACGGCATCGTTGCGGATCGTGTGCAGTTCACAGCGAACGTCCTGAGCGTTATAAGCAATGATTATTCCACTCTCCTGAGTGGAGCACCATTCAATGGAGATCGCTCGGAGCTTGTGCAATGAACCTGCGCAATTTGCGTCTTCATCTTGTTTCGCGATCTGCCACGTTCGCACTGCGGCAGGATGGCAACAGCCTTATTGAAACGGCGCTCGTCCTTCCCGTATTGCTTCTTCTGCTTGCGGGAGCAGTGGACATAGGCCGTGCCTTCCGTGCTGCCATGATAGTGAACGCAGCGGCACGCACGGGTGCTGCATACGGTATTCATTACCCCACAGACACCGCAGGCATGATGCTTGCGGCAAAGACAGATACATCCACCCTTGTTACTGTGACGCCCACCGCAACGTACGGATGCGAATGTCCAGGCGGAGGGACCAGCGCGATTGCTTCCTGTGCGTCCGAGCCATCGTGCCCTTCAGGAATGAACAGTGTGTATTACGTGGAATTGGACACCACTGCGACATATACGCCTATGCTCCCGTGGCCGGGTATCTCCAGGACCATTCCCCTCACGGCAAAGGTGAGACTACGTGCTTCGCGATAGACACTTTCGTACGAGTGAACTCTTCCGCGAGGAAACGGGCAACACGCTGCTCGAGACCGCTCTTTGTCTCAGCGTTGTGCTCCTGGTCATCCTCGGAATTATGGAATGTTCGTTGGCTGTCTATACAGAGCACTATGTGGAATCAGCCGCTGCCAGCGGAGCACGCTACGCCATGGTACGCGGCGGCACATACAGTGGAATCTCATGTGGCGCGGCTACTTCGTACTATTGTCAGGCAGGCACGAGCGACATACTGAACTACATCAAAGCAAACGCGGCACCAGGGATTAAGGTGTCCAATCTATCTGTCACAGCATCATGGCCGGGAACAGCAGGAACGAGTAGTGCATGCGATACCGCACAGGGAAGCAATAGTCCAGGATGCCTGGTAACTGTAACCGTTAGTTATCCATTTACCTTCATGCTTCCCATTCCGTTGCATAAAGGCATTACCTTGCTTGCAAGCCGTTCCACAATTATTTCTCAATAAGCCACTCAGCTTCGAATCGAGTACCAAATACACATAAGTTAGTAAGCGGTAACGTGCGCCAGTAAGTTATTTCTGAAGAGCTGTGCGACAGTATGTTCGGAGAGACGTAAGCAAGTCAGAATCGACGCACCATTGGTGTCTGCATCGACAAGCCAGAGGGCGAAGTCTTACCTTGCTGCCGCAGCCAGCTTTCATGCTCCATGCGACTTATCTTTTCTGCCACAGCCAGACTAATGAAGTGGTTGAGCGAGATACCTTCCAGACGTGCAAGATCGGTGGCTTGCAGGCGTACTGACGGACTCAGACGCAGGGGAAAACTTAATACTTTCTTCTGTTCCATAGACCCTTTTCACATTGCACACTCGCGGCAAACTAAGACCGATTTGGTGTGCGTTTTCATCGCTTCATCCCTCGTGAAGACAAGAGCGATGCTGGTGCGTTCTGAACCAATCTATCTATAAGTACGGGGGATATTGGTATGACCAGCGATCAATCATCGCATGGGGAGTCTTTCGTTTATCGCCCAGTACCCGACATTATTTGCGATGTGTTCTGTTGTGTTCCGTCAGTAGTGATATCGGCGGGAACATTAGAGTTGATCTTCGAGCGCTCCCTTCAGTGAATAACCCTGCTATGTTCCGTCCGTCTGCGCATTTACAGCAACGCAGTGGCGAAAAAAAGGACAGTTGAGATGCATGCGAGTAGTTCCAAAATGGAACTACTCGCTAACTTATCGGACTAGTTCTGCGGTTACTTCCACGCACAGTGAGTGCTTGGTTAGAACTATGCACCATCCCCTATAGGTCGCGAGACCCCCTGATATTCCCAGTGATATCAAAACCTCGGAATATGATTTCCAACGCATTTTTCGGGGTTTTTTGCAAGTTATGGTTGCATTCGACGACAGGATCCTGAGCGCCGCCAAGAGCTGTGCTTTTTCCTTCGCAAACTCTCCCAGGAACGCCGTTGGAGGTACCATGCTTGATCTGCCCAGTGTCCTCGAAAAAAGACCAATACCGTTATTACGCGGAAGGCTGTTGTTAGTTCAGCTCGCCGTATTCCTTGTGTGCTTTGCCATGGCAGGCTGCGGTGGTGGTTACGCCGGCGGTGTTGTCCCAAGCCTGGCATCTTCAAAAGTCATCATCGATGGCGGCCAAACGTTCATGGAAGTGGCCACCAATCCTGCGAATCTTCCTCTCACCTGGTCACTGTCGGGTACAGGATGCTCCGGACAGACGTGCGGCACGTTGAGCGACGGCTCTGCATTAGGCGCAACCTATGTCGCTCCCAATGTGACGCAGCAGATCACGGTGACGCTTACAAGCACGGTCACCGGAACTCAGAGTTCCAGCACCACCACCATCGTTGTGAATCCGGATCCACAGATAACCGGTACGGCGGCGGATGCGACGGTAGGAACGGCATACAGCACAACATTCGCTCTGACGGGTGGAACGCCCACACTCAAGTGGCTTCCCGTGAAGGGCACTCTGCCTGCGGGTCTCAGCTTTAGCACCACCACTGGAATTCTGTCCGGCACCCCGACGGCTGCCGGAACAAGCACGTTTACGCTTCAGGCCGTTGACTCCAGCGATGTGCCTTTCACGGTGACGTCGACGATCACCCTGAAGGTGAACACGAGTTCCAGCAATTCCTCGCTGCAGGCGGTAGGTGCCACGCCCGATGGCACAGTGAATGTGTCCTACGTTGCTGTGTTGCAGGCTAGTGGCGGCACGAGTCCGTACAACTGGAGCATTGCAAGCGGAACGCTTCCAGCAGGCCTGAATCTCTCTGCTACCGGCATCATCTCCGGCACACCGACGGCGGCAGGAACATCCACCTTCACCGCGCAGGTAAAGGATGCCGCAGGTGCAATCGCAACGCTCAACCTCACGCTGAAGATCAACGCTGCATCGTCGGGTGGAACGCTTACCATCGCCACTTCCACGTTGCCCAGCGGCACGGTGCAGATTGCTTACGCTGCCAGCATCACCATCACTGGTGGTACGGCGCCCTACACTTGCTCGGTTGATTCTGGTTCGCTTCCTGCGGGTCTCATACTGGGTAGCAACTGCGCAGTCACCGGCATTCCCACAACAGCAGGCACCAGCACATTCACGGTGCATGTCACTGACGCCGCCAGCCCGTCCAACTCCGGATCGGGTTTGATCACCATCGTCATCAATCCTGCGTCGGCAGTGCTTGTTCTCGCGTCGCCTCCTCCAGCAACCGTCGGCCTGCCTTATAGCGGCGCTGTCTCGGTAACGGGTGGCACTGCACCGTATCACTGCGTGCTTGCCTCGGGTGCTATGCCTGCAGGTCTCACGCTCGGTTCGGATTGTGTCATCAACGGAACACCGCTGGTTGCGGGTACCACGTCCATCGGCGTCACAGCAACCGATTCCACGAACCCGGCAAACATCACCACGGCCACTGTTACCGTCACGGTGCAGGCTCCGCTCATCACGCTCACCATTACAGCTCCGCCCGTTGCGGTTGTTGGCGTGCCGTATGTCGGAACCATCCTGGTCGCAGGCGGCACCGCGCCGTATCAGTGCACGCTGGTCTCGGGTACGTTGCCCAATGGACTCACCCTGGGCTCCAACTGCGTCATCACCGGAACGCCGCAAACACCGGGTACATCCACGGTAGGCATTACGGTTACTGACTCTGCGAACCCGCCCAATACCAAGACAACCACCGTCAACATCACTGTGATCGGAAGTCTGCTCACGCTAACCATCACCGCACCTCCGGTCGCAGTGGTGAACGTGCCTTATGTTGGCCTGGTCACCGTTGTTGGCGGCATCGCTCCCTACACGTGCACGGTGGCATCGGGCACACTGCCTGCCGGTCTCACGCTGAACGCCAACTGCGTGATCACCGGTACACCCACCACACCTGGCGCATCCACGGTCAACATCACAGCCACGGATTCCGCCAACCCTGCAAACACCAAGACGTCCCCGGTCACCATCACGGTGCAGGGCGCGTTGATTACCCTCACACTCACGGCACCTCCAGTGGGTGTGGTGAACGTGCCGTACGTCGGCGTCATCCTCGTACTGGGTGGAACGCCGCCGTACACCTGCTCCGTGTCTTCGGGCACGTTGCCTCCTGGCCTCACGCTGCACAGTGACTGCACCTTCGTGGGCACGCCGACCTCGGCAGGTACGTTCTCGGTCAATGTCTCTGTCCACGACTCTGCCAGCCCCGTCAACTCCACGACTGCCGCTGTGCCAATCACCATCCTTGGCGCAACGTCGTCACTCATCCTTACCGGACCGGCAAACGCTACAGTTAGCACACCGTATAGCGGAGCTATCAGTGTTACGGGCGGAACCGCACCGTATACCTGCGTAAAGAACAGCGGCAGCCTGCCAGCAGGCCTGACGATGGCCGCAAACTGCGCCATCACTGGCACGCCCACCACGGCTGGTACGTCCACCTTCAATGTCACGGCAACCGACTCGGCCAGCCCGGCCCAAACGGGCACCGCGAATATTGTCATGACCGTCAATCCGATCAGCCCGCTGTCGCTGACCGGCGGTCTGCCTAACGCAACGCTCGGTGTGGCCTACACGCAGACGCTGCAAGCAACGGGCGGACTCCCGCCGTACACCTACACCGTCACCTCCGGATCGCTGCCAGCGGGTCTCTCGCTGAACGGCACCACGGGTGTGGTTAGCGGAACACCAACCGCGGTGGGCGCAAGCAGCTTAACCATCACAGCAACCGACAGCCAGTCCACACCGCAGCAAGCCAGCCTCCCGCTGACCATGCAGGTGCTCTATCCCTCCACACCTTCTGACGCTCTTCTCAAGGGCCCCTACGCGTTCCTCTTCCAGGGCTATGACGATGTGTTGGTGGGCGTCCTCGCATACCAGACCGCAACCGTCGGCAGCATTACCGCAGATGGCAACGGGCTGCTCACGGCTGGCGAACTGGATAGCAACCACCAGTCCTCCAACCCGACGGGCAACACCATCTCCACCAGCAACCTGCTTGGCACGTACACCCTGGGTACAGATGGTCGCGGAACACTTGCCGTAACCACTCTGAACGCAGACGGTACTGCAGGTAACACCACACTCTACTCAATCGCTCTGAAGCTGCCCACGGCTCCGGCCACGGCTGCATCGAGCGGCAGCATGATTGAGTCCGATGGCAGCATCCTGGTCGCAAGCAAGGGATCCGGAACGCTGCTGGCGCAGAACGCCAATGTGTACGGCAACGGTCTCACCGGCGGCTATGCCTACGGTGTCTCCGGCGATACACCGTGCATTCCAACCTGCACCATCGGCCTGATCGCTGGACCGGTTGCCTCGGTCGGACAGTTCACTGCCAACGGCGGAACCATCACCGGTGTCAGCGATACAAACATTGCCAGCACCAACTACGCCAGCTCCACACTGGCAGGCGCCAGCTCTGCCGCGGACACCAATGGCCGCGTCGGTCTGACACTGACCAGCTCGAAGCTCTCGGGACTGGCTTACCCAACTCACTACGCCGTGTACCTCGTGGATCAGACCCACGCGTTCCTCATGTCCACGGACAAGCACTCGTCCTATGTGCTGCAGGCTGGCACTATTCAATCGCAGTCTCAGACCACGTTCAGCAACGCGTCGCTCAATGGTCCGTTCGTTGGCTATGAGAACGCGGCAATCAACCCGGGCATCATTGGCACCGCGCTCGATAGCGTACTCAATCTGTCCTCGGCCAACGTTATCCGTGGCACGGGCAACAACAACGGTACCTGCACCACCACCAACGCGGATTCAGCCGGTCTTACGGGCCTGGTCAACACACTGACTGGTCTCGGTGGCAACAACAACCTGCTGAACTACGTTCTCGGTACCTATCAGTCCACGGGCAACAGCGCCTGCGCTGTCTCCTCTAACGGACGCGTTGTCTTCAACTATCCCGCACCCGATCCATCCCTCCTGACACCTATTCTTCAGTTGTTGGGTCTGACGGGTAACCCTCCCCCGCCTCGTGTGGTTTACCTCACGGGCAACAACTCCGGCTACTTCCTGGAGACGGGCTATGCAGGTCTCGGCCACATGGAAGCGCAGGCAGCCGGTCCGTTCACTCTGGCAAATCTGAATGGCACCTATATCTATGGCACGGTCCCGGCCTCCAGCCTGGCCACCATCGACGGTGACGGTGCGTTCAGTGCGGACGGTGCAGGAAACCTCACCTATACGACGGACACCAATATCGGTGTGGGCAACCTGAACATCCTGCAACTGGGTATCAGCGGTAGCGCAACCTACAGCCTTACGGATGCAGCTGGAGGACGCTATCTGCTGAACGACGGAAGTGTGGTTTACGCTCTGTCGCCAGGCCGGTTCGTGGTACTGAAGGGTGGCTCGCTTAGCACCGCTCCGTACACGGCAATCCTGTACTAACCACCGCGATGAGGAGTGAGGTTGGCATGACCAACCTCACTCCCTCATCCGAAGGTTTCCAAGGTCCTCGTTCAGAAAGGATTTTCGAATGACTCGCATCATGGCTGCACTTCTTGTTGCATCCGTTGCATCTCCCCTGGCCTTTGCGCAGGCGCGCCCCAGCGGTGCTGACTGGTCCGCTCCCCGCACCACACTTTCCGTCGGTTACGCAAAAGTTCGCTCCAACGCACCTCCGGGCCAGTGCAACTGCTTCGGCGCCGATGGCGGATATGTCTCCGCTGCATACTCTCTTCTTCCGTGGTTCCGCATTGCTGGTGAAGTCACGGGCAGCCATGCAAATCACATTGGAACGCTTGGTCAGAATCTGACGTTGCTCACCTATACCGCCGGGCCACAGGTGGTTGTGCCCGCAGGTCGCTTTGAGTTCTTCGGTCATGGACTCTTCGGCGCCGCGCATGGCAGTGACTCTTATTTCCCATCGGGTAATACGGTCAGCAGCTCTGCCACCAGCTTTGCGATCAGTACCGGCGGTGGACTCGACATTGGTCTTACACGCCACATTGGTGTCCGTGCGGCGCAGGTTGAATATCTGCGAACAAGCTTTCCAAACCAAGGAAACAACCGGCAGAATCACACGGTGTTTAGCGCGGGCCTTCTGTTCCGGTTTGGCAGCGCATATCGCGATGATTCCGCACGCAACGATGCGTACAAGGTGCAGCGCGACATGGAGAAACAGGCGCATGACGCGAAGGCAGAACCGCAGGTCGCAGCAGCAACACCACCACCACCGCCTCCACCTCCTGCGACTTCCACGACCATCAAGGCCCCTGCGTCGGCAGATGTCGATTTCGACCGCAGCGTAGAGAGCGCCTACTTCGATTACGACAGCTACGAACTCCGGCCCGATGCTCTGGCTGCTGTGCTGAAGGATGCGACGTTCCTTAAATCACATCCTGATCTTGAGGTTGTTGTTGCGGGATATGCCGATGAACGTGGAACTGCGGAGTACAACCTTGCGCTGGGACAGAAACGTGCACAATCTGTGCGTGATCAGCTCATCGCCGACGGTGTATCACCAGCCAAGCTGGACGTTGTCAGTTATGGCAAGGAAAAGCCATCATGCAGCGATGAGACTGCCGCGTGTTTTCAAAAGAACCGTCGCGCCTCACTGGAGAACCACTCGCGATAAATCGCTGGTGCTTTGAACCATTTGATCTGTGCCAATGAAAGGTGGAGGGCCGTGTAAAAGCGGCTCTCCACCCAGGAAAGGATGAAGGCCGAGGAGCTCAGCAACTCTCGTCTTCTTCGAATATGTACCTCGACGCTCCCGATTACACGTTGAATCAAATGCGGAGGAAGACTTCCTTGTTGAAGTTTCCACCCAGCCCCCTAATATTCAGTGAGCTTGTCGCGTCGCTCACGTATGCCTTCGACCTTGGCTCGAGCGAACATTCTGGACACACCCTGCGCACCTGCGTTCTGGGTATGAATTTAGGGCGGAATATCTGCCCTTCGCTGGAATGGATGAGCGAACTCTACTACGCACTGTTGCTGAAGGATGTAGGAACAACGAGCAGCACCGTCGACATCTGCGAGCGAATGGGAATGGACGAGCCACTCTGCCGGCTTGCGCTGCGGGTCTTCGATTGGTCAAAACCCACGTGGCCGCAGATCCGTTTTGTTTTACGGTATGCCTTTCGCAGCAAGCCCCTCTTTTCAAGATGCAAGCACGTGTTGCGCCTTCTACGGAATCGACGTCTCGTGTGGCAGTCTGCCCGCCAGCGCGGTGTTACCAGCGAACTGATCGCACGTAAGTTCGACCGTTCCGAAGCAACGATCGACGCCATACGCTGTGTCGACGAGCGGTGGGATGGATCGGGAGGGCCGGCGGGACTGAGCAAGGACGAAATCCCACTGATGGCGCAGGTATGCTCCATTGCGCAGACCCTTGAATCGCTGGAAACCGTGCTGGGACGCGAAGAAGCAGTCCGTATCATTGAAGACCGCTCAAGTACCTGGTTTGACCCAGGACTTGTTGCACTTGTCGTCATCATGCATGAGGAAGGCACCCTTTGGGACGGAGCCGATACGCCCGACCTCATGCGAGAGGTCCTTTCGCGCGATCCAGCGCCGGAAAGGATTGCCTCCGACGACGCATTTGAGAACGTCTGCTCCGCATTTGCAGACATGATTGACGCCAAATCGCACTACACGTTTATGCATTCGCAGAACGTCGCCCTGTTGACGGAGGCGATTGCACGGCAGCTGCAACTCGATGAAGAGAAGATCACGTCTCTGCGTCGCGCTGCCCTGCTGCACGATATCGGCATGCTCGGCATTTCGAATTCCATTCTGGATAAAGAAGGCCCGCTCACAGAGCAGCAGTGGGCCGCAGTGCGCGAGCATCCCAAACACAGCTATGACCTTCTGCGAAAGGTGCGTGGTTTTGAGAGCATCGCGCGCATCACACGCGATCATCACGAGCGTCTGGATGGTTCCGGTTATCCGCAGGGACTCACAGCAGAGAACATTGATCTGTGCGCCCGTATCCTCAGCGTCGCGGACGTGTATGACGCCGTCCGATCACCGCGTGCTTATCGCGACCAGTTGGAACCGGAGCTGGTTCTGCAAATCATGGAGAAGTTGACGCCCCATCAACTGGACGCCGAATGCGTTGCAGCTCTGAAACGCATCCTGGTAGAAGCGAAGCACCACGACATAGCGATTTGAATACGATTGTTCAGGGAAGACGACGGTATCTGACCTTCGCATCAGCCATAATCTGGCAGCCAACCGATTGGGTTTGCGATGGAGGATGTTGAAGAAATGGTAGGCACGAATGGATTCGAACCATCGACCTCTACCGTGTCAAGGTAGCGCTCTAACCAACTGAGCTACGCGCCTGCGTTTGAAAGGGGATTGCACCCCAGGGCTGCCCGGGCGGGCTGCCGACTTATCCAGTGTAACTCTCGCCATCCCCCGTGGCAAACGGTCGTCGGCATGGGCAGGCTTACTGGCCCTCACTCGATGAGCTCGATGAACGTCCTGTTTGCGGCCGTAGCTTACGCGCGATCAGGCGTTGCATATGCCCCGCCTGATCTTCTGTCAGGCACCGGATCGGCAGGCCGGAAAAGCCTTCCTCATGCAGAAACACCACCACGCGATTGCCTCGCCGCGTTCCTGTAACGCTCGTCCACGGCAACAACGAATATTCTGTCTGTGCTTTGAGGTGAATCCGGGAGTGGGTATTGTCCGCGGCATCCTCTTGATCCGCAGCGCGCACGCACCATCCGCTCTCCTGCAGAATGGCTTCGCACTTTCCTGTTGGAACCGGAGCCGCTGCAGCTTTGCGCCGTCGGCGCTTCAAAACCATTCCAACGATCCAAAGAATGACGCAAAGGCCACCCATCCCCAGCAAAAGTGGCAGCTCGACGCCTGCGCCGGTCAATGCGCCCTGATGCCGCATACTCAGCAAGCCGCTGAGAGACGCGCCGACCAGCGGAACAAGGATGACGGCATACGTGGTGCCTGCGATGCCACCACGATGCCGTTGACGCTCCGTCGCCAGCCGCATGGCCTCGTCCCATTCCGCCTGTGTCCATTGGTAAACAACACGCATCGTGCCAGAGTCCTTCCACCGGACTATATCGGCTCTCCGCTGGAAAAAGAGAACAGAGAGTTCCACAGAAGTCACAAGACCCTGTCTCCAAAGACAATCTCTGCCTCGCGGCGTTCGCCGTAGATATGATTGAGGTGATTCCTTTCCCGGGACAGTATGAACTCGCTCCTTCGACAGCTTCGCGCCGCGCCAAATCTGCTGACACTTCTACGTCTGCTGGCGGTGCCGTTTCTGGTAGAGGCGATTCTGGCCCAGCACGAGGAGATTGCCCTGCTGATCTTCGTGGTGGCGGGCGCCACAGACGCGGTAGACGGCCGCCTGGCTCGCAGACTAAACCAGACCACGCGTCTGGGCCAGTATCTGGACCCCATCGCCGACAAGTTGATGCTCTCCACGCTCTTCCTGACAGTCACCTGGGTAGGGTTGGTTCCTAAATATGTGACAGTGTTGGTATTTGCACGCGATATCGGCATTCTCTGTATCAGCATCCTGCTCTTTTTCACGGGCACCATGCGGGATTTCCGTCCTTCCGCGATCGGCAAACTGAACACTCTGGTCCAGGTCTTCACCATGCTGCTGGTCTTGCTCACGGCCGTAAAAACCACTATGACCCTGACCGAATTGCGCCACTGGCTGCTGGTGGGCATCGCCTGGCTGGCACCGCTTTCCGCCGCGCAATACGCCTGGACGGTCTTCCATCGCATTGGAACGGACCCGCTGGAGAGCCTCGCATAACGTGATTTTCCATCGCCTGGAAAATGGTCGTCGGAAGGCCACCTGGTCCTTTTGGGTGACGCTCCTGGCATTGCTCACATTCCCAGCCACTTGGAAGTTCTGGGTTGTCATTCCTTGGCAGATCGCTCATCCCGACTCAAGCTCTTCCATACGAGTGAAAGAACCATTCCCGTGGATGCGTGTTGCGGCAAATGACGCGGTATTTGTTAGGTTTAACTCCATGTCCCCGTTATGGGGACACAAATATTCGACGGCAACTGTGGGATTATCGCTGCATCCTGATGCGTACGTTACAGACGAAGCCTGGGGCCAGCACTACAGACACGCTCTGGAACAAGAGGGCGGTACCGTTAAGATTACGAAACCGAAGTCAGGGCTAGTGTGTGTGAGCACTTTGGGAAACGAAATCGTAATGCGGTGTCACTCCAGGAAAGGCATGATCCTCAAATATGACGGCTCCGCTGCGCATTCGATGGAAGCAGTGAATATCCTCGCCCGAGCTTCAGTTTCGGGCAATCTTTAATAATTATTCTTAAAGAACGCGGTTTTGCCATTGCCACTCTGTTTCCACAGGCCTACACTGGAAACATGCCCGTGGTGTATCTACCCGCTGGCTTTTGACCTTTATGCTGCGGTTGACCAAAAAAGCGGATTACGGCCTGATGGCCCTGAAGTATCTTGCCGAGCAGGCTGTCCTGACGGGCAAGACGGGGTCGGCCAGTGCCCAGTCCGCCAAGGACATTGCGGAGGCGTATCACATCCCTCCTCAGCTTCTGGCCAAGATTCTGCAGACGTTAACCCGGCAGGGCATTCTCGTTTCGCACGCTGGAACCAACGGTGGCTATGCGCTGGCGCGTTCGGCTGCTGAAATCAGTGCGTTTGAGGTGATCCGTGCCATTGATGGCCCGCTGTTCATCACCTCTTGCATCACCATTCATGGCACCTGCGACCTGGCCGGTCATTGCACCATCAAAGAACCGCTACGCAAGGTGAATGACAGCATCAAGGAACTGCTCAGCGGCATCACGATTGCCGATCTGGCGGAACCGCAGGACACCGCCGTTCCAGCCAATACGCTGGGCGGAGGCCTTGTCTCCATCGCTCTTTAGAACCCATAAACATTAGGCACGCGCAGCAAACTTGCACCACTTGCTCGGAAACGGATCAGGAGAAGAAACAAGCATGAGCCTCGCCACGGAAATCGAACTGCTGGAATCCACACCGGCCCATAAGGGCGTTCAGCTGCCCATCTACATGGACAACCACGCCACCACCGCGCTCGATCCGCGCGTGCTGGAAGCCATGCTGCCGTACATGACCAAGATCTACGGCAACGCTGCCAGCCGCAACCACCAGTTCGGCTGGGAAGCCGAGCAGGGTGTGGACAAGGCGCGCGAACAGATCGCCAAGCTGATCAACGCTACCCCGAAGGAAATCATCTTCACGTCCGGTGCTACTGAAGGCAACAATCTTGCCATCAAGGGCGTTGCGGAGATGTACCGCGAAAAGGGCAACCACATCATCACCCAGGTGACAGAGCACAAAGCTGTTCTCGACACTTGCAAGCACCTGGAAAAGCGCGGCTACAAGGTCACCTATCTGCCCGTTGAGGCAGACGGCCTGGTCGACGTGAAGAAGATCGCGGAAGCCATCACGCCGGAGACCATCCTCGTCTCCATCATGTACGCTAACAACGAAATCGGCGTGATCAATCCCATCGCCGAGATCGGCGCTCTCTGCCACGAGAAGAAGATCCTCTTCCATGTGGACGGCGTTCAGGCTGTGGGCAAGATCCCGGTTGACGTGCAGAACGACAACATCGATCTGCTCTCCATGTCGGGCCACAAGATCTACGGACCGAAGGGCGTAGGCGCGCTGTACGTTCGCCGTCGCAATCCGCGTGTTCAGCTCGTCTCGCAGATTGATGGTGGCGGCCACGAACGCGGCATGCGTTCCGGCACGCTCAACGTTCCCGGCATCGTCGGCCTTGGTAAGGCCTGCGAAATCGCTGGTGAAGAGATGGAAGCAGAGACCAAGCGCCTGACCGAGCTCCGCGACTACATGAAGGCGAAGTTTGAAGCCGCTCTGGACTACGTTCACGTCAACGGCAACATGGAACACCATCTGCCCGGCAACCTGAACATGAGCTTCGTCTACGTGGAAGGCGAGAGCCTGCTGATGGGCATCAACGACATCGCAGTCTCCTCCGGTTCGGCCTGCACCTCGGCCACGCTGGAGCCCAGCTACGTGCTCAAGGCCCTCGGCCTCGGCGACGACGTTGCACACAGCTCCATCCGCTTCGGCCTCGGCCGCTTCAACACCAGGGAAGAAGTGGACTACGTCAGCGACAAGCTCATCGACACGGTGCTGAAGCTCCGCGAACTGAGCCCGCTGTACGAGATGGTCAAGGAAGGCATCGACCTCGATAAGGTCGAGTGGACTGCCCACTAAGGAGTCCCGATGAAGGAGCCGACCGGCAAGACCTGGCTGACCACCATGTTGTTTACATGGGTTTCCAGCATCGCCGCCGGCTACTTCTTCCACACGCCACTTACCTGGCGTGAGGCGTTTAAAACATTCGACTACGCCGTCGCATTTGCGACCGTAGTCTGGCTCATCGCCCTGGCCCGTTGGCACAGGGGAATCATCAAGGGTTAGCGTCCGGCAGGGTTTTGCACTGAAAACTGACCGGAAGGCATCTAATTAACGTATTCGCTCGACAGGAGACGAACATGGCATACAGCGATAAGGTAGTCGATCACTACGAGAATCCGCGGAACGTTGGAACGCTCGACAAGAATTCCACCGAAGTGGGCACCGGCCTGGTTGGCGCACCGGAGTGCGGCGACGTGATGCGTCTGCAGATCAAGGTCAATCCGGACACGCAGGTTATTGAAGACGCAAAGTTCAAGACCTTCGGTTGCGGTTCGGCCATCGCTTCGTCGTCGTTGGCGACGGAGTGGGTCAAGGGCAAGACCATTGCCGAAGCCCTCGCCATCTCCAACACGGAGATCGTGAAGGAACTGGCGCTGCCGCCGGTTAAGATTCACTGCTCGGTACTGGCAGAAGACGCCATCCGCGCAGCCATCGGCGACTGGAAGAAGAAGAACGTCGCAGTCGAGCCGGAACTGACCGCAGCAGCGAACTAAGCATTGGATTCGGCGGGACAGGCAGATGCCTGTTCCGCCGCGTCACTCTGCGGTGACGGGACTGATGGTGTCCTTGATCGGCTCCACGGAGTCGGCAGGGAAGCCGCCCAATCGAGCGTGTTCGCGGATCAGTTCAGCATTCGGTGCAACGTAGACGCAGTAGATTTTGTTCGGCGTCACGAAAGACTCGACCCACTGAATCTCCGGCCCCAGACTGCGCAGCACCGAGCAGGATGTCTGTGAGATAGCTTTTAGCTGCTCCGCCGTCAGGTCGCCCGCGCCCGACAACGTTCTTTCAATCAGAAACTTCGGCATGCGAAACTCCATTCAGCACTCGCTGCCAACATAGCAGCGCTCGTTGATTGGTGTCGCAACAAAAATGCAGCTTCCATCGCCAAAACCCGTGAACCGCAACACCTGCCGTAGCGGAGTCATCGCCCTGGTTCTCGTGTTTCTGGCGTCCACCATGGGTGCGCAGCAAGTGGTTCAGCGGGGCACCTTCGGTCATCCCGGTGCCGTGTTCGACGAGACGGAGCAGTGGACCACGCCGCTTGCTCTCGCGGAAGATCACGACGTCGTCATCTATATGCCGGACACGTCTACACCGCAGTGGCTGCAGCGCAACTACGACAGATATCTCAACAAGGGTACGTACATCCTGTCGCTGTTCACGTTCTATCGCACGCCGGCAGCTTGCCGTGCAAACCAGATTGCATGGGGCCTGGGCGATGCAGCACACCTGAATGCCTGCATCGACATTGCCTACCGGGTGCGCCGTGCGTTGATTGATCCAGTGTCCAAGTCCATTACGTTAGAGGTGGCGGCCATGGTCGATCAAAACGGCAACATTCAGCCCTCCACCTTGCAGGAAGACCACGTGTTTCGCACCTGGGACCAGCTCGACACCAACACGCAGGCCGCGCTGAAGAAGGCCGATGACCTCATCAGCCATCAGATGAAGATTTACGACGCGCGCCAACAGAGCCTGCGCTAGGAAAGGATTGCCAATATGTCCGTAGTAGGAATCAGCAGCACGACCAGCAACGAAATGAGCGCACCTGCCCCAACTGCGGGTGCAGCACCTGTGTACTCCAGCCCCATTGTTCCGCCTGTCTCCGCCCCTCCGGAGAATGCAAAGGCGCAGAATATTCAGGTCACGGAGAAGGCGTTGAAGCGCATCCGCTCTGCCATGCAGAAGGAAGGCGTCTCCGCCGAACAAGGCGGTCTGCGTGTGGGCATCACGGGTGGTGGCTGCAGCGGTCTCTCGTACAACATCCGTTTCGATTCGCAGGCCCGCGAGCGTGATCGCGTGTACGTCTACGAGCAAGAAGGCGACAAGGTGCAGATCTTCGTCGACCCCAAGAGCTTCCTCTACCTGAGCGGTATGACGCTCGACTTTGAAGAGACGCTCATGCGTCAGGGCTTCAACTTCATCAACCCGCACAGCACCAAGAGCTGCGGCTGCGGATCGTCGTTCACCGCGTAGATTTAGTAGATGAGGCGCTTCTGAAGTTTTAAAGAACTTCGTCCTGGATGAGCAAAGTCTGTTGTCGTTTCCGAAATCGGAGATATCGCCGTACAAACGTGAGAATCGCGGTCAATAGCCCAAAAAAGACTGCGGCGACGATACCAACGAAAGCTGCGCCTAACGCATTCTGTCCATCATTTGGATAGAGCCGGTCGAAATACCATACTGAGGCGTAGCAGGATGATATGCACCCGACTGGCGCAGCAAAAATGCCTATTCCGATAGCGACGGCAAGATCTTTTGCAAGAGCCTCTCGCACATAAGACATGGTGGCATTCTAAACATGACGCTTAGAAAGGCTTCCGCTGTTCTGAGGGAAATTCATCTCGACTACCTCCATACCGCCGAGCATCCCGTCTGCCGCGTCCCTGCGCGCTACTACCGCATAGTGAACATGGCAGGCGAACACGTCGGCGATATCAATCTCCGCCTGGACACCACGGAAGCCATCACGCGCTACGCAGGTCACATCGGTTACGAAGTACTGCAGGAGCATCGCGGCCATCGCTACGCTGCACAAGCTGTGCGCATGCTGATCCCCGTTGCGCGAGAACACAACATCGACGTGCTCTGGATCACCTGCGATCCGGAAAACACCGCATCCCGTCGAACCCTTGAACTGGCCGGTGCGGAATACGTTGAGACTGCGAACGTGCTCTACAACCACGCCATTTTTCTCGCAGGCCATCCGCGCAAATGCCGTTATCAGCTTGCCACTTCGCCTGAAACGGATGCGACACAGATACCATCAGAAGAGAAGCCATGACCTACTTCGAAGTCTTCAGCCTGCCCACAAAACTCGCGCTCGACACCGCATCGCTTGAGAAGAGCTTTTACAAGCTTTCGCGTGAGTTTCACCCGGATCGCTTCGCCTCCAAATCCGCAGAGGAGCAGGCGGAAGCCACTGAGAAATCCTCGTTGCTGAACGACGCCTACCGCACGTTGCGCGATCCCATTCGTCGCACGGAATATCTGCTCGAACTCGAAGGCATCGAGCTTGAGGAGCAGTCGGTAAAGGCCACGGAATCCGCGCGCGCTTCAGGCACAGAGAAGAAGCAGATCGTCCCGCCTGATCTTCTGGAAGAAGCATTCGAACTGAACATGCAGTTGGAAGAGATGAAGATGGCAAAGCAGATGGGCGACGACGACCCTCAGCTTCGCAAAGATCTCGAAGCCGCAAAGTCAAACTTCACCGCCATGCTCGACGACTCACAGAAGCAGTTAGAGGCGCTCTGGACCAAGTGGGACGCCGCTGTGGACGCGGACGACGCCACCGCAAAATCTTCGTCGAAGGATGCGATGGTAGCGCTGCTCAATCGCCGCAGCTACCTGCGCAATCTTGTGCGTGATGTGAACGCAGCACTCGAGTAGTAAGAACGGGTGCCCCACGTCTCTCTTCTGAGACGTGGGATTGCATCAGGCACCGATCATCAACAAAACCCAACCAGCCAGCGCGCCACCCAACAGCGGCCCAGCAACCGGCACCCACGCATAGGCCCAGTCGCTCGTACCCTTACCCGCAATGGGCAATACAAAGTGTGCCAGGCGAGGACCGAAGTCGCGCGCGGGATTAATGGCGTAGCCGGTGGTTGCGCCCAACGACAGACCGATCGACCAAATGAGAAGGCTAACTAAAAAAGGGCTGAGCCCGGCCGCTGCGCCGGTAGTAAGCACCAGCTTGCTGCTCATGCCGCCCGCAACAATCACCAGCACAAATGAAGCCAGCGCCTCGCAGAACAGAGCCCAGCCGTAGTTCCGCACAGCGGGGCTGGTTGCGAATACGCCCAGCTTCGCATCCTGTGCTTCGGTTAAGCCCCACAGTGGCAGATAGAACAACCATGTCGCAGCAGCGCCGCAAAACGCGCCCGCCACCTGCGCCAGCACATAGGGAATCAGATTGCCGTACGCATGACCCTTGATCGCAAAAGCCAGCGTGAATGCAGGGTTCATATGCGCATCCGCCGAGCCAAATAGCTGCGACACGAAAATGCCGCACAGCACCGCGAAGGCCCATCCCGCGGCGACGACCATCCAGCCCGCGTCCTTTGCCTTGCTGCTCTTCAGCGTCACTGCTGCGCACACACCGTTACCCAGCAGCAGCAACACAAACGTACCCATAAACTCGCCCAGCACCGGGCTGCGTGCAATCACAAACATCTCCTTCGGAACGCAACCACTCTACTGCGGCAGGTACTGCTGTGCCAATGCCGTAAACGCACTCACCTGCGATTGCTGCCATGCTTCGTCGTGGCCCAGTTCCGCAGCCATCAACTGTGCAACGCGCGGCGCCATTGCAATGGCAGCCTTCGCGTTCAGCAGCAACGCACGCGTTCTGCGCGACAGCACATCTTCCACCGTAACGGCCATCTCCTCGCGTGCCGCCCAGACGACTTCTGCGGCAAGATAGGGAAGCGCTGGATTTAGTTGCTGTGCGAGTTCGGGTGACGAAGCAGCCAGCGCGCGAATCTTCGCTGCATCACTGCCGTACACCAGCAGATGGCCCAAGTCGGTCGCATCGCTCCACCCATGCACATGCAGATCGGCTGTTGTGCATGCCACGTCTGGCAGATGCCCAAGTGTTGCCGCATGGTTCACGGTGTCCTCGGCCATGTGACGATACGTCGTCCACTTGCCGCCAACGATGGTGAGCAATCCACTGCCATCAATGTGAATCGTATGATCGCGCGACAACGCACTCGTCTTTGATCCATCACTTCCAGCCGCTTTTACCAGAGGACGAATGCCAACGTAGATAGCCAGAATGTCATCGCGTGTGGGCTTGCGCGACAGATATTCCCCTGCCGTCTCCAGCACAAACTCAATCTCTTCTTCCAGCGGCTTCGGCTCATAGCTGGGAGCCTCAATCGGGGTATCGGTTGTGCCGACAACTGTGTGCTCATGCCAAGGAATTGCGAACAGCACGCGACCATCGCTGGTACGCGGCACCATGATTGCCGTATCCGCACGCAGAAAGCTCTTCTCAAACACCAGGTGAATGCCCTGTGAAGGCGACACCATCGTCTGCACATCGGGCTCGGCCATGCGCCGCACTTCGTCCGTGAAGATGCCGGTTGCATTCACTACAACCTTTGCTTGAACGTTAAAACGTTCACCACTGACGCTGTCTTCCAGCGTTACACCCTGTAGAAATCCATCTTCACCGCGCAACAGACCCACCGCGCCGCAGTAGTTCAAAACGGTCGCGCCATGATCGGCCGCGGTCATCACCAAGTGCGTCAGTAATCGCGTGTCATCGAACTGTCCATCGTGATACACCACGCCACCTCGCAGACCCTCCTGCGAGATCGTTGGCAGACGCTCCAACGTCTCTTCACGTGAAAGAATCTTCGACTTGCCAAACGAATACTTCGTCGCCAGCAGATCATAGATCTTCATGCCAATGCCGTAAAACGGGGCTTCCCACCACTCATAATTCGGCACAACGAATGGCAGATCATGAACAAGGTGGGGAGCATTTTGCCGCAGTAATCCGCGCTCTTTCAACGCTTCCATCACCAGCGAGATATTGCCCTGCTCCAGATAACGCACGCCACCATGAACCAGCTTGGTCGAACGGCTTGACGTGCCTTTACCAAAATCTTCACGCTCAACGAGCAGCGTCTTGTATCCACGAACGGCAGCATCCACCGCCACACCCACACCCGTAGCGCCGCCACCGATGATGACAACATCCCACTCGGCATCGCCGTGTGCCTTCACGGCGTCAAGCATTGCTGTACGATTCATCCGTTCCATCCCTTCGCGCGTTCCACGGCTTCTTTCCAGCGCGCGTATAACGCATCGTAATCCCGCTGCGGTGTGAAGAGAGTGCCTTCGCCCTGCACGCGTTGAATCTCGTCGGTGCTGTTCCAGAAGCCAACGGCAAGTCCCGCAAGAAACGCCGCGCCAAGCGCCGTCGTTTCCAAACATGCCGGACGATGCACCGGCACACCCAGCAAATCCGCCTGAAACTGCATCAACGTGTCGTTTGCAGTGGCGCCGCCATCCACGCGCAATTCGCGCAACGGAACGCCTGTGTCTGCATTCATCGCGCGCATCAGGTCCGTCGTCTGCAACGCAATGCTCTCCAGCGCCGCGCGAGCAATGTGCCCCTTTGTTGTTCCGCGCCCAATGCCAATGATGGTCCCGCTGGCATACGGATCCCAGTGCGGTGCGCCAAGCCCTGTAAACGCGGGCACAAACAACACGCCACCGCTATCCGGCACGCTCTGCGCAAGCTGTTCCACTTCGCTGCTCGATGCAATGATGCCAAGCCCGTCGCGCAGCCACTGCACTACCGCGCCGCCAATAAACACTGAGCCTTCCAGCGCATACTCCGGCCTGCGATTCGTGGAGCAGGCAAGCGTCGTCAGCAGACGGTTCTGGCTCTCACGAAATTCGGTGCCAATGTGCTGCAGCAGAAAGCATCCGGTGCCATAGGTGTTCTTCGCGTCACCAGGCTTCGTGCACATCTGTCCAAACAATGCCGATTGCTGATCACCAGCAATACCCGCTATCTCTGTGCCCTCAAGGCCCAGAGTAGTGCTCACAGGGCCAAGCTTTTCGCTGGACCAGACCACATCTGGCATCATGCTGCGCGGCACACGCAACATCCGCAGCATTTCGTCATCCCACTTGTCTTCAACAATGTTGTAGAGCAGCGTGCGCGACGCATTCGTGCGATCGGTGATGTGCTTCTTGCCACTGGTCAGGTTCCAAACCAGCCAGCTATCCACGGTGCCAAACGCCAGCTCACCGCGCTCTGCCTTCTCTCGCGCACCGGCAACGTTGTCCAGAATCCACGAGACTTTCGTGCCGCTGAAGTAAGGGTCCAGCCGCAATCCTGTACGACGACGAACGTCTTCTTCCACGCCTTCATTGCGAAGCTGCTCGCACATCGCTGCGGTGCGCCGATCCTGCCACACGATGGTGTTATAAACAGGCTTGCCCGTCGCGCGATCCCACACAATCGTGGTCTCACGTTGATTCGTAATGCCCAGCGACGCCACATCGCGCGGGCGCACACCGGCACGTCCCAGCACTTCCACGGCGGCGGTTAACTGGCTGGTGAGAATCTCAAACGGATCATGCTCCACCCAACCCGCTTTGCCTTCAGGGAAAATCTGTGTGAACTCATGCTGCGCCGTGCCCGCAATCGCACCGGTATGGTCCACCAGAATTGCGCGCGAACTCGTCGTCCCCTGGTCCAGCGCCAGAACATACATTGCCATAAACCGCCTCACAACGCGCCACGAAAGCCTCAGCAGCGCAACGGAGCCACCATATCACCGCGCGGTTACGGATTCCACCCGCGCTAAAGCCTTGGAAACAGCGGTGACATCACGAATACGCGTACACTTTTCATAAGGGGTTTCGCTGATGGTCTTCGTTCTGGACAACTACGATTCGTTCACCTACAACCTGGTGCAGTACATGGGCGAGCTGGGTGCGGAGATGGTCATCCGCCGGAACGACGAGCTGACGCCCGAAGAGATTGAAGCGCTGAATCCGGACCACATTCTCATCTCGCCCGGCCCCTGCACGCCGCAGGAAGCAGGCGTCTCCATCGACCTGATCAAGCACTACGCAAGCAAGGGTAAGCGCACGCCGATTCTGGGCGTCTGCCTTGGTCATCAGGCACTGGGTGCAGCCTTTGGTGGCAACGTGGTCCGCGCAGCGCGCCTGATGCACGGCAAGACCAGCCAGGTACATCACGATGGACGTACGCTCTTTGAAGGCATCGATCAGGACATGACCTGCACACGCTACCACTCGTTGGTGGTTAGCCCGGAAGGTCTGCCGAAAGAGCTGGAAGTCTCTGCGCGCACGCAGGACCCCGAGGGTGAAGTCATCATGGCGCTGCGCCATCGCGAACTGCCCATTGAGGGCGTGCAGTTCCACCCGGAGAGCGTCCTCACGCAAAACGGCAAACGCCTGATTGAAAACTTCTTGAAGATGTAACCGTATGCGCCGTTCCTTCGTTTTCTCTGCAGCTCTCGTGTGTGCGATTCATGGAAATGCGCAGCAACCGCTGGGCTCCGTGAAAACGCAGGGCAACGAAGTCAGCGGCCTGGTTCGCGTAAGCAACGGCAACGCCGTCATTGGCAACAGCGCTGCTGTAGCTGCTGGTGTGCAGCCTGCTGAAGTCACTCTGAGCCGCGGCGGATCGGTGAGGATCTGCTCAGGATCAGCGGCGCATCTGGCGCAGACAACGATCGCCGTGGCGAAACCGCCGATGATCATGGCAGTCGATCGTGGCGCGGTCGAAATTAGAACTTCAGCGGAAAAGACCGACAGCATCCTCACGCCAGATCTGCGATTCGAACTTTCCGACGCTGCGCCACTCGACTTGCGAATCCGCATCGTGCCCAACGGCGACACGTGCGTGGACAACGCGGGCAAGAACGCCCCAATCCTGCATGTGACAGAGACATTCGGCGACGGCACATACTTCGTCCGCCCCGGTCAGCGCGTGTTGTTTGAGCACGGCAGTCTGCGCGAAGTCGTGGACCACGAAAGCTCGTCCTGCGGCTGCCCGCGTCCTGACGATCTTGTGCTGGCAGGCAAGGGCAAGATGGGCGATGGCAAAGTCACCGACGAGGCGAAGGCGCACCCATTCCCTGAAGCCGTAAGCCAGGGCCTGCAGCAGCCCGAACCTCCGCAACCCGCGCCCGTTGGTGAAACACACACGCGCGTCAACAGCACGCTCGCTTACAACGGCGTCACGAACACCGTGACCGGGCCTCCGGGTGAGAGCACAACGGCAACCGAAGCTGCTATGCCTGTTGTTCCTGCCACCACAGCTCCGAATGCTGCGACAACTGCGCCAGTGCCACCGTCAGCGCCCGCGACGAATGTGCATGTGGCATCCACGAAGCCGCCAGAGCAAGGTCCGAACCCCTTCCGAGCCATCGGACACTTCTTCCGCAAGCTATTCGGCGTTCACGACTAAAAGAAGCCTTAGCGCTGGGCTACAGCGATGCGTTCAATCCCTTGTAGATCGCTCACCCAGTGCACCTGCTGCCAGCCGCTCAGCAGTTCATCTGAGATCTCGCTACGGCCTGCCGTCTCCAGCAGCAGCCATCCGCCGGGCGACAGTGCATCCTTCGCCTGCTGAATCAACCGGCGCAGAACATCATGACCATCCTCACCACCGAACAACGCCAGATGCGGTTCATACTCGCGCACCTGCGCATGCAGCGTGTCTTTCTCAGCAAGAGGAACATACGGCGGGTTCGACACGATCAGGTCGAACGTCTCGCCTGTAACCGCTGCCAGCAAGTCCGACTGCAGAATCCGCGTGCGGCTCAGTGTGTCCAGTCGAGCTGCATTATCCTGCGCCACTGCCAGCGCATCCGGCGAGATATCCAGAGCAGCCACCAGGCTCTGCGGAAATTCCAGCGCTAGCGTCACAGCCAGAATGCCGCTGCCCGTGCCCACATCCGCAATCTTCAGCGGAGCCTTACGATCCGGGAATAGACGCAGAACTTCTTCAACAATGTGTTCGGTCTCAGGCCGAGGAATCAGCACATCAGGAGACACGGCAAACTCACGCCCAAAGAACTCCTGCGAACCGCGCAGATGCTGAATCGGCATGGCATGGCGACGTTGTGCCAGCATGCCCTGAAACGATCCGGCTTCCTCTTCCTTCAGCGGACGATCCGGCTGCGCCATCATCTGCACCCTCGTCAGCCCTGTCGCGATCTCGAGGATCTGCTGCGCATCGCGCGCGGCGTTCTCGCGTAGGTCATCGCGCATGGACAGGCGCATGGTGCCGAAGCGCAACGCGTCAGCCACTGTGCAGCCTTTAATCTTCAACGGTTCGTGCGGCTGCAACTCCTGCGCCATTAAGCAGCAACCTCGGCTTCCGCCTTCAGGCGTTCGCTGGTGTCATGCGCAATCAACGCATCAACAATGGGTTGTAGCTTGCCTTCCATCACGTACTCAAGCTGGTGCAGCGTCAGTCCAATGCGGTGATCCGTCAGGCGGTTCTGCGGGAAGTTGTAGGTACGAATCTTCTCGCTGCGATCGCCGCTGCCCACCTGCGATTTACGCGCGCTGGCCTGCGCCTGGTGCTGCTTTTCCATCTCCACTTCGTACAGGCGCGCACGCAAAACACGCATCGCCTTTTCGCGGTTCTTGATCTGCGACTTTTCGTCCTGGCAGCTCACAACCGTGTTCGTGGGCAGATGCGTAATGCGGATAGCGGAATACGTAGTGTTTACGCTCTGTCCGCCAGGGCCGGAGGAGCAGAACGTATCAATGCGAAGATCCTTTTGCTCAACCTTCACGTCCACTTCTTCCGCTTCAGGAAGAACCGCAACGGTAATGGCAGAAGTATGGACGCGACCCTGTGTTTCGGTTGCAGGCACACGCTGCACACGGTGCACACCGCTCTCATACTTCAGCGACGAGTACACGCGGTCGCCTTCAATCAGTGCTGTAACGTCTTTCAAACCACCTACGGTCGATTCCGTTTCAGACAGTACCTGCACCTTCCAGCGATGCAGTTCCGCATAGCGCAAATACATCCGGAAGACCTCTGAGGCGAACAGCGACGCTTCATCGCCGCCCGTGGCTGCGCGAATTTCCAGTACGACGTTCTTTTCGTCGTTCGGGTCCTTGGGCAGCAACATGATCTTGAGTTCTTCTTCAATTTCGGGCAGGCGCGCTTGCAGGCCGGTGAGCTCTTCCTGGGCCATCGCTTTCATGTCGGCGTCGTCTTCCGTCAGCATCAGCTTCGCTTCGGCAATACCGTCACGCACACGCTTGTAGTCGCGAAAGCGATCAATGACCGGCTCCATATCGCGGTGCTGCTTGGCGGTCTTCTGAAAACGCTGCTGATCGGTCACCAACGAGGGGTCTGCGAGCTCTTTTTCAAGCTCCTTAAAGCGTTCTTCGAGCTGTTCCAGCCGGTCAAACATGGCAATCTTCTCCTCCTGCGCGCACGCAGGGCACATCATGATGGGAATTGGGAAAGGGTCGCGAGAAAACGCGAAAAGCCGCGGCGAACGCAGCTAGGCAAAGCCAAGGCGTGCCGCGGCATGTCGGGAAGCATGTACCGGATTGAACTGGGCGCGCAGCATCACTTATTTGATGATAGCGCGACGACCGCGATGCACCGGCAGAATCAGCGCAGGAAAGCTAGATGGCGCGCAGCACACGCGCCGGCAGGAAGATGATGGCGGAGACCAGCTCCAGCGCACCCTCCACGGCAATACCCACCAGCCGGAACGGCAGCAGGAACAGCCAGACAATGGGATACAGCACGATCGCGAGCAGAGCCAGCGGCCAGCACATAACGAAAAGAAGACAGAACAGCAGCAGCTTCAACATGGGTTCATCCCCCTTGCATCACATACGCCATGCGCAGGAAAAGGTTCCATCGAACGCTTACTTTGCGTCGTTGTACTCTTCCAGCCAGGCCATCTGGATAGCTTCCAGAATGCCTTCGTTCGACTTCGCCGGGTCGCCGTTGAAGCCAGGCAGTTCGGTGATCAACTTGTGCATGTCCGTGAAGCGGACCGAAAGCGGTTCGATCTCCGGATGCTTCTCCTGCAACTGGATGCCGATCTCCTCGGCATCTTCCCAACCAAACTCAAAGGGCATTGCGATTAGTCCTTCTGCGCCGTAATGGCGGCGGGCTTGCCTTCCTGCACGTAGTTGCGATTCCACGCGGGAATCTCCACCACGTAAGTTCCGGGCTGGGTAATGACGGCCTGGCATCCCAGACGCGAATTTGTCTGCGGTCCTGCTGCCAGGTCCACGCGATCCAGCTCGTCATCTTCCGGATCGCTCAGCCCCGCGTCGCCCTGCTTCACATACAGGTGGCAGGTGGTGCAGGCGCATACGCCGCCGCACGCGTGATCCAGGAAAATACCATAGTTTTCTGCAACATCCAGAAAGCTCATCGGCTGGCCGTGGCCGTCGTAAGGCAGCGTGCCGAAGGGAAATTCCACCGTCTTGTTCTCTGGAAGGAACGTCACGCGGACAATGCCCTCGGCGGGCGGCTTGGAAAGGTCAACTTCGGGCAGTTCTACGTGATGTTCTGACATGATGTTCGCTCTGATGTTCATTCTATCGAACGTGCATGTCTGCGCAGCGCAATCTCCATCACGACAGTGTTGATACTGAAGCCAATCCAGAAGGCGGGGCCAAAGAATTGGTGCGGCGTCCACCCGGTAAGCCGTGCCGTGGCGAAGAAAACGCCCATCACGGGGCGCGTCGTCGCGATGCCCAGCACAATGGCTGTGGCCCGTAGCGTCCACCGCCGATCCGCGATCGCATCCCCTATGCGCCACGCCCGGAAACTCTGTGCCAGTGAAAACAGAAACAGCAGGTTGAAAACGACGACCGCTGCACCTTCAATGATCCCACCCGCGGGATTCGCGGACATGCCGAAAGCGGTAAGCCCCACCATCAACCCCAGCAGGTAATACAGCGCTCGCACCGGCTGCCACAGTCGCGTCCGGTTCCAATAGACCAGCGGCAGAATGCAGACAAACACCAGCGCCACGCCGATGTGCGCATAGGTTAGCGTCGCATGAGAACGGAAAAACGCATCTAGCCGTTGCAGATCAGGGGGCTCCGCGGCAGACGGAGCCTGCCAAAGGGCCAGCAGACGTCGCATCACGGCAGCAATCGCCACCACGATGCATAACCAGAATCCAACCCGAAGACCGGTGGATACCGGTGTCAGCGTCAGTCTGTTTGGATCGGAATGGAGTGTCACCCGTAGCATGGAAACCCTGGCTAACTAACGCAGAGTTGCTTCAGGAGGTTCCGTAGCAGAGGGCTGGACTACTTAAAAACATGTTCATAGAATCCACGATGCCCCGGAAGTTGCACCGCCGTGACGTGCCTGTCCGGAGCCGTGGCCGCGTCTGCGATGTATCCTGCGAAGACGCAAATGCCCCGTTGCGGAGGTTTTGATCGTGCATAACCTGATGGTTGCCATCGGCTTCATCCTGCTTATCCTCATCCCATGCCTTGTGGCCGTCTTCAGCTCCTCCAAGGAAGGCCGCTCCGGCAACACAGGCGAGCACGAAATCCCGAAGGAGCCCACCCGCGCTCGCGGTCACAGCCCCTCCCGTATTCGTGAAGCTGCCGCTGCGATGAATGCGCGCAAAGAAGCGAAGCTCGCAGCGGAACAGGCTGCCGCACGTGGCGAACGTCCGTCGCGCATCCGCGAGGCTGCTGCCGCTGCATTCACCCGGCCTGAGGCCAACGGCGCGGAAGAACGTCCATCGCGCATTCGCAATGTTGCGGCAGCACTGCGGTCACGTCCACCCAAGGACGTTCCCATGGCATCCGGCGATCCAGGCTCGGTAAAGCCCAGCATTCGCGAGCTGCGCGCCAAGCACGCCCCAAAGCCACCGCGTACTTAGTCTTCTTTTTCCTTCTTCGAATCGTCGATCTGCGCCGGCGCAAACGGGTGCGGAGCAGCCGGCCCATCGCCAATGTTCTCGCCTGCGGCTTCCATCGTCTTGCCGGTCATGGCCTGCTGCAGCGTGGTGTCCATCATCAGTTCTGCAAAGCGACGCGTCGCTCTGTCCAGCCGATCAATGGCAGCACGGATGTCCTTGTAATCCTTCTTCTGGATGGTCTCGTCCAGGTTTGCCTGCGCTGCGTCCACTTCAACGATCTCTTCGTGTGTGAGCTGCTGCCACGCGGCATGTTTACGACCCTTAGCCACAGCCTCGCGAATCGTATTCGCCTCGTTCGTGGCCTCAATCAACTGCCGCTGCTCCAGGTCCTCTTCGGCGTGATCGAACGACGCCAGAATCATCTCTTCCACCTGATCGTCTGACAGGCCGTAGGTCGGCTTCACTTCAATTTCGGCAGCCTTGCCGCTGCGCTGTTCCTTCGCGCTCACCTGCAAAATGCCGTTCGCGTCGATTAGGAACTTCACCTCAATGCGCGGCAGCCCCGCGGTCATCGGAGGAATCCCCTTCAGATCAAACCGCGCCAGCGAGCGGCAATCCTTAGCCAGTTCGCGTTCGCCCTGCACCACGTGGATAGCAACATTCGTCTGCCCATCCACGCCCGTGGTGAAGTGCTCCGTGGCGCTCGCAGGGATGGTGCTGTTGCGTTGAATGATCTTCGCCACAACGCCGCCCAAGGCTTCAATACCCAGCGAAAGCGGCGTCACATCCAGCAGCAGAAGCTCACTGGTGGCCGCAGAGCCGCCAGCCAGAATATCCGCCTGCACCGCCGCACCCATCGCAACAACTTCATCCGGATTCAATTCAGTGTGGGCTGTCTTGCCCCGAGCCGAAAGCTGGAAGACCTCATCCACCAGCGCACGCACCGCAGGAATGCGCGTCGATCCACCAACAAGGACAACTTCGTCAATCTGCGCAGGCTCCATGCCCGCATCCTTCAGCGCCTGCCGTGACGGCGCCGCGGTACGCGCAATCACCGGCTGGATCAGGCCTTCAAACTGTTCGCGCGTAATCTCGCGCTGATACTTCTTGCCGCCACTCAGCGCAATGTCGAACTTCGCGGAATCAACCGCCGACAGCGCAATCTTCACATCAATCACGGCCTTGCGAACGTTCTGTACCACTTCCGGTGTGGGCGCAATGCCAAGCTCGTGTTGAATCTCATCCAGCGCAATGCGCAACAGCAGATTGTCAATGTCGTCGCCGCCCAGATGCGTATCGCCGTTCGTGGAGATGACCTCAAAGATGCCGTCATGCAGCTTCAGAATCGACACATCAAACGTGCCGCCGCCAAAGTCATACACGGCCACGGTGCCTTCCTTCGCGCGATCCAGACCGTATGCCAGCGCGGCCGCGGTCGGCTCGTTGACGAGGCGCAGAACATCCAGTCCCGCAATGCGGCCAGCATCCTTCGTTGCCTGGCGCTGCGCATCGTTGAAGTAGGCGGGAACTGTGATCACAGCCTTGGTGATTGCCGTGCCGAAGTATCGCTCTGCGTTCTTTTTCAACTGCTCCAGCACCAGCGCGGAAATCTGCGGCGGTGTCAGCACGCGGTCGCCCACGTGCAGCTTAAGCACCTCATCTGCCTTCTGGTCATCGGCAAGGCGGAAGGGGAACAGCGACAACTCATCGCGCACATCATCAATGCCGCGGCCCATCAGTCGCTTCGCGCTGTAGACGGCATTGCCAGGCGACGAAAGCAGCGTGCCGCGCGCGCCGTTGCCAACGGTCACAGAGCCGTTTTCGATGGCCACCACCGAAGGCACCAGTTTTGACCCGTCTTCGCCGGGAATGACAACCGGAACGCCATTCTCAAGAAAGGCGACAAGTGAGTTGGTGGTGCCAAGATCGATGCCGACGACGCGTGTCTGTTCTGCCATACCGTTCCTATTCCAGATGCGCTTGCATGCAGCAAAGACGCACAAAAGCCCGACTCTTCATTGTCGCATTGCGCGCGATTTTCAAGGAAATCAGACGGTCGCAGAGCGGCGACGCGACATTTATCCCACGGAATACGTCTGAAATACATGCGCCGCTTCGTCTTCCTCGTCTTGCTTGCAGTCACGCCTGTGCTTTCGGCGCAGACGGCACGCATCGAGGCGATTGCGCCCACCGCTCCAGCCGCCGTCGCAAATCGCAAGAATCACGCAACGGTAACAGTCAACGCGACAAAGGGCTGGATCGATACGGGTATCCCGTTGCTGGCGGGCGACACGCTGACCCTGAAGGCAGACGGCACACTCACACTTGCGAACGGGCAAACCATCACGCCCGACGGCAAGGAGCACTTCTGGCGCGATCTTCTGCGACAGTATCCTCTGCCCACCGCGCAGACCGGCGCATTGATCGGCCGCATCGGCGATAACGAAGCCGCATGGCCCTTCAGTATTGGCGCAGGTGAAACCATCCCGGTCCGCTCCAACGGCAACCTGTTCCTGGCGGCAAATCTCAGCGGCGATCTCACCGCCACCGGCAGTTACAAAGTCTCCATCACTCTCGTTCCAGCGACGCCGGGCACTGCAACGTCGGCTGCTTTAAGTCTGTCGCAACTCCTGCAGCCTGCCATCTTTGACACCTTCCCGCGTCGCGATGACGATGGTCAGGGCAACGCAGGCGACGCCGTGAACTTCGCGCTCATCGGCTCAGAGCAGCAGGTGCAGGATGCCTTCCTCCACAGCGGTTGGTTCGCCGTGGACGCAGACCGCAACACCGCCATCCTTCACGGCCTGCTCGCCACGCTGTCCAAAGAGCCCTATCGCGAAGTCCCCATGAGCACGCTGTATCTCTTCGGCCGTCCGCAGGACATGAGCTTCGCGCGCGGCGACACGTTGCGCGTAGCCGCGGAGCGTCACCACCTGCGCATCTGGAAAACCACGCAAACGGTCAACGGACAACCGCTCTGGATCGGTTCCGCAACCTACGACAACGGCTTCGCCCGCGACAGTCGCAATGGCCAGGTGACCCACAGCATCGCGCCTGCTATCGACACCGAACGCGATTTTCTACGAGACAGCATTACCTCTACAGGGGCAGTCGCCGCCGCTGCTTATGTCACACCATCCCACCCGATACGCGAGGCAACGACCGCAACGGGAGCAAGTTTTCATTCTGACGGCCGCATACTCGTCATGCTGTTGCAGTAAGATGACCAGCGCATTGGAGGTCTTCCCCATGAGCACCGTGAACGTCATTTCCGCCATCCGCTATCGCGATTGCAACCGCATGATCGAGTGGCTAAAGCAGGCATTCGATTTCACGGAACACGCCGTCTATCGCGGTGACGATGGCGTGGTGCAACATGCCGAACTCACTCTCGGCAACGGCATGATCATGTTGGGAACGGTCGGTGCAAATCCCGCGACGGCAGGCTGGTATGTGCAGCCCGACGAAACAGGAAATCGCGTGACCTCGTCGGTCTACCTCATCGTGAAGGATTGCGCCGCCGCATGGGAAAGGGCGAATGCCGCCGGCACCGCAGTGCTGATGCCTCTTGAAACAAAGGACTACGGCGGCAGCGGCTTCAGCGTGCGCGATCCCGAAGGTCAGATCTGGAGCGTGGGCGACTACGATCCCTGGGCTTCGACGAAGAGCTAATCTTAGGTCGTTTGCGGCTCGCAGTTGTAACAAATGAAGCGGTCGCGTCCACCTTCTTTTGCGCGATAGAGTGCCGCATCGGCGTTATCCACCAGGTCGTCGGACGACCAACCGTCGGTCCATACAGCGATGCCCATACTGATCGTGACGGGGTCTTTCTCCCATTCGAAGGCGTGCATCGCTTTGCGAATGCGTTCTCCCAAAACCATGGCTCCCCGGGCGTCCGTGTCTGGCATCAGAATGGTGAATTCTTCTCCGCCAAACCGGCATGCCACTTCATCCGCGCGCTTGGTGCGATTCAGAATCGTCGCCACGTGGCGCAGCACGTCATCGCCGCAGGGATGACCAAATTGATCATTGATGCGCTTGAAGTGATCCACGTCCAGCATCATCAGTGCGAGCGGCTTTTTGCTGCGTTGCGCTGCGATCACAGCCGTCTCCAGGCGCGAATCGAAAGCCCGGCGATTCCATAATCCTGTCAGCGCATCGGTAAGCGCCAGCGAACTCAGTTTACGATTGGCCTCTTCCAGCTCTTCCTGTACCTGGTGCAAATGGCGCTCGCGCTCCCGTTGTTCCGTCAGATCGACAGAGCAGCAGGCGAGCACAGGATTGCCATTGGAGTCCTGGCAGGGAGCCTTCGTCGTTCTCCAGTAACTGTGCCTGCCGTCTGCTTCTTTCAAATCCAGGAACGTTTCCTGCGGCTCTCCCGATAGGAATACCTCCCGGTCTTCTTGAAGAATGCGCGCAGCTGTCTCTTCGTCCCACAAGTCACGGCTGGTCTTGCCCAGCCATGCAGCTTCGTTAATGGCAAAGCGATTGGCCAGTTTGCGGTTATAAAAACGAAGCCTGCCGTCCTCGTCTTTCAAATAGATTTCAGCAGGAACGTTATTCAGGATGGTCACAAACATTTCGCGCGCGCGTTCACGTTCTGACATCATGTCGGCCATGGACCGCGCACGTTCGCGCAACTGAATACGATTGCTAAGTTGCCGCCCCAAAATCTGCAACGCACGAAGCTGTTGTTCTGACAACACGGAAGGTGCAGTATCCATCACGCACAGCGCGCCAACAGCAGTGCCGTCAAGCGTGGTGAGAGGTGTACCGGCATAGAACCGAATCCCGCCACCCACAGGCCCGCGGAAGCGTTCATCTTCCACGGTGTCTTCCACCACAAGAAGCTGATTACTCTGCACCGTGTACTGGCAGATGGATTCGCGCACATGCATTGTGCGGGCTCCTTGAAATCCCATGCGCGCCTTGATGAGTTGTGTCTCCTCATCCAGCAGCGTCATCGCACTCAGCGATTTGCCACACAGCGCCGCAGCAAGTTCAACCAGTTCGTCGAACTCCTGTTCGTCTACCTCCTCCATCAGCCCAAGCTGACGGAGAATTTCGCCGCGCTTGCGGGCCGCTTGCAGCGGAGTCATGTCGGTTTGGGGGATCGGCAACTCGGGTCTACCTCCGGAAACGATGGGAGACGAAAGCCCTCTCCATCGCACACAATATCAATAATCTTTCACGACCACCCCGCGTCCCGTCGAGTCCTTTTGAAGTCGTGTCATACATCGGCGGTGATCATGTGGAAAAAGGATGAGCCAGTCTTCGGGAAGGGCACGCGAATAGAACCGCTTGCGCTCTTCAATTGTCCGCAGAGGATCCAGGTCAAACCCCATCACCCATCCCACATCAAGGTGCGCACTGGTGGGGATCAGATCGCTCACAAAACACGCGTGTTCGCCGCCGCTCTCAATATGAACAGCCATGCACTGTTGCGTGTGTCCGGGATAACACTCAAGTGTTATCCCGGGCATCACCTCAGCATATGTGCCGTCCACCAGCCGCATCTGACCGCTGGCAACCATCGGTTCGTAATTGTCAGACACATAGCTGATCCGATCGCGTTCCCATTGCCGCCGCCCGTGTTCCACTTCGCCACGATGTGCAATGTATTGTGCGTTCGAAAAATAAGGCAACACATTGCCATTTGCATCCAGCACACTGTTCCATCCGCAGTGGTCCCAATGCAGATGCGAATTGATCACAATGTCGATGTCGTCCGGTGAAAGTCCCGCGGCATTCAGTGAAGAGGGAAGCCGCTCCTGTATCGCGTAAATCTCTTTCAACTTGGGCGCGATCTTGTTACCAAAGCCGGTTTCGATCAGCACATTCTTGAAGCCGATTTTCACCACCACGCAGTTCAGCCCAAGCATCACGCGGTTCTTCTCATCTGCTTGAACCTTGCGCGACCACAGCGTCTTCGGCACCACGCCAAACATGGCTCCGCCATCGAAAAGGCAGGTGCCATCGGTACACACCACAATCTCGGCATCGCCCACGCGAGCGCGTCCACGGATCAGCTCATCATCGTCTGTTGCAAGAAACTCAATCGCCATCAGAAACAGCCTACCGCCTCGGCGAAATTTGCGTAGAACCGAACCTCTCGCATTCGGGCAATGTTTGTTGCAATGCAAAGAAGCCCTCGCTTGTTTCTGCAAGGGCTCTTTTGAATTGCTGGTAGGGCGGTCAAAAAATTCTGAAGTCGACAACGATGCTGATGTCGGCTGCGACTGCCTCGCCAGCCTGCATGGCCGGTTTGAAACGATACTGGCGTACGCTTACGAGCGCGTTCTCATCAAAGTCCGCGCCACCAGAGCGAGCAATGTGAACGTTCTGGGGCATGCCCTGCATGTCCACGGTAAGTTTGACCAGGCAGACATGATCGCCGAGATCGCCACGGCTGCGTGCAGATTGCGGATACTCGGGATCGACCTGATGAATGAGAACGGGTTTGGTGAGTTTGCTCTTGGGCTGTGCTGTCGATGAAGGCAAGGGCGTTTCCACCGGAGCGGGCGACGGCGCTGGGATCGCCACAGGGTCAGCGCTCTTTGATGCTGTGGGCAGCAGCCTCATGCCATTCAGCGCCAGCGCGCTGGCCGTGACGGTGACACCCAGAAACGCGACGGTTGCGAGTGCGTAACGAACGGGCTTGCGTGTGTTTAGCATTTCCTTCTCCAGTCGATTGAGGCGGTCTTCCAGTGAGTGCGAATCAAAGATGCCGATGGCTGCCGTACGCGGAGCCGGGTTCCCATGCGCAATCCACATGGCCAGATGCACCAGCGCACTGCGATAGGCAACAGCGCTGCCCAGTTGCGCAGAAGCCGCAGCATCACATGCCATCTCTCGCGACGATGAGAGCTGGCGGCGGACCAGCAACGTGAAGGGATGGAAAAAGATAGCGACCGCAGCCAACTGCAACAGGATGTTGCGGCGGTAATCACCACGCTGCATGTGTGCACATTCATGGGCCAGCGCGGCCTGTTGCTCCTGATCAGGAACAGCAGTGAAAAACTGCGTGGGCAGAAGAAGAATGTGGCACCCTGAACGCGAAACGGTTACGGGGCTTTGGATAGCATCTGTTTCAAGCACGCGAGTTCGTGTGAGGCTGTACGATGTAACGCACCGATGCCATAGCTGCTGTTCTGCAGCCTGCAGCGAATACGGCGTGGCTGCATTCACCATGCGGCGCGTGCGCTGTACTCCCACCAGCAAACGCGTCATGCCGTAGATCACGGTAAGCAGCCAGAAGATAACGATGCCCTGCATCACGGGCAAAGGCATCCACAGCGGGATGTTCCAGCCACGCGCTGGCCCGCTCGTCTGCAAGGTGCTGCTATGAACATGAACATCCGTAATGGCGACTGCCACGGATTGCCCATGCATACCGGGGGCGGGAAGCGCAGGTACAACAACACACAGAAGCAACACCGCCACCCAGACGCGATGTTCTGCTGCGGGGCCGTTGCGCCGTATGATGCGCGCCATCAGGCAGCCTGCAAGATAGAGCAGCGGTACCTGCCAAAGTGCGGATACAACGTACGAAGCAAGCGATGCGGTCAGGTTCATCATTTATCCCCGTCCTTGTCTGCGACTGCTCGCGCAAGTTTCGCGATGCGCTTTGCGTCCACCTCGCGGGCTGTAATGAGACTCATAACCAGGTCTTCTGACGAGCCTCCAAACATGCGATCCGCAAGCTCTCGCACAGCCTGTTTCAGAATCGATTCCTTCGTAATCGCGGGCAGATAGACAAACGCGCGGCCATCCAGCTTGCGCGACACCTTGCCTTTCTTTTCAAGCGTATTCAGCACGGTTTGCACTGTGGTGTACGCAAGCTCTACGCCATCTTCCAAAAGCGCGTCCTGCACCTGTTGCACGCTGCTGCTTTTTTTCTTTTGTCTCCAGAGAACATCCATGAACTGCAGTTCCATCTGGGTAAGCGAAGAAGATCCTTTTCGTCTGCCGATCATAGGTCGTCTCCTATTTACATAGGAGTGTGACGGTCTTCCGATCAAGTTGTCAACTATAAAAATAGGAGGTGTTTGTCCTGCAGCGCGAAAGCTATACGGCTATTGCAGCCCATGCGACTTCAGAAACAGCGCCGTACTCTTCCAGTACGAACCACCATCATGCGATACCGCCACGCTGCGCGGCCTATCCAGCGCAAACACCTGGTCATCCACAACGCGCCATGCCGCCCGCAATTCCCATCGATTGTCCAGGGTGCGTCCCACCGTCAGGAAGTAATCGCCGCCTTCCACAAGTGGCTGTTGTGTTGGCGTCAGAGCAGCCATCACAACGGAGCTGTCCTTCCACAGCAATCCTCCGCGCTGCGTAACATCAATGGTCCGTTCGCGCGGCTGCAAGCCTTGATACACCTTGTCCACTGCAGCCACTGAGTTCGTCACAACACCAAGGCCACCCGTCGTCAGATGGGCATCGCTTCGCAGAATGTGTGCCCGCACAAAACTCTCATCCATTGCGGAAGGAGTAAATGGCGGTATATCAATCTCTGGACCAGACAGCTTCCGAATGTCCCCCTGCCCCACGTTGTAGTGAACTTCTAGTGATGCAGCCCACCCTCGGATGCCCTCACGCGAGGCATCCGCAATGGCAGCGCCCGTTGCGTTATATGCCTGAACCGTTGCTATGCCGTAAGGCAAACGTGCCATCAGCGCATCGGAGTTGGCCACATTCCCGTCAATCGAAGCGCACGTATGGTCCTGCGGTGAACAAGCGCTTCTTAACAGCAACACTGCCGACGGCGGATCGCTCGGACCGCCGACAATGGTCTGGCCAAAGAAAACCAGATTCTCACCGGGGCCGGGATATCGCACGCCAGTTTGCCGCACAGTGGCCCCGTTGTTGTCATCGAAATAGACCGTACCGCCCGCCAAGGCAAAGCGCAGTGTCGAACCTTGTGACGGAGGGGGCGGAGCCGCAGGAAGCACGTCACGGTGGCGGACTGAAGATCGATTGGACCCCGTGGGCGAATTTGGAAATCCAGCAGGCGCTTTCAGAATCACTGTGGGCAGCACGGTAAGTATGGTCACCATGCTGTTCTTGTCCGGTGCCAGGTATGCATCGGTACGCAGCACCACACCCTCAGCAATCACGTCAGTGGATGCATTGGTGTGCAGGGTGCCGGCAATCGGCCGATCCACCACGCCAACGGAGCGGTTGCGCATATCCAGAGAGTTCTGCCCGCTGAATGTCCTCAAAGCAATCTGTAGATCGCGATCGAGGTTGTGCCGGTCGCCTCGTAACTCGGGAATCACCGACTTGGAGGCAGAGCCCAGAACGTGGTCCTGCGCCAGCGCAACGAACGGCATCACCAACGCGATCACGAAGATGTGAAAACGCTTCACGGTGGCAGCAGTGTATCTCTCGAAACCACTTCTGCCACCGTGAGTTTTCTCGTTTCAACCGCTATCTCACGCCTTGTGGTGCGACGTGTGCAGGTCCGCTTCGTTGTACAACGCATCTGGAGCTGCCGCCTTCGCGTCCTCAAAGGTCACGCGTGCCTTGCGCCGGTACGCCAGGTTCGACATAAACGACGCCACCGAAGACCGATAGCCTACCTCCACCGTGGCATTCACCTTGTCCTTGCTGCGCGAACGAATCGCATCGAACCAGTTGCCCATGTGCGTCACGCCCTTGGTGGTCGATTCAATGACCACACCGCTGGGATCGTTCGCCTTCTCCGGCATGAACTTCGTGCCTCCACGCGAGTTCTGGCTGCCCGTCACCATGCCTGTCGAACCGGACACATGCTCAATCGTTCCGTTCGATCCCAGGTAGTGCTCGCCCAATCCATAACGTGCATTGGAGAAAGTGGACTGCCACAACACGGTCAGATCGTTCGGATACTCCAGCGTAACGGCAATGGTGTCCGGCACCTGCCGTCCATCCTTCTCGCTGAACACGCCGCCCGCGCAATACGCAGCGGCAGGAACGTCAAGATCCAGTGCGGTTGCAATCCACGCGATCTGGTGCACCATGTTTTCGGTAATGTTGCCGCCGGAGAACTCCCAGAACAGACGCCAGTTGATGAACTTGTTCGCATCAAACGCGCTCTTGGGGCGGTTGGCCAGGAACAGATCCCAGCGCACATGGTCCGGGTTGCAATCTTCAGGAATAGGCCGTACCCACTGGCCTTTGCCACGCGGCGTGTTGCGGCTCATCCACGCTTCCACCATGGTCAACTTGCCCAGCTTGCCGCTCTTGACCCAGTCCTGCACGTCACGCAGCTCGCCTTCGCTCTCGTGCTGCATACCAATCTGCACCACCTGCTTTGAAGCCTTGGCGGCATCGCGGCAAGCTGTGGCATCGGCAATGTTGTAGGCCATCGTCTTTTCGCTGTACAGGTCTTTCCCAGCCTGCAGCGTGGCAAGAAAATATTTGGCATGCAGATGCAGCGGCGTCGCATTGATCACCGCATCTACGTCCTTGTTTTCCAGCAACTTCAGGGGATCGTCATAGGTCTTGATGTTGGGATACTTCTCCTTCATCATCTCCAGCCGACGCGTGTAGGCGTCAGCGGCGGCAACGATTTCAATGTTCGATTCCTTGAGAGCGTCACGCAGATCCTGCATGCCACGATCGCCGCATCCCACCAGCGCGATTCGAATGCGGTCATTAGCGCCAAGCGCGCGCGCGGTGGGCATGGCTGCCAGCGCGGTCGCGGCTCCCATGGTTCCAAGGAAGGTTCTGCGAGTGATCATGAGCGGGTTCCCTTTAGTGAGCTAGAAGTTTTGCCGACGAAGACCTGCAGAGGTTGGACCACCGCCATAAGACCTTCGCCGAAGCGCCTACCAATCTAGTCCACAAATTCCCTCGCCGTCACGCGAATCCGCGCCATTTTTCACCGTTTCATCTTTCGTCTCTCTATCGGCACTCCTCCTGATCGGAATCGCTTCCTACCAGCCGGACCAAAGGATCACTTCACCAGCGGGGTTTGCGGCGTTATCATCGCCTCACTGTGAAGAATTTTTCTGCTCGCTTCCTGCGTCTTGTGGGTGCCGCTGCTATTGCCGCTGCCACCCTGCCTGCCCTCGCACAGAACAACGCTACGGAATACCGCTTTACCTTTCCGGACGTCGTGCACCACGTCGTGCAGGTGGAGGCCACCTTCCACAACGTTCCGCAGCAGCCCCTCACCGTGCAGATGAGCCGTTCTTCACCGGGCCGCTACGCCGCGTTTGAATACGCATCGAACGTCTTCGAAGAGAAGTTCACCGACGAAAGCGGCAAGCCGCTGGCGGTGACCAAGCCCGATCCGCGCTCGTGGACAGTCAGCGGACATCACGGCACCGTTCATGTCACTTACAAATTGTTCGGCAACCGCGTCGACGGCACCTTCATGGCGATCGACACAACCCACGCGCACCTCAACTGGCCTGCAACGGTCATGTGGGCGCACGGCTTTGATGATCGCCCATCGAAGCTGACCTTTGTTCTGCCCGAAGGCTTGAACTGGAAGATCGCAACGCAGCTTTATCCCACGGCCGATGCGAACACGTTCACCTCGCCCAACCTGCAATACCTGATGGACAGCCCCACAGAGCTTGCCAACTATGCTCTGCACACCTTCCAGGTTCCAGCGCTGAAGCCCGGCGGCAAGGCACAGACCATCCGCGTCGTCGCGCACTCGCAGGCCACGGATGCTGAGTTGGCCGAGTACTTCGCAGGCGTGGAAAAGATTGTGAAGGAAGAGCAGGCCGTCTACGGCGAACTGCCGGATTACGAGCCGGGCTATTACACCTTCCTCGCCGATGCGTTGCCATGGGACAACAGCGATGGCATGGAGCATCGCAACAGCACTGTGATGACGTCGCGCCAGCTTGGACTCAGCGTCGTGGCGCACGAGTACTTCCACAACTGGAACGTGGAACGCATTCGCCCTGAAGGTCTTGAGCCGTTCAACTTCCGCGACGTGAACATGAGCGGCCTGATGTTCGTCGCAGAAGGCTTCACGCAGTACTACGGCAACCTCGCAATGATCCGCACCGGCCTTACTCCCATGCCACGCGGCATGATGGGCTTTGCACGCGACATCAGCAACGTAATCAATTCACCGTCGACGCAGTATCGGTCTGCAATGGATATGAGCCGTATGGCTCCATTCGTTGACGGCGCAAGCGACCTCTTCCCGACGTATTTCAACAACACCTTCGTTTCGTACTACACGTTTGGCGACGTTGTTGCGATGGGGCTTGATCTCTCGCTGCGTGTGAAGACAAACGGCAAGGTCACGCTCGATGACTTCATGCGTGCCATGTGGTTTGCATACGGCAAGCCCGGGGGCCCCGCACCCGGCCTCGTTGGTCATCCATACAGCATTGCCGATGTGCAGACCCAACTCGCAAAGGTCAGTGGCGATCCCGCCTTCGCTGCGGACTATGTGAAGCGTTACATGATCGGCACCGAAAAGGTGGACTACGCATCGCTGCTGCAGCACGCAGGTTTCGTCATGAAGAAGCGCGGCGGCGCAACATTGGGCAACATCTATCTGATGAAGAAGGGTGATCCCGTCCGTCGTGGTCAGGCGCCTGCAGGGACGGAGACGTTGAAGGTTGCCGCATCCACCGTCATCGGTTCGCCTGCGTATCTTGCAGGACTCGATCTCGATGATGAATTGATCAGCGTAGGCGGCATAGCCATCAACTCATCCGCAGATGTAGAGAAGGCCATCGACGGCAAAAAGGTCGGCGACAGCGTGGAGTTGGTCTACAAGCGTCGCGGCCAGGAAGTACGTTCGAATGCCGTCCTCGCTGCAGATCCCACGCTTGAGATTGTTCCCGTCGAAACAGCAGGCGGAACACTAACCGCGGAACAGAAGGCGTTTCGCGAAGCATGGCTTGGAACCAAAGTGAAGTAGCGATTGCTTTGCAATGTTCAAAGGGCACGGCTTTCGCCGTGCCCTTTTGATTTACTGCTGAAGCTTCTTCCAACGCTTGCCCAGATACCGATTCCAGTACATCAGCAAGCCAGTAATGGAGAGGATCGGAAGACTCATACCAAGCGCACTCCAGATCACCTTCACCCATGTTCCCCACAGCGTACCGAAGTGCAGTGGATAAACCAGCCACAGAATCCAATCGCCCAGAGACTGCTTCTCCCCGTAGTGCCACGTGGAAAGCAACTGTCCATCCGCAGCAAACGTGTGGATGAACCGATGCGAAAAGTCCCCGGGCGCAAGGCTATCCATGTACACGACGTAGTTTTGCCCCGGCGCATCAGGCGGCGAAACACCAGACAGAAACGCGGATGGATTCAGTTGATTCGAACGATCCGCAATTGTCTGCAGTGTTACAGCGGCACCCACATGTTGCGGCTTAGGCACATCCGGTTGCCGCATGGCCTTAACCGGCGAAATCACACTCACGGCTTTCATCACCTGAGCTGGCAACAGGAAGGCAATCGCAGTGAATCCCCACCAACTGACAATCAGCAGTGTCCAGATCCCAATAGCGTTGTGTGCGTCAAAGTTGATCCGCTTCCACCCAGCGCGCAGATTCATATAGAAACCACGCGCCCACGCGCGAAGTCCGGGCCACCACAACACCACGCCGCTGATCGACAGAACAAGCAGCCCAATGCCCATCACGCAATTCACAATGAAGCCGGTCTGCCCCATCAACAGGTAGATGTGCAGGTCATGCACCCAGTCAATGAAGCCGCCACGAATCGGCACAATCTCGCCGGTCGTCGCGTTCAAACGAACGATATGTTGGCCCTTGTTTTCCGTGTGCAGATACGCGGTGTACACCGGCGTATTTTCCTGCGGCCACATCAGGTAATACAGTGGCTCTTTCGGATACGCGTTCGCAACGGTCTTAACAATCTGCGATGCAGGAAGCACATGCGCCGCGTCGTACGATTGCCCGCGAAAAGCGCGAGCCTGCAACTCGTCTTCCCACACCAGTACAGAGCCTGAAAACCCAATAACAATCACGTAAAGCGACAGCAGGACGCCCAACCAGAGATGAACCTGGAAGAGCGCCCTGCGCAGCCACAGCTTACGCGGATGATGAACGAGATTGCTTGCGAATCCCATGTGTTTAGAAGTGGTACTTCACCTGTCCAATAACGTTGCGGGAGTAACCGTAGTAGCAGTACGCCAGGCCGCTGCATGTAGCTACGTAACGCTTGTCTGTCAGGTTGGTCGCATTCACCGTAAACAGCATGCCGCGATATCCAAAGCGAAGACCTGCATCCAGCAGCGCATAATTCGGAACAAAGAAGCTGTTCGCACTGTCGGCCGCGTTGGTGCCAACGAAGCGCACTCCAAAGTTGCCACCAAGTCCGCTGAAATGTCCGTTAGCGACGGTGTAATCCGCAAGCATCGATACCTGATTCCTTGGCGTCTGCGACAGCCACTTGCCAATGTTCGCAGCAGTCTGGTCCTTCACGGTCTCTGTTGCCGTGAAGGTGTATCCCCCGTGCAGGCTCAGGCCATGCTGTAGGCTTGCGATCGCTTCCAACTCCACACCACGCGAACGAACTTCGCCGGTCTGTGTGGATTGAAATGCGGCGTTGCTCACCAGCACGTTCGTCTGATTGATCTGGAAGAACGCCGCAGTGAAGTAGCTATTCCAGGTGTTCGGCTGCACCTTCACACCAGCTTCAATCTGTCGCGAATCAGACGGCTTCGCCGGATCAGTCGATTGCCCCGTGGTCGCGTTATACACATAGCTGCCTGCATTCGGCAGAAAGCTGGTAGAGAACGAAACATAAGGCGAGATGCCGCTTGAAGTCAGATAACCAACACCCGCACGACCAGTGAATCGCTGATCCAGATGTCCGGTCTCCGTGTGCGCCAGGAAGTCTGCAATGTCATTCTTCGCAAAGTCCTGACGTCCGCCCACGGTGAAGATAAGGCGATTGCGATACTTGATCTGATCCTGCGCATACAGACCGTGCTGTTGCAGCAGGTTGTCCTGATACAGATATGGCGACATATTCGGGATCGTCGTCACACCGTACACCGGCTTGAAGATGTTGATGTCCGCCACCTGTGCGAACGCCTGCTGACTCTTGATGGCGACGTGCTGATAGTCGTAACCAAACAGCACTGTCTGCTCCCAATCGCCATTCGTGAAGCGACGCAGAGCGCGGTTATCCAGCGTGTTGATGCGGTTCCAGCGTGGCAGTTCGTATGCGTAACGCGTCACCATCGTGGTACTGTTGCCATCAAAGCCCGTGCCGTACACCGTGCTGCCCTGGAAGTTGATGTACTGGTAGCGATAGTTCGAGTGCAGGTTCCAGCCATCATCGAAAAGATGGTCGCCGGTGTAACCAGCCGACGCCTGGTCGCGCTTAACCTTCTCCCATCCCGGCTCACCCACAAAGGTGCTCACAGGAATAACGCCGTTCGGATTGCTATAAAGCGTGCCGCTTGCAGGCAGGAACTGGCTCCAACGCGTGCCGTCATGCTGCCAATCACCAAGGAAGGTAAAGTTGGTGCGGTCGCTGGGCTTGTACGTGAATGACGGTGCAATCAAACGACGATTGTCCGGCGTGTAGTTTGTCTGCGTATCACTGTTACGCAACACACCCAGTAAGCGATACTGCCACACTTGGTTCTTATCGATGGAGCCGGTTGTGTCGAAGAATCCTTCACGACGCGTGAATGCGCCAAGCTGCATGCCCACTTCCGTGCGGCGCTCTGCTGAAGGACGCTTCGTAACCTGGTTAATCAATCCACCCGGAGGCACCTGTCCATAGAGCACAGACGAAGGTCCACGCAACACTTCCACGCTTTCCAATTCGTACGGATCCAGCTTGCCGGAGAGGGAATTGAAGCGCATACCATCACGGAACACACCAAATGTCTCCGCTGCAAACCCGCGAATCTTTAGCCAATCAAAACGCGGCTCCACACCAAACTCGTCCGCCTGCACACCGGGTGTGTAGCGCAGCGCTTCATTCATGGTGATTACGTTGCGCGACTGCATCTCGAGTTCGCTAACAATGGAGATCGATTGCGGCACTTCCACCAGTGGCGCATTTGTCTTCGATCCAGCATTCGACGCGTAAGGAACAAAGCCGGTGTTCGCCGTCACACTGATAACGTCGGTCGCCGAACCAACTTGCAGCTTCAACACGGTGGGCTGCGCGCCACCAGAGAGTGCTACATTGTCCTGCTGCAACGCGGCAAAGCCGGGCGCCTGTACCGAGACGTTATAGCTACCGGGATGCAGCGACAGCGCTACTTCGCCGTGAGCACCGGTCTGCACGCGATACACCGTAGCACCGCAACGAACTTCCACCGCAGCGCGTTCCACCGTTGCACCGCTGCTGTCCTGCACCTGCAACGTCACAGCCTGGATCGGCGTCGACTTATCTTCAGAACATGTATTCGACTGGCAAACAGCGACCTGGGAGATCGCGGAAAACGAAACAAGTAAGGCCGCGGAATATTGGATAGGTTTCAAAACAAACATCCTTCATACGCACTGCCGCGGCCGCGCAAACACGCACGGGAAACCGCAACAGCGGATTTTCTCTGGGGGCGAGACAGGGCTCGCGCGTTAGCGTAGGAGAGGCTCACCGCCGTAGCGGCACGCACTTCTCTCCTCTCCCTCAAGGAGAGCCTCAGAAAACGGCAATTTCTGCCGTACTTTCAAAATACGACAGGATCGGTCCGAGATCAAGCGAAAGATGTGCCGAACATAAAAGAGCCGGCACACGGCCGGCTCTTTATTAGTGTTGAAGACCTTAGTTATGCCAGGCAGCTCTTCGCGTAAGCCAGGCATTTGGCCACTTCCTTCACCGCGTCGGAGTCATCCGGCAGCTTGTACTCCAGCTCGATGGTGGCGGGGAAGTTGTACTTCTCCTTCTTCATTAACTGCAGCACTTCCTTGATTGGGGTGTCGCCCTGGCCGAAGGGCTGGTTTTGTCCGCCCTTTTCCGGGTACTGGCGATCCTTCAGGTGCATGCTGGTGATGCGCGCGTGGTTCTTCTGGATGAACGCAATCTGGTCGTGATTGCCAGCAGCCGTGTAGTGGCCAATGTCCAGGTTGATGCAGTTCCACGGCGACTGTGCCATCGCTTCATCCCACGTGTCGGGCTTGGCCTGGGTATGGGCGTGGTAACCCATGCGCATCTTGTACTTCTTGCCAAACTTGCCAATACGAGCGGTCAGGCCCGGATTGTTGTCCGGCATTTCCATGGTCAGGTGGTTTGCGCCACAGGCCTTGGCTGCCTTGAATGCGTAATCAAACTCGGCATCGGGCATGCGGTCGGTCAGCGTGATTTTGAATGCGTAGATGCTCACGCCCGCGTCGTTATACAGCTTGCGCAGTTCCGCATACTTGTTCACGTCCATGGTGGTGCGCCACTTGGTCACTTCTTCCGCATGGGCAAGCTGCGCAGCCTTCGCGGCTTCTGACATCTGGGGACGCGGAGCGCCCGGTGCGGGCGGCGGTCCCATGGGGCGCGGCGGCGCGGGCGGCAAGCCTGCCCACAGTTCCTGCACGTTTTCAAGTTCGGTGGCGTTGATGCCGTCTTCCACGGCGTACTTCAGTACGGACAGCGCATCGAACGGCTTCATCTGGCGATAGGAATAGCTGATGACGCCAATCTGTACGCCGTTAAACTTCGAGTTCGGCTTGCCCTGGGCAAAGAGCGAACGCGGTTGGAGCGCAGCGGCAGAAATGCCGGCTGCTGCAAGGCGACCAAAGTCGCGGCGATTCATGTTCATGAGCGCAGTAATCCCTTCGTGAGAGGAACAGGTTCCCCGAAGCGTGATTCTAGGGGTGCGGAACAAACTGTGGCAAGCGATTCAACAGAATGTCACACCTCGGCACACCGCTTTACTTCGCTGACTGGCACAGGTGCTTTGAATGCCAGCTGTGTTCAAGCGTCGTGGGTGGCTTCGATGCGTCATGGAGAATCAGGACAAGACTGCGCCGTGTCTCGCTTCCAACCGCGGTCAGTTCCATGGGCACACCCTCAGGAATCACGACGTCGACTCCCTTCTTTCCGGTCTGCATCCCGTCCGGGGTCTCCAGGCATGTCTCGCCCGTCGCGGTATAAAAGGCCTCGATACCCGGATGCGTGTGCGTCTCGCTGACCATTCCCGGCTGAAGGACTGCTTCCATGTATTGCGCGGTGTAGCTCCGCCCTTTTTCAGTCGTTAATGGGCCCATCTGGGTTACGCGGCTGGCGGAGGCGGCAGTTTGTGCCTTATCGCCAAGGGTCAGCAGCCAGAACTTGCCCAGCGCTTCGACCACTGTCCCGTTCGGCCCTTTTGCCCGATCGGCCAGCTCCTTGGTGGGAAATGCATCGAGCGTCCAGTAGACCGGGCCTTCCACCACGCCCACAGATTGGCGCGCAAGAATCCAACAGCCAGTTTCATTCGTTCTCTCGGCCACTGGCTTACAACTCATCAGATTCTGTGGCGGCTGTTGAGCGCTAACCGAAGTTGCTATGCATACAAGCAGTACGCCAACACCAACAGCACGCATCAGTAGCGTCCCAAACGTCTTGCGAATCACAGGCAGTGCCTCCCGAATCGTTTGCTGACACCCATCGAAGAATGTCACAAGCCGATTCGGGAGCCAATCACAATTTCACTTACTCGTAGCGCAGCGCCTGCATCGGATTCACACGGGAAGCTCGCCGCGCAGGCACATAACCTGCCGCCAGCGCAATCGTCGTCAGCAAGGCGATGCCAACGATCAGGCTCACCGGCTCCGTCGGCGCAATACCGTAGAGCAGGTTGCGCACAAGTTGTCCGCAGAGCAGTGTCAACACGATTCCCGCTGCAATTCCGCTGACCACCAGCATCGTGATCTCGCGCATCACCATCCATCGAACACCGGTGTGCGATGCTCCCAGCGCCATGCGAATGCCGATCTCGCCGGTGCGCTGACCCACCAGGTAGCTCATCAACCCGTAGATGCCAATCGCGGAAAGCAGCACAGCAAGCAGACCAAACGCCGTTGATAGTTGCGCCATCAGGCTCTGGTTCACCACTGTGCGTTCAATCACGCGATCCAGCGTGGTCACATGGTCAATCACCAGGTTGCGGTTCACAGAACGAATCGTGTTCTGCACCGCGGTAGACATCGCAGCGAAGTCCCCGTCGTAACGCACCGCCAGCCTTCCATAGCCCCACGGATGCTGCGGATTCGGATAGTAGTCGATGTACTCCTTCCCCTCGCTCAGGTCTCTGAACTTCACATCGCGCACAATGCCGATCACCTCCACTTCCTTCTTCGGATCGGGATCCTTGCCGTAGTACATATGGCGACCGACAGGATTTACACCAGCAGGAAAATACTCGCGCGCAATCGTCTCGCTCAGGATCACCACATGGTGTGATGTTGCACTGTCCTGCGGGCCGAACGTGCGACCTGCCAGCAGAGGAATCTGCATCGTGTTGAAATAGCCGTTGCCAATCACGTTGTGTTTCACATTGATGTTTTCTTTGAACGGCATCCCCGGCACAGTCACCGTCCCGTTCCAACTGCCCTGTGCAAAGGTGAACGCGGCAAAACTCGCGGCCTTCACCTGCGGCAACGCACCCACGCGCTGCTCAATCTCCTGGAACATGGCAATCATGCGCGGGTCTTCACCCTTCATGCCCAGCACACTGGAATCCATGTCCACCAGCATGACGCCATTGCGCGGAAAGCCTGTATCCACACGTGTCAGGTTCACCAGCGTCCGCAGGAACAGGACGGAAGCCACACTCAACACCAGCGAGAGTGCAATCTGCGCAATCACCAGCCCCTTGCCCAGCGGGCTGCGCGCATTGCTGTTACTGCGCCGACTCTCCTTCAAGCCTTCATTCACCGCCACACGCGATGCGCGTAACGCAGGCACCACGCCAAACAATATCGCCGTACCCACCGTGGCAAACAACGTGAAGACAAGCAGCCGCACGTTCAGCGAAATGTCCAGCGGAAGCAGGTTCGCATCAGGCCCGCCAGAGATCATGCGCAGCAATACACGATCCGCCGCAAGCGCAAGCACAACACCAAGCGCCGCACCTGCAACAGACAGCAGAAGACTCTCCGTCAGCAACTGGCGAATCAGCCGAAGACGTTGCGCTCCAAATGCTTGCCTCACTGCAAACTCATGTGTGCGTGTCGTCGCTCGCGCAAGCAACAGATTCGCAATGTTGGCGCACGTAATCAGCAACACCAGCGCCGCAACACCCATCAGAATCTTCAACGGATCAGAGAACGTATTGCGGAGGAACGAGCGGCCTGTTGTCAGGTCGGTCAACTTTACATGCGCATTCTGGAGATGCCCCAGGTTGTATGCATTCAGTTCGGCGTTTGGAAACGACCGCACAATATGCTGATACAGCACATTCGTCTCCGCCTCGGCCTGCGCACGCGTCACACCCGGCTTCAGCCGCCCGAACACAAAGTTCGATTGAAAGAAGCCGTCGTTATAACCCTTACTGTGCGATGGCAACGATTGCATCATCGCCATCGGCACCCAGAAATCCGGCGCATGGCCCACTTCAATTCCGAAGAAGCCTGGCGGCGCCACACCAACAATGTTGAACGTGGTATCCGCCAGTTTCACCGTGTGGTTCAGAATGTCCGGCGTCCCTTGAAACGCAGATTGCCAGAACGCATAGCTGACCACTACGACAGGAAACTTTCCTTCCACGCGATCTTCCTCATCGCGAAAGAAACGACCCAGCGCAGGCTCAACACCAAGCGTTGAAAAGAACGTGCCGGACACGGTGTCACCCGTAAGCTTCTGCATGCTGTCCCGCTGATCCAGCGTGCCATGCATCTCGCTGCCAAAACTCATGACCGTCGCAAGGTCTGAGAACACGGTGTTGCTCTTGCGAAACTCACGAAAGAACGGATAGGAATACAGCGTCGTCGAGCCATAATCATCCGTTACGCCCGCGTCATCACCGTTGCCAAGCATCACCAGTTCCGCGGGTTTCGTCACCGGCAACGAACGCAACACCAGCGCATCCAGAAAGCTGAAGATCGCAACATTCGCTCCAATGCCAAGACTCAGCGAAAGCAGCGCCATCAGCGTCAGTGCCTTCGCATGCATCATCGAACGCAGCGCATACTGAATGTCCTGCACCAGCGACTCCAGCCATCCCCATCCCCATGCGGCATGGCTGCGCTCGCGCAGCACAATAGGATTGCCAAAGTCGCGCCTGCTCAGCCGCCGTGCTTCTTCCGGCGTGGCTCCAGCAGAGCGTTGTTCTTCTTCGCGTAGATCCATGTGGAGGCGCATCTCCTCTTCCAACTCAGAATCAAAACGCGAGCGGCGAAACAGCATCTGGATACGACGAAGAAGTGACATGGCGGATTTCTCCTGCAACAAAGAATGAGAATTAAAAAATGATGGCTACCTAAGCCGTCTGCAATACACGTGCAATGGCGCTGTAAACGCGCTCAAAGTTTGAAGACTCAGCGGCAAGCTGTTTTTTCCCTGCGGCGGTCAACTGGTAATAGCGCGCGCGACGATTACCCTTCGTCACACCCCACTCCGCCTTCACCCAGTCGTTCACCAGCATCTTCTGCAACGCGGGATACAGCGATCCTTCTTCCACTTCCAGAATGTTGCCGGAGGTTTGCAAAATCGATTCCGCAATCTCATAACCATGCAACGTTCCATGTCGCGACAGCGTGCGAAGAATCAATAACGTCAGCGATCCGGGCGGGATTTCGTTGTGCTTCATCAGGTGTGCGCCTCGACTGGCATAGGCTGCCTATGTCAACAGAAACGGAAACACAAACGCACGCGAATGCAAAAAATGTCTTCGGTGGCCAAATATTTTTCGCAATGAAAAAGGCCCCGGATATCCGGGGCCTTCGTGCTTCACAAAATACGCGGTTTACGAAATCAGCTTCGCATCCAGATCAATCTTCGCCGCGGCCAGCAGACGTGAGATGGGGCAGTTCTGCTTGGCTCCAGCGGCAATCTCCTGGAACTTTGCATCATCCAGTCCCGGCACCTTCGACTCGTTCTTCAGGTGGATCGTGGTCACAGTCGGCGCGCCATTCACAAACTCCAGCACCACGGTTGCGGTGGTGGCCACGCTGTCGCCCTTGTGCCCGGCCTTCTCCAGCTCCGCGCTCAGCGCCATGGAGAAACAGCCCGCATGCGCCGCTGCAATCAACTCTTCCGGGTTCGTGCCCGCACCATTTTCAAAGCGCGACACAAACGTGTACGACTGCTCCTTCAGTACGCCGCTCTGCGTGCTGATCACGCCCTTGCCGTCCTTCAAACCGCCATTCCAAACTGCATTTGCACTGCGTTCCGTTGCCATAACAAGCCTTTCCTTCCTGCGCACAGGGTTACCGTGCGGGACCGTCTTCCGTTGTCAATTGTCCGCAGCCCTACGGAAATGTAGCGGCGGATGCTTCCCTTATCGGATGTACACGGAAACACCCGCACGAGCAAGTGCTGCGCGGTAAATTGCGCCTGGTGGTGTCAGGCTTTTTTCCCGGTAGCGCCTCGTCCGCCACGCCCAATCAGCAGTGGAACTTCCTGCTGCGGTAGACCGCTTGGCAACTTCATCAACTTCATTCTCCGCAACACCTTGCGCGCCAGGCCGGTTAACGGCAGCTCTGCCAGCTTCGTAACCCGAACCCATTCCAGGCCATCGCTGCGCAACGCGTGCTTCGCTGCATCGCGCCGGGTCGCTATGCCCACCACCTCCACGTAATAATTCGTGCCCACAATGGAGTGTCGGACACGCAGCAGTGGTTCCTCTAACAGCACCAGTTCGCCTGCACTTTTTTGCGTGGAGAGCTGGGGCAGTTCCAGCATGTTGGCCATCAGCGACGCTTTTGCTGATCGTCGCTGCAACAATACGTCCAGCCCATCCACCCTGCGTCGAGTCGTCAGCGCATAGCGCACACGCTCTGAACGCATGGGACTGCGCTCCAGCGTAGGATGCTCGCCACGCGTCCTGCAGAGTCCAAATACAGGGCACTCCGCACATCGCGGAGAACGCGGCGTACAGATTGTTGCCCCAAGCTCCATCATGGCCTGGTTGTGGTCCCCGGCATTGCGTCGCGGCGTCAGCGAATTCGCTGTGCGTTCCAGGAACTCCGCCATCTTCGCTCCCGACGTCTCCGGCAATCCCAGTACGCGTAGCAACACGCGCTCCACGTTGCCATCCACCACGGCAATCGATTCTCCAAACGCGATACTCGCAATGGCCGCCGCGGTATAGGCTCCAATGCCCGGTAACCTCCGCAGTCCCACGGACGTAGAGGGCAGCTCGCCCCCGTATTCTTCCACCACCAGCTTCGCCGTCCGATGCAGCATGCGCGCGCGTCGGTAATAGCCCAGGCCGCTCCACTGGGCCAGCACTTCATCTTCCGGCGCCAGCGCCAGCGAAATGATGGTGGGAAATCGTCGCAGGAATCGTTCGTAGTGCTCCAGCACGGCGTTTACACGTGTCTGCTGCAGCATCACCTCCGAAAGCCATGTGCGATACGGATTGCGAATTCCGCGCCACGGCAGAGCGCGTGCATTCTGCTCATACCAGAGCCGCAGATTGCGCTCAAATGCCGCTCGCTGCACTGGCGTCAATGCTGGCTCGGCGATGGAGTTAGAAGATGATTTTTTGGAAGCGTGCAAGAGTTTCATTGTAGGTGCGATCGCCATCACAGGCCATGCCGCCAAAGCGCAAGCCTCCGTGTACTGCTCTGTATGTTTGCGCGGAGGCCATACCTTTCGTCGCAGTACAGCCGACGACTCCGCGCTTCCGGAATGAACAGCATAAGTCACTGAAGCCACAGTCCGTCAGAGCAGAGACAGATCTACGACACTTTCAGTCGTGTTTCCATGTCGATACGGGACTGAAATCGTCGCAATTTACAAGGGTTTTCTACGTATTTAAGGTGGTCGTCATTGGAGTCCAGAGGCAACGTGAGGGCGCTGCCCCGGCTCCAATCAACTGAGTTCTTTAGAGGTGTCCTATGGAAGCAGTTCATGACGGTCAGTGTGGTCTCTGTACCCACTTCGGCGAGCACCACAGCAAGAGCAGCGCTCTGGTTAGCATCCTCACCAGCCACAAGGCAGACGTTGTCATGGTGGACGAGTGCGGACATCCCAAGCATGCCAGCCTGCACCTCAAGGTAACCCCCATCAGCGGTTGCGACGGCTTCGTTCCCGCCGCATCAGCGTAAGTCGCCCTCAACCCATCGCAAAGCCCTCTCTGCCAACGCGGCGGAGAGGGCTTTGCTGTGTACGGGCAAATGAAACACGCGACGAAAGCCGGGGCCCTCTAATCAATCGCAACTCCTTGAACCACAATCGGCGGAGACAGCAACCAGTTGTCCTTCGCAACAAGAGTTCGAAAAGTATCAACCCTGTTCACAGATTGGGACAGCAGCGGTGACGAAGCGAACCACGAGCGTCGCTGCTCCAGATACGCGCGAATCCAGACCTTTTCGTCCACACCCGTCAGTGGCGTACCTCCTGTCTGGTTGTTCGTCGCCGTCACAATTCTGGCCAAGCCGCCTTGCAATGAGGAGTCGTAAATAACCGCAAGACTCAGCGGTAACTTCAAACCCAGATCGGCAGCCCTCGTCTGCGCAGGTTGCCAAAACTTAGCCTGGAACAATTCGTCCTGGACTCGTTGCATGACTGGGTCTTCGGATGCATTGCGGAGAGTGTTCTTAAACGATTCGTTCGTTGCCAGCGATGCATCGTTGGAACTCAAATCGGCAACATAGGGCGTCAAGGCACCTGCCTGCTTAGCGTCAGGAGCGTTGATGTACTTCTGAACTAGCTGTTTAAGCGTCCCGCTGCGAAGGCCAAAACCCGCATAGAAAAGATCGCTCCCAATGCTTATAACGCTGTTGTAATCGCGTTTTGTCGTTCCCGTCTCAAACACATTCACAATTGCCTGGATTCGCCGTGAAGTTTGCGACTGAACCAGCGCGTCCTTCGCCAGCTTCTGGGTGTCCGGATCCGCGCTGCCTTCAAACTTTTTCAGGGTGGCGGTCGCGGCGTTCCGCAGTTCCGGACTCGAGGAGGTCTCGGAGTAATTCAGGGACAGTTTGATCGCAAGAACTGAATCCACACTCTCAATGAGCGCCAACGCACTCGATCTCGCCTGCCCGCTGGATTGGAGTTGTGGCATCAGGTCTTTCGCAAGCTGGGCATGCTGCAGCTTATCCGCCGCCTCGTCGTGCAGCCTCTCCTGCTCCTGCTTCGCCTGTTCAATCTGCAAACGCAACTGATCAAGCTTCTGGGACTGATTGAATTGCTTGTCCTGGAGATCCATCGCATGCTGCGCCTGCAATTCGAGCGCGTTGTTATGAGCGCCCTCGATACTCAATTCCAGGGCTCTCTGCCTTTCCTCCGTCTGGTGCTGGATCAGTTCCATCCGTTGCTGGCCGGCCGTGAGGCTATGGTTAAGCCATAGCCCCAGCCCGGCAATCACCACGCCTGAGATCAGGCTGGAGAGAGACGACAGCTTGTCCCAGATGTCCTTGTCTTTTTTCTGCTCCACACCAGGCGCCCCGGCTTCCATTTGCTCAGCGCCTGAAGGCGTCGATTCTGGTACCTCGGTGCCCTCTCTCATCGTGCTCCTTAGAACAACGCAGGACTGCAATGCGTCCACCTTAGCATGGCCATCTTCTGCGTTTTTCGGGAGTCAGGGTTGTACCCAGGTGTGAGGCATACCAACCTCCTGGACTTAGCGGTGCGCTAAACACCCATGCAACGGTGAAAGGGACAGCGCAAGCGCTGTCCCTTCCGGTCGTGCTTCGTTCGTTTACGGTTTACTGCACCGTCAGGTTGACCGTTTCCACCTGGCTTACGCTTCCGGAAGTTGCCGTCACCTTGTAGGTGTAGGTTCCGTTCGGCGTGCCATTGGGATTGGGCGAGGTGCCCAGGTGCGATGAGCCACCGCAACCGGATACACCCATCGTCAGGGCGAACAGCAACATCAGCAGTCCGCCGATGCGCGATGCGCGTCCCTTGCGTCCCACCAGCATCACAACGCCTGCCAGTAGAGCCGCTAGCAGCAGTGAAGCCGTACGTCCCGAGCCATTGGCGAACATCAGGCCCGAGCTCGTGGCTTGCGTGCGAGCCGTCGTCGTCAGTGTCACCGTGGCGTTGGCTGTTCCAGCCGCTGCCAGTGTCACCGGCGAAGTCACCGTGCAGGTCACGCCCGTCGGAGCAGTCCCGGACGAAGCGCAGGTGAACGCCACCGATCCGGCAAAGCCACCGGTCGATGTCAGCTTCAGCGAAACGGTGCCGCTCAAACCAGCCGAAACCGTCAACGCCGTCGTTGCATTGCCCGTCGAATCGCCCATCGTGAAGCTAGGCAGTACCGCCAAGCCGGTACCAGTTAGTGCCACAGGCGCAACCGTAGCCGAACCATTCAGCGCAATGCTGCCCGTGCGAGCACCAGCCGCGGTTGGCTTGAATACCACGTTGATGGCGCAGGTCGAACCCACCGCCAGCGACGATCCGCAGTTGTTGCTCTGCGCAAAGTCGCCCGTCACGGTAAAGCCGGTGATGCTGATAACAGCCTCACCCGTGTTCGTCAGTGTGAGTTGTTGGCCAGCCGACGACTGGCCGACAGTGATCGCTGTAGCAAACGCGCCATTGCCAGTCAGCGTTGCGCTGGTGACAGGAGCAGGCAGTGCCAGGTAAGCCAGCAGCGGATCGTGATCCGACATCGCCGCAGGCGTGGTTGCATCGTTGTACAGAACAACGGGGAAGTCCGCATCAATGTGGCCCACTGCAAGCGTCGAGCTGCCTGCAATGTCCGCCGTCACCACAGCGTGGTCCAGCACCTGCGCATTGCCCCACTCCGTGTAGCTCTGCTGAGCATTCGCTGGCAGAGTGTTGATCAGATCCGTAGCCACCGGATTCACAATCGCCACACCCGGCATCACTGCAACGCCGTTGCCAACATTGCCCGTGATCGTGCCCAGCGTGTCCGTATAGCCATCAGAGAACTGGAAGGCATTCATGTCACCCACTGCAATGACATGCTCACCCGCCTGCTGATAGCCCTGGATCAGGTTCGCCAGCATCTCGGCCTGCAGTTCCTTCTTCGACTGCACAGTCGCAGTGTTCACCGCGCTCAGCGAACGCAGATGGTTTGAGATCACGGTGATCGGGTAAGGCTTCGCGCCCGTACCGCGGTTGATGGTTGCGTGTAGCACCTGCGACGGACGGTCGTTCAACGCCGAGCCGCCACCAGCAACCAGGGTCTGAGTGCCCTTCTGCTCCCAGGTCGTCACGTTTACGGTCGAAGGCTTCACCAGGAAACCGATAGAGATACCACCAATGTCATTGGTGAATGTTGTGATCGAGTCCGTGCCGTAAGCCACATAGCCGGGCTTGGTGCCAGTGGTGGTATCCGCGTCGATCTGTGCAGCCATGTCCTTCAGGACCTGGATGTTTTCCACTTCCTCAACGGAGATGATGTCCGGATTATTCAGAACCGTACGCACCGCCAGCGAGAACTTCTTCAAGCGGCGTGCATACGCATCCGGAGTAACGTCCACAGCAGAGCTTGCCGCAGTCTTGCCATTCACGGGGTTGTAGTAGAGGTCATTCGCAGAGTTGGTGTCGAAGAACCGCTCTACGTTGAACGCCGCAACCGTGAACTGGTTCGCGTTCGGCAGCGCCAACGCCTTCACCGCCACAGCACCAGCGGTCGACACCGTCGGACGGTTTGCAGCCGTCAGAATGATGCGTGCCGGATCGCCATAGGGATAGTCAGTGGAGTAGGTGTAATCCACCACACCCGTTGCACCAGTGATAGTCGCGCCAGCCGACACGTCAATCGCCGTGCTGCCGCCCAGGGTGCTCTCAATGATCAAGCGTTCCGGGTTGTCGTCATACAGCGTCAGGTTTGCAGGACGAACCGCACCCGCAACCGTCATCGGATTGGTTGCTGCCGGGCAGTTGTCCACAGCAGGGCAGGTCGTCGACGAGAAGTCGCGGAAGTCCATTCCCGGCTCGCGGAACGGACGCGGAATGCTCGAGCCTGCCACGTAAAGCTGGCCGTTGGAAACCACCGTCTCTGTGTTTTCAGTCAGCGTGGCATCCGTGCCACCAACCGCCGTCACAGAAGGCAGGCTCACCAGCATGCTCTCGTACTGACGAAGCTGATAGATGCCGCCCGTGGGCACAGGGGCCGTAATGACAATGGCCGTCGGCAGCGGATTGCCGGTGCTGTTCACCGTCAGCGATGCGGTCGTCACTTCGAGCGACGGTGTATGGCTAACCGTTGTATCTGGATAGAACGTCAGCTTGCCCGTAACCGTGACATTGTTTCCAACCAAGGCACCTGCAGGATTCTTGCCCGTGCCGCTGTAAACATAAATGCCTTCATCGCCAGTCGATCCCGGTGTCGATGAAGCCGTCTGCATGTAATAGCCGGCGTTCGTCACCACCGTAATCACGCCCGTAAACGTGATGTTGGTGTTCACGTATCCGTTGCGGTTCGCCTGGATGGTTGAGATCGGTGTATCACCGGCCAGAGTGGTGACACCAAGGGCGATCTTTCCGGTGGCAGTCGCGGCGGTGTTGTCCGTAACCGTAACCGGTAGAGAATAGATGTTCGGTACCAGACCGGCGCTGGTGGTCAACGTGTAGGTGTAGGTGTTGGCAGTGCCGCTGAGCGCCATCGCTTGCGTTGCGCTACCGCCCACTGCGGACAGGTCCACCGTCGCTGTGACCGACGTGGTCGCAGTGCCCGGCGTGACTGTTACGCTCAGCACCGTGTTGCTACCAGCCGGGATGTTTGCCGGTGTAGCGGACGATCCCGTGATTGCAATCGTCGTTACCGGGGCCGAGGTATACGCACTGTTGCGTGGATTCGGCGCGCCTACCGAGAAGTCGGTGCCATTGTCATTGGTGTCATCATTCGAAGCATCGCGGATGGCGGACTTCGTAGCCGAAAGATCCGCCGTACGGCTCACAGATGCTGTCGACGACTCTGTGCAGTTCGCGGTGCTGCCATACCCTACAAAGTCGACAATGGCCGTGGTATTGGTCGTTGGACAGCCTGTGCCAGCCAGACCGGAAGCCCCAGTGCTCGCACCAGTCAGGATGGTGGTGTTGTTCACCAACACAACTTTGCCCGCGCCCGCAGCAAGAGCAGGAGCTGTGCAGCTGGCCGTAGTATCGGTGTTCGTGGCGACAAAGTCCGGCGTGGGCAGCAATGCGCCCGTCGTCGATCCGGTAACGCCGATGCAAAGCTGGGCCAGGTAGTACTTGCCCGCACCAATGCTCCCAGACAGCTGTATTTTGGACCAGTTGTTGGCGTTGGTGTTTGTAGCGGAAGCGTATTGGATCGTGTAGCTGCTCAGATCAACAGCAGTCGTTCCGGGGTTATACAGCTCCACAAAGTCATAGCGGTAGGTAGCGCCATTGTTGCCGCCACCGCCGTACACCTGCGAAATCACCACGTGAGCAGGCAGGGCGAATGCCGCGGCATTAAGCACCAACGCGCAGAGGGCACAAAGCAGCGCAGAAAGCAGTCGCTTCGATCCAGAATTTGTCTTCAAGGTAAAGGCCTCACAGAAAGCAATGCAGATAAAGGGGGACACCTTCCCAACCACTCAGAAAGGAAGGTGAAAGGACAACAACGGAGTTGCAGTGTCACCGCCCCACAACAGTTCGGACAAGGGAAATGTGAGCGCCAAATTACGGCATCGCTGCGACTGTCGCTGTCGTTTTTCAGCATGTCACGTCAAACGCGCCCATATTTAAATGGCACGTGAATTCCCAGCGCCGCCACACGACACGAACCCGTCCTGCCAATGTGCTCCCACGAGCTTTCATACGGTCAAAAAGAACAAGCCCATGCGCACAAGGACATGGGCTTTATGGAATGGAAAGGGATTCTCTAGACCGCTGAGAGTATTCGAAAAACTGACGGATCAATGCACGTGGGAATGTGAATGTGTCTCCATACTGCAAAACACAGTCGCCGCGTGAGCCATGCGACACAGCCCATCTTCTTCCGGCTGAATCGTCGCGTGCTCAATGCCGAAGTCATCATGCAGCATCTTCTCAATGCGACTCACAATCGCCGTCGTCTCCAGCAACGTGTGGTTCGCGGGCAATGCGACGTGGCAACTCAGCAAATTGCGACCTTCGCCCACAGTCCACACATGCACATCATGCACGCTGCAAACAGGTTCAATCTCGCCAATGCGTGCAGCCAGCGTTTCAGGATCAAGATGTTGCGGAGCCTTCTCCATCAACACATCGCTCGCCTCGCGCACAATGCCAATCGCACTCCAGAAAATGAACACGGCAATCATCAGCGACACAATCGGATCGGCATACAGCCATCCCGTGTAGCGCACCACGACGCCTGCAATCACAACAGCGGCCGCGCTCAACGCATCGCCAGCCATATGAATGAATGCTGCGCGTGAATTCAGGCTGTGCTTCGCATCACCCGCCAGCGCCACGGCAATCACCGTGTTCATCAGCACGGAGATAGCCGCAACCCAGATCATCAGGTTGCCCTCAATCGGCTCCGGGTTCCGAAAACGCCCCACTGCCTCAATCGCAATCCAAAGCGCAATCAAAACCAGCGTGCTGCTATTGAAAAGAGCCGTAAGCGTGGAGACGCGAATATGCCCATACGTGTGCCGTCCGGCAGCAGGCCGCTTGATGGCCACCACGGCATACGCAGCCAACCCCAGCGCCACGGCATCGCTCACGTTATGGCCAGCATCGGAGAGCAGCGCCAGCGAATGCGACACCCACCCGGCAATCGCCTCACCCGCGCAAAACGCCAACGTCACGGCCAACGAAACCCACAGCCGCTTACCGCTGGTGGGTCCGTGTACATGATGGTGATGTGCGTGCGAGTGATCGTGCGCCATGCGCACCTCCACGTCCAGAATAGAACGTCACCAATATGGATGCATTTCCAGCGACTTCGACGCTACCCCAGGGATCATCCTTCCATTTCCTACTCCGCCAGCAACTTCTGGATCTCCCGGTCAAAAACGTCGCGATCCACCACTCCCGCGTGGGCCACGGCAATCCGCCCTTTTCGATCAATCAGCAGTGTCAGAGGCATTTCCCGCAGCCCAAAGCGCTCTCCCAGGGCATCCGTGCCAATCGCAACGGGATAGGTCATCTTTGATTGCGCCATAAATGCCTTCACCATGTCGGGGCTTTCGCCGTACATATCCAGTCCGATCAGTGACAGACCTGACTTCCCATAGCGCGATTCAAAATCCACATACCAGGGGATTTCCTGCTTGCATCCACCGCAATTCACCGCCCAGAAATCCAGCAACACCACGTGGCCCTTGTACTTGGACAAAGTCACCTGCTTGCCATACACGTCGGTGATCGTGAAGTCCGGCGCGGCCTTCCGTGCATCCGCAGGAATGAAGTCGTTCTTAAGCTGTGGCGCTTGCGCGCTGGATGCGCCTTGCACGGTGGTCAGAATCAGTGCTGAAAGCAGATGCGCAGCGAAACGATTCATCCTATCCCTCTCTCTTCAACTCAGGAAGTTTGCAACCGGGCAGGTATCCGGCGTTGATCGCGCAGAACAAAGTGAAGGATTACTCCCGCAGCGCCGCAGTAAAACAATCCGAAGGAATGAGAGGCAGGTAAAAACACCTGTGCCGCCAGCGACAGCAGAATCAGGCCAGGCGCGGTGATCATTAGGAATTTTTCTTTTCCAACTGCGCTGCCAGTGCGACGCGCGTCGCACTGGCCGCGCGCTGCGGGAACAACCACAAGCAGCAGCAGAATCAGCCACGGGAACACATCCCGGTAAAACGCATTCCGAAACACAGCAGCATTTCCCACGAAGTCTCTGCCGTGCGGCAAAAGTACAGATGGAACGGGAAAGGGTATCCAACCCAACTGGACAAAGCCAACGAGCAGACCCATCAGGATCAGGTTTGATCGGCGTACCTTCCAGCAAGCAGCCCCAATAACAAAACCAGAGCACCATGACCACCCCGCCAGCGCCAGCACACTCCACAGCAACTGGGGCATGCATCCCTTCACGGTTGACCAGTAACCCGCTTGCCGAAGCAGATCAGGATCTGCATTGTTGACCAGCATCCACAGGTAAATCGCATTGACATCCGTCACAGCATTCGTCACAACTACCAGCAAAAAGACACAGGGCAGCAGCAACAGAACCAGCGCAAGCCACGGCGAGATCGAACGCCATCTCTCTAGCTCTTTGCGCAACACAAGTCCGCAGACAGCCATGGCAGAAGCCTTGTAACCGGCATCCTCCTCTGCCAAGTCTCCAAGAACAGTTTCTCTATCGTTCTCATCCAGAAATGAGGACAACCAAGCCAACAGCGTCACCTGGAGAGAAGTCATAGGAGTCATCGTTTTACCCACGAAACATCGCGGCTGATCATCGTGATGGTGCTGTAAAACTCTTCCGCCTCTCGCAATCCTTCGGCGGTCACCTTCACCATGCGTTTCGCACGACCACCGCGTTCCGCCGTGGCCTCGCCCATCCACGTGGTGACCAGCCCCTTCTGCTCCAGCCGATCGATTGTGGTGTAAAGCGCTCCAATAGAAACTGGTCTACCCACCTCTGCCAACAATCTGCGAATCGCAGCACCATACGCCTGCTCGCCTAAGCGCGCTGCAGCCGTCAGAAGCAGATATTCAAACTCACCCACCATTAAGTACACAATGTAGAACTAATATGGGGACGACGCAACAGGAATTCTGCATCAAGGCCCTCATGCCGAAGGCGTCGAGAACGGCACGAAGTGCTGTCAAGCCCCTAACCCACTCAACCCCAACAAACCAAGAGAAATAGAGTTGGCATGGTATTTCCGCCAAAAAACTAAAATAGAACCAGAGAGAAAAGGGCCGCGCTATGCGCGGCCCTAACTCCTTTAGAGAGACGATTTTGCCCGTAACTCCAATGGGAAGACGATTTTAGCGACGCCAAAGCCGTAACCCCAATAGAAAGACGATTTTAGAAAAACAGGGGGAGGGGGTACCCCACCATGCCCGCTAAGCGCAACGAACACGCCGAAGGCGTCGAGAACGGTGCGAAGCACTTACTTCTCGCTCTTCTTATTCCTCGCTCGCACCTTGAACCAGATCGGTGATCCGATAAAGCGCCACTGCGCACGAATCTGGTTCTCCAGGAACCGCTCATAGCTGAAGTGCAGCTTCACATCGCGATCTGTGAACAGGATGAACGTCGGCGGCGCAACCGCAGCCTGCGTCATGTAGTAGATGCGAAGACGCTTGTTGTACGGAACACCAGCCTTCTCGAACTCCACATTGTCCAGGAACTTGTTCATCTGACCGGTCGAAATACGCTTACGACGCTCACGTGCCACAAGCTGCACCTTCTTGAACACCTCGTCCACGTTGATGCCATCACGCGCACTGATGAAGATCAGCGGAGCGTAATCCAGATACTTCAGCGCGTGCCGAACCTGTTCCGTGTACACCTTCTGGTCCGCAGGAGCCTGTCCGTCTTCGCGGTTCGTGGTCACAGCGTCCCACTTGTTCACCACAATCACCACGCTGCGGCCGCTCTCGTGCGCATAGCCGCCAATGTTGGCGTCCAGTCCGGTAACACCTTCTGTGGCATCAATCACCAGCAGCGCCACGTCCGCGGCCTCCAGGTGCTTACGTGCCATGATCACCGATAGCTTCTCTGCCATCAGAGTCGTCTTGCCCTTGCGACGAATACCTGCGGTATCCACGAACCGGAAGCTGTGGCCATTACGTTCCACAGTCTCGTCCACGGCATCGCGTGTAGTTCCCGCAATCGGCGACACAATAGCGCGTCCTGATCCGGTAAGAGCATTCAGCAGCGTGGACTTGCCCACGTTCGGACGGCCAATGATGGCAATGCTCGTCTCCTTGGAGACATGCTCGCCATGCGAACGCAGCTTGCGCTCACGCGGAGCCTCTTCGTCTGTGGCGGATTCATCCTCCCAGACCTCTTCCAGTTCCTCTGCCTCTTCTGGCTCGGTCTGCGGCAGCGCGGCAGCAACAGCGTCCATCAGGTCGCCCATGCCAAGCCCGTGCTCACCGCTGACCGGGAACACATCCTTGTAACCCAGCGTGCGGAAGCTCTCGGCCTGCGGCGCAATCTTCTCCGTGTCCATCTTGTTCACGGCCAGGAAGACAGGTTTGCCACTCTTGATCAGTAGTCGCGCCAGGTCAATGTCCGGCAGCGTCAGCTCCGCGCGACCGTCCACGACCTGCACAATCGCCTCGGCCTCATCCAGCGCAATCTGTGCCTGCCGGAAGATCTCCCGCGGAATCAGTGCCTCATCATCCGGCACCACGCCGCCCGTGTCCACAATCCGGAGCACGCGTCCTTCCCAATCCACCTCGCCGTAGATGCGATCACGCGTAATGCCCGGCTCGTCGCCCACAATGGAGCGGCGCGTGCCGGTCAGGCGGTTGAACAGGGTGCTCTTGCCCACGTTGGGGCGTCCGCAGATGGCGAACAGCGGCGCGGCAATGGCGTCGGACGGACGCTGCGCCTCCTCGATCATGGGTAGTGTGCTGGCGAAGGCGTTCTCCGTCTCCGGATCGCTCAGGGCAGCGCGATGGACCAGACGCCGCTCCTGCACCTCCGCGCTGGAACCCATGCCACGCGACCCCTTGGGCGCCCGCGTGGGCTCAGGAATCCCCAGCCGCTCACGCTCCGCCTTGGGCAGCGCCCCGGGAGCCATCTGTGCCCCGGTAATGGCGCGACCCTTCTGCCGGGCAGGCGACTGTGTACGCACCTTGCTCTGGCTGAACGCGGCAGACTTCTTGGCGGCGATACCCTTACGCCCCTTCGGCGAAGCACCACCCACCGTCGACGCACCAGCCTTGGCCCCCTTAGGGGTGGCCCCCTTGTGCGGCCGCGTCACCGCCGACCTATGCTTTTTTCCGAGCCGCTTCTTTTCCGGTGCCATTATGCGTACCTGCTTCCATCTTTTAGGGTAGCAGCGCTGTGGTTGCGTTCCACCAGGAGCAGGCTCACAATCGCCGTCAACGGAAATGCCACGGAGATCGAAAACAAGGAGAGTCGGTGTGACATCGGGCCGCCCTCGCTCAATCCAGCCGCACCATAGAAGCAAAAGATCACAAAGGCAGTCAGCAACGCACATACGGCTCGCTGTCCACGCGAATATGGAAACAGCCAACGGAGCGCCTTCGGCTCCATCCTCAGAAAGAACCACGCGGTAATAAGCAAGGTGGGGATTCCTGCGACCGAGAGCAGCGTCCAAGGCGAAATGCCAAGCCCACGCTCCACCGCGAACGTGTCCATCAGTAAATCCGTGCCATCCGTAAAAGTGCGGACAGGAATGTAGTCCAGCAGGTTCCCGACGCTCGCAACGAGCACCCAATACGCTGCCATGGCCCATCCCGCGGCGCTCCGCCTGCGAGCATAGGAGAATCCGATAAGTCCCAGCGGCAACGTGATCAACGCATTGCCGAGTACGCCAGCACCACTCACCAGAGCCGCCTGTACACCGTGCCCTGAAGCAAGGATCGCGGCTTCATCCACGTTCTGATCGATTCCAAGCTGGATCGCCAGTACTGTGGCGGAAACGGGTGGCACATGCAGGGGAAAGGGATTCGACTTCCAGCCCAGCGCCCACGCCATGAATGAGTGCGCGTATTCGTGCGCAAAGAAAACCGCCGCATGCGCAAGCCACAATTGCGCCAACAGCAATACCAGCATGCGAGACCAGCTCCAGCGATTACCTTCCAAGTGGCGCATCCCCAAAGTATCTATGACGAAACGCGGTGCAGATACACTAAAGATGTTCGCCTTTCCTGCGCCTTTATGCCCGCATTTGCCGCAACCGAGAAACTGCCCACGCTGCACGAGTTCTTCGCGCCGGGCGGCGTGCTCGCTCAGTCATCGCTGAGCTATGAGCATCGCCAGGGGCAGTATGAGATGGCCAAGGCTGTCGAGGCGGCGTTGCAGGATCGTCGCCATCTTGTTGTGGAGGCCGGCACAGGAACCGGTAAGACGCTGGCGTATCTTCTACCTGCGCTAAGACTGGCACGCGAGAGAGGCCAGCGCGTCATCATCTCCACCGGCACGAAGAACCTGCAAGAACAGTTGTTCTTCAAGGACATTCCGTTTCTTGAGTCACTGCTGGGACCACTCAAGGTCTGCTACATGAAGGGCCGCGGCAACTACGTGTGTAAGCAGAAGCTCTATGCACTGCAGCAGACGTCATCGTTGCTTACCGAGTTCACAGAACTCGATCACTTCGGCAAGATCGTCGAGTGGGAGAGCCAAACAGAGACGGGCGACCGCGCTGAAATTGTCGGGTTGCCGGAGCCTTCTCCGCTGTTCTCCAAGCTGGATGCGCGCAGCGAAGCGTGCCTGGGGCAAAGCTGCCCGAACTTCGAGCCGTGCTACATCACGGCGATGCGTCGCAAGGCGCTTGAGAGCGACATCATCATCGTCAATCACCACCTGTTCTTCGCGGACCTGAATATCCGTCAACAGGCAGCAGGCGCGCCAGACGCAGGCATTCTGCCGGATGCCGCAGCGGTAATCTTCGACGAAGCGCATGAGATGGAAGCCGTGGCCAGCGACTACTTTGGCGTGGCCATCTCGCAACAGCGTTGTGAAGAACTGGCGCGCGATGTGGAGATAATGCTGCGCGCCAAGAAGGTCTCGTCGTCCAGCATTGAAAGTGCAACGAATGGTTTGCGTGAACGCTCACGTGCTTTCTTCGGATCGCTTCCGATGAACGGCTTTGAGCTAGGCCGCCAGCCGTTTCGTGATCGTCCCGGATTCCTGGAAGAACGCGGAGATAGTTATGCAAGCTACCTAACCGCTTTGGATCGGCTGCGCGACGAGTTAGAGCTCGTCAAGGATGTGGAAGAGGTCAACGGACTGAAGCGTCGTGTGACGGAACTGCGCACCTCGTCCACCTTCCTGATGGAGGCAGAAGATCCAAACACAGTTTTTTGGATAGAACGCCGCGCAGCCGGTGGGGTGAAGAACTTCTCGCGCACGCACGCGGGCCAACCCATGGCGTACCACACGTATCTGCAGGCCACGCCCATTGATGTGTCTGAGATTCTCAACACCACGCTGTTTAAAGATTTCAGTTCGGTTGTACTGACCAGCGCAACGCTGACCGTACAAGGCGGGTTTGAACACATTGCCAAGCGCGTGGGCCTGGTGGGCGCGCGCGAACTTGCCGTGCCATCGCACTTTCAGTACAACAAGCAGGCGCTGCTGTATCTGCCGCCTTACATGCCCGATCCACGCGATCCGGATTTTCTGAACCAGGCTGCAGAGAAGATGCGTCGCGTATTGGAGTTAAGCAGAGGCCGCGCGTTCTGCCTCTTCACCAGCTATGCGCAGATGAAGACGCTCTATGAACGAATGCTTGTGGAATTGCCGTATCCGTTGTTGTTGCAAGGGCAGGCGCCACGCAAGGCGTTGTTGGACGAATTTCGATCCACACCGAATGCCATTCTCTTTGGCACCTCCAGTTTCTGGCAGGGTGTGGACGTGCAGGGTGATCAGCTAAGCTGCGTCATCATTGACCGATTGCCATTCGCAGTGCCGAGCGATCCGGTGATGCAGGCGCGCATGGAGGCGATTGAAGCCGAAGGCGGCAAGCCGTTTCATGATCTGCAGATTCCGCAGGCAGTCATCACGTTGAAGCAGGGCTTCGGACGATTGATCCGCAGCGCCAGCGACCGTGGCGTTCTGATGTTGTTAGATAGCCGCATCCAACGACAGAGCTACGGCAAAATATTCCTCGACAGCCTGCCACCCTACAAACTGACACAGGACATCAACGACGTAGAAAGCTTCTTCGATCGCGCATAGGATTGCTGGAAGTGACGTCAGCAACATCGCTAACGCTGGCTAAAGAGTGATTCCGACGGCAAAGTGATCTGCCGGAATGGCCGCCGAGCTGGGTGCAGTCAGCGCAAATGTCGTGCCCTTACATTGCCGGATGGTGGCGAGTGCAGCAGGTCTTAGAAAGTCAACCTGTGTATCTTTTTCGATAGTCTTTGTAATCAGTTGCAGGAAGTCTTCCCATGCAGGTTTCACCGCATCGGGACCGGTCACTGTGGCTAGTTTCTGCAGGTCCGCACAGAAGTTCATGTAACCCTGTCCCGCGAACATGGAAAAGACCACCTGACTTTTTGTTGCCGTGTCCAAAGCAGGCCAGTCGCTGAGCCATGTGAATGTAGAGCCAAAACTATTCCGGTCTGGATTATTGGGTCCTTGCTCACCTACGTTCAGATCCTGCCATGCTTTATATGTTTCGAAGTATGTTCGCCACTGCCTTGGAATGGACGACCCACTGTGCAAAGTCCACGCATCCAGATCGTCTGCGGCAGACGCGAAGGCATCCCAGTTCGTCTTGTCATGCGCACCGCTCTTTGGGTCGGCAACGATGCGCTGAAATCCGGTGCCGGGGATCTTTACCAGCAATTGCACCGTTGCATTGCTTGTGTTCGTTGCAAAGGCTCGCATGTCTCGTACGGTGTTCGAAATGGCCTGGCTCTGATCAATCGCACTCAGCATCAGGGCAATCTTTTCAATTGCCTTCCTGTCGTTCTGTGCGTTCATTGCTAGATTCAGTGTGATCTCCGTGTTAGAGAGTAGGCCGTCGGCCATGGCATCCGCCTGTGCGGAGAAGTAGAAGTCCATGCTCTGCATGGAGCCGACATAATTCGTCTGCGTGGTGCGTCCGACCTGCGCCACAAAATGAAAGACGTTATTGCCCGCATAGACCAGCGACACGCTCTGACCGAACTGACTCCACGAACTCATGTTCCACAGGTTGAAGATGTTGCAATTGAAGCTGGTCTTCTTCTGATATTCCTGCTCCAGACCGCTGCCGATATCCAAAGTGACAACGCCTGTGTCCAGAGCCGCGACGAAGTCTCCTTTTACAGCTGCAGCCCATGCATCGTGGTACTTCGCCGCAGTTACGTCGATAAATGTGTAGCTGGCAAGCAAGGTTTTGGATTGAGTGTTCTCAATGGCGACTTCAAGATTGGCTTTAAGCCCATTCGCCCGGTTCAGCCAGCTTGTCAGTTTGTCGGTGACTTCATCTGCATACTTCTGCAGTTGGATTTTCGACGTCTCGGAGTCCAGCAGGCTTTGAAGGGTCTGCTTACCAGTTGGATCAGTTACAGAGTTCACGATAGAAGTCTTCAACGTATCCAGATGCGCTGTAACGTTTTCCTTTAGGTTTGCGGTCGCGTTGAGGCTGATCGTCAATCCCGCTGAGAGCGTCGTCGTACTGGATCTCTTATCCGATTTGAAGAGATGCAAGCGGCCCGCAGTGCCGATTTTTGACAGTACAGCTTCAAAGCGCGCGGCATACGTCATCTTGAAGTCGAGCGACGCAGATGCAGCGATCTCCGGCTTGACCGAAGCGGTCACCGTAGCCAACGGACTGTGGAAGGCATTCAGTACGTCGGCAGAGCCTTGGCCTGCATAGAGAACCTTATCCACACCCGCATAGGCGCCAATGGCAAAGTTCAGGTTGCCATCAAATTCATGGAAAAGGTAATCCCCATTTTGCATCGAGCTCAGCGTGTGCGAGGTAAACGGCAGCAGGAAGCTTTCAAAGGTCTGCCCAATTGCATCGATGACTTTTGTCGTAGGAGGAAATGCTTTGCAATAGGTAATGGAGTACGTGTCCGAGGTATCTGCTGAAGCTTTCACGCCATAGGCGCCGCCGGAATACTTTGCGGAGACATTGGCGGAAAGATTGAATTTCAACGAAAGACGAACGTACGAGAAGCCTTGCGGCAACGGGATTGACTTGGTCTGCGGAGAGTCCAGACCATCGGTATAAGAACCAAGGTCGCCGCTGTTCAAAATGTCCAGTGATCCGGAGGCGCTGCCCGTCAATCCGAAAGACACGACACTATCAGGCAGTGTCAACGCAAGCTGAGGGCTTGTATATGCGATTGAAGTCTTCTGCGCGTCGGGAACCGTGGACAACGTTCCTTGAAGATAAGGCTCCAACGTCTTCACTAACTGGAAGGCAAGCTGTGCGTCTGACTTGAGGTCTTTTACCTTGTCGGAATCTGTGGGGATTGAAGTCCCACCGAGCGTTATATCGAGAGGCATAGATCATCCCTTTCGCTGAATGCGGTGAGCCATCTGTGCCGCATTTCAGCGCGCTTACTTTGATCACGGGGGAGCAGGTGGATGCTCCCACCTTCCCAAGTTCATGTCAACGGGATTTTTACTAAGAATGATGAGACGTGGTAGATCGATCCGGAGTGCAATGGCAATGGGCATACGCGAATTGCGTATGCCCATACCCGTATATCGGAACAGCTCTGTGACGTCTCTGTTTGCTGAACTTACTCTTCCACGATGACGGTCTTGCCATCTTCAATGCCGTCTTCAATCGGAAGCCGCGTTCCTTTGCGGCGATCAAAGACCTTACGCAGAACCCACACGACCAACAGCACCAGCACTACGCCGATGACCATGCGCATCAACTGGCCATGTGTATGCGCGCCGTGCATGATGACTTGAATCACAGTCGGGCCGTATTTATGGGTCAGGAAGGCGTACGCGCCGTACTGAATCAGCTTGCCCAGGAATGCCGCCAGCAGAAACAGCGCTGGCTTCATCTCAAACACGCCTGCGCAGAACTCAAACAACTTGAACGGCGTTGGTGGTGGACCGATAGCAGGGATGAAGATCGCCAGAAACTCCTGCCGCTCGAAACGATCACGCAAACGCTCGTAGCGTTCGCGGTTGATCTTGCCCAGCAGGAAGATTTCACCGCCCACACGACCCACATAAAACGGCACCAGGCTGCCAACGCTGGACGCTACTGCTGCCACCAGCGGATAGAGAAGCCATGTAGAGGGATGGCTGTTCACGTCGGAGATCAGCAGATACTGCCACGGCATGGGTAGCATGGCGGAATCCAGCAGCGCAATGGCGGCGAGTCCCCACAGGCCAAAGCGCTCAAAGAACGCCTGGGTGGTCTGGGTGAAATGCTTGAGCCATCCGACGTGATGAGGTGCGGCTTGCGGGACCGCGTCTTGCGCGGTTTGCAGCAGGGTTGCGAGTGCGTGCAGGTGATACATCCTCGGTCATTCTACCCGGCGAACACGCCGAACCCGGCCAGTCGAAGCGCGCTTTGAGGCTGGGATGAGAGAATAATTCTGCTGTCGCGTAGCCCTCCGGCGCTTTTCTGCGTACAAATGGGCGTTCCGGCAGTCCTACAGATAGAGATCAACCCAGCGTGCCGCCATACCAGACACCCTCTGACGAACCTACCCAGGACACACCCCAGCCCGAGGAGAATCCTCGTTCCGGAAATCGCCGCGGCATGGGCCGTTATGGCGATCTGGAACAGCATGAGCTCATCATGCTGCTGGACGAGGTAGACGACGAGCGCACACGCGCACGCTTCCGCGAAGCTGTTTATATCTCCGTCATCGTCTGGCTCATTTTGGGCTGGGTCATGATCTATGGTCCGCGTTATCTATGGCATGCGCCTGTTATCGTCATGGCGCCGGACAACGAAAAGCGGTCTACCATGACCTATCTGGACACGCCGCCGGACCTGAAAGATCAACTCAAGCGGATAAAGCCTGCGCCCAATATCAGCGCGCACAGCACTGAATCGCAGAGCCCCAAGCCGAATCCGCAGGTGCAGCCGACACCACAGGCCGGAACGCCTGCACCCCCCATGCCGAAGCAGGCCCCTCAGGCTGCGCCGCAACAGGCCGCACCCGCTCCACAGCAGCAACAGGCTCCGCCCCAGCAAGTAGCTAAAAACACACCGCCCACGCCCACTCCGCCGGTGCCGCACCCGCAGCCCATGGTGGATTCGCCTGCGCCGAACCCCTCCAATAACAACCGTCCTAACTTCGGCCAGGGTTCGCAGAGCGCCGCATCGCAAATCGCGCAGGCCGCTCGTGGATCGCGCAATGCAGGCGACAGCGGCGACTACGGCTCCGTGGGCCGTGGCCAGCAGGGTGGCGCCAAGCAGGGCGTGCAGATTCTCAGCGACACGCAGGGCGTCGACTTTGGCAAATATCTTCAGCGCCTGCTCTCGGATGTTCGTCGAAATTGGCTGCCGCTGATTCCGGAAGAGTGCCGCCCACCGCTCAACAAGCAGGGCATTACCGGCGTTCGGTTCACCATCCTCCCCGACGGCAAGATCAGCGTGATGCATCTGGATTACTCCACGCATGACGTCGCGATTGACCGCGCAGCATGGGGTTCCATCACGGCACTGGGCCAGGCACAGCCTCTGCCCAAGGAGTTCCATGGACCCAACCTGGAACTGCGCATCGAATTCCGCATCAACAAAGACAATCCCGACGCGCAATAAACGCCATCGTTTCTGGCACATCTCGAATGAAGCAAAAAAAGGCCCTCGCGAAGTATCGCGAGGGCCTTTCGCAGCAATCCAGAGACTTCGGGAGGAGTCTAGAAGTTCCAGGACATGGTGCCGCGAATCACGCGTGGTTCGCCGGGTTTGACGTACAGGTCGTTGTAGCTGCCGGCGTACCAACGCTTGTTGGTAATGTTGTTGGCGTTCACTTGCCACATGGCGTGACCTCGACGATAGCTGGCCGATGCGTCCACGATGCCGTATGCGGGCAGACGGAAGCTGTTAGCAAGATCGCCGGATTGATCGGTGTAATGGCGTCCGCCAAAACCGAACGTAAGACCGCGCACGGGGCCGCGCGGAATCTCGTAGGTGCTCCACACATTGAAGAGATGTTTCGGCGCGTTCAGCGTAGGCGTGCCTGGGGGCAGCGTGGTGTCGTTGGTGACGATAGCGTTGATGAATGCGTACGACGAGACGATGTTCCAACCGGCCAGCGGATGGAGCGTTGCCTCAAGCTCTACGCCGCGACTGCGTTGCGCGCCGGTGACGAGGTAGAAGTTAGGAACTGCCTGGTTAGCCGTGGCAACGTTCTTGCGATCGAGTTGGAAAAGTGCACCAGAGGCGAGCAGCTTGCCGCTGAGGAAAGACGACTTTACGCCTCCTTCCCACTGCTGTCCGCGTTCGGGTGGCAGATAGGTGCTGGTGTTGGCGTCGACGTAGACGAGGCCGGATTGCGGCAGATACGACTTGCTGAAGCTGGCGTACACAGTGGTCTGGCCGAAGGCTTGCCATGTAACACCAAAGCGAGGCGTAACGCCATGACCGTTTTGATTTGCGGAGCCACGGCTTTCATTTTTAGCCCAGTCAAAGCGTCCGCCACCGGTGATCGTCACGTGCTTTGGCAGGCGGATGTGGTCCTGCAGATACAGGCCGGTGTACTGCGTGACGGTCTTCGTATCGGAAGCCACGATCAGCGATTGCACCGGGTTTTGCCCGTAGACAGGCTTGTACAGATCCAGTGGTTCGTACTGGCTGGGATCGTTGAAGTCGATGGACCAACCCTTGCCGATGGTGGGGTTGCGGAAAAAGTCGAGGCCGAGCAGCGCGCTGTGTTCCATGCCGAGGAACTTGGCGCGGCCCTCGATGTTGGTATCCGTCTCATGCGTCTGCCACGGCCCGTGATAGCTGTACGGATAGCGATAGAGCGTGCGGTTGTCTGCGCCGAGGAATCCTGGGTAGTAGATGCGGCTCCAGTCCTGCTGGTACCAGGCGAAGCGCGCGTTCTCGCGCAAGATCAGGTTGTCGCTGAAGCTGTGGTGGAACTGCACGCCGAATTGCTGATTGGCCTGCGACATCTTGTTCGCATTGGCTTCAAGTTCGCCGATGTACGTGGAGATGGGCAGGATGCCGTTGCCGGGATTGGGGAGCACTGTGCCGATGGCGGGCAGAGGCATGCCCTGTCGGCCGTTGTCACGCTGGAAACGGCCTGTGAGTGTGAGCCATGTTGAGGTGCGTGGCTTCCATGTGAGCGACGGCGCGAAGTAGTAGCGGTGGCGGTAGGTGTAGTCCACGAAGGTGTTCGCAGAGTGATACAGCGCAGCGAGCCGGCCGTAGACCGTGCGCGAAGAGGTCAACGAACCGCCGATGTCGACGGCGGGATCGACGAAGTTGAATGAACCTGCGGTGACCTGTGCGTGGACGAAGAAGTCCGGTACGGGCTTGCGTGTGACGATGTTCACGAGGCCACCGAGAACGCTTTGGCCGTAGAGTGCGGAAGACGGTCCCTTGAGCACTTCGACGGACTCCAGGCCCCATGTCTCTTCCATCATGCCGTTGCCGCCACGTAAGCCGTCGATGTAGGTGTTAAACGAGGCGTCGAAGCCGCGGATGCGGTAGTAGTCCCAGCCGTCGTAATAACCGCCTGCGATGACGCCGGGGACGTTCTTTAGCGCGTCGTCCAGCTTCACCACTTCCTGCGAGTCCATGAGACTGCGATTGATCACGCTGATGGCCTGCGGCACCTCTGCCAGGGGCAGGTCGGTTTTGGTGCCGCCGCTACTGACGGGCGTTGCAAACTCATTGCCTTCGGTAGCCGTGACGGTCACGGCACTGCGGACGTTGCCGATCTGCAGGACAGGATTCAGCACGGTACCTGAGGTGGAGTCGGCGATGTTGACCTTCTGCGAAGCTGTGCCGAAGTTGGGCGCTTCCACGTCGATTTTGTATTCACCGTAGGGCACGGTGACGGCATAGGTTCCGGCTGCGTCGGCGGTGATCTGCGTGCGCAGGGTGCCGCAGGTGAGGGTGATTTGTGCGTGTGGGACGCTGGCGCCCGTGGGATCAGTGACGACACCAGAGAGACGGCGGGGCGTGCCACGGTGGCCGTCGCAACCCGCAGGCGCGGGCTCTACGGCAGCGTTCACTGCGGGTTTTGTGGCGGGGTGTGGATCCTCGGCAACCGTGTGCATCACGGCGACGGAGGAAAGCGCGAGGGCAAACGAAACTGGCAAAAACGGGCGCATGAGTACCTTTCAGGGATGTGGCCCGTGAAAGCAGAAAAGAACTCCGTGGGAATTCGAGGCTGCCGGGTGGGCCCATCGAACTCACTCCAACGGACCCCCCTCAGAGCGCCGGAAGTAGTGAAAGTTGTGCTTCTTAATATCGGACAAGTTAAGTCTTATATCAAGTCGAGAGTGCGATTACAGATATGCAGACTCACTTGATGCCATGTTTTTGGTGTTGCGGGTATCATCGGCACCGATGAAAACCGTGTCGTTTCTGTCGCTTCGAAATTTTCTTGTTCTTTCTCTGCTCTGTGCGCTGCGTTTGCCCGCGCAGCAACAGACGCCTGTCCGCAACGTGGTACTGGTCATGACGGACGGTATGCGCTGGCAGGAAATCTTCCGCGGCGCAGACGAGACGTTGCTGACGCCGGAGAACTACTACAACAAGCGTGACGTTGCGCCGCTGAAGCAGCAGTTCCTGGCAGCTACGGCTGAGGAGCGTCGCCGCAAGCTGATGCCGTTCTTCTGGGAACACTTTGGTGCCACCGGCTTCATTTTTGGCGATCAGGATGCCGGTTCCACGGCGTCCGTGACGAACGGCAAGAACTTCTCCTATCCCGGATATTCGGAGACGCTGACGGGGCATCCGGACCCTCGCATTGATTCGAATGATGACAAGCCGAACCCGAACCTGACGGTGCTGGCGTGGTTGAATCACAGGCCGAAGTTCAAGGGCAGCGTTGCGGCGTTTGGCGCGTGGCAGACGATTGCCAATGCCGTGAATCCGGAGAAGTGCGGCTGCGTGGACAATGCGGCGTACGATCCGTTGGTGATTTCGCCGATGCCACCTGCGCTGGCGGTACTGAATGCGGTGAAACGCGATTCGCCGCGCGAATGGGACGACGAAACGGTAGATGCGCCTACGTTCTACACCGCGATGGAGTACGTGAAGGCAAAGAAGCCGCATGTGCTGTACATCTCCCTGGGCGAGACCGATGAGTGGGCGCATGCAGGGAACTACGGCGAGTATCTGCTGTCAGCAAACCGGGCCGACCAGTACCTGAAGCAGCTTTGGGATCTGCTGCAGTCCATGCCGGAGTATCGGAACTCCACCGCTCTGATCTTCACCACCGACCATGGCCGTGGCACCGTGGGCAAAGCCTGGCAGACGCATGGCGAGAAGACACCGGAATCGAAAGATATCTTTATTGCAGTGAGCGCGCCGGGTCTGAAAGGCAAGGGCGTCCAGAAGAATGCGGCGTTGGTCACGCAGTCGCAGGTGGCGGCTACGCTGGCACGTTTTCTGGGTGAGGACTGGAAGGCTGCGGAGCCCAAGGCGGGGGAAGCTTTGCCTTTGAAATAGATACTTCCTGCGGTTCTCGGGGCGCGATGCGCGTGACTTCCACGGCAATAGAAAAAGCCCGGCGCGAGGCCGGGCTTTCCCATACTGATTGAAGTTGCAAGGATCACCTGCGAAGCAGGTCGAGGAAAATTAATCCTGTTCCTTACGAACCTTCTTGCGATTCCGCTTGCGTGCCAATGCTTCCTTGACGCGCTTCTTTTCGCCGGGCTTCAGGTAGAAGGAGTGGCGCTTGACTTCCTTGATGATGTCTTCCTGCTGAACCTTCCGCTTGAAGCGGCGCAGTGCATTCTCAAGGGGTTCGCCCTCTTGGAGACGTACTTCTGCCATGTAGTAAAACACCCCGCTCTCAGGTCACGCTGACCGTTTCTTAGGATATCGCAAAATGGGCGACTCCGTAGCGGAGAATCACCACAATCAGCTATCCCTAAGAATTAAGATAACTTAGCGGCGGTGGCGAGGCTTTGTTTTCGCGACAGGTGCGGGAGCCGTTACTGTCCAGACAGGAGTTCCGGTCCAATTGCGCATGGTCTGAAGCTGACTTCCTGCGGCGATTTGCGCGGGCATATCGTCGCCCAACGGTGGAAAGTATCGAGCCGCGACGTGCGCCACATCCGCCGATGCAAAAGTCAGCTTGTAATTATTGCGATCCAGTGTGCCAATGATGCTTTGCGACTCAGCCACGCGCGGCACCACGGGTTCGGGCGTTCCCTGTACGGTCGATGCCGTCTGATATGCGGTAAGCGTCAGCGCTGTATCGATCAACGTGCTGTTGTTGCCCGTTCCCACGTTCGTCAGGACGACATTCCACGTACGGTTTGCATTGGCGGCATCGTCTTGCTGCGCGGGAAGTGTGCAGGTGCAGATCACGGTGGTACCCCACCGGCTACTCTGGGGACCGGTGTCTTCCTTCCAAGCCGTCAGATTGAGCGATCCGCCCAGGCTGAGGTTCTTTGGAATCCGCTTCGAAAAGAGACGCATCCATGCGAGAGCGTAGTTGGGTGAAGCATCCTTCAGCGATGCCTGCATGGAGGCCGTGCTGAAAGAGAACGTATCCGGAATCTCGCCGCGCAGCAGAAACACACCCGGTTTGGCTGCCGCATCTGGCTTGTCATGCGCACTGAGCGGCGCGGGCTCGCTGCGAAGGAAGTCAATGGCCGCAAGGAACGACGTGTCTTCCTTGGTGGGCACAGCGCAACGGAGATCATGCAGGCTGCGCAGCAGACCCGCGGTGGCGGCTTCGCAGTGCGCATTGATCTGTGCGGTCTGCTCCGGTGCAAAGTCCGCACGGTGCAGCGAAAGCAGATGAAGATCGGCATTCAGGCGCGCCGTGTTCAACGTGCCCTTCAACGTGGCGGAAGCAGAGGCTTCGCCGCGCCATCCCTGATCCTTTCCTGCGACCAGCTTGGTGGCCTCGCCCATGGGAGTGGGCTTCCACGTCGCACTGAGATCAATGCTCGCCGATGAAAGGTCCGTACCGCGTCCCAGGGTGGCTTCAACCTTTACCAGGCCTACGTCCGATGCGTCGGTGTCCGTGCGCGAAGGTCGACCCGAAAGCCGAAGCTGCCACTGATCCGGCTCCGGCAGCCACAGTGCAAATTCGGCTTCCTTCAGCGAGAACGGGAGCTTCACATCGCCGTTCTTAATGTTCAGGCGGGCGTCGGTCGCTTCAATGTAAGGAAAGCGAGGAGCTTCACTGGCCTTTGCCTGAGTTGTGGGCGCAGAGGTGATCTGCGATGCCTGCGTAACGATGCGCTGCAGGTTCCATCGGCCCGTCTGCGGGTCCCGTACCAGGTTGATGGAGGGCGAATCCAACGAAATGCGCGACACCTCAATCCGTCGGCGCCACAACGACGCCAGCCGCAGCCGTGCCTCAACAGTATTGGCGCGAAGAATCGGCTCCGAACCAAAATCCGGGGTCTCGCTCACTACAAAATTCGAAAGCGTCAGCCCTGGTAATGGCAGCAGATGAAGCTGAATGTTGTCGATGCGCACGGGGCGTCCCAGTGCCTCGGACATGGCTGAGGCCACGCGACGCTGATACCGGCTGACACTGATGTACGGTGGCAGAACGATCAGCAGCACCACCATTAGAGCCCCAATCAGCACAAAGGTCAGGCGGCGGCGGATGGTGGGTGTCCACAGTGGGTGATGATCGTCGTGCAGGACTTCTTCGTTCTCCATCGCCTCTACTGAATCCGATGCAAGGTACGGCTCCAGCGCGTATCGCTGAAGAAATGCGTAATGACGTGGAGGAACCATCCGGCGGTGCTGGGGTACTGCGCCTTAATTGCCTGGTCGTCCGGCGTGATGAATGACCAGTAGACGAACATGGGACGGCCAATCAGATTCTCCTGCGGCACAAATCCCCAGTAGCGACTGTCGAGGCTCTCAAGACGGTTGTCACCCATGGCAAAGACGACGCCTTCCGGCACAACCAGTTCGCCATTCTGCACGTGGTTCCGGATATCTACGGCCCAGTGTTCGGCGTTATTCATCGCAGCAGCAGAGGCAATACCGTTGATATCGCGTGGGAAATCATCACGTGCGGTGTCGTAATTGTGGCTGGGGATGCCGGAGTTATCAGGAACAGAGATCTGCGGCTCATCCAGGCGCTGACCATTGCGATACACAATGCCGTGCTCCAGATGAATACGGTCGCCCGGCAGGCCCATGGCACGCTTCACCAGGATCAGATCCGGGTTCTCTGGGTGCGGCTTTACAAAAACAATCACGTCGCCACGCTGCACCTGCCGATGCCACTCCAGCGGCATCCACTTTGTGGGCGGAGCCAGGGTCACACGGTCCACCAGGACGTGATCGCCAATCAGAAGCGTCTTTTCCATGGATCCGGACGGGATCGCAAAGTTCTGGAAGAGAAACGTCATGATGAAGAGACCGATAACCAGCACGTAGGCTAGTCCGGCAAGTGATTCGGGCAGAGTTTCTTGCTTCTCTTCTTCGTGGGCGACTGCGGTTTCAGCCATGGCAGCGTCTAGTCTACCGGATGCCCTCACGCGGCTGCGTTGCTTTTACAATCAACGCGTTGTCGAAGAAGGAGCTTTTCCTTGCCCGAACCCCTGCTCATTGCCAAAATCGACGCCCAAGAACTGACCCTGCTACCCGGAATGGCCAACCGTCACGGTCTGGTGGCCGGAGCCACCGGGACCGGCAAGACTGTAACGCTGGAAGTCATGGCGCAGGCATTCAGCAGCATCGGCGTGCCCGTCTTCGCTGCCGATGTGAAGGGTGACCTCAGCGGCATCGCCATGCCCGGTGCATCATCCCCAAAGTTTGACGCGCGCGTGCAGAAGCTTGGGCTGGGCACGTGGGCCTTCGCAGGATGCCCGGTCACGTTCTGGGATGTCTTCGGTGAAGAAGGCCATCCGCTGCGCACCACCGTCAGCGAGATCGGCCCGCTGCTTTTCGCACGCATTCTTAACCTGAACGATACGCAGACCGCTGTCCTCACGCTGGTCTTCAAAATTGCCGACGATCAGGGCCTTCTGTTGCTGGACCTGAAAGACCTGAAGGCCATGCTGAACGCTGTGGGCGAAAACGCGAAGACGTACCAGACTGAATACGGCAATATTTCAGCGGCCTCCATTGGGGCCATTCAGCGCGGACTCGTCTCGTTGGAGCAGCAGGGAGGCGATAAGTTCCTGGGCGAACCCGCACTCAATATCGACGACCTGTTGCAGACCGTCGACGGCAAAGGCGTGGTGAACATTTTGGCGGCAGACAAATTGATGCAGTCGCCGCAACTCTACGCCACCTTCCTGTTATGGCTGCTGAGCGAGCTTTACGAACACCTGCCTGAAGTCGGAGACATGGATAAGCCGAAGCTGGTCTTCTTCTTCGATGAAGCGCACCTGCTGTTCAACGACCTTCCCGCGCAACTCTCACAGAAGATCGAACAGGTAGTACGACTGATTCGCAGCAAAGGCGTGGGCATTTATTTCGTTACGCAGAACCCGGCGGACATTCCTCCAGTGGTGCTGTCGCAGCTTGGCAATCGCGTACAACATGCACTGCGTGCGTTCACACCGCAGGAACAGAAGGCCGTGAAAACGGCCGCACAAACCTTCCGCGTGAACCCTGCACTCAATACAGAAGAGGCCATCAGCCAGCTTGGCGTGGGCGAAGCATTAGTTAGTTTTCTTGATGAACAGGGAACACCCACCATCGTCGAACGCGCATGGGTCATCCCGCCGCACGCACACATCGGCCCGGTAACACCCGACGAACGCAAATCCCTCATGCAAACGTCAGTAGTAGCTGGTGTGTACGAACAAGCCGTGGACCGCGAAAGCGCCTACGAACGCCTGACGCAACGCGCGAACACATCGTCCTCAGCAAACAACGCACCCGCAGCGGGCACACCATCGCCCATGCCACGCGACATGCCGGTGCCACAGGACGTGCCGCAACAACAGAGCGGCGGATGGCTCTCCAGCGTAACGGAAGTGCTGACACAGCGCGGACCAACCGGCCCTCGCGGTGGACGCGGCGCAGACTCTATCATCGAGACCGCCGCAAAATCCGCAGCACGCGCCATGGCGAGCCAGGCAGGAAGACAGATCGTGCGCGGCGTACTCGGCTCCATCATGGGCAGCATGATGGGCGGCTCCACCAAGTCACGCGGCAGAAACAGCTACTAGTTCGGCATATCCGATGGCGGTGGTCCCTGCATGGGACCATCGACACGGCGACCATGCTGCGTCGCCATCGCACCGAATACTTTCTGCTGCGGCTCTGTCAGCAACGCACGCACTTCCTTGCGCACGCTGGTCTGCAACGCCTCCATCTGCTGGCGACGCGTGAACTCATCTGTGCTGTTACTGGAAGACGATTGCGCCGCCGTCTGCGCGTCCACATAAACACTGAAGATCTGTTTCTTCTGATCGGTAGTAAGTGCCACCTATGCCCGTGACATGGCTCGCGCAATGTGATCGATCTCCATCGCAGCCGATGGCGGCTCCGGTCGCTGCTGCGTGATGCCACTCTGCACCACCAGCAACACCGTAAGCAGAAATACACCAAACGAGGGCACGGCCTCAACCGCGCCACGAAAAATCCGATGGTGAAAAGAGTGCCTGTTCATGCTCTATGGGACGAGCATCCGCGCACCAATGAGTACCGCTTTCCCTGTTAGAACAAACACGTGGTGGAATGCACGCTCTACACTTGAGGCAAAGATTCCTGAAGGGGAACCTCATGGGCCGCGAATACTTCACACAGAATCCCCAATACCCGTTTGCCGATGCCGTCCTGGTGGACGGCCGCACGCTGTATCTCTCGGGCCGCATCGGGCTTCTACCTGGCACCACGCAGACTCCGTCCACCGCCGAAGAAGAAGCGCGCCTGGTTCTGGACGACATACAAAAGGTGCTCGCCCTTGCTGGCATGAAGATGGATCATCTGGTTCAACTGCAGGTCTTCTGCAGCGATGTCAGCCTATGGGAGACATTCAACGCGGTGTATCGGACTTACTTCACAGGACCACTTCCGCCGCGCGCTTTTCTCGGTTCTGGCACACTGCTTTTCAACGCCCGTTTTGAACTGATCGGCATTGCTGTAAAAGATAACTAGGCTAATCATCCTCTCTCCGAGGTGACGTGTGTTCTCCAGACGATCCTTGATGAAGAATGCAGGCGCGGCATTGCTGACCATCCGCGCAACGTCTGCCAGTGCGGCCATCTCCGTGACGCTATCTACGGTTCTGCCAGCACGCGATGCCTTCGTCACACCGCAATACGGCGTGTACATCAACAACGCACGCATCCATCCCATGAGCATCAGTAGCCGTGCTGCGGTCGATGCCTATCTCGATAGCAAGGGCACCATGGCCGTAAAGCAGGCCAGCACTACCAGTCCCATCTCGGTTGTTGCAAAGGAAAGCTTTGCAAAGCTCATCAACGCCAAGCCGGATGAAATTGCCTACGTCAACAGCACCAGCACAGGCGAAAACCTTGTTGTCAGCGCGTTGGGTCTCATGCATCCCGCCACAGGTGGACCACAACCAAACATCGTCACAGACGCGCTTCACTTTGAAGGCTCGCTCTACCTCTACACCGAACTGCAAAAGCGAGGTGTGGACGTACGCATCGTGAAGGCAACAACAAATGATGCAGGGGCATGGGTCGTAGACAACGCCGAGTTCGAAAAAGCAGTCGACAAGAACACGCGACTCATCGCTGTCTCGCTGGTCTCATGGATCAATGGCTTCACACATAATCCAAAGTGGCTTGCCGATCTCGCCCACTCACACGGCGCAAAGCTGTTTCTTGACGCCGTACAAGGGGCAGGCTGCATGCCGATTGATGTGAAAGCAAGCGGCGTCGACTTCCTTGCCTCCGCCAGCTACAAATGGCTCATGGGCGACTTCGGCATCGGCTTCCTCTACGCCCGCGCCGATGTACTGCCCGCACTACAACGCCCGCTGATGAGCTTTCGCCAGTTCGGCGACATGGAATACCACGCACTGCCAGGCGACAAGCCCGGCCCCTACCCAGCCACCTTCGACCAGTTGCAGAACGCTGCAGGCTACTTCGAAATCGGCACCTATGCCAATCCAGTTATTGCCGCACTCAGCGTGTCACTGCCATGGATACTGCAACTCGGCGTGCCCAACATCCAGCAGCACGCCCACACATTGAACAGCATCCTGCGCGCGGAACTGCCGAAGCTGGGCTACGCCTGCATCACGCCGGAAGACGCGGGGGCCTCTATCATCGCTTTCCACGTAAAGAACGATGCCACTACCGAGGCAAAGTTAAAAGCCGCCAAGGTCGACATCTCGGTCTACCCCGGCCGCATGCGAATCGCTCCATCCGTCTACAACAACGAAGCAGACATCCACACGCTCCTCAATGCACTGGCATGAAGTGAACAACGGGCAACAGAAAGGCCGCCCTCACGGGCGGCCTTTCTTATTTCGTTTGAGTGAAGCGATTAGTCGCCTGCAACCAGTTCGTCGTTCTTGATCTCAGCAACAACTTCTACTGCCGGAGCTGCGGGCTTGATGCCACCCAGGCCACCGATTTCGCCGAGAGCGACGAATCCGGGCTGTTCCTGCTCCTTCAGGATTTCCTTGCGGTAGAGCTTCGCCATACGGGCGTTCTCTGCATCCTGCTTCAGCTTCGCGTCACGTGCACGGATCTTCTCTTCGCGTGCGTTCTTGGCGATACCGCTCTTGTCGAAGGTATCGTTCGCAGCGGAGTTTACGTGCGCTTCGTTCAGAACCAGGTCATACTTCTCCTGCTTCTCGATCGCAACCTTCTTACCACCTGCGAAGATTTCGTGACGGCCGTGCTCCTCGTACCACTTGGTGAGGGTCGACGTCATGTGCATCTTCTCGATGATGTTGCGCCAGCCGATACCCGTGTTGTACGCGCAGAAGCTGATTTCGCCTTCCTGCGTTGCGTACGGGATGATGCACTGCTCGGTGCGGCGGAAGTCGTAGTTGAACAGATCCTGGAACCACATGCCGGCGATGAAGAGGAAGTTCCAGCGGTCAGCGCGGCGCTTCTCAATGTCGGCCATGGTGCGGTCGCCAGTTACCTTGCCGTAATTGCGGCCGGTAGCGCCGAAGCACTTGTCGAACTTCTGCAGCAAATCCATGATGCGGAAGTGCGTGGGTGACTTGGTCGGGTCGTAGTTGCGCAGCAGGGCAAGCGACACACCGACGATGGACAGGAACTTGCCACGTGCCGCATCGTTGACGCGAGCCACGTCCTTCGCAAGCTGTACAGCGTTCAGGAACGCCGTTACCGGCACAGCTTCCTTCGTTTCCTTATCGATCATCAGCGCCATACCGATACCGCAGTTCGGGTGGCAACCGCAGGAGAGCTGGCCCCACTCATGCTCCGGTCCGTGAACCAGATCGGCCCAGTCAGAGAAGGTGGACATGAACGAGATGGGGAACCAATCGCGGGTGGACTCGCCCAGGCCCGTCTGGTTGCGGATGTCGTGTGCGAGGTGCGACAGCGTGTAACGCTGTGCCTGACGGCGCTCGTCCGAAACTGCTTCGTCACGACCGGTAAATGAAACCGGCTGGAACGAGAGGAAGTTGATCTTCTTCGGGTTGTCGAGAGCGAACTCGATGATGCGGCCAACCTGCTCGTTGTTGATGCCGTTGATGATGCAGGTGACGGGAACGATGTCCACGCCTGCCTCATGCAGATTGTGGATCGCCTGCAGCTTCACATCGAACGAGTTGCCAACCTTACGGTGGCTGTTGGCAGCGTTGCCGATACCGTCGAACTGGAGGTATGCGTAGCGCAGACCGGCTTCCGCCGCGGCCTTCGCAAATTCCTTCGACTTCGCAAACTCAATACCGTTGGTAGCAGCCTGCACCGAGTTGTAACCAACCTTACGGGCATAAGCGACAGCGTCCAGGAAGTACGGGCTCAGGGTCGGCTCGCCGCCCGAGAACTGTACCGACATCTGGCGACGCGGCTTGATCTGGATTGCGTTGTCCAGCATGGTCTTGATCTCGTCCCACGTCAGTTCGTGAACGAAGCCAACCTGGTTCGCGTCCATGAAGCAGGGGTCGCACATCATGTTGCAACGGTTGGTCAGATCGATCGTCAGAACCGAACCACGTCCGTGCGTCACGGTGCTGGTGCCGTGGTTGTGCAGCTTCTCATCGTTGTGGGCGCGGATATCGCGGCCCGGGAAAACGTCTTCCAGGTGCTTCATCATCGGCGGATCGATGGACATCACGTCTTCGAAGTGGCCGTGGATCGGGCAATCCTTCACCATCAGGATCTGGCCATCGCGCTCGATGATCTGAGCCTTGATTTCGCCGACCTTCTCGTTGAGGAGGATTTCGTGGGGCAGCTTGCCATCCACAATCTGCTGACGGATCTCCGGCACGCAGCGGGGGCAGAGCGAATCGGTCGTACGGGGCCAGCCGAGGGGCGGCTTTTCTTTCTGATAGCTCTTCAGCAGAGGCTTGTCGCTCCACTTCGGCGTGAACGACGGGTTCGGGCTGATGTTATTCAGCTTGTCAAACACTACCCATGCTCCCTGCGCTGCCAGCGTAAGGGCTTTTTCTGCGAGCTTCGATGCCTTGGCCATACCTTCTCCTGAACGAATGCCTCACCCCGTGGGGATCACGTGGACGGGCTTAATGAATCTATGCGACGAGCTTAAAGATGTTTGAACTCCATCCCAAGCTCCAAACTTTCGGCACGAACCCACAAAGACACAGGGACTTGCGCCTCAAAAAGCGTACCGGAAGCGTCAGAGGGGCACATCTGTGATTTATGGAACAGCGACATCAAGCAGCGAACGGCGATCTCTTGCAGTGAACGGAAGGCTTACTTTTACGCATGAAAAAGCCGACTCAATCAGTCGGCTTTTATTCATGACGCAAAATGGCGTTTCGCCTGATAACACGCTATTTCCGCAAATGAACGATACGCAGAGCGTCATCAAGAAACTCATTCGCCAGCATACCGACGGCAGCGCCGCCCAGCGAAGTGCCGTAGTTTTCGAACGTGGCCCTCGCGCCAGTGTCCTGATCGGGGTAGATGAAATTGCTGATCCCGGCTGCGGTTCCGTAACCAAGCAGCAGTGGCGCATTCAATCTCTGGTGTCCGCTATCGGACCGTGTCACCACAACGCGCGAAGCGGCATAAAAGCCGCGCTTGAAGAAGCCGTGGTCCCGCCCCATCTGGTAGTAGCGAGGATCATCGTGGAAAATCGGCGCAAAAACCGCATCGGTGGTCAGGCTCTGTGTCACGTTACGCAATGCCGCAGCACCCACGCGTTTGCCGAAGGCTTCGCTGTTGTGACCATAGTGCGGCGATGAGTCAATCAAATGCGACCATCCCGCTGAAGACATGATGCTGACGAGATTCATCAGGCCAAAAGCGTCAGGGAGCGCATAGACCATTTTGTCTGTGGCGCTGAGCGGAAGCGCCTGCTGGCCGGGATAGATCAGGCTCGCGTATTTCTTCGCCACCGGGCGCCCGTAGTTTCCCGCGTTGGCGCGTATGGGCGAATTCGCGTTCTTCTGGTCTGCCTGGTCTTCAAGCGAATCGCGTACTGTTGAGGGCGCATCCGGCAGAAACGCCGGCTGTTCAAGGCGCGCCTCCGCCATGTGCTGCACATTCGGTTCCTGCCCGAACAGCAACGGCGAGATTAAGAGAGAGGCAGACGCAATGAGATATCGCTTCAACTTGGCGTTCCTTTTCGGGGCTGTATTACAGAGTGCTCCGGTGTATCGCAAATTGGAAGCTTGTTATTTCGTTTGAGTTGCACCGGGGTCCGGGGTTAACTCAAGCGGCAACTCCCGAGAATTCTCGCAGAACCCTCGCTGTGGATACGGTTCTAATTGCATGTGGATGTGTGCGCCCATCGGCGCGGGAAGGAATCGGGAGATGGCCGACTGGAATCGTGAAGTACAGGATGCAACCGACCGTGCCGAGGCCGAACTGCAGCGCCTGATCCGCTACCTGAACGACGAAGTGGTGCCAGAAGTGCGCCAACAGGGCTCATCTGCGCTGAAAAAAGCTGCGGATGGACTGCACAAACTTGCGGAGAAGATGGATGACCGCAGCCGCTAGCCGCAGGAAATGGCAGCGAGCAGGGCTGGTATTTGCCAGCCTTCTGGTGGTGTTGTTGACCACCGGATGCCATCACAAGGCAAAGGTGTCGCGGAATTATCCGCCACCACCGCCGGTGCGCAGCGGCGCTTCGTCCTCCAATTCCGCAACTGCGAAACGGCCATTGCCGTCGTACGCAACGCCACCACCCAACTGGAACGACAACGCTCTGGCCCCCGGCGACTCCAGCGTGGAAACAGGCCTTGCAAGCTGGTATGGCCCGCCGTATCACAATCGACAGGCCGCCAACGGCCAGCCATACGACCAGAATGCCATGACGGCAGCGCACCGGACGCTCCCCATGGGAACGACCGTTCGCGTAACAAATACAGCTACGAACCAATCCGTGGTGGTGGTCATTACTGACCGCGGCCCCTTCGTGCACGGTCGGGTGCTGGACCTGTCGCTGGCCGCAGCCAAAGCCACCGGCGTGTATCGCGCAGGCGTGACACAGGTGCGGATTGAAGTTTTGCAGCAGCGTGCCGGGGTCTCGCCAACCGGTAAGTGGTGCGTACAGATTGGCGCGTTTCAAGACTCTCGCAATGCGCTCCGCCTGCAGAACGACTTGCAGCGACGCTACAGCACCGCGAAAGTGCTTGAATTTCAGGGCCCTACGGGCCACTGGGTACGCATTAATCCTGTCGGATACGATAAGCGGCAAGCAGTAGCGATTGCGGATACTCTGCGCACGGCAGAACCGGACGCCTTGCCGTATCTCGTAAGGCTGGATTGACCCGTCACTCGAATTTCACAGCGGTAAAGGCAGGGGAAATCTACAGGGCGTATACTTCTGCGTCTTTTTTCTCTTGGTAACGTCTAAAAGAATGTGCTACTCTGTGCTTCGCTGGAGAAGTGCGCCTTTGTGGTCCAGTCCTCACACGACTGTCAACCTTGCGCCTGCGGTCTTTGATACCGCGCCCTATGCTTCCCCGCTCATGCACATCGCATCCATAAAGGGAGTCGTGTCTGCGCCTGCAACCTGGCGCGTCGGCTCCTGCGCATAATTTTCGGGACTGGACGGAAAACACCGTGGCTGAAGAGATCGACAACTATCAAGAAGACGTAGACCGGATGATCGACACCGGGAAGGAAAAGGGCTATCTCACATACGGTGAGGTCAATGACCTGATTCCCGAAGGCATCACCTCTGCCGATGATCTGGATGACCTGCTGACCACCATCAACACGCAGGGTATTGACGTCCTCAATGGCGAGGACAAGTACGAAAACCGTGACAAGTACGGCGAAGAATCAGAAGAGAACGACGACGTTGAACTGGACCTGACCCCGGGTCAACTGGAAAAGACGAACGACCCCGTGCGCATGTACCTGCGCGAAATGGGCACTGTACCGCTGCTGACGCGCGAAGGCGAAGTCGAAATCGCCAAACGCATTGAGCGCGGACAGCTTCGCGTGATGAAGGCTATCTCGCGTTCGTCGATCGTCATTCGCGAAATCATCGCGCTCGGCGAAGATCTGAAGCGTGGCGTCCGTAACGTGAAGGAAGTTGTCACGTTTGATGAAGACGAGCTGACGGAAGACGTTCTGGCCGCACGCGTGAAGGCGACCGCCAAGCGCATCGACAACCTGGTGAAGCACCAGAACGCCGCCGAAGAAGCCCTTGCCACCCTGGAATCCGGCAAGGCCAAGAGCCAGAAGGAACAGCGCAAACTGCGTTGGGCTGCTGGCCGCGAGCGCGTGAAGGTCAGCCGCATTGTCCGCGAGCTGAAGTACACGAATGGCGAAAAGAAGCGCCTGCTCGACAAGGTAAATAAGACCGTCGACGGCATGCGGACGCTGGAGCGCCAGATCAAGAATCTGGACACCAAGTTCGACGCCAGCAAGTCTGAAGAGCTGAAGAAGGAATACCGTCGCCAGCAGAAGAACTGCCGCCACGATCTTGACCGCCTGGAAGCTGAAGCGGGCATCACCGTGGACAGCCTCAAGCGCACACAGCGCGAGATGGTGCAGGGCGACATGGACGCGGAACGCGCGAAGCGCGAGCTCATCGAGGCGAACCTTCGTCTCGTGGTCTCCATCGCGAAGAAGTACACGAACCGTGGCCTGCAGTTCCTTGATCTGATCCAGGAAGGCAACATCGGTCTGATGAAGGCAGTGGACAAGTTCGAGTACCGCCGTGGCTACAAGTTCTCCACGTACGCAACGTGGTGGATCCGTCAGGCGATTACGCGCGCCATCGCCGATCAGGCCCGCACCATCCGTATTCCGGTGCACATGATCGAAACGATCAACAAGCTCATCCGCACCAGCCGTCAGCTTGTGCAGGAGCTTGGTCGCGAACCTTCCTCGGAAGAGATTGCAAAGCGTATGGATATCCCTGTTGCAAAGGTCCGCAAGGTCCTGAAGATTGCACAGGAGCCCATCTCGCTGGAAACGCCCATCGGTGAAGAAGAAGATTCTCACCTTGGCGACTTCATTGAAGACCGTATGGCCGTATCGCCTTCCGACGCTGTCATCAGCGTCAACCTGAAGGAGTACACCAGCCAGGTCCTCCGCACCCTGACGCCGCGCGAAGAGCGCGTCATCAAGATGCGCTTCGGACTGGAAGACGGCAGCGAACACACGCTGGAAGAAGTAGGTCAGAGCTTCCAGGTAACGCGCGAGCGCATCCGCCAGATAGAGGCAAAGGCACTCCGCAAGCTCCGCCACCCAAGCCGCAGCCGCAAGCTGAAGGCGTTTGTGGATGGTGTGAAGGAATACTAAGCAAACAGAAGCAAGACAAAGGCCCCGCGAAAGCGGGGCCTTTGCTTGTTACCCAGTTTGCCGGGTCTGGTTAGAGGAGGAATATTCATGAACCGGCGATGCAAGCGTGAGGAACTTGCCAATGTAAACGTCACATCGAGCAATAGCCTCATAATGCGACTACCTGCAATCAGGCGCTCCCTGAGAACCTCTACAGATTGGCGAAAATGAAACGAGTCTATAAGTACTTATCTTCAATTTACGGTGTTAGTAACTTGCAGACTGGGCGACTAAAAGTCTCCACTGTCCAAGACTTGAATGATCCATTCGACCTTTCACCGCTCGACACTCGAGACCCAGCAGTAGCGGAGGCGGTATCTGAGCTAAATCGCGAAATCTGGAGCAGGCGAGGGATTCTATGTTTCAGCCGAAATTGGGACAACCTCTTACTCTGGAGCCATTATGGTGCAGCTCATACCGGAATATGTCTTGGTTTCGACATTTCCGAGTCAGACTATGGAACTGACGTCCAATATCAACCCAATCTCATGCAAATCCGCAGTTTGAAAGACGTGAATTTGAATCTCGCAAATCGATTGATTCGTACCAAGCATGAATGTTGGAGCTACGAACAAGAAGTGCGGCTGTTTGTGGATTTGCATGATCCACCGGACGAAAAAGGGCTCCATTGGATGGAGTTCGGATCATCCTTTGTGCTCAAAGAAGTAATTGTGGGCGCACAGTGCCATCCTGACGACAGCAAGAAAGTTCAAGAAGCAACGAAACCCTATGGAGATGCAGTGGAGTTCTGGTGGGCAGGTATGCGACCAGACGCCTTTCTCATAGTCAAACAAAACCAGCCACCATGGTGGCATTCTGCAATCTCTTAGTCCAGACGTAGTAATTCGCATTCGCTCCATCACGGAAGAAATTAAATAGAGAACTTTCCTAAAAAATCCGAACCGCCAACCAATTTCCTGCGTATTGTCTGGCAGAGGATTTCCCGGCCATGCGCATTTCTACGTTCGCGGTTCTTACCGTCGCCCTCGTCACTTCCGTTGCCACACACGCCCAGTCCGGCAAAACGTGGGATAAATCGTATCCGGTGAGCGGCCGCGTCTCCCTGGACGTAAACACGGGTGAGGCAAGCATTCATACCACTTCCTGCGGCACTTGCCGTTCGGTCACCATCCACGTGGACGCTCACGACCAGGACCTGAAGGACTACAAGCTGGAAGAGAGCGGAAGCGGCAACCAGATTTTCTTCTCGCTCAAGCGGCGCGAGGAGTATGGCTGGCATAGCAGCCACGGCCGTTCGCCCGAGGTGATCATTCAAACGCCGGCCACCAGCGACGTCTCGCTGAAGTCCGGCAGCGGCGGCACCGAACTCACGGGTGTGAATGGCAACATCAACATCAGCGCCGGAAGCGGCGGCGTTCACGTAATGGATAGCGCAGGCCGTCTACGCGGCAGCGTAGGCAGTGGCGGTTTCAATGCCGACGGTGGCTTCAGCCAGTTCCACGTTCATTCGGGTAGCGGCGGCGTCTCTGTCCGTCTGCGTCCGGGGCAGCAGATGGAGGGCGATTCAACCATTGAGGTTGGCAGCGGTGGCGTACACCTCGCGTTCCCGCGTGATCTCCGCGCAACCGTGGACGCGACCGCTGGCAGTGGCGGCTTCCACAGCGACATCCCCATGATGACCACGGGCGACATGGGCAATCGCCACTCGGTACACGGCACCCTGAACGGCGGCGGACCGGAGCTTCGCATCCGCACAGGCAGTGGCAGCACCCGCATCGACGCGCTCTAACCAACTCAAACGAAGCAATCATTATGCGCGTCCGATTCCACAGAGTCGGGCGCGCATCTGAGTTTCTATGAAGATCATCGCGCTCGAAGAACATTTCCTTACCGCAGACATCCGCGCTGCGTGGGCTGCTTCGGTTATCGGAACGGAAGGGACATCCGTCTTCGACCGTGGTGAAATCGAAGCGCGTCTCGATGATCTTGGCGAAGGCCGCATCGCTTTAATGGATGAGAGCGGCGTTGACGTTCAGGTGCTCTCCGTGACCACACCGGCTCTGCACAACCTGGAACCAGCAGAAAGCGTCACGCTGGCGCGCAACACAAACGACCTACTCGCTGCGGCGATTGCAAAACATCCCGATCGCTTTCAGGGATTCGCAACGCTTCCCACAGCCGCGCCGCAGGAAGCAGCGCTTGAGCTGGAACGCGCCGTGAAAGAGCACGGCTTTCACGGCGCAATGCTCTGCGGCCGCACGCGCGATAAGAACCTCGATCATCCCGACTTCCTGCCCATGTTTGCCATGGCAGAAAAGCTGGGTGTGCCATGTACATTCATCCGCAGATACCGCAGAAGGCTGTGCGCGACACGCTCTACGGCGGTTTCGGCGACATGACCGGCACGGCCTTTGCTACTTTTGGCCTCGGCTGGCATTACGAAGCGGGCATTCAGTTTGTACGCATGATTCTGGCGGGCATCTTTGATAAATATCCGCAGTTGCAGATGATCCTTGGCCATTGGGGCGAAGTGGTCCTCTTCTACACAGAGCGCCTGAAGAACCTGAGTCACATACAAACGCTGCAGCGGCCTGTGTTGGACGTGATGCGCGAGAACCTCTACGTAACGCCGAGCGGCATGTGGAACGAGCTGTATTTTCGACACGCAGTCGACGTCGTCGGCATTGACCGTGTTTTGTTCTCCGCAGACTATCCCTACCAGTACCGTCCCGGCGGAGCACCCAGACAGTTTCTGGAACAGTTATCCATCAGCGCGGAAGACAAAGAGAAGATTGCGTGCGGCAACTGGGAACGCCTGACGCAGTCATCCGTTCGTTAGCAAAACTTACTGTCGGTCGTCTTCCAGGTATTTCGGAAGCGGCAGGCCGCTGCGATCGCCGCCGGGCGTCTGCGGCATGGGCCACGGCTGCGCTCCCACACGCTTGGCCCACGCACGATAGGCGTCCGCCATGCGATGCACTTGCGCAGGATTCGCTTCCGCAAGGTTGTGCAGCTCTGTGCGGTCCGCATCCATGTCGTACAGCTCCCACGTGTCTGGAAAGGCTGCCACAAGTTTCCATTTGCCATCGCGCACCGCACAGTTGCCTTCGTGCTCCCAGAACAACATGCCGCGATCCGCAATCGAGCCACCGCGCAACACCGGCATCAGGTTCTTGCCTTCCAGTGATGCGGGTGCAGTACCAGCCTTGCTCTTCACAGGCATCGTTACACCTGCGGCAGCAAGGCATGTAGGCATCACGTCAATCTCATGCCCCACCTGATGCGTGATGTGTCCCTGCGTCTTGAAGCCTTCAGGCCAGTGGGCAAGAAACGGCGTGGAGATGCCGCCCTCATGCGCGAAGTGTTTGTACAAACGAAACGGCGTGTTCGACACATTGCCCCAAGGGCCGCCATAACTCTGGATGGTGTTTGCAGGTCCTGGCATCACATTCGGATCGTTGCCAAACTGCAGCTCGCCTCCATCGGGCGCTGCATCAGGAACCCATATCGCACGCTTCGATCCTGCGGGCATCTTCTGGATGTTGAACTCTTCATAATTACCACCGTTGTCTGCCATGAAGAAGATCAGCGTGTTCTCAAGCTGGTGCGTCGCTTCGAGATGCGCAATGACCTTACCCACATTGCGATCCAGTATCTCCACCTGCGCCGCGTACACGGCCATGCGTTCGGCTTCCCATTTCTTGTACGAAGCGCGTTCCCATGCAGGCACACGCGGATCGCGAGGCGTCATTTGCCACTCTGCCTTCAATAAACCGGAAGCAAGCTGCTTCGCGTGGCGACGCTCGCGCATCGTGTCCCAGCCTGCGAGATAGCGCTCACGATACTTTGCCGTGACCTCTTCCGGCGCATGTAGCGGCCAGTGTGGAGCGTTGAATGCGCAATAGAGAAAGAACGGCTGCTCCTGCGACACGTTGCCCATCATCTTCACGGCCTCATCGCCAATGGCATCGGTGAAGTAGAAGTCTTTGTCGAAGTGGTTGATGGGTTCGTTGTCGCGCGTGAGGCAATTCGGCGTGTAGTAGCTTCCCGCGCCTGTAATCATGCTGTAGCCATGATCAAAGCCGCGCTGCAGAGGCCAGTTATGCCTGTCAGGATTTCCTTCAGTCTTCTGCTGCGACGACAGATGCCACTTACCCGAATGCAGCGTGGCATAACCTGCAGGCTTCAACGCCTCTGCGATGGTCACGCAGTTCTCGTTCAGGTCTCCATCGTATGCAGGAAAAGGGTAGCGACCATGATCGTCCACCATCATGCCCATATGCGCCTGGTGCGAATACATCCCCGTAAGCAACGACGCACGCGACGGGCAGCAGCGCGGCGAGTTGTAAAACGAGCTGAACTGCACACCGTTCTTCGCCAACCGATCAAGATGCGGTGTATCAATCTCGCCGCCGTAGCAACCAATGTCGGAATACCCCATGTCGTCCGCGAGGAAGATGACGATGTTTGGCTTACGCGTCGCAGGCAGTGCTGCCGCGGTCTTCGCGGAAGCGGTGGCAGCGCACGCGGCCAGGGTGGATGTTCGCAGGAACTCGCGGCGGTTCAGCATAAGTGTTCCGAGTGTAATTCCGAACCTGCACGCGCTTCTTCCGGTGCGCGATAATGTCGCCATGCCGCAAGCGCCTCACCTCATCGTGCAGAACTTCCTCTCTGCGGAAGACCACAGCAACCTGTTGCGCTGGACCCTGGAGAATCAAAACGGGTTTGTGCCAGCGCGCGTGCACACCGGCGTGGACGACAAGCTGCGGCGCGCATTGGTGATGCAGGATATTGGTCCCTTCAAGATGCCGTTGGCCAAAGCCGCAAGCAGCCAATACCGTGGCTGGCTGACGCAGATGGGCTTGCCGCCCTTTGATGTTTCTGGAATGGAATTGGAACTCGCCGCGCACAACGACGGCGCGCACTTCACGCGCCACACCGATACGCAAACAGCCATGGGACAGGGATCGCATCGCGCGCTGAGCGCCGTGTACTACTTTCATCGTGAACCTAAGAGTTTTACCGGCGGCCAACTGCGTCTGTTCTCTGCAAACGATGACACCTACACGGATATTGAACCCGCCCAAAACACGCTGGCCATCTTTCCGTCGTTCGTACCGCATCAGGTCATGCCGATCGCGTGCTCATCGCAGAACTTTGCTGATTCTCGTTTTGCCATCAACTGCTGGCTACACGTTCACACGCGTGTTGCAACAACGTAGACGCGTCGACAACCTATAATCCCCGCATGTACACACCACAGGCAGGTATCTTTGCCCTTGGCACCTCTTCGCACGCGTATCTGGAATTTGACCTGCTGGATGCGCAGCACCACGCTGCATTTGCATCGAAGATCGCAGCCATTCGCGAACCACGCACCACCACCGGTGGCGTGAACTTTGTCATCGGCGTCCGTCCGGAACTGTGGCGCACGCTGATGCCCGGGGACATGCCCGCAGACATTCACGGCTTCAATGAAGACCTGCGTGGAGTAGAGAACTTCACGATGCCTGCGACGCAGCATGATGCACTGGTGTGGCTCTCCGGCAGCGCGTACGACGTCCTGTTCGATATGGCGCGCGCTGTGGTCAAGGACTTCGCCGATGTTGCCACGCTCTCTGACGAAACCACAAGCTGGCCTTATCAACACGATCGCGACCTCACCGGATTCATCGACGGATCAGAAAATCCTTCGCTGCTGGAAGCACCCGGCGATGCATTGATTCCAGAGAACCAGCCTGGCGCGGCAGGCTCTGTGTTGTTGTTACAGAAATGGCAGCACAACACCAGCGCCTGGGAAGCGCTGCCCGTGCACCAGCAGGAACTGACCATGGGCCGCACTAAGGCCGACAGCACCGAGCTGGAAGACAAGCCGGAATACTCGCACGTGGCGCGCACCGATCAGGACACCTTTGGCAACATCTTCCGCCGCAACATGCCGTACGGAGACGTGCAGGACCACGGCACCATGTTCGTTGGCTTCAGCGCCGAGCAGCAACGCCTGCAGAAGATGCTGGACAGCATGGCAGGCCTCGTCAACGGCACACGCGACGCGCTCACGCGTTATACAGCGCCCATCACGGGCTCGTATTACTTCGTGCCGTCCGTGGAGAGCCTCGCAAATTTGCGTTAACACCGTCCTAGCGCTCAACATGGTTGAGTTCGATGTTGTCTGCAATTTCTCAGTGGAGATGTAAGCCCATGGCCATGACACGACGCACCTTCCTCCAGCTTGCCGCAGCCGCCACCGCCGTGGCCGCCTCACCGGCAAGCTTTGCAAACCCCCTGGGCCTGCCCATTGGTTTCCAGAGCTACGTCTTCCGCAAGAGCGTTGCCACGGACTTTGAAGGCACCATGAAGGGCCTTGTTGCAGCGGGTTTCTCCACGGTGGAACTCTGTTCGCCATACGGCTACAGTGACTTCGCTTCGCTGCAGAAGTACAAGCCGCGCGAACTGCATGACCTGCTCAAGGGCTGGGGTCTCGACTGCTTCTCGGCTCACTGGGGCGGCAAGGAACTGTTCCAAGAAACAGACAAGAGCATCGCCTATGCAAAAGAGTTCGGCATGACGCAGATGGCCATCGCCGCTCTTGGCCCCTTCAACGCCAAAGGAAATGAAACGCTCGACGACGTGAAGCGCTACGTCGATGAGTTCAATACCTTCGCAGAAAAGGCCAACGCTGCAGGCATCATTCCCATGCTGCATAACGAAGGCTTCGTCTCCAAGACCATCGAAGGTAAGAAGGTCTACGACGTGATGATCACCGAGCTTCATCCCGCCGTGAAGCTGCAATTCCAGGTCTCCACGATGCAGGACGGTTTCGACCCCGTCACCTACCTTACGAAGTACGCCGGTCGCTTTCAATCCATGCACTGTCAGGACTGGGTGAAGGACGCTTCCACCAAGAGCGGATTCCGCCAGGTCTCCATTGGCAAGGGTGTTGTGGATTGGAAGGCTGTATTCGCGGCTGCCGGCAAGGCAGGCGTGAAGAATTACTTTGTTGAACTCGAGGAAGATCCGGCACTCATGGCGCCAAGCGTTCCTTACCTGAAGAAGCTCAAGGTATAAAGTAGCCTTCCAAAACTTCGATTCAAGAAGAACGCAGCCTCTGGGCTGCGTCTTTTTGTTGCTCTTCTAAATACCTGCTTCGTCGAGCGAGCGATCTTTTGAGACGTATTTCTTCCATATCTCATAGGTCCTTGGGGCACGATGTACAACACAACGGAGAACGAAACGTTTCGACGCACCTCCGCCGATTCTTCCTCAAAAAATCACAGGCTCATTTGAAATTTCATGCTTGCTCAATGGTCTGACCAATGCCTAGAATTGGCCGCTTCAAAAAAGTGGTCCTACCTCGCGGTGAATGCAGAGGCCACATGCAACGCACAGATGTTAGCCCTTTCGGAGGAAATATCGTGACACCTATCCAATTCCCTTCGCGCATGCGAAAAGGTCTGGCGCAGAATGCAGTGCGCCTGATGCTGCTGGCAGGCGCAACCGCTCCCGTAATGCTCCCAGGCATGATGATGGCGCAGGCAGTGAACGGATCGCTGCTGGGCACCGTACAGGACAAGACCGGCGCAGCCGTTCCCAACGCCAAGGTCACCATCACCGAAAAAGCCACCAACATCACCCACGAAGCCACAACCAACGCCAGTGGCAACTACAGCTTCCAGAACCTTTCGCAGGGCGCATACTCCGTGAACGTGCAGATGCAGGGTTTCCAGAGCGAAACGCATCCCAGCGTTGACGTGCTCGTGAACAACACCACGCGTTCTGACTTCGACCTGAACCCCGGCAACGTGACGGAAACCATCGAAGTCACCGACTCCGCACCAATGATGCAGTCCGATCGCGCTGATGTCTCAACGAAGATTGAGCAGCAGAGCGTCGAAACGCTGCCCATGGGCGTGAACCGCAACTTCCAGTCGCTGTTGAACCTGGTTCCCGGCACCACACCTGCAACCTTCCAGCATTCGCAATTCTTCAATGCCGGTTCCACTCTGCAGACCGAAGTCAACGGCCTTCCGCGTATGGGCAATGCCTACAACATCGAAGGCATCGACGATGACATGCGTACGGGCCTGCTCCAGATCCTCATCCCGCCTGCCGACGCAATCGGCTCCGTTGAAGCATCGACCAACAACTTCCAGGTGGAGCTTGGTCGCGCCATCGGCGCTGTCACCAACGTCACTCTGAAGTCCGGTACCAATCGGTTCCACGGTTCTGCGTCTGAGTATCTGCAGAACAGCTACTTCAACGCGCGTTCGTATTTCGCCGCTGCCGCAGGCAAGGTCACCTACAACTACTTCGGTGGCAACATCAGCGGTCCCATCATCAAGGACAAGCTCTTCTTCTACGGTGATTATTTCCGTACCGCCGACCATGAGCGCACATCAAACACGCTGACAATCCCGTTCGCCAAGTACTACACAGATAACGGCAGCGGCTTCATTGACCTGAGTGACCTGCCAACACAGGTATACGATCCTGCAACGGGCGATCCGACCACTGGTGCTGGTCGTACACCTTTCGCTGGCAACAAGATTCCTATTGCCCGCGTAAACGCCGTGTCATTGGGCTTGTTGCAGAAGCTTCCGAAGCCGAATCAGAATCTGAATACGCTTTCGGCCCCCAGCAACAATTACTTCGTTAATTCGCCCTTCTTCAAGGACGCCAATACCTACGACGTTAAGGTCGATTACCAGATCACTCCGAAGGACCACCTTAGCGGACGTTTCAGCCAGCAGATCTATTCGTTGTTCCAGGCGCCATCCTTCTCCAGTTTCCTTGGCGGTCCTGGTAACGGCGGTGGTTTTGCCGGTACAGGCCATCAGAACGCCTTCTCAACCGGTCTGAACTACGATCATGCCTTCTCGTCCACCTTGCTCACCGAAGTTCGGTTGGGCGTGGCACATTACCGCAACACGTCGCAGCCGGCTGACTACGGCTCCAACGACGCCACTACCGCCGGCGCGCCTGGTGTCAACGTCGACCAGTTGACCAGCGGCCAGCTTGGCATCAACATCGGTACCTTCTCCTCGGGGCCGTTCATCGGCTACTCGCCTTCCATGCCTTGGATTCGTGCGGAAGCCAACATCGACTTCGTGAACAACTGGACGAAGATTGTGGGCAACCACACCTTCCGTTGGGGCGTGGATATCCGCCGTGTTCGTGACGGACTGCTGCAGGGTCAAACCTATAGCCCCCGTGGCGTCACCACGTTCGGTCAGAACCAGACCAGCATTCCTGGCGGCAAAACCGGCGCTGCAAACGATATCGCATCATTGCTGCTGGACGTCCCCAGCGGCGTTGGACGCGATCTGTTTACTTACTTCCCTGATTATCGTCAGTGGTGGTACTTCGGCTTCGCTGGCGACAAGTGGCAGGTCAATAACAAGCTAACGGTCGATCTTGGTGTTCGTTGGGAGTACTACCAGCCCGCCACACCAGCGAAGACCGGAGGTTTCTCGGCCTATGACCCGAACACCAACCAGCTTCGTATTGCTGGCGTGGGTGCCAACGCGATGGATCTGGGCTACAAGAAGCAGCTCAACTACTGGGCGCCTCGCACTGGCTTTGCCTACCGCGTAAGCGACAACACTGTGGTTCGAGGTGGTATCGGTATGGCCTATATGCCATATGCCGATAACACGTGGCTCTACAACTATCCCGTGCGCGCCAACAATGCGTACACTTCCTGCGGCTCTGGTAGCAGCTATCTCTCGGCGCAGTACACCTGCTCCGGCAATACCTTCTCGCAGCCTGTAACGTTCCAGAGCGGCTTCCCGGCTCCTGTACCGATCGTTGTTCCCACCTCGGGTGTCTACCAGATCGACCCGTCGAACAGCCTGCTGAATAACCAGACCTACATCTACATCCCGCAGGACTACCACAACCCGTACGTGTATTCGTACAACTTCGCCGTGCAGCAAGCCCTGCCTGCCAACTTCTCGCTGTCTGTTGCGTACGTCGGCAATCACGGTGTCCGCATCGGCGCGGCGAACAACATCAATCTACCCGACCGCCTGAACTGCGGCACGGCATGCCAACCGCTGCAGATCAAGTTCCAGCACTCGGCCGGCGTAACGCAGCAGTTCATCGGTTTCTCCAGCAACTACAGCTCGCTGCAGACCACGTTGAGCCGTCGTTTCACCAACGGCCTGGCTTCAAGCTCGTCCTACACCTGGGGCAAGGGGCTTGGTTATCAGCAAGGCGACGACGGTGCCATCACCTTCTTCCAGGACCTGCGCCGCAACTACGCTCGTAACGACTTCGACCGCACCAACAGCTTCTCGCAGTCTGTCACCTACGAGTTGCCGCTGGGTAAGGGCAAGAAGTGGGCAAACACGGGCTTCCTTGCTCAGTCGATTGGTGGTTGGAAGGTATCGGGTATCGTCCTGCTCTACAGCGGTACACCGTTCAACGTCACGGCGAACGGCGGCACCATCAACACCAGCGGCTGGCAGCAGAATGCAAACCTGGTCGCTCCTTTCAAGAAGCTGAAGGGCATTGGCAATAACGCCTACTGGTTCGATCCCGCATCGTTCGCACAGCCAAACGGATGCACAGGCTATGCGACAGCGACACCGACCACAGTCACCTGCCCAATCATCAATGGCACCACAGTGGGCAACACGGGCCGCAATGCGTTCACTGGCCCTGGCCTCTTCCAGAACAACGCGTCCATCTTCAAGACGTTTGGTCTGCCAATGGAAGGAACCACGCTGGACATTCGTATGGACGTCTTCCAGCTCACCAACACGCCGCAATTCTCCAACCCGTCTAACTCCATCACCAGCGCCACCTTCGGCCGCGTAACCGGTACCACTGGTTCCGGTTCGGGTGTGAACGGCACGGGTGGCGGACGTTCACTCCAACTGGCCGCGATCTTCAAGTTCTAACGAAGTCGCACAAAACAAATCGCCTCAGCGGCCATCCTTCGGGATGGCCGTTTTTTTATTGGCCAGAACTATCGAAAATCCCCACGAATGGTGCAGAATCTGTGAACGGAATGCTGGTTTGAAACGTATCAGCGTGTGTAAGGAGAATTTTTATGCGATCGATCACTCTGGCGCTGCTTCTATCGGGATCGTTCCTGGTCACGGCCTCTGCCCAATCGACCTGGGACAAGAGTTACAACGTGAATGGAAAGCCCATGTTGCAGGTGCAGGTGGACGACGCAGCTGTGCGTGTGCGGTCCTGCGGTGGTTGCCGCACGGTCAGTGTCCGTGTGGACTATCGCAACGGCGATCCTTCCATGTGGTCCGTCGCCGAGCTGCAAGGTGGCAACGGCATCCACTTCGCGCTGAAGCATAAGGAGATGTCGCGCGGGTTCTTCGGTGGCTGGCATGGCAACTCACCCGAAGTGACCATCATGACGCCCACGGAAACAGATCTGGATCTGCGGAGTGGTGACGGTGCGCTTACCCTTGCCGGCCTTCATGGAAGCGTCTCCGCCCACACAGGTGACGGTGCAATCTCTGCCGAAGAGCTTGTGGGGACGTTGCGACTGACTACCGGTGACGGCAGCATCACGTTGCGCCGCGCCGAAGGCTCACTCTACGCCACCACCGGCGATGGCAGCATGAACCTGGAAGGCCGCCTCAACCAGTTTGAGGCTCGTAGTGGCGACGGTGCGGTTTCGTTGCACCTCATGCCTGGTTCCACGCTGGCGTCTTCATCGTCTGTGACCACCGGCGACGGCAGCATCAACATCAACCTGCCGCGTGATCTGCGCGCTGAGGTGGATGTCACGACAGGCGATGGCCGCATCAATTCTTCGCTTCCGTTCTTCACCAATACGAACGGTGACCGTGGACACTCGCATGTACGCGGCACGATGAACGGTGGAGGTCCCTCTTTGCGGATCCATTCCGGCGATGGCAATATCTCGCTGTCCGGCTCTTAAGCGCGACGGGCTGTTACCTTTCGATACTCGTTGCGCACCAGCGTGTGCGATGCCGGGTCGTCGGCAACGTTATGTTCTGACCAGAGCGCGACCATATCCGCGGCCAAGGCTGCTTGTCCTGCTTCGTCCAACCGTCCGAACGCCATATACGTCGGCCCGTAATAGGTGCGAAACAGTTGAACCGCAGCCTCTGGTCCGCCGGGTAAATCGAAGGCAATCGGGGCCAGTTCCGTATGGATTTCGGTGAATCCGTCAGCAAGGCGCTGCTGCACGATTGCGTCATCACCCCACTGGACCGGCGGTGCGATACCCGGTGGAGGAGGAACGTGCTTCGATCCTGCGCGGAGCATCTTGCCGGTAAAGCTTTCAGGATTCCAGTTCGCCATCGCCAGCAGACCACCGGGCCTCAGAACGCGTGCAAATTCCTTCGCCACCAGCTCTGGCCGAGGCGCGAACATGGCGCCGAACATCGTAACGACTACGTCAAAGCTCGCGTCAGGGTAGGGAAGTGCTTCGGCATCGCCTTCGTCGAAGGTCACGGTCAAGCCTTCCGCTGCTGCGCGTTCGCGTGCCTGCACCAGCAGGTTTGGCGCAATGTCCACGCCGGTAACAATGCATCCCGAGCGTGCAAGCGGAATAGCAACGTTGCCTGTTCCCGTCGCTACATCCAGCACCTTTGCGCCCGCAGGAATGTTCAGGCTGTGCGCAAACTCCTCAGCACCGGCAGAGATTGTTTTCGCAATGACGCCGAAGTCGCCGGCCATCCACGTATTGCGCATGCCCTGCTTCAGTTGGTCGATGTTGGGTGTTGTCGCCATGGAAATGCCTCCGTGACTGCTGCAGACCATTCCATTCACGTGACGAGAGCACGTCAAGGAAGATTTTTAATGCACAATCCTGCCGATGCGATCGAAGCGCAGATGGCCTCGCGGATGTTCCGGCGTGGGCGCGGTGCTCAGGTAGACGAGGAACGGATCACCCACCAATGAACGTCTCGGCACAAGTCCCCAGAAGCGGCTGTCCTGGCTGTTGTTGCGGTTATCACCCATCGCGAAGTAGCGTCCCGGCGGTATAGGCAGGTCGCCCGCGCGAATGCGCTGCCGAAGTTCAATCCACCACGTAGCTTCTGCGGCCGGATCAGCGCGCTGCAGATTCGGGAACTCATCGCGATACGGCGAACGACCCGACGGCGTGTAGAGAGCAAACGGTTCCTTCAAGGGCTCGCCGTTCAGCACCACCTGCCCCTCGTGAAGATGGACATGATCTCCCGGCACGGCAATCACACGCTTCACCAACAGTTGCGCCGGATCAATGGGGTAGTGAAAGACAATTATGTCGTCGCGGCGCGGATCACGGTACGGCATGAGCCAGCGGAAGTGACCAGGGTCGGCGTAGACCTGCTTGTTGACCAGTACGAAATCGCCCACGAGCAGCGTAGGAATCATCGATCCCGTAGGAATCTGCGATGGCTGCACGATGAATGTGATGACGAACAGCGCTACAACCGTAAGCCGTGCCAACGACGAGGCCATCTGGCCCATTGCATCGGCAACGAAGCTGGCCGCGCGTCGCATCATGCGGTGGCGATCACTCCGTCCGCAATCTCCGGATTCAGCAGGTCATAGGCGATGTGGGCCGCAGCCTGCTGCGCGGCTTTCTTGCTACCGCCCTCACCCTCGCCCATCACGCGGTCGCCCAACAGCACTTCCACACGGAACCGCTTGTTGTGGGCATCCCCAGTCTCTTCCAGGGTGCGATACGTGGGCTGCCCTTCGCCGCGCGCCTGCAACAGTTCCTGCAGGGCCGATTTCCAGTCGCCCACAATGCCGCCAAAACGCGCACCCTGCGACGCAGCCATCTTCAGATCCGCCAGCCGTGGCTTGAAGATTTCCCGCTCTACAAAAGACTTCGCCGCGCGCAACCCGCTTCCGGGAGCAGAACCGGCGTTTCCGGCATCACGAAAGATTGCCGCAACAATGGCTTCCACCGCATCCGCCAGAACGCTGGATCGCGTCCGTCCGCCGGTGGATTCCTCGCCGCGTCCCAGGAACAGGTCGCGCCCGATGCCCATACGCACGGCTGCCTCGCTCATGCTTTTGCCGCTGACCAGC